>NZ_MDSS02000009.1 GCF_001758425.2 Nesterenkonia sp. PF2B19 | reverse complement strand
GCTCGGCGCCGAGCGCCGCGAGCCGCTCCCGGGCCGGCGGCAGCCCCGGCAGCACGAGGACCACGAGGTCGATGCCGAGGCCGGGCGCCCGGAGCGGGCCGAGAGAGTCCAGCGCATGCGCCAGCAGCGGACGGCCGCCGAGCTCCACGAGAGCCTTGGGAATGCCGTGCCCCAGACGCTGTCCGCTTCCGGCCGCGACAATGACGAGCGCCCGGTGCTGTTCAGCATCCGGGCGCTTCGTCTCAGCCGGTGCGACCTGGGGGCCCACCTGATGATTCACCTGTTGTGTGCCTCGCTCCGTGGTCGGGCCTCAGGTCACTTCTTCGCCGACGCGGCGTCGGCGTCCTGCGGCTTGGGCGCCTCGTCCAGCACCTCGTCCAGCAGCTTCTCCGCCTCGTCCTCCTCGAGCTTCTTGGCCAGAGCCAGCTCGGAGACCAGGATCTGCCGCGCCTTGGCCAGCATCCGCTTCTCCCCCGCGGAGAGGCCTCGGTCGTTCTCCCGGCGCCAGAGGTCCCTGACCACCTCGGCGACCTTGTTCACATCGCCGGAGGCCAGCTTCTCCAAGTTCGCCTTGTACCGACGCGACCAGTTCGTCGGCTCCTCGGTGTACTCGGCACGCAGCACATCGAAGACATGCTCCAGGCCTTCCTTGCCGACCACATCACGCACGCCGACCAGGTCGACGTTCTCCGCCGGAACCTCGATCGTCAGGTCGCCCTGGGAGACGCGGAGCTTGAGGTACATCTTCTCCTCGCCCCTGATGGTACGCATCTTGACCTCTTCGATGGTGGCCGCTCCGTGATGCGGGTATACGACTGTCTCGCCGACCTCAAAAATCATGTAATTGTTCCCCTTTCCCGCGGACAAGTTTATCACGGATCACATGCGCGACAGCGTGTCGGATCCCACCCTTGCCGTCACACGGCATAAGGTGTGCGGCCGCAGTTCTTCGACAACCTGTAGAATCACGGCTGACACCCGCCTTCCGCGCGGACCTGGGGTCGACGTCGACCTCGGGCCTGGTCACCGCCTTCCCCGGCGGAGTCCGTACCTTTCTCCGCGCGGCCACATCTGCGGCGTGACGCCTCCTGGCACGGACACAGATGACGTAGTCTGGAGGCGATCATCGTCGCACCGACATCGTGAGGAGACTCTCGACGTGAAGCTCGCCCCCTCCCAGGTCCGCCGCGCGGCCGCGGCATCCCTGGCCGCCGTCGCCGTCATCGGCGTGACCGGCTGCAGCGCCATCAACTACCAGGCGACCACGCACCAGTACTCCGGGTCGGACGGCGTGCGCGTCGACATCGACGACGTGAAGTTCCGGCACATCGCCTTCGTCGGCGCCGAGGAGGGCGGACCCGCCCGTGCCATCGGCACCGTCAACAACGGCGGAGTCGAGGACGTCGAAGTCGAGATCAGCGCCGACGGCCAGTCCCACTCCTTCACCGTGCCGGCCGGCCAGGCCGTCTCCCTGGAGAACGATGAGGAGTTCATCGTCGAGGGCTTCAGCGGAGCCCCCGGCAGCATCCACGACGTCACCCTCACGGTCGACGGCGACACGGAGGACATCGGCGCCACCGTGCTCGACGGCGTGCTGCCCGAGTACCGGGCCCTGCTCCCGGACGGCTACGACGAGGCCGTGGTGGAGCACCTCGAGCACGGACCGGACACCTGGGGCTCCGGGGCCGCACACCACGACCCGGACGACGACGGCCACTGAGCATCCGCTCCGGCCGACCCGTGCGGTCGGCTCCTGCGAGGAGGGCCCAGCCGAGAGATCGGCTGGGCCCTCCTCGTATCTGCGGGGGCACCCACGACCCGCAGGCCAGGGCCGCCGCTCAGCGAGCGGTCGCCTCCCGCAGCATCCGCCGCAGCCGGATCGGATCGAAGCGCCAGAAATCGCGCACCCGACCGTCGATCCGCAGCACCGGGATCTCCTCAGCATGGCGGGCCAGAGCCTCCGGATCGGCGCTCAGGTCCACTTCCACCGGCTCCAACGCGAACTCCGCACAGGCCTCGGCGGTGACCGCCAGCGCCTCCTCGCAGAGATGGCAGCCCGGCTTGGTCAGCACCTCCACGAGGACGCCGCGGTCCCCCGCGCCGCCCGGGCTCACCGCACTCTGCTCCTGGGACGGATCCATATCAGTCAGCCTCCTGGTCGTCGATGAGACTCAGCCGCCCCGGACCTCCCCGGAGACGACCAGACCCCGGGAGCGCGGACGCTTCCGGGGTCTGTGTCAGCTCAGCTGAGCTTACTTCTTGTTGCGCCGCTGGTGGCGAGTCTTGCGCAGACGCTTGCGGTGCTTCTTCTTCGCCATACGCTTGCGGCGCTTCTTGATCACTGAGCCCATAGGGAGCAGATCCTTGTCTGTCGGTGAATAGTCGAAAGGTCTCGGAACAGTGTAGCGGTTACTGGGCCCATGCCTGGAATCGGCCCTCAGCGCCTGGTCAGTCGAACCAGGGGTCGAGCCCGTAGTGCGGGAACAGCTCTTTGCGCGTCTGCATGACCGCCCGGTCCACCGCGTCCGCGGGGTCATAGCCGAGCTCCCAGCTGCGCCACCACAGTTCGGCGTCGTCGTGCATCCGCTCCGGGGTCTCCACACCGCAAGTGCGCCGCACGTAGTCCCGCCAGGGCTCGGGCACCGCGGTGCGCAGCGGCAGCGGATCGCCGGCGGCGATCGCCACCAGATGCGTCCAGCTGCGAGGCACCACCCGGTGGACCTCATACCCTCCCCCGCCGGTGGCGATCCAGCGGTTCTGACAGTGCTCCTCCGCCAGATGCGCGACGTCCAAGGCCAGCTGACGCTGCCCGTCGATGCTGAGCCGACAGTCCGTCAGCGGGTCCTCCTCATGAGTGTCGCAGCCATGCTGGGACACCACCGCCTCCGGGGCGAAGGCCTGCACCAGCGGCGGCACCACCGCATGGAAGGCCCGCAGCCAGCCGGCGTCGCCGGTGTGAGGCGGAAGCGCCACGTTGACCACGGTGCCGGCGGCGCTCGTGCCGTCCGGCGCAGTACCGCCAGTCTCATCGGGGAACCCGGTGCCCGGATACAGCGAGACCCCGGTCTGGTGCAGGGAGACCGTCATGACCCGGGGGTCGTCATAGAAGATGTCCTGGGTGCCGTCGCCGTGGTGGGCGTCCACGTCGAGGTAGACCACCCGGGACAGCCCGCCGTCCAGCAGCCGCTGGACGGCCACGGCCGCGTCGTTGTACACGCAGAAGCCGCCCGCCCGCGCCCGGCCGGCATGGTGCAGGCCCCCGGCGAAGTTCACCGCATGGACGGCCTCCCCGGTCAGCACGGCCTCCGCGCACAACCGGCCGCCTTCAGCGATCCGCGCCGCCCCGGCATGCAGCTGGGGGAACACCGGGGTGTCCTCGGTGCCCAACCCGTGCTGCGGGGCGGGGAGACCGTCCGCCGAAGCGGCTTTGACGGCCTCCACATAGTCGGCGTCGTGGACCGCCAGCAGGGTGGCGTCGTCGGCGATGCCGGGCGCGACGAGACGCACCAGAGGGTCGTCGAGGATCCCGAACTCGCGGCAGAGCCTGTGGGTCAGGTCCAGGCGCACCGGATCCATCGGGTGGGTGGCGTTGAAGCGGTACTCCAGCAGCGCCGGATCCCAGATCACGGTGGTGGGCACGGCGGCGTGGAACGAGGGCTGTGTCACACGCCCGAGCCTACGACAGGACGACCCGGATAGGCGATCAGGCGCTCTCGGCGAAGTGCTCGAGCTTCGTCACGTCTCCGGAGACGATGATCGTGTCCCCCGGCGACACCAGGGTGTCCGGCTGGGCGTAGACGAACTCCTTGCCGGGGGACTTCACGCCGACCACATTGACCCCGTGTCGACGCCGCGGCTGGCACTGGTCGATCGTCTTGCCCTGCAGGTCCTTCGGCGGCCGCATCTTGACGATGGCGAAGTCGTCGTCGAACTTGATGAAGTCCATCATCTGCCCGGAGACCAGGTGCGCGGCGCGCACGCCGGCGTCGTGCTCCGGATAGATCACGTGATGGCACCCGATGCGTTTGAGGATCTTCCCGTGGGTGGGGTTGATGGCCTTCGCCCAGACGTGCCGGACCCCCAGGTCCACCAGGTTCACCGCGATCAGCACCGACGACTCGATGGAGGTGCCCACGCCGACGACCGCCGAGTCGAACTCGTCGGCGCCGATCTGGCGCAGCGCCTCGATGTCGGTGGCGTCGGCCTCGAGCACATGGGTGAGCGTGTCCGAGTACTTCTGGACCAGACCCCTGTGCCGCTCGACGGCGAGCACCTCCTTGCCCTGGGCCATGAGCTGCTCGGCCAGCGCGATGCCGAACCGTCCCAGCCCCACGACCAGCACGGGACGGTTGCGTTGTTGACGGCGATCACCCAAGGATCGGCCTCCCCTCCGGATAGCGGTAGCGCGTGGTGCGCTGACGCACGGCCAGCGCGGCCGCGAAGGTAATGATGCCCACCCGGCCGGCGAACATCAAGGCGGCCAGGACATACAGCCCCGACGGCGGCAGCTCCTCGGTGAGCCCCGAGGTCAGCCCCACCGTCGCGAAGGCCGAGATCGACTCGTACAGCGGCCGCTCCATGTCCAGGCCGGTGATGTGCATCAGCGCCAGCGTGGAGATCAGCACCAGTGTGGCCCCCATGGCCACCACGGAGACCGCCACACGGACCGCCGAGGCCGGGATGGTCCGCTGATGGGCGACCGACTCCTTGTCACCGCGTGCCTCGGCCAGGAACGCCAGCCAGATCACCGCGATCGTGGTGACCTTGATGCCGCCCGCCGTGGACACCGAACCGCCCCCGGCGAACATCAGGCGTCCGAGATCAGCATGGTGGTGGAGTTCTCATGGTTGGACTCCACCACGGAGAAACCTCCCGAGCGCATGTTCACCGACGCGAACAGCGAGCTCTGCAGCTTCTCCCACATCGGCATCTCCCCGATGGTGGCATTGTTGTTCCACTCGAGGAACGCGTAGATCGCCGCTCCGACGACCATCAGCAGCGTCGTGACCTCCACGGTGAGCTTGGCGTGGATGTTCCAGCTGCGGTAATGCCAGCGGAACCGCCACAGCACGTAGAGCACCGGGAAGCCCAGACTTCCCAGCACCACACCGATCATGATGGCCCAGAGCACGATCGGGTCATGACCTACGGCCTCCAGCCCGTCGGCATGGATCACGAACCCGGCATTGTTGAACGCCGAGATCGCATAGAAGATCCCATGCCAGAAGCCGGTGACGACGTCGCCCTCGATCGCGATCAGCCGCGGCACCAGCACGGCCGCCAACGCGGCTTCGATGGCCAGCGAGATGATGATGACGATGCGGATCAGACTGGCGACCTCCCCCAGCTGATCTGTCTTCCAACCCTCCTGAGCGAGCTGCTTGGTGCGCACGCCCAGGCTGCGGGAGACGCTGGCGGCCAGCACAGAGGCCACCGTGAGGATGCCGAGGCCGCCCAGCTGGATGGCCACGATGATGGTGATCTCCCCCGCCAACGACCAGTGCTCCGCGGTGTTCACCGGGGTCAGCCCCGTCACCGACACGGCCGAGGTGGCCACGAACAGGGCCTCCGGCAGGGAGGCCGCACGGCCGCTGGCCGTGGCCCACGGCATCATCAGCAGCGACGTGAAGAAGGCGATCGCGAAGGCGAAGATGAGCAGAGCCGCACGGGCCGGGGACGCCCCGGCCACACTCTTCATCCACCCCACGAAATCTGACCACAGGCCCCCGCGGGCCTGCGGCTGTCGATCCCTCACCATGGAAGAGAGCCTAGACCTGTTCTCGCAGCTGTGCGGTCATCTCCGCGGCCCGGTCCGCGCTGGCCTTCACGGCGGCGACCACGGCCTCCGGGACGCCATGGGAGTCCAACTGGCCGATGGCCCTCTCGGTGGTCCCGTTGGGCGAGCACACCGCTCGCCGCAGGGCGGCCGCATCGGCGGCGCCCGAGACATGGTTCTCCACCAGCATCGTCCCCGCGCCCTGCACGGTCCGAGCGGCGAGGTCGGCGGCCAACGCAGGATCCAGCCCCAGCTCCACGCCGGCGGCGGCCATGTGCTCCGCCAGGTGGAAGGCGTAGGCCGGCCCGGAGCCGGAGATGCCGGTCAGGGCATCGATCTGGGCCTCGTCGATGACATGGACCGCCCCGCAGGCCTCCAGCAGGCCCTTCACCCGGTCAGTCTGCTCCGCGGTGACGTGGACACCGGGAACCAGACCGACCACGCCGAGACCCACGGACAGCGGCGTGTTGGGCATGGAGCGGATCACCGGCTGGCCCGCACGCAGGGCGTCCTGCATCATCTGCAGGTCCACCGCGGCTGCCACCGAGACCACCACCGCCTCGGGCCTCAGCGCGTCCCGGATCTCCGTGCACAGGGCGACGATCCCATGCGGCTTCACGCCCAGGAAGACGACGTCGCCTCGGCGGCCGCGCGACGGTTGGCCTCGGCGTCGTCCTCCTCCGCCAGCACGGTCACGCCATGCTCGGCGGCCCGCGCCCGGGCGGAGGCCGCCGAACGCGAGGTGGCGACGACGTCGTCGGCCGAGACCCCCGAGGCGAGAAAACCGGACAGGATGGCGCCGTTCATGGACCCGAGCCCCAGCATCGCGATGCGCATCAGGACCTCTCCTCCTCCGTGTCAGCTGCGTCAGCCGTGTCATCGACCCCGGCCCCCTCGGCCGAGGCCGCGCCGCGCGCCAGGTGGCGGCGGGCGAACTCCAGTGATTCTGCCAGCCAACGCTCCTTCTCACCCACCTGCTTGGCCGCACGGGTGGCTACCTCCACCGCCACCACGCCTCGGAACCCCTGCCCGTCGGCGAAGTCGGGAGAGGCGATGAGCTCCAGAGTCTCCGCGACAGGCTGCTCGCCGTGGCCGGGGATGAGGTGGTCGTCCTTGAAGCCGTTGGACCAGCCGTCCGTCAGGTGCACATGCCGCAGCCGGCCGCCCAACCTGCGGCAGGAGTCCAGCGAGTCGGCCTCCGCGGTGGCCGCATGGGAGAAGTCCCAGGTCACGTAAGGGTAAGCCTGACCCACCGGGTCCCAGTGCGGCAGGTACATGGCCGCGGTGCGCCCTCCGGCCTTCCACGGGTACATGTTCTCCACTGCGAAGTGGACCCCGGTGTCCTGCTCCAGCTTGGCGATGCCGTCCGCGAAGCCCTCCGCGTAGCCGGCCTGCCAGCGGAACGGGGGGTGCGCCACCACCGTGGCGCACCCGACGGCGGCGGCCAGCTTGGCGCTGCGCCGCAGCTTCTCCCAGGCGGAGCCCCACACCTGCTGGGTCAGCAGCAGCGTGGGCGCGTGGATGGCCATCACCGGCAGCCCGAAGCGCCAGGACAGCTCGTTGAGCACGTCGGCCTGCTGCGTCTCGGCCCGGTGGGTGACCATGACCTCCATGCCGTCGTAGCCGAGATCGGCCGCCATGGAGAAGCCCTCAGCCGCCCCGAGGGGGTAGACCGAGGACGTGGACAGCGCCACCGGGATGCGCGGCTCAGCGGTGGGCATGTTCGACCGCCGCTCGAGTCGCCGCGACGTCGCGCCGCGACGGCCGCCTCAGCTCGCGGGCGAGGTCCACATGGCCCACCCCGGGCGCGTGGGCGACCTCCACGCCGTGCTCCCGCACCAGGGCGTCCAGCCGACGCAGGATCAGCCCCTCCCTCAGCGCCCAGGGGCAGATCTGCAGCTCGTCGATGCCGAAGGTCTTCATGGCCGCCTCCGCCACCAGCGCACCGGCGAAGACCTGCCGCGCGCGCACGACGGAGACGCCGGGCAGCTCCGCCCGCTCGGTGGCGCTCATCTGGCCCAGCCGCTTGACCAGCGGCTTGAGGTCCTTATGCGCCAGCGTACGACGCACATAGGGGCCGGAGGCCGACGGTGCCGCGCCAGTCATCCGGGCCAGAGAACGAAACGTCTTGGAGGTGGCCAGCACCTCGGTATGGGAGTTCAGCATCGGGAACTCCAGGCGGGCGGCCGCGATCTCCTCCCGCACATAGGTCTTCAGCGCCTTGATCTGCTCCTTGGTGGGGGGATCCTCGGTCAGCCAGTCCCGGGTCAGCCGACCCGCGCCCAGCGGCACCGACATCGCCGTGCTGGGCAGCTCGTCCTGCCCGTAGGCCATTTCGAAGGAGCCCCCGCCGATATCGAAGTTCAGGATGTGGCCCGCGCTCCATCCGCGCCACCGACGGGCGGCGAAGAACGTCATGGCCGACTCCTGCGCCCCGGTGAGCTCCATGAGCTCCACATCGGTCTCAGCGGCCACGCGAGCCAGGACCTCGTCCCCGTTGGTGGCTTCGCGGATCGCCGAGGTGCAGAAGGACAGCAGATCCTCGGCCCGGTGCCGGGCGGCGAAGCGGGCGGCCTCGTCGATGAACCCGATCAGCTCGTCCTGCCCCGCCCGCGTGATGGCGCCCTCGGGGTCCAAATGACGGACCAGGGACAGCGGCCGCTTATGCGAGGCGAAGGCTTCGGGCTTGGCTCCGACGTGCGCGTCCACCAGGAGCAGGTGGACGGTGTTGGAGCCGATGTCGAGCACGCCCAGTCGCATGAGACCCCTACTTCCCCGACCCTGCGGTGGCGGGCTTGGCACTGGAGGACTTCTTCGTCGTCGTGGACTTCGCCCCGGAGGACTTCGAGGACTTCGACGAACCGGACTTCGTGGAGGTGCCGGACTTCCGTGCGCCCTTCTTCGCCGGCGCTTGGCGCGCTTCTCGGCCAACAGCTCGAAGGCCCGTTCCTTCGTGAGCGACTCCACCGAGGTCCCCCTCGGCACCGTCACGTTCGTCTCCCCATCGGTGACGTACGGACCGAAACGGCCGTCCTTGACCACCACGGGCTTCTCCGAGGTGGGATCCTGCCCGAACTCGGCCAGGGGTGCGGCCGCCTGACGCCGACCCCGCTGCTTGGGCTGGGCGTAGATCGCCTGGGCCTCCTGCAGCGTGATCGTGAACAGCTGCTCCTCCGACTCCAGCGAACGGGAGTCGGTGCCCTTCTTCAGGTAGGGACCGAAGCGCCCGTTCTGAGCGGTGATCTCCTCGCCGTCGGCGTCGACGCCGACCACCCGCGGCAGGGAGAGCAGCTTCAGCGCGTCCTCGAGCGTCACCGTCTCCAGCGACATCGACTTCAGCAGGGAGCCCGTGCGGGGCTTCTCCTTCTTGGGCTTCTTCTTCGGCTTGGGCTTGCCGTTCTTGTAGTACTCGGTGGGCTGGGCGTCCAGATACGCCTGCACCTGGTCCTCGGTCATCTCCTCGATGACCTCGGTGACATAGGGGCCGTAGCGGCCGTCCTTGGCGACGATCTCCCGGCCGGTCTCCGGGTCATGTCCGAGCACCCGGCCGGAGTGCTGGGCCTTCTCGAAGAGCTCCTCCGCACGCTCGGCGGTCAGCTCGTCCGGAGCAAGGTCCTCGGGGATGTTGGCGCGCAGCGGCTCTGCGCCCTCCCCGCCCTCGGGGTTCGGACGCTCCAGGTAGGGCCCGTACCGCCCCACACGCAGGGTGACGCCCTCCGCGATCTCCATGGAGTTGATGGCCCGGGCGTCGATCTCCCCGAGGTTGTCGACGACGTGACGCAGCCCTTCGGCGCCGCTGTCGGCTCCGAAGTAGAAGCCCTGCAGCCACGCCTCCCGCTCGATCTCTCCGCGGGCGATCTGGTCGAGGTCGTCCTCCATGCGTGCGGTGAAGTCATAGTCCACGTAGCGGCCGAAGTGCTCCTCCAGCAGCCGGATCACGGAGAAGGCGGTCCAGGAGGGCACCAGGGCCGCCCCGCGTTTGGTCACGTAGCCGCGATCCATGATCGTGGAGATCGTCGGTGCATAGGTGGACGGGCGACCGATCTCCCGCTTCTCCAGCTCGGCGACGATGCTCGCCTCCGTGTAGCGGGCCGGCGGCGTGGTCTCGTGCCCCTTGGCCCGGACGTCCTCGCCGGTGAGGTTCTGTCCCTGCTCCAGTTTGGGCAGCCGCCGGTCCGAGGATGCGGCGTCGTCCTTCTCCCCCTGCTCCTCGCCCTCGGCGGCGGTCTTCTCCTTGACCTCCTCATAGGCGGCCAGGAAGCCAGGGAAGGTGATGACGGTTCCGGAGGCGCCGAACGTGGCGCGCCTCCCGTCGGAGGCCTGACCGGTCAGCCTCACCGAGGCGGTGAAGCCCTTGGCGTCGGCCATCTGCGAGGCGATGGTGCGCTTCCAGATCAGCTCGTAGAGGCGGAACTCCTCCTTGGAGAGCTCCCCGGCCACCTGGCCCGGGGTGCGGAAGTGGTCTCCCGCCGGACGGATGGCCTCGTGGGCCTCCTGGGCCGAGTCGTTCTTCTTGGCGTAGTGCCGAGGCTTCTCCGGCACGGACTCGGGGCCGTAGAGCTCGGAGGCCTGACGGCGCGCCGCGGTGATCGCCTCATTCGACAGCGTCACCGAGTCGGTGCGCATATAGGTGATGTAGCCGTTCTCATAGAGACGCTGGGCGACCTGCATGGTCACGCGGGAGGAGAACCGCAGACGCCGGGAGGCCTCCTGCTGCAGCGTGGAGGTGGTGAAGGCCGGGGACGGCCGGCGGCTGTAGGGCTTCTCCTCGAGGGAGTCGACCTCGAAGCGCGCCTGGGTCAGCCCCTCGGCGAGCGACTCGGCGGCCGTCCGGTCCAGGACGGTGACCTCGGACTTCGACCGGGTGGACTTCAGCGTCCCGCGGTCGTCGAAGTCCGCCCCGGTGGCCACCCGGGCGCGTCGACGGCGTGGAGCTTCGCGGCGAAGGACTCGCCGGCGTCGGTGGTGAAGGTCCCCGCCAGGTCCCAGTACGAGGCGGGGATGAACGCCATGCGCTCCCGCTCCCGCTCGACCACCAGGCGGGTCGCCACGGACTGCACCCGGCCTGCGGACAGGCCGCGGCCGATCTTGCGCCACAGCACCGGGGAGATCTCATAGCCATAGAGGCGGTCCAGGATGCGCCGGGTCTCCTGCGCGTCGACCAGGTCCTCGTCGATCTGGCGCACGTTGTCCAGGGCGCGGGTGATCCCCTCCCGGGTGATCTCGGTGAAGGTCATCCGGTAGACCGGCACCTTCGGCTTGAGCACCTCGAGCAGGTGCCACGCGATGGCCTCACCCTCGCGGTCGGCGTCAGTGGCCAGGTAGAGTTCGCTGGCCTCCTTGAGCGCCCGTTTGAGCTCCGAGACCTTCTTCTTCTTGGACTCGGAGATCACGTAGTACGGCTCGAAGCCGTCCTCCGGGTTGACCGCGAACTTCCCGAACGGGCCCTTCTTCATCTCCGCCGGCAGGTCCGAGGGCTGCGGCAGATCACGGATATGCCCGGCCGAGGCGTCCACGATGAAGTCGTCGCCCAGATACTTGGCGATCGACCTGCTCTTGGCCGGCGACTCGACGATCACCAGCTTCTTGCCTGCTGCGGCCTTGGGGGGCACTGCACTCCTCGACGTCGGGTTGGGTGGCGGCGGTGCTCAATATATCAGTGCCGTCAGACGGCGCCGTCGTCGGCCTCCGACCCCGTCTCATCGGCCCCGTCCCCGGAATCCGCG
Source organism: Nesterenkonia sp. PF2B19 (assembly GCF_001758425.2). GTDB lineage: Bacteria > Actinomycetota > Actinomycetes > Actinomycetales > Micrococcaceae > Nesterenkonia > Nesterenkonia aethiopica. The sequence continues at coordinate 80,622 of NZ_MDSS02000009.1, read as the reverse complement.
GGCTCTTCCGGCCCCTCCGGAGCAGCCCGGCGGACCGGCTCCTCGATGGCCGAGACGAAGTAGTGCAGTCGACTGGCCGGGTCCTCCTCAGGGTGCTCCGAGCAGGCCTGCTCGTACTCGGCGACCAGGGCGTAGAGCCGATCCTTGAACTCCTGAGCACGATCCTCATCCAGCGACAGGATGCCCGAAGACAGGATGGGGTGCAGCTCCACCGAGCTGGGACCGCGCTGCTCACGCCGCAGGATCTCGTCCCCGATGCGTCGCTGCAGCGACTTGATCTGCGCGTTGGCGTAGGCGTTCTTGGCGTGCGCCGAGGAGTCGAACCCGGAGATCCGCAGCCGCCGGGCGGCGGCCTGCCAGTACCGGTTGCGTCCGTCCCCGGCATGCTCCACCCGCCGGATGTATCCGTACTTCTCCAATGCCCGCAGGTGGTAGCTCATCGCCGAGGGCGAGATGTCGCACTGGGCCGCCAGTTCCGTGGCTGTGTAGACCCGATGGGTCCCGAAGAGCTCGTCCAGGGCGGTGAGCCGCGCCTCATGGGCGAGCGCACGGATGGCCTGGACGTCCTCGATGACGACCGACGGCGGCAGGTCCTCATGGTCGTGCCCGCTCCTCGGGGCCGCCGGACCTGTCGCGGCGTCATCGTGGTCTGCGAGTGCGGCGCGAGGTGACATGGTGGGAAGTCTAGACGAGCGGATGTGACGCAGACATCATCGCGCGTCATCCGAGGACGCCCGCAGCCGCCTCACGCCTCGGTGAGGAACCCGTCCACGTAGAGCTCCAGGACCTCCTCGCGCAGGGCGGAGGTCAGCTGCTCGACGTCGACCGTCCCGTCGTCCAGCAACGCCCCGACCGCGGTGATGAGCTGCCCGGCCTCGAAGTCCCCATCCGCCGCGCCCAGCACGCCCGCGGCCCCCGAGGACACGGGACGCGCCCGTCGCAGACCGCCGCCCTGACGCGCCAGGATGACCTCCGGGTCCGCGGCGCCGAACCGCTGATGCCGCTCCTCGGTGACGTCCCCGGCGACGACAAGCCGCTGATCCAGCACCGCTGCGGGGTCGGCGGCCGCCGCGAGCGCCCGCTCAGCGGCACGCCCCAGGATCGGGCCGAGCGGCTGATCCACGGGGTGGGTGATCTCCTCCAGCCGCACCCAGGACGCCCCGCGCCGGCGCGGGGCCGGTGCAGCCAGATCAGGCCGAATCCGACGGCGGTGACGCCACGGGTCGCGAAGTCCTCGACATACTCGGCGTAACGGCGCCGGTAGTCGTCCAGGTCACGCTCCTCGGCCGCGTCGCGCAGCCAGGTCTCCGCATAGCCGGGCCCGTCCTGGAGGTCGCGCTGGACGAACCACGCGTCGAGACCGGCCTCCTGAGCCCAGCCGCGGGGACGCTCCTGCCAGTCCGAGGCCCCATGGACCTCCCAGTTGCCCAGCATCTGGGCGGTCCCACCGGGTGCGAGCACCGCCGGCAGACCCCCGATCAGCTCGGCCATGAGCTCATCGCCGGTGCGGCCGCCGTCGCGGTACGTGTACCGCTCCCCCACGCGGGCCTCGGTGACGCGCGGGGTGATGACGAACGGCGGATTGGAGACCACCAGATCGAAGGTCTCGCCGGCCACCGGGTCCAGCAGGCTCCCGCGACGCAGCTCGACCCGATCGGCCAGCCGGCGCGGGTCCAGGCGCAGCGCAGGCGCATTGAGCAGCAGGTTGAAGCGGGTGAAGGCCAGCGCACGGTCCGAGAGGTCGGTGGCCACCACATGCTCAGCATGGTCCAGCAGATGGAACAGCTGGATGCCGCAGCCGGTGCCGATGTCCAGCGCCCGGCGCACCGGGCGACGGTGGGTGATCGACGCCAGGGTCAGACTGGCCTGACCGACACCGAGCACATGCTCCGCAGGCAGAGGACCGTCCACCTGATGAGCGGAGAGGTCGGAGGTGACCCACAGGTCCGACTCTCCCTCGCGGCCCTGGACCTGATAGGGGCGCAGATCCACCGACGGACGGCAGGTCCCGCCGTCGCGGTGGGCCAGGCCCAGCGTCTCCAGGCCCTCTGCTCCCAGCCGCGGCAGCGCGGCGGAGACGACGTCGGCATCGACCTCCATGTCCAGCAGCCACAGGGCGGTGAACACCGCGCAGGGGTCCGGTCGCTCCTGCTGGAGCAGCCGGGACACCACCAGCTGGCCCGGGGCGATCTGCTCCCGGTCCAGGGCGGCCACGGCCTCGGGACCCAGCAGCTCGGAGACCCGTGCGTTGGTGAACCGGGCGGCCTGAAGCTCGGCACGCAGCACAGCGACGGCGGCAACCGCGGCGTCGCTCTCGGAACGGGGGGCGGGCAGCGCGGCCGCAGCCTCGCGGGACAGGCGGGTCATCGGCGTCGGGGCCTCTCGAGGTGTCCGGAGTTGGGGTCCTGCGGGTGCGCGCTCAGTCGGGCCTCGCAGTCCGCGCAGCGCGTGGTCTCAGGGATGTGGCGGCAGTCCTCGCAGTAGAGCATGAGCGTGGAGCATCCACGGTCCCGACAGTTGTGGAAGGTGCTGGTGGGCCCTCCGCAGGCGGTGCATTCGCCCAGGGTGACGGCCTCCTGGCTGAACCGGGTGTTCATGCGCCCGTCGAAGACGTAGAGCTCACCCTCCCAGTAGCCGGAATCACCGTAGGTCTCCCCGTAGCGGACGATGCCGCCGTCGATCTGATAGACCTCCTCGAAGCCTCGCCGCCTCATCAGCGCGGAGAGGACCTCGCAGCGGATGCCGCCGGTGCAGTAGGTGACCACCGGCTGATCCTTCAGGTGGTCATACTTCCCGGAGTCCAGCTCCGCGATGAAGTCCCGAGTGGTCTCGGTCTCCGGGACGACGGCGTCCTTGAACCGGCCGATCTGGGCCTCCATAGCGTTGCGGCCGTCGAAGAAGGTCACCTCCGCACCGTCGGCTCGCTTGGCCTCCACCAGCTCGTGGACCTGCTGCGGAGTCAAGTGCTCGCCGCCGCCGACCACGCCCTGCTCGTCGACCTCGATCTCCTCCGGGACCCCGAAGGCCACCAGCTCGGGGCGGACCTTGACCGAGAGTCGAGGAAAGTCCGCGGCACCGCCGTCGGACCACTTGAACTCCATGCCGCGGAACGGGCCGTAGGAACGCGTCTGCTTCACGTACTGCTTCACCGCTGAGAGCTCTCCGCCGACGGTGCCGTTGATGCCGTGGGGGGAGACGATGATGCGACCCTTCAGCCCCAGCTCCCGGCACAGCGTGTGCTGCCACAGCCGTACGGCCTCCGGGTCGGACAGCGGGGTGAAGGCGTAGTAGAGGACGATCCGCGAGATGCTCACGGGGCACCAGGATACCGGCGCACACCGACGATCCGGACAGATCCTTCGCCCCTGGTCAGTCGCCCGCAGATCGTGCTGACCACGGGGTTCAGCGCATCGATCTTTATGAACTCGTTGCCGTGGCCCCTCCCACACCCCCGGTCTGAACTCATATAGTCGTCTCATGACTTCCGAGCTGAACGACGCACTCGTCCGCACCTGGGTGACCGGCTGGGCCCGGACCCACGACTACGACGTCGACCACGACGGAGCCGTCCACTCCGCCCTGCGCTCCGGCGATTCGGACGACTGGGAATACGTCCTCCACGCCCCGGACGAGACCGCTCTGCGCCAAGTCATCTCGGCGGTCACGAAGAGCCCGGGGCGACTGCTGACGCTGATTGCCGAGCCCGGCGACGAGTCCCTGAAGGACTCCATCAACGGCCTCGAGCGCATCAGCGACGAAGAGAAGCTGATGGTCGTCGACATGGGCACCCAGGACGTCGAGGACCCCATCACCCCGGAGGCTACACCACCACCCGGGAGGACTTCGACGGCTGGACCCTGTTCACCGTCTGCTCCGGCGACACCGTAGCCGCCCGCGGGCGCGTCGCCGTCGTCGACGAGTACGCCGTCCTGGACCGCATCTACACCAATCCCGACTTCCGCCGTCAGGGCCTGGGCACGTTCGTGACCCGCGCCCTGGTGGCCATCGCCCTGGAGGGCGACGTCGAGGAGGGCCTGCTGGTGGCCAACGCCGAGGGCCTGGAGCTCTACGAGTATCTGGGCTGGACGCTGCTGGGCGACGTCTACGTCTACGGCGCCCCGGGCAGCGAACGCATCCGCCCCTCGCACTCCCAGTTCGACGACCTCAAGAGCGAGGCCTGAGCCTCCGAGCGTTCCTGCGCGGCGGTACCGCCGCGCCGACCTGAGGGCCGTCTCCTGCGGCTCCGCCCTTCCCGGCGGAGCTCCGTAGGGGACGGCCCGTCGTCGTCTGAAGCCGCGTCCTCCCGATCCTCCGTGTCACTCTATGAACATAATTCCCATCGACGTGATCATTCTTGTAGAGTCGGCGTCACCGCCACGACAGATCGACCCACCCGGCCGGAGACGCGAGGCCTCGCATCGGCCGCTCCCACCCGTGGCACGTCACATCCCATGACTGAGAGGAGCGGTGATGACCGCCCAGCCATCGTTCACAGACCGACTCGACGCCGGACCGGTGATCTGCGCCGAAGGGTTCCTCTTCGAGCTGGAACGCCGTGGATACCTCACCGCCGGGGAGTTCGTCCCCGAGGTGGCCCTCGAGCACCCCGACGCGCTGCGCGCGCTGCACGTGGACTTCCAGCGCGCCGGCTCCGATGTCGTCGAGGCCTTCACGTACAACGGACACCGCGAGAAGATGCGCGTCATCGGCAAGGAGGAGCTGCTCGAGCCGCTGAACCGCGCAGCCCTGCAGATCGCCCGCGAGGTGGCCGACGCGCGCCCCGGCGACCTCATGGCCGGCAACATCTCCAACTCCAACATCTGGGACCCCGCCGACCCCGCCAAGCAGGCCGAGGTGCGCGGAATGTTCGAGGAGATGGTCGGCTGGGCCGTCGAGGAGGGCGCCGACCTGATCATCGGGGAGACCTTCTACTACGCCGGCGAAGCGCTCGCCGCCCTGGAGATCGCCCGCTCCGCCGAGCTGCCGGTGGTGCTCACGCTGGCGCCGATGGCCTTCGAGGAGATGGCCGACGGCCTGGGCGTGGTGGAGACCTGCCAGCGCCTGGAGCAGGCCGGGGCCGACGTCGTCGGCCTGAACTGCTTCCGCGGCCCGGCCACCATGATGTCCTGGCTGCGACAGATCCGCGAGGCCGTGTCCTGCCACGTGGGCGCGCTGCCGATCCCCTACCGCACCACCGAGGCGGAGCCCACCTTCTTCAACCTCTCCGACGACGGCGCCGCCGTGCCCTCCCCGCATGGCCGTACCTTCCCCACCGCGCTGGACCCGCTCTTCACCAACCGCTATGAGATCGGTGCCTTCGCCGCCGAGGCGCACGCCCTGGGGATCAACTACCTCGGCGTGTGCTGCGGAGCGTCCCCGATGCACATCCGCCAGGTGGCCGAGGCGGTGGGCCGCACCACCGAGGCCAGCCGCTACTCGGAGCGCATGGAGAACCACTTCATGTACGGCTCCCATGACCGGCTGCCCGAGCACATCGCGGAGCTCGGCTCCAGGGCCTGACGACAGGGGCCGACGACGGGCCCGGGCGGCCGGGCCTCAGACGGCGACTGCGGCGGCGGGGCGAGTACCCTGAACGGGATGACCCGCCCCGCCGCCGACCCCGCTGACGACGTCGCCGAGGACCCCTCCGCCGCACTCACGCTGCTGCGCCGCGCCGGACTGCCCGCCACGGTCAGCGACGAGGGCCCGCTGCGCCACGTCCGCACCCTGGAGGCCCGCACCGCCCGCACCGCGCCCTGGCCCGAGTGGGTTCCGGAGCCGCTGGCGCAGGGCTACGCCGGCGTCGGCATCGGACAGCTCTACACGCATCAGGTCGACGCGCCGAGGCCCTGCGGGCCGGACGGCACACGATCCTGGCCACCGGCACCGCCTCCGGCAAGTCCCTGGGCACCCAGCTGCCCGGTCTGGCCGCCGTGCTCGCCGAGGGCGGCACCGTCCTCTACCTCTCCCCCACCAAGGCCCTGGCCGCCGACCAGCTCGACGCGCTCACCGAGCTCGCCCGCCAGGTGGACCACGCCCTGGCCGACAGCGAGACGCACACCGCCGACGGCGGGATCCGCGCCGCCTCCTATGACGGCGACACCGACCCCGAGGAGCGCCGCTGGGTGCGTCAGCACGCCAACGTGGTGCTCACCAACCCGGACATGCTCAACGTGGGCATCCTGCCCAACCACCGGGCCTGGGCCCGCTTCCTGGCCCGCCTGCGACTGGTCATCATCGATGAGGCGCACAGCTGTCGCGGCATCTTCGGCTCCCACGTGGCCCTGCTGCTGCGCCGGCTGCGCCGCGTGGTGGCCCACTACCGCCGGGGCGCCGAGCCCGTCTTCGCCGCAGCGTCGGCGACCAGCGGCGATCCGGCGTCGTCGTTCTCCCGCCTCATCGGGGTTCCCGCCGAGGAGGTCACCGCTGTCACCGAGGACGGCTCGCCCCACGGAGCCGTGGACGTCTACCTGTGGGAGTCCACGCTCTCCGAACACACCGGCGACGGCGGCGCCCCGCTGAAACGCAGCCTCACCGTGGAGGCCGCCGACATCCTCACCGACCTCATGGTGGCCGGGCACCGGACGCTGGCGTTCATCAAGTCCCGGCGCGGCGCCGAGACCATCGCCCGGATCGCCGCCGACAACCTGGCCGAGATCGACACCGACCTGCTGGGACGCGTGGCCGCCTACCGATCCGGGTACCTGAAGGAGGAGCGGCGCACCCTGGAGGACGCGCTGCGCGACGGCCGGCTCCTCGGCGTCGCCTCCACCCCTGCATTGGAGCTGGGCATCGACATCTCCGGTCTGGACGCGGTGATCATCGCGGGCTGGCCCGGCACGCGAGCCTCCTTCTTCCAGCAGCTGGGACGCGCCGGGCGCTCCGGGCAGCGCGGGGCCGCATTCTTCATCGCCGGGGACGACCCGCTGGACTCCTACCTGTTGGAGCACCCGGAGGCGATCTTCTCCGCGAAGGTGGAGGACGCCGTCATCGACCCCTCCAACCCGCATGTGGCCGCCCCGCACCTGCTGGCCGCCGCGCAGGAGCTGCCGCTGACCCTGGACGACGTCGAGCTGTTCGAACCCGGCCGATGGCTGATCGACGCGCTCACCGAGCAGGGACATCTGCGACGCCGACCGCGCGGCTGGTTCTTCGCCCACGACGACGCCTCCGCCGCCGACTGGGTGCGCCTGCGCTCCGACGGCGGCGGGCCGTACACGATCGTCGACGCCGAGGACGGTTCGGTGATCGGTGACATGGGAGCCGCCCAGGCTCAGCCTCAGGCGCACCCCGGAGCCGTGTACGTGCACCAGGGCCGGACGTTCATCGTGGAGGACCTGGCCGCCGACGACGGCGTGGTGCTGGTCTCCCGGGCGAACCCTCCGTACTACACCCAGGCCCGTGAGACGACGTCGATCGAGGTGCTCGAGACCTCCGCCTCTCAGGCGTGGGACCGGTTCGGCCTGCACCTCGGACAGGTGGAGGTGACCTCCGCCGTCGTCGGATTCCAGCGCAAGGCGCTGGGCACCTCCGAGGTGCTCTCCGACGAGCCGCTGGACCTGCCGCCGTCGCGCCTGCAGACCCAGGCGGTATGGATCACCGCGCCCGAGACCGCGCTGGCGGCCGCCGGGGTGGTGCCCGAGCAGGTCCCCGGGGCGCTGCACGCCGCCGAGCACGCGATGATCGGACTGCTGCCGCTCATCGCCTCCTCCGACCGCTGGGACATCGGCGGGGTCTCCACCGCGCTGCACGCCGACACCGAGCAGCCCACGATCTTCGTCTACGACGGGCACCCCGGCGGCGCCGGGTTCGCCGAGCGCGGGCATACGGCAGTGCGGGAGTGGATCGCCGCGACCGCGCAGACCATCCGCGGCTGCGGCTGCGAGACCGGCTGCCCTTCCTGCGTGCAGTCCCCCAAATGCGGGAACCGGAACGCACCGCTGGAGAAGATCGCCGCGCTGCATCTGCTGGAAGCGCTGCTGGCAGCGGCGCCGTAGACGCGGCGCGGCCCGCGTGGGCTCCGGCAGACACGTCTGTCCCCGTCGTCATCGTCTTTCCCCCCACCGGGTTTCACGGGGACTGACGAAGACGACGGGGACAGACCGCGCGTCGGAGGGGGCTCAGATCACTCGCAGAGGTTGAGCTCCGAGTCGATCAGCGTGATGTTCTCCGCGGTGATGTTCTCTCCGCACGGGCTCTCGTTAATGGCCGTGTCTTCTAGAGTGAGGTTCGCGAACCGGATGTCCGAGGTGTTGGCGAACTCGCTGCGCGCCGAGATGCGCAGGTCGCCCGGCCCCGAGACGTAGCCCTCCTCACTGGCCACTGTGATGTTGTGGCAGTTCTCGATCAGCATGGCGTTGGACCCGGTGTCCCGGATCTCCAGGGTCTCGATCTCCACGCCGCCGGACTCGGAGACGCAGAAGAACCCGCGGCCGCCGCCGTCGGCGATCAGCTCCCCGACACGGATGTTGGTGGGGTACTCGCCGTCGATCTGCCCGTTGCGGTTCGCCGTCCGGAAGGTGGCGTATCCGGTGCCGGCCGCCGCACCGTCGCCGACGATCCGCTCGATGTCGGCGTTGACCGTGTCATTGAGCAGCAGGCCGGCATGCCCGGTGTCCACCGCGGTGACGGTGCCGATGGTCAGCCCGTCCACCCCGTAGGTCTCCACGCCGTGGGTCTGCGTGCCGGAGACGTAGACGTCGTCGATGGTGATGTCACGGGCCTCACGCACCGAATCGTCGTCGCGGCTGTCGATCCGCATCCCGTGGCCCCCGGAGAGTCGCAGGTCCATCTGTCCGAAGTGCACGTCTGAGGAGGTGCGCAGATACACGCCGAAGTTCGGGTTGCCGGTGACGGAGAGGAACGGCACGGCGACGTCCTCAGCGTGCCGGATCCGCACCACGCCGGTGTGGTCCTCGTAGCTGAAGTTCGACTCATTGCCGGCCACGTGGATGGTGCCGCACACCGAGAAGGAGGTGTGACTCGGAAGGTCGACGGCGGCGTCGGCGGTCATGGTGCCTGAGCCGCGGACCACCACGGACTCCTGCTCCGTGCGGCCCTCGGTAAGGCTGTCGACGGCGGCCTGCATGGCCTCGACCATCGCATAGGTCTCCAGCACGGTCTCTCCGTCGTTGGCGGCGCGCCAGGTGTCCCCGTGGCGGGTCACGACGGCGTCGGCGTCGTCAGTGGTGCACTCCTCGAAGGGATTGCCGTTGCCCCCGCGGGCCGTGACCGGAGCCAGCAGGGGCTCCGACCGCTCCGAGACGCCGCCGGGATTGACGGCGAGGACCATGTAGTACCAGTTGTGCTCGGCCTCTCCCTGCGCGGTGTAGGTGGTCTCCGCGGTCTCCGCGATCCGTTCGAAGCCTCGGTCCGCGTTCAGCGAGCGATAGACGTGGTACTCGTCCGCCGCGTCGTCACCGGTCCAGGAGATGGTGGTGCGGGACGGGTTGGCCTTCTCCAGGGTGAGATACTGCGGCGCGGCCGGAGCGGTGACCTCGGGGTCCACGATCGCGACCGTGTGGACCTCGCTGTGCCCTGATTCGACGCCGGCGGCGCTGGTCTGGGTGACGGCATAGTCATAGGAATAGCCCAGCTCCACGTCCGCATCGGTGAGACTGGCGCCCGCGGTGCTGCCCACCGCCTGGAAGTCCTGCTCGCCGTGGGCGGAGCGATAGAGGGTGTACTCGGCGGCGCCGACCGACTCGTCCCAGGCCAGGGTGGCCGACGGCGGTTCGGTGCTCACCTCGGCGGCCTCCAGCCCGGTGGGCGGGGCCACCTGGGAGATCTCGACGCCGTTGAAACGCCCATCCCCAGAGACCTCCAAGACCAGGGAGCCGTCGGCGACCTCCGTGTAGACGCTGTGCTCGGCGTACTCCCCGCTGCCGCGTGGGCTCAGGCTGCCCTGGAACTCCCCCTGGACCGTGAGCTGGGTGTTGTTCGAGGCGATCTCATCACCCGAGATGACGGTGACGTGATACTCCCCGTCGGGGAGATCCACCTGGAACTGCTCGCCTCCGGCCAGGACGAAGTCGCGGCGCATGTCATCCGGCGCGCCACGATCCCGGCAGGCGACCGGGGCGCTGAGCCCGAAGCCGGACTCGGCGTCATAGAGTGTGGATTCGGTGACCTCGTGATGGCCTTCGGCGACCGGCCCGCCGGCGCAGCCGAAGTCGAAGGCCAGCACCTCGCCCGGCGGGATGCCGTCTGCTGGCTGGATCGCGGATGCGGGGCTGGTGGTCGCCGTGTTCGTGGCGGTGCTGGCCCCCGTGCTGGAGGCGACTCCCAGCGGCGCCAGCAGGGCCAGCGCGGCCGCCGGTCGCAGCGCGCTGCGGCGCCTGCCGCGGGTACTCGTCCTACCCAGAGGCCGGGGCCTCGGTGTCGATGCGCTCGACATGCTCAACTCCCTCAGTAAAGCGGTCGGGTGATTCACGTCACGTATTGAAACGTTGCAATGACCCTATGGAAAGCGCTCGCCAGGTACAACGCAGATGCGCAATGGGTATCACTGAGAGAGTCCGTGCACGTCAGAGTCATCGCTGAAGCGCACGAGTGAGGTGGAGCGGGCAGTGGAGCCGGCGCCGTCACGCCCCGTCCTGATCACAGATCCTCCTCAAGATTCTCGGGGTTCTGCGATCAGAACGGGGCGACAGCACCAGACGACGGCGGAGCCCCCGACACAGCAGCACCCCTGCGGCACATGCCGCAGGGGCGCGCCTGGCCCATCAGCGGCGCATGACCTTCCGGGCCGCCCAGTTGCCGATGATCTGCAGCGACTGCACGAAGATGATGACCACGATGACGGCCAACCAGGTCACCTCCGGACGGAACCTGTTGTACCCCTCGACGATCGCGAAGTTGCCGATCCCGCCGCCGCCGATGATGCCGGCGAGGGCCGACATGTCGGTCAGGGCGATGATCACGAAGGTGTAGCCCAGGATCAGCGGTCCCAGTGCTTCGGGCAGCATGACCGTCATGATGATGCGTGTCCGCGAGGCTCCCATGGCGCGGGCCGCCTCGATGACACCCGGGTCGATGGAGACCAGGTTCTGCTCCACGATGCGCGCGATCGCGAACGTGGAGGCCCAGATCATCACGAAGATCACGGCATCATTACCGATACCCTTGCCCACCACGGAGATCGTGACCGGCTGGAGCGCCGCGATGAGGATCACGAACGGGATCGGGCGGATGAGGTTGACGACGAAGTTCGTCAGCAGCCACACCGGCCGGTTGGCGAGCAGGCCGCCGTCACGGGTGGTGTACAGCGTCACGCCGATGGCGAGGCCGATGAGACCGGCGAAGACGAAGCTCCACGCCACCATGTAGATGGTGTCCCCGATGGCCTCCAGCAGCGTCGGCCCGTAATAGGACCAGTCCAGGTCGCGGTACGTCTCGATCACGCCGCCACCTCCTGGACGGCGCCGGCCGCAGACAGCGCCCCGACGAACTGCTCCACTGCGTCGGACTCACCGGTCAGGGCCAACGTGAGCAGCCCGTAGGCGGCGTCCTTGGTGGTGTTCATTCCCCCGTGGACGATCTCGAAGCCCACCCCATGTTGACCGGCTTGGCCGAGCACACTCCCGACGGCCACCGAGTCCTTCAATGAGACGGTGACGAGCCGCCCCGAGGTGTGCTGCCGGATGCGCAGCACGTCCTCCGGCGACGGTCGGTCCTTCAATGCGGCCCCGACGAAGCTGGCCTCCTCCCCGTCACGTGGATTGGAGAAGATGTCATAGACGTGGCCGGATTCCACGATTCTGCCGCGATCCATGACGGCCACCCGGTCCGCAATGGCACGGATGACCTCCATCTCATGCGTGATCGCGACGATGGTGATCCCCAACTCCTCGTTCGCGCGACGCAGCAGAGCGAGGACCTCCGCCGTCGTGGACGGATCCAGGGCCGAGGTCGATTCGTCTGCCAGCAGGATGTCCGGTTTGGCGGCCAAGGCTCGGGCGATGCCGACGCGCTGCTTCTGGCCGCCGGAGAGTTCCTCCGGATGTTGGTCAGCCTTGTCGGCCAGGCCGACGAACTCCAGCAGCTCGGACACCCGAGCCTGCCGATCGGCCTTCTTCCATCGAGCCACCTTCAACGGGTAGCCGACGTTGCCGGCCACCGTGCGGGAATGGAAGAGGTTGAACTGCTGGAAGACCATGCCGATCCGGGACCGCACCTTGCTGAGCCGGCCTTCGGACAGTGCAGAGATCTCCTCTCCGAGGACGTGCACCGAACCGGATGTGGGCTTCTCCAGTCCGTTGATCATCCGGATGAGCGTGGACTTCCCCGCCCCAGAGAATCCGATGACGCCATACACCTCGCCACGGTCCACATGCAGAGAGACGTCGTCGACCGCCGTGACGGCCTTCTCCCCCTTCCCGAACCTCCGGGTGACGTGGCGAAACTCGATCAGCGGGTCGGCGCCCGCGGCGCCGCCGCTCATTCGTCCTCGTCCTCGTCGGTCTCTGCGTCCTCGGCGTCGGTCGCGTCACCGCGGAGGAAGTCCTCGTACTCCTGCAGACCAGCTTCGAGCTCCTCGATGCTCGGGTCGGCAGGCACCGAAGTGTCCTCGGAGATCTCGGCCGCCGAGTCCAGGACACGCTGGTCGTGATAGAGGGCAGCGATCTCCCGGAGGCCTCGTTGTCTCGGTCTTCGTCCCGGACCACGAACCCGTTGATGTAGGGGAACGCCTCCGGGTCCTCCGGATCATCAGCGAACAGGGCGGTGTTGGGGTCGATGCCGGCGTCGTTGATGAAGCTGTTGTTGATCACCGAACCCTCCACCGACTGCAGGGCGTTGACGGTCTGCGCGGCGTCGACCGGGTGCACGGAGACGGTGGAGGCGTCCTCGTCGATGTCCGCGGGACGGGGCTCGGGCACGTCGTTCTCCAGGACGACGAGCCCGGCGGCCACCAGCACGTTGATGCCTCGAGCCTGGTTGATCTCGTCATTGGCGATGGCCACGGTGTCCCCGTCCTGGAAGTCCTCCACCGAGTCATACGTCTCGGAGTACAGGGACAGTGGGACGATCTCCGTGCCGCCGATCATGGTGAGATCGTCATCGTTGTTGACGTTGTAGTTGGCCAGGTAGGCGATGTGCTGGAACCAGTTGGCGTCGAGGTCTCCGTTGCTCAATGCCGTGTTGGGGACGTTGTAGTCGTCGAAGTTGACGATCTCCACGTCATAGCCGAGTTCCTCGGCGGCGATGTCGGCCAGGAGCTGGTTGGTCTCGTCCTGGGCGGTCACACCGATGCGGAAGGTCTCGTCGTCGGCTGCGTCGTCACCTCCGCCGAAGACGGTGCAGCCGGTGGCCGTCAGGGCGATGGTGAGGCCCAGCGCGGTCAGAGAGAAGGCGGTCCGACGGGGGCCGCGGACGGTGGAGCCGACAGGTGTGGTGAACGGGATCATGAGCGTGTGCTCCTTCGATGAGCCGGGGTGGAATCTTGCGTGGCTCCTCCAAGGAGCCGGGCCCGTCGGACCTGGCCGGGGCAGGGCGAGGTCTTGGCAGGCGAAGTCCGTGACGGATCGTCAGCGGGACGGAAGGCGCCGTCGTCGCGGCGAGCATCGAGCCCGGGAGAGTTCCTTTCATGCTGCTCTTGCCCCATCCGGTCTGCGACGGCCACTGTGAGGCCGCGGCGCTGAGAGGGGCCGCTTCGTGATCCGAGACCACCCGTGAACATGGGGTTGGCGAGCGACCGCTGGCGGATCATGGAGGGCGGGCGCCCTCCGGTCGCTGCTCGTGAAGCACCTCCACTGTAACCGACCGGCCCCGGAGTGAGTGGAGGTCTGCCGCAGAAGGTCACGGGCCCGGATCGGGCCGCCGGTCGAGCCCAGTGCAGGCCAGCCCCGTAGACGGCGGATGGACGCACGGAGGCCCCCGCACCGGCTGGTGCGGGGGCCTCCGAGATGCGACGTCGGCTCAGCTCAGCGCTGATCCACTCAACGCTGAACCGTTCAGCTCAGTGCGGCTCAGCCGATCAGAACGCCGGGGCGACCTCGCCGTCGGGCCAGGTCTCCTCGATGAACTCACGGACCTCGTCGGAGTGCAGCAGCTCGTCGAGCTTCAGCAGGTTCTCGTCCTCCTCGGTGCCCTCACGCACGGCCAGGAAGTTGGCGTAGGGGCTGCCCTCGGGGTCCTCCACCAGCAGGCTGTCCTGGGTCGGGGAGAGCCCGATCTCCAGGGCGTTGTTGCCATTGATCACGGAGGCGTCGACGTCGTCAAGGGTTCGCGCCAGGGAGGCGGCGTCGGCCTCGATGAACTCGAACTCGGACGGGTTGTCCGCGATGTCGTTGATGGTGGCCTCGGCCGGGTCCACACCGTCGGCGAGGCCGATCAGTCCGGCGTCGGCCAGCATGGCCAGCGCGCGACCCTGGTTGGAGGGGTCGTTGTTCACGCCGATCTGGCCGCCCTCAGGCAGGTCCTCGATGCTGTCGTGACGCTCGGAGAACAGCGCGAAGGGCTCCACGTGTACGCCGTCGTAGTGTGCCAGCTCATAGCCCTGGCCCTCCACCTCAGACTCCAGCCACGGCTGGTGCTGGAAGTAGTTCGCGTCCAGCTCCCCGGCGACCAGCGCCGGGTTGGGCTCGGTGTAGTCCTGGTACTCGACGACCTCGAGGTCCAGACCGGCGTCGGCGGCCAGCTCCTCGTCGATGAAGCGCAGGATGTCGCCCTGCGGGACGGGGGTCGCCCCCACGGTGAGGGTGATGGTGCCGTCCTCGTTCTCGGTGCCGACGGCGACCTCGTCGTCGGCGAAGAGGCCGCAGCCGGTCAGGGCCAGTGCGGAGACGCCGACGACGGCCGACAGCCGCACCGCGCGGGAGGTGTGCAGAGATGCCATGTGTGTGCCTTTCTGTGTGCGAGCAGTGATGACGAAGCTGGTCAGCGGTGGTCGATCCCGCGGGCGACACGGTCGCCGACCCATTGGACGACGGCGACGATGATCACCAGCAGGATCACGCAGGCGAGCATCGTGTCGCCCTGGTACCGCTGATAGCCGTAGTTGTAGGCCAGCGCCCCGAGTCCGCCGCCGCCGATCGCGCCGGCCATGGCCGTGTAGCTGATCAGCGCCACCACGGTGACGGTGAAGCCGCCCACGATGCCCGGCAGGCCCTCACGGACCTGCACCTGGCGCATGATGTGCCCTGAGGAGGCGCCCATCATCTTCACGGCCTCCACCTTCCCGGAGGAGACTTCGCGCAGCGCGTTCTCCACCAGGCGCGCGAAGAACGGGATCGCCCCGATGGACAGCGGCACGACGGCAGCCTGCCAGCCCAGCGCGGTGCCCACCATGAACCGGGTGAAGGGGATGAGCGAGATCATCAGCACGATGAACGGGATGGACCGGCCGATGTCCACGACCAGGGAGACCACTCGGTAGACAGGGGAGTTCGGGGAGAGCCCCTTGGGGCCCAGGTTGTGCAGCAGGATGCCCAGCGGCAGACCGAAGATCGCCACGATGACGGCCGTGGCCGCCGTCATGAAGATCGTCTCCAGGACGGCGTCCGGCAGTTGGTTGTGGAAGACGGGGTTGTCCAGGAAACGCCCCGAGGCCAGCGGGGTCGCGGCGGCGAGACCGGATGCGGTGATGCTCACTGGTTCTCCTCCTGCTGCTCGGCGCGGGCGTCGTCCTCTTCATGCGCAGCCCGCTCAGCCTCCACCTCGGCGCCGGTGGTCAGCTCGGCGTGGATGCCGTGGTCACGCAGCACCGCCGCGATCTGCTCGGCCTCGGCGCGGGTGGTCGGCTTGATGTGCAGACGGCCGACCTGACGGCCCTGGATGGTCTCGATGGTGCCGGCTTCGACACGGGCGTCGAGCCCTTGGGAGGACAGCAGGGAGAACAGCTGGCCGACGTCGGCCAACTGGCTGCTCTCGGCCATCAGCGCCTCCACCAGGGTGTCGCCGGGCCGCAGCGCCGCCGTCGGAGGAAGAGAGATGAGCTCCTTCGACAGCGGGGAGCCGGTGTCCTGGATGACGTCCAGCAGGGCGCCGGAGCGCTCGATGCGACCCTCGGAGAGCAGGGAGACGGAGTCGCAGATCTCGCGGACCACGGACATCTCATGGGTGATGATGATGACGGTGATGCCCAGCCGGTCCCGCAGCCGGCGGATCAGCTCCAGGATCTGCCGCGTGGTGCCGGAGTCCAGGGCGGAGGTGGGCTCGTCGCACAGCAGCACCCGCGGCTCGGCCGCCAGCGCGCGGGCGATGCCGACGCGCTGGCGCTGCCCGCCGGAGAGCTGGGAGGGGTGGTTGCGACGACGGTCGGTCAGGCCGACCAGCTCCAGCAGCTCCTCGACGCGGCGCTTCCGCTCCTTGGCCGGCACCCCGGCGATCTCCAACGGGTGGGAGATGTTCTTCTCCGCGGTGCGGGAGTCCAGCAGGTTGTGATGCTGGAAGACCATGCCGATGCTGCGGCGCGCCTTCATGAGCGCGGCGCCGCGGGCCTGGCCGAGATCCACGCCGTCCACGCTGATGCTGCCCGAGGTCGCCGGGTCAAGCCCGGTCAGACAGCGGATGAGGGTGGACTTGCCGGCGCCGGAGCGGCCGACGATGCCGTGGATCTCCCCGTCGGGGATGGTGAGGTTCACCGAGTCGAGCGCGGTCACCCCGCCGGGGTAGACCTTGCTGACGTCTGTCAGTTCGATCATGCGGACTCCATGGATTCTGGGTGTGGGCAGGCGCCCTTGTGAGGCGTGGCTCCTGCACGGCGGCCCGGCGCGGGGCCGGGCACAGGTCTGGGCATGGGAGCGTCGCGGGGCGCAGGTCGTGGGCCCTCGGCGGCGCGGGGTGAGATGGAGTGTCAGTGGGGCAGGGCACCTGGCTGTGCCGGCCTCATCGATCCTTTCGTCGCTGCTCTTGCCCGTTCCATCCAGTGCTGGGGACCAGCGAGAACGGGCCGCTTCTGTCGATCCTGACCACCCGTGAACATGGGGTTGGTGAGTGACCTTCGGTGGATCGGTCGGGGCGCGGGCCCCGGGTCACTGCTCGTGAAGCATCCTTCAGCCTAGCGGAGGCTGAAGGATTCCGTCATGTGGGCGGGTACGCCGTCGTCGCGCGGCGTCACAGATGGCGTGTGGGTCACAGCCCCCAGCCGGGCTCTGGCTCGCACCGTCGGCGGGGTCCGGAGCTCCTCCACAGCTGCACGACGAGACGTGGGACACGCGGGGCTGTCCACAGGGCACGGGCTCGCCCTTCTGCCCCCGTCCCCCGGGGACCAGGATCGAAGGACCGCCCGGCCCCGGGCGGAGCCATCGAACCGCAGGATCTGGAAGGACTGATCACCATGGCGTCACTCACGATGCTCCCCTCACAGGACCGCCCGCCGGCGGGCCGCCGAGACTCCGGCATGGAGGAGCTTCTCCGAGAGCTCCATCAGGAGGAGGACGGTCTCGCCACTGCCGAATACGGCATCGTCATGCTGGCCGCCGTCGGCTTCGCCGGGCTGCTGGTGGCGGTGCTGTCCTCCGGCGAGGTTCGGGAGATGCTCGCCGGCATCGTCCAGCGGGCCCTCACCCTCTGATCAGGCAGCCAGAGGTGCAGCCGATGAGAGTGGAGGACGACGTGGGCCGGCCCAGGAGCCGACCCAGGGGCCGAGCCCCGGGGATCCACGACGACGGCGGTGCGGTGAGCGGGGAGTTCGCGGCCGCGCTCCCAGCCGCCGTCCTGATCCTCACGCTGCTCCTCGGGCTGGGCATGCACGCGCCGCGCAGGTGACCCTCGAAGAGGGCGCCCGCGCGGCCGCTCGGGAACTGGCCCGGGGTGAGACCGAAGCCTCGGCACGGGAGGTCGTCCAGCGGGTGGCAGGCGAGTCCGTGCAGGTCAGCATCTCCCGCGACGGCGAGCATGCCCGGGTGAGGCTCGTCCGCCCGGTGCGGCTCCTCGGACTCGTGGAGCTCTCCGCTGAGCAGACCGCTGACGCCTCGGCCCGCGTGGAGCAGCCCTCCCTGGGCGGCGCGCCTCCGGGTGGGCCGCCATGATCGCCCACCAGGAGGAGCGTGGCTCCGGGACGGTGCTGACCCTGGCGGCGATCGCTGCCCTGATGATGCTCATCGGGGTGGTCCATGTGGTCGGCTCTGCGGCTGTGGCGGCCGCCCAGGCCGCCCGCGGGGCAGATCTCGCCGCCCTCGCCGCAGCAGATTCCGCCCGGGGCCTCACCACCGGGGACCCGTGCACCGTGGCCGACGACGTCGCCACCCGGAATGGCGTGATGCTGCGGCACTGCGTGATCACCGGAGACCACGGCACCGAGGCCGTGGTGGAGGTGGTGGTCCCGGTCCTGCCGAAGCTGCTCGGGCGGGGCCGCGGAGCCCCCGGGCTCTGCCGGCGGCGGGTGGGAGGCTGTCGGCAGCGCACGAGCCGGGCCGCCGGCGGATGCCTGGGGCTGAGGTGATGCGTCCACGGAATGCAGCAGCTGGAACCCGGGGCGGACCTAGACTGGGGCGCATGAAGATCGAGGTCCTGGGCCCCATCCGGCTGCGGACCTCCACAGGTCAGGCGGTGGAGGTCCGCGAGCGCAAGGTCCGCGCCGTCCTGGCCGCTCTCGCCGTGGACCTGAGTGACGCCGTGCCTGCTGACACCCTGATCGATCGCGTCTGGGGCGGGGACCTCCCGGCCCACCCGACCCGTGTGCTGCAGGCCAAGCTGTCTCAGCTGCGGTCGGCTCTGGACGAGACCGAACCCGGGGGCCGAGCCCTGCTGAGCAGCGGGCCGGGCGGCCATAGGCTCTCCACCAGCGCCCCGGCACCCGCAGCGGGAGGCTCCGGAGGTGCTCAGGAGCCCGAGAGGGAACTTGAGGTGGAGGTCGATGCCGAGGAGTTCAGGCAGCTGATCGTCCGCGCCCGCGGATCGGAGGCCCTCGCCGAGCGGACCGAGCTGCTGCGTGCGGCCCTGCAGCTGTGGCGCGGTGAGCCCTATGCGGAGCTCCGGGACGCCACCTGGCTCGCCCCGGAGATCGGACAGCTGCACGAGCTGCGGCTGGAGGCCGCCGAATCGCTGGCAGAGGCGCTGCTCGAGGTCGGTCAGGCACAGGAGTCCGTCACCGTGCTGGAGCCCCTGGCCGCGCACCACCCCCTGCGCGCCCGCCTGACCCGTGCCCTGATGCTGGCCCTGCATCGGGCCCATCGCCACCCGGACGCGCTGGGCGTCTACGAACGGCACCGACGCCACCTGGCCGAAGAGCTCGGAGCGGACCCGGATCCGGAGACCTCCCACCTGCACGTGCGCATCCTTCAGCAGGACCCCAGGCTGCAGGACCGTCCACAGGATCATGACTCTGTGTTCCACCGACCCGACGCTGCGGCGCACCGCCCGGAAGCCGCGCCGGCGCCACGGCTGCCGGTGTTCGCCTCGTCCTTCCTGGGCCGCATGCCCGAGCTCCGCGAGGTGGAGCTGCGACTCACGCGGAGCCCGCTGGTCACCGTCCTGGGGATCGGCGGCGTGGGGAAGACCCGCCTGGCGGTGCGTGCCGCCGAGCTGCTCTCCGAGAAGTCCGGCGACGCGGCGTGGTTCGTCGACCTCAGCTCGCTCGACGCCTGCCCGCCCCCTGACACGGGTCCCGCTCGGGTCGCTCGGCTGGTCGCCGAGAGCATCGGGCTCACCCAGCTGCGCGAGGAGAGCCGGGACCTCCTCGATCGGCTGACGGCGGCCCTGCAGGCCACCGGAGGCCTGCTGCTGCTCGACAACTGCGAACACGTCGCCGATGAGGCCGCCCGCTTCGCCCACGCCGTGCTCTCCGCAGGGAACGCGCTGAAGATCCTGGCCACCAGTCGAGAGCCGCTCGGGCTTCCCGGTGAGCAGCGCCTGGCGCTGACCCCGCTGTCAGCACAGGCACCCGACGACGACGCGGTCACGTTCTTCCTCGACCGGGCCCGGGCCGTCACCCCTGACCTTCCGGAGGACCCGCACACACTGGCTGTCGTCGCCGAGCTGTGCCGACGCCTCGACGGTCTGCCCCTGGCCCTCGAGCTCGCCGCGGCCCAGACCGCCGCCCTGGACCCGACGAGGCTGCTGGACCGTCTCACCGACAGGCTGGACCTGCTGAGCCGCCCCGAACGCGGGGCACCACGGCGCCAGCAGACTCTCCGCGGCATGCTGGACTGGAGCTGGTCCCTGCTGGACGAGCCGGAGCGGGTCCTGCTGCGCAGGCTGGCGGTCCATCCGGTCAGCTGGACGGTGGAGACCGTCGAGTCGGTCTGCGCGGACAGCCAGGACGGACCCCTGCGATGCGCGGCCGTCGTCCCCGCACTGGTGAGCCTGGTGGACCGCAGCCTGGTGGTGGCGGAACCGACCGAACACGGCACGCGCTACCGGCTGCTGGAGTCGGTGGGAGCTTACGCGGCGGAGCAGCTGCGCCTGGCCGGCGAGCGCGAGCACATCGCCCGCCTCCATCGGGAGCACTGGCGCACCGAGATCTCCTGCGCGCAGGACTATCTGTTCTCCGCCCACGCCCGCGACTGGGTCCGCCGGATACGCGCCGAACGGGCCCATCTGCGCCACGCCTTCGCGGAGGCCGTGGCCGTCCAGGACGGAGCCGCCGCCGTCGACCTCATCCTCGCCTGGTTCTGGCACCGATGGATCACCGGGGAGACCGCAGGCCTGCTCGACGAGCTGCGGCAGGCGGCGGCCTGCCCAGGACCTCACGACGGGGCCCACGCCCAGGTGCAGGTCCTCATCGCGGTGCTGTCCGGCAGCCCCGGCGAGAGCACCGCGGACATCCTCGAGGCCCTGGACCGTCTCCGTGCCCGCACCGAGAGCTCTCCGGGGGGCCCGAGCCACAGAGCGCAGCGATCCCGGCTGCAGGTCCAATGGTTCGCGGCCACCCCGCTGCTGGTCGTGCCCGAGTCCCGTGCCCAGGGGCGGCAGGTGGCGGGAGAGGCGGTGGAGGGGCTCGTCGCGCTCGGCGACCTGCCCGCGGCCGCCTTCGCCTCCACCCAGCGGGACTGGTTCCTCCTCGACGCCGGCGAACCGGCCGTCGGCATGCCGGACGGGCATGATGCCGAGCAGATCCTGCGGGAGCACGGGGACGACTACGGGCTCACGCAGGTCCTCGGGATGCGTCACATCCAGGCGGAGCGCGACGGGGATCGGGAGGTCAGCGCGGCCGCAGCCCGAGAAGCCACGGACCTGTCACGCCGGCTGGGCGCCCGCGGCGAGGAGTGCTTCTGGGAGGCCATCCAAGGACTCCACGCCCTCGACGCCGGCGACCACACCGGAGCGCACGGCCACCTGGACCGCTCCCTGGCGCTGGGGCGCACCATCGGGTCCGACATCGAGGCCGGGTTCGCCACACTCGGGCTGGCTGAGCTCGCGGCCCGCGAAGGTGACCAGGCTCGCGCGGCGGCGCTGCGGGACAGCGCGGTCTCACCCACCGCGGAACGGTGGCTCCGGCGCATCCTCAGCGAGCCGTCCGTCCTGAGCGGGTCGTGAGGCCTCCGCCCCGGCGCCCAGACCGTCGTCCACTCTCCTGTCGACGTGGTCGCCACGCATCAGTCGCCCCCAGAGCAGCACACCTGCCGCACCGAGCAGGAGGACCGCTCCGAAGACCACATACCCCGCCTGGGTCGCCACGGTCAGGCCGACGTCCGCCGCCTGTGTGAGCGCCTCAGCCTCTGCCGCGGGCAACGTGGCGGCCACAGCGGGACCCGCACCGAAGGTCTCCGCCGCGGCGTCGACCGCGGAGAGCTCCACGTCCGAGGAGACCTCCTGACGGAGCACTCCGCGATGCACCCACAGCGCGCCGGAGCCCAACACCGCGATCGAGCTCGCGCCGCCGAGGCTCGCGGAGATCTCCTGCACCGCCGTGGCCGGACCTGTCTTCTCCAGGGGTGCGGCCCCGATGATCCGCTGGGAGAGCAGCGTCATCAGCGGGGAGACCAGCAGGGCGATGACTGTCAGCAGGACCGCCACCTCCGGTGCGGAGGCCGCCGGCAGACGGACGGCCAGCACCACACCGACCAGGCCGGCCACGAGCAGGAGGACCACAGCGAGCCCGGGCCCGCGGCGGGCCACCAGCGGAGTCGCCGCCGTGCCGACCGTGCCGGCCACGGCGGGCCCCAGCAGCACCAGCCCCGCGTCCCACGGGCTGAGCCCACGGACCACCTGCAGATGCTGAGCCATGAGCATGTCGACGAACCCGGCCCCCAGGCAGAGCAGGAACAGCACCAGGATCAGCGTGCGGAACGTCCAGCTGCGGAACAGGGCCAGGTCCAGCAGCGGATGGGCGGCCCGGCGTTGCCGTCGGATGAACAGCGCCAGCAGCACCAGGCCGGCTGCGGCCGAGAGCATCGGCGCCGGTGCCGGGCCGGCGTCGGCCATCTCCTGCATCCCGTACACCAGCGCCAGCACGGCAGCCACGGAGAGGGCCACGCTGGCGACGTCGAGGCGCACCGTCGGGTCAGCATGGTTCCGGGGCAGCAAGAACGGCCCAGAGAGCACGAGCACTCCCGCGATGGGCACATTGATCAGAAAGACCGCACCCCACCAGAAGTGCTCCAGGATGAACCCTCCGACCGCGGGGCCTGCGGCCATGCCGCCGGCGAATGCGGCCATGAACAGGGCGAAGGCCACCCCGTACTGCCGCTCGTCCCGGAACGTGGTGCGGATGAGCACCAGGCCCGCCGGGGTGAAGGCCGCCGCCGCGATCCCGAGCGCCGCCCGGGCGCCGATCAGCGTCTCTGCCTCTCCGGCGAAGGCCGCCACCAGGGAGGCGAGTCCGTAGGCCGCCACAGCCCCCAGCAGCAGCCGCCGGGGGCCCACACGCTGGGTGAGCAGGCCGAAGGTGATCATCGTGGCCGCCGTCAGGAACTCGCCGATGTGCAGGATCCACAGGGACTGGGACCCCGCCGGGGCGAGATCGGCGGTGATCGCCGGCATCGCCAAGTACAGGGCGGTCACATCGGTGGCGAGCATGAACAGGGGGATGACCATGATGATGAGCCCCACCCATTGGCGGGCCGTGGCCCTGACCGGTGCCTCGCCGCCGTCGCGAGCCGCTGTCGTCTCCGCGGTGCTCATTCTGCGATCCCCTCCGGGTAGGGCCGCCGCTGGCGCGACTCCGCCAAGGAGAGCGCCCACCAGCCCAGCTGGTCCAGCATCCGATGCGCCCAGCGGCCCATCCGTTCAGCGTCGACGGCGCGGCCGTCATGGTCGAAGCGCTCCCAGAAGTCCTGCAGCACCACGGCATCGCGCAGCGGCACCGCATGGAACTCCACGAACACGCCGCGCAGGTGTTCGATGGGCGGGAACGCCCCGAAATGACCTCCATAGGCGACGAAGCCGACGGGCTTGAGGCTCCATTCGCTGTAGAACCAGTCGATGGCGGCCTTCAGGGCCGGCGGATAGCTGCGGTTGTAGGTCGGGGTGACCACCACGAAGGCGTCAGCGCGGGCCAGTCGTTCGCCCAGCCGCCTGACGTCCTCGGGAGCCGCGGCGTCGGGGTCGTTGCCGCCCAGCTGGGCGGGCAGATCGAACTCGGCCAGGTCGATGAGGTCGACGTCGAACTGGCCGTGGGTCCCTGCTTCGGCCGCGAACCACCCGGCCGGCGTGGGGGCGAACCTGTCCGGCCGGGTGCTGCCGATGATCACCGCCAGCCGCGGCAGCCCGGGGGCGTCCTGGTCCGTGATTCGGCTGGTGGTCGGGGTGCTCTGGTCGGTGACGGTCATGATCTCCTCCTGATCGGTGGTGTGCCTGTGCCACCGATCCTGGAGCGCCCCCGCTCCGACTCTGCTCCGGTTCTGCTCCGGTTCTGCTCCGGGGTGCTCCGGGGCGCTCTCCGCCCCGCACCTTCAGCGCCCGACTGAGCCGCCAGACGTTCCGCGTCCGGGGGCGCCCGGATAGGCTCCAGTCCATGACGTCATCGCATCCTCCCCTGTCAGCCGACCAGGCCGCTCCTGGTCCCAGCAGCCAGCGATGGGATACGCACACCGCCGCACGCTATGACGACACGCTCGGGTGGATGGGCACGCCGGAGGCTGTGGAGCCCGCCGTCGACCTGCTGGAACAGCTGGCGGACGGCGGCACCGCTCTCGAGTTCGCCGTGGGGAGCGGGCGGGTCGCCGTTCCCCTGGCCGCCCGTGGGGTCCCGGTCCACGGCATCGAGCTCTCGGAGCCGATGGTGGAGCAGCTGCGCGCCAAGGCCGGCGCCGAGAGGATCCCGGTGACCGTGGGCGACATGGCCACCACACATGTCCCGGGCCGGTTCAGCCTGGTGTACCTGGTGTACAACACGATCTCGAACCTGCTCACCCAGCAGGAGCAGGTCGCCTGCTTCCGCAACGCGGCCCGCCACCTGATGCCGGGCGGCCGCTTCGTGGTGGAGCTGGGCGTCCCACCGCTGCGTCGACTGCCTCCCGGCCAGCTGACCTGCCCTTTCGACGTCTCTGAGGAACACCTGGCTTCGACGTCATCGACCCGGTCACCCAGCGGCTGACCTCCTACCACCACTGGCCTCGGCGCGGCGAGCAGGGCCGCAGCGAACAGCGCTACGCCTGGCCCGCCGAGCTGGACCTGATGGCCCAGATGGCCGGGATGGAGCTGGAACGACGCACCGCCGACTGGCACGGCGCGGAGTTCACCGCAGACTCGGAGCAGCACGTCTCCGTCTGGCGCCTCCCCCTCGAGGCTGCGGAGAGCTCTGACCCCGCCGCGCAGACGACCCGGGCCCCCTGAGAACACGTCGACACGAGGAGGACCCATGGGGACGCAGCACCAGCGCACCGAGGAGTTCACCGAGCTCCGACCACTGCTGTTCTCCCTGGCCTACCGGATCCTCGGCAGCGCCGCCGAGGCGGAGGACGTCCTCCAGGACGCCTGGTTGCGCTATGCGCGCACCGACGCCGTCGTGGAGACGCCGCGCGCCTTCCTGACCACTGTGGTCACCCGGCTCGCCGTGGACGTTCTGCGGTCCTCCCGGCTCCAGCGCGAACACTATGTGGGGCATTGGCTGCCGGAGCCTGTCCTCACCGATCACGACGACGACCCCGCCGCGGCGGCCGAGCGGGACGAGTCGATCTCCATGGCATCGCTGCTCCTGCTGGAACGCCTGAGCCCGCTGGAGCGGGCGGTCTACGTCCTGCGGGAGGTCTTCTCCTTCGACTATGCGGACATCGCCGAGACCGTGGAACGCTCCGAGGCGGCCTGCCGGCAGCTGGCCGTCCGCGCCAGGAAGCATATGGCCTTGCCCCGCCCCCGCTACGCCGCCGACCCTCAGACCCGGCAGGAGCTCACCCGCCGGTTCATCGCCGCCTTCCGACATGGTGATCTGGAGGGTCTTCGGGATCTCCTCACCGCGGAGGTCACCATGGTCGGCGACGGCGGCGGCAAGGCTCCGTCGGTGCCGCATCCGGTGTCCGGCCGGGACAAGGTCGCTCGCCTGCTGGCCTCGGTCGGCGCGCCGATGGCCGCGATCGGAGTGCGCCTGGAGTCCCGGGAGATCAACGGCTCCTCCGGCCTGCTCACCCGGACCGAGGACGGCGAGATCGTCAATGCGGTCATCCTGGAGATCTCCGAGGACGGAGTGGAGATGATCCGTGCCGTGAGCAACCCGGACAAGCTGCGTCATCTGGGGCCGGTCAGCGACATCTGGCGGCTCAAGGAGGAGTTCCAGCAGGCTCGGGCGTCCCAGCGTGAGGCGTCGATGTCACAGCGCGAGGCGCCGATGTCACAGCGGCCGCGGCCCGATCGTCCTGAAGGGTGAGGCGGCGGGACCCACCTGCCGTCCCACCCCTGAAGGAGGTCATCATGAGCACCACGTCCGGCCGAAGCTCAGAGCCCCGGCGCCCGCTGCTCACCCTCGGCGCCGTCGTCGTGCTGGTCGCCACGCTGCTGAACCTCGGTGTGTTCTTCGCCGCCCAGGCCCTGGGTGCCTCCCTGCGGCTGGATCCTCTGGGACAGGAGCCGGGCCACCTGCTCCGGTGGGTCGACGTCGCGTGGAAGACCGCCGTGCCGCTGGCGATCGGCATCGGCCTGGTGGCCCTGCTGCGCCGCTCGCGCAGGGGCCTGCTCGTGCTGCTGGTCGCCGCGCTGGTCATCGTCGGCCCCACCAGTGCTGTGCCGCCGTCGGTGGCCCATGACGGGATCACGGCGGCCGCACTGGCCTTGCTGCACCTGATCCCGCTGGCGGCGTTCACCGTGGTGGCGCTGCGCGTGCGGTCGGCTCAGCCGGCCACCAGCCCGCGGGCGGCGCGCAGCGTGGCCGCATAGTCACGACGCCGGGCGTCCGCGTCCCCGGGCACGAGGCCGGTGAGCTCCAGGCTGATCAGCCCGTGGGCCAGCGCCCAGAGCCGCAGGGCAGCGCGCCCGGCGGGGTCCAGATCTGGGCTGGAACCCGGCTCACGGGAGTCGTCCTGCGGCAGGCCCATGGCGCGGGCGACCGCGGCGCGCAGCACCTGGAACGTCGGGGAGGCCGGCGTCTCGGGGCGGGAGAGACCGTCGCCGAGGGACTCGAACATGACCCGGTAGAAGTGCGGGTCTGCCAGGGCGAACTCCCGGTAGGCCATCCCGAGGGCCAGCAGGTCCGCCCCGGGATCGTCGGTGTGCTCGACGGCGGCGAGCACGGCGCCGAAGCGGCGGAAGCCCTCCTCCACCACGGCCTGGATGAGCGCCTCGCGTCCGCCGAAGAGGGAATAGACCGCGGCGGTGGTGGTGTGGGACGACCGGGCCACGGATCGCAGCGAGAGCCCCTGGGCTCCGGAATCGGCGATGACTTGGGAGGCTTCCTCCAGCAGGCGGGTCCTGACGGTCTCATCGTGGGTGCGGGGCCGGGCCATGGCAGGAGTCTACCCTTGACACCAGGTTTTCTCACAGCGTTATATAACAGTGTCATGAAACTGACGGGCCCTCACGCCCGACCCAGCGCAGCCTCCCGATCGGAGTCGACCATGCTCGAGCTCTCCCCCGCCGCACAGACCACCGCCGGCATCGTCATCCTCGCGGCGATCACAGTGACCACCGGCGGCCATTTCCTCACCAAGGTGGTCCGCGGGCAGGTCCCCGCCACCGAGCTGCAGGTCTCCTTCTTCCGAGCAGGGCACGCCCATGCCGCCAGCCTGATCATGCTGGGGCTGATCTGCCTGCTGCTCACGGAGGCCACCGGACTCACGGGCGCCTGGCAGTGGCTGGCCCGGACCGGCGTGCTCATCTCCGCGATCCTGATGCCGGCCGGATTCTTCCTCTCGGTCCTGGGCCCGGGCCGCACCGAGCCGAACCGGCTGATCGTGCTGCTGTGGATCGGTGCGGGCTTCCTGGTCGCCGGCCTGGCCACTCTCGGGGTCGGGCTGCTGGCCACCTGATCACGCGTCTCGGACGGCGCTCGGCCGACCTGCTCGGCCCCCGCGGCCGGGCACCGGTGACCACGCCGGCGCTGCTGACTACGCTGACCCGCATGGACACCGCTGCAGAGAGAGCCCTGCCGTTCTACGACGACGCCTCACTGAGCCATGTGCTGTGCGTGGTCGCCCACCCGGACGACCTCGAGTACGGGGCCTCGGCTGCGGTCGCCCGCTGGACGGCCCGCGGGGTGAAGGTCTCCTATCTGCTGCTCACCGCTGGAGAGGCCGGGATGCGGGACCGGGACCCGGAGGAGGTCGCCGAGCTGCGGGCCGAGGAGCAGCGGCGGGCCTGCGCGATTGTGGGAGTCGAGGACCTGGTGATCCTGGACCTGCCCGACGGCATGCTGCAGGCGGACCTGGAGACCCGGAGGCAGATCGCCCGCCGGATCCGGCAGGTGCGGCCCGACGTCGTCGTCACCCAGCCCTGGGAGCTTGAGGTCGGCTGGGGACTGAATCATGCCGATCACCGGGCCGCCGGCATCGCGACGGTGGACGCCGTGCGTGACGCCGACAACCCCTGGGTGTTCCGTGAGCTGCTGGAGCAGGAACGCCTGGAACCTTGGGGCGCGAAGGAACTGGTCGTGGTCGGCGGGGAGCCCACGCACCTGGTGGATGTCACCGGAGAGCCCCTGGAGAAGGGCGTCGCCTCCCTGGAGGCCCATGAGCAGTACCTGGCCGCCCTGGGCGGAGAGTTCGACGTGCGCGGCATGCTGGAGGGATTCACGGCGGAGGTCGGGGCGGCCTCCGGCGTCGAGGGCGTCACCCATGCCCTGGGCGTCACGGTCCATCCGATGGGCTGAGCACAGGAGAAGGACCCTCAGCCGGACGCGAGCTGTGCGCGGCGATCAGTTCACCGACCAGCGCGGATCCCAGGAAGAACATGGCACTCACCACGCCGAAGGAGATCCAGACGAGCACGCCGATCTCAGGATCGATGATGCCGACGGCGCGACGGTGGACCCAGAGGAGCGTGGCGGCCAGGGCCACCATGGCCAGCAGCCAGGCCGGAGCCCGCCGACGTCGGGCGGCCAGTACGAGGATCGCCAGCATGGGCGGAAGCGTGAGACCGAACGCGTGGTCGGTGACGACGGCGACCCCGTATGCCGTGGTGCTGATCCATGCGGCCGTAGCGGGCCATCGAGGCAGCCCGAGCATCTGCAGGCAGACCGCGGCGAGCAGGAACCAGGCGGCGAGTCCCCCCCGCGCGCGTCGGCCCCCATCCCTGGCCGAAGGCGACGGGATCACTGCCGAGGTCGCCCAGGAACGCCAGCACTTCGACGAGGACCACCGCCACCGCCGCGAGGGGAACGAGCCGACCCCTCACCAGAGCACCGCCATCACCAGCGCGACGCCGCTCGACCCGGTGGCGGCGAGGTCCGACACCCACCTCCGACGCGTCCATGGGGATCTCCCTTCGTGTCGACATCAGCCATCATGAGGAGGTGAGTAAGCGTTCACTCACCCTCTCGAACGACCAGTATGCTGGCCCCATGGTGAGAAGTCCAGAGCAGGGGCACCCTCGACCCGCCCGCGAGCGCATCCTCGACGCCGCCGCCCAGGTGATGCGCGAGGACGGCCTGGTGCGCGCCACCACGAAGCTCATCGCCCGCACGGCGGGGTGCTCCGAAGCGCTGCTGTACAAGCACTTCCCCGACAAACGAGATCTCTTCCTGGCCGTGCTCCAGGAACGCTCCCCCCGGCTCACCCCGGCAGGGCCCGACGACGGCGACGCCCGCGAGCGCCTCTGCGCGATCACCTCCCGACTTCTGGAGTTCTACGCGCAGAACTTCCCGATGGCGGCCGCGCTCTTCGGCGATCGGGGCCTCCTCACGCTCCACCGGGATGCCCTGGCTGCCCGGGGCGCCGGACCCCGGGCGCCGTCTGCAGCGGTGGCCGACCTGCTGACCACCGAGATCTCCCGAGGGGGCATCTCCCCCGAGGTGGACCCGGACGCAGCCGCCCAGCTGCTGGTCGGCGCGGCGTTCCACGAGGCCTTCCTCGCCGCCTACGAGGACCGCCCGCTCGACGACCCCCGGGCCACTGCCGCGCGCCTCGTCTCGGCGCTGCGGCTCTGACCTCATGCGAGGCCGACCTGAGGCGGCGCTGACTCGATGCCGCACTGACCGATGCGGCACTGACCTGACGTGGCGCGTGCCTGCGCCTGACGACGAACGGACGGACCCATGACGGACACCCCGCACCTGAGGGAGGCGCACGACGTCGCCGGACTTCCCCCTGCGGTCCTCGAGCGGCTCGGCCGCTCCGCTGAGCTGGTGTGGACCAATGAGCTCGGCGGACGGACGTTCCGACTCGACGGCGGGGCGCGGTACCTGAAATGGCAGCCGCATGACGGGCTCTCCTCCGCGCTGCTGGCCGACGTCGACCTGCCCGAGGAGGCGCGCCGGCTGGACTGGGCCGGCCGATTCCTCTCCGTGCCGCAGGTGCTGGATGTCGGGACGGTGCCGGACGTCGAGGCCGTGCCGGACGTCGAGGCCGTGCCGGAGTCTCCCGAGGTCGATGACGGCGCCGCCCGGGGTGCTGGCACCTTCGGAGCCTGGCTGCTCACCGCGGGCCTGCCGGGAGAGAACCCGCTGGCTGGCGGCTGGACGGCGGACCCGGCCAGGGCCGTGCCGGCCATCGCGCGGGGCCTGCGGCGACTTCACGAGGCCCTTCCCGTGGAGGACTGCCCGTTCACCTGCCGGTGGCTGGACGGGCGGCTGGCCGACGCCCCTGAGCCGGAGCGGCTGGTGGTCTGCCACGGTGACCCGTGCGTGCCGAACACGCTGCTGGACTCCGACGGCCAGGCGATCGCCCATGTGGACCTCGGCGCGCTGGGCGTGGCAGACCGGTGGGCCGACCTGGCGATCGCCTCGATGAGCATCAGCTGGGACGTCAATTTCGGCCCCGGCCACGATGATCTGTTCTTCGACGCCTACGGGGTGGAGCCGGATGCGGAGCGGATCGAGTTCTACCGCGCGCTCTGGACAGGCTGAGAGAACCGTCGACCCTTGGAGACCCGTGGACGCCAGGAGGACAATGGACCCACGAGCTGTCCCCGCGGGAGAGGAGGCCGACGATGGTCCCGACGACACCATCCCCGACGACGCCGGAAGCACCCGTGACGGTGCGTCTACGGTCCCGCCTGGTCCTGGCCTTCACCGTGGCCGGGGCGGCCATGGGAGGCCTGGTCGCGATGGCGATCGGCCCCACCGCCGCCTGGCTCATGACCCGGCTGGACTCTCCGCCGACCCTGGTGGAGATGATGGACCAGGTGCGCCTGATCTGGTCGGTCCCGGTCCTCATGGTCCTGGGTGCCGTGATCGGCCTGTGGGTCTCCTCGGCTCGGGACCGGCGGGTAGGACGGCTGACGATCGACTCCCAGACCGTGACCTTGGACCGCCCGGAAGGGCCGGCGGCGTTCCAGCACCGGGACATCACCGAGGTCTTCCTGGACGACGCGGACCTGGTGCTTCTGGGCCGCGCTGGGCACGAGCTTGCCCGCACCCCGGCGGAGGACGGGCTGGCCTCCGAGCTGAAGGAGGCCTTCACCATGTTCGGCCTGCCCTGGTCCGGCACCACTGATCCCCGCGATGTGGAGTTCCACCCGTGGGTCGACCGCAGCCAGGAGCTGGATGCCGAGATGCATGCGATGCTGCGGGACCGACGGCGCGCGCTCGAGACCGGCGATGCCGCCCAGGCTGAGGTGCTGCGCGATCAGCTGGCCGCCCACGGTGTGATGGTCCGCGACCGTGCCGGAGGCCAGCAGCAGATCCGGATCCTGCCGGGGTGAGGCCGGCGGGTTCGTGCTCCTGGTCGGCGCGATGTGCTCACGCCGAGCGGCTGCTGCCGCGCCCCTGGAGCGGGTCGGCGGCGAGACGAGCGGCATAGTCCGCGCCCCAGCTGTCCATGGCCTCGACGATCGGGGCGAGAGTTCCGCCCAGGGCCGTCAGGCAGTACTCCACTCGGGGAGGGACTTCCGCGTGGACGTCGCGGTGGACGATTCCGTCCTCCTCCAGCTCGCGCAGGGCACGGGTGAGCGTCTTGCGGTTCGCGGCCGGGACGCGCCGGCCAAGCTCGCCGAAACGCAGCGGACCGGCGGTCAGGTGCTTGACCAGCGTGAGCTTCCAGGTGCCGCCGAGGATCGAGACCGCCACCTCCACGGGGCAGACCTCGACGGCGCGTCGGACGGGGAGGCGCATCACAGACTCCGATCGGCAGAAGGACACGGCACCGTGGATCCCTATAGGGACAAGAATGTCCGTACTGGTGATTCTCACCCTAGCGGAGCAGACTGCTCCTATGTCAGCTCCGTCGCTTTCTTCCTCCTCCTCCGTGTCTGGTCGCACTGTGTTGTGGGTCAGCGCCCATCCTGAGCCGGAGTCGCTGACCGGACGGCTCCGGCGTGACGGCATCGAGGCGCTCAGCCGGCGCGGCCACGCTGTGATCCAGTCCGATCTCTACGCCATGGGCTGGGATCCTGTGGTGCGCGCGGAGAACCTGGACCGGCGAGGCACCGACGCCCCGGTGCGCGTCACAGCGGCGGGGCGGCGCGCCCAGCTCGAGGGTGCACCGTGTGACGACGTGGCCGCGGAGCAGGAGAAGCTGCGCGGCGCCGATGCCGTCATCGTGCAGTTCCCCCTCTGGTGGTACGGAATGCCAGCGATGCTGAAGGGTTGGTTCGACCGGGTGTTCGTCTCCGGATTCGCCTTCGGGACCGACCCCGTCACCGGCCGCCGGCTCCGCTTCGAGCAGGGCCCCTTCCGGGGCACCCGCGCCTTGGTGGTGACCACGCTGGGGGACCGTCCGGCCTCGATCGGCCCGCGGGGGAAGGGCGGCGAGCTCCACGAGCTGCTGTTCGGTCTGCTCCACGGCACCTTCGCCTACACGGGCATGGCACCTCTGTCTCCATGGGCACTGCCCAGTGCTGACTTCACGGACTCCGAGTCCTACGCTGCGGCGGCGCAGTCGCTGGCACGTCGCCTCGAGGGGATCTTCGACGAGGCCCCGCTGCCCTACCGGGAGCAGTTCACCGGTGACTACACCGACCAGTGGGAGCTCCAGCCCGACGTGCGTCCCGGCGAGACCGGGCTCTCCGTGCATCTGCGCTGAATCCTCTGGTGGCGTCCCCCTGGCCTTTCCTCGGACGGCACGCCAGGGCATGCTGACCTCATGAGGCTCTTCGTGTCGCTGACCCCGCCGCCGGAGGTGCTGGACCATCTGGACAACGCCCTGGAATCGGTGCGGGCCCTGGTTCCCCTGGAGACCGGACACGGTCCCCCCGCGCTGCGCTGGGTGCCGGAGGAGCTGCGCCACATCACCGTGGCTTTCTTCGGAGAGCTCCCGGCTGGTGCGGTGGAGGAGCTCCATGACGCGCTCGGCGTCGTGATGGAGGAGTGTCCTCCCCTGGAGCTTCGGCTGCGCGGGGCAGGTGTGTTCTCCTCCCGGACGCTGTGGGCCGGCGTCCAGGACCTGGCGCCTGCCGCCCACAGCCGCCGCAACGGCCCCCTGACGGACCTCATGGCAGCCTGCGAGCGCGCCGGTCGAGCGGCGGGTTCCACCGTGGAGCGCCCGGAGCGGCGACGAGCGCACCTCACCCTGGCCCGAGCCCGGGGTCGTGCGGGGAACGGCAGAGGGCGGCACCGCGGACCGGGAGCCGACGCCGCCGAGCAGCTGCATCGGCTGGCCGAGGCCCTGGCCGTCTATGAGGGTCCGCCCTGGAGCGTGGACGAGGCACAGCTGATGCTCTCCGAGCTCGGGGCTGGCCCGGGCGGCGGACCGCGGCATGAGACGCTCGCCCGGCTGCCGAGGGTCGGGCTGACCGCTCGCCCCGGGGCCGCCCGCCCCGGTTCGCCCACCGGCCGGATCTGGGCACTCACAGGCTGAACACCTGCGGCAGCAGCCCGAGCAGCACCGGCACCACGCCGAGCAGAATGAACGCGGGCAGAAAGCAGGCCCCCAGCGGCATCACCATCTTCACTCCGAGCTCCTCGGCGCGTCGCTGGGCCTCATGACGACGTCGCCGCCGCAGCTGCTGCGCCCCGGCCTGCAGCAGCTCAGCCGTGGGAGCTCCGGTGGCGTGGGCGAAGGAGAGCTGCGCACCGAGCTCCGCCAGCTCCCGGTCCTGTCCGGACCATGCCTCCTCCCACCCGGCACCCGCCACCAGGGCGCGGTGGACCGTCGCGAGCGGCTCCGCCCCGGGAACTGTCCGGGCCAGCCGGTCCAGGGCGGCCTCGACACCGACCCCAGAGGTCAGCAGCGCGGCGGTCAGATCCAGCAGCATCGCGGCATCCGGGGCAGTCCGCAGCTCCTCCACCGCTGGGCCTTCAGCGGTGATGCCGGCCGCGATCCGCGACGGTCCCGGCTCCCGCCCCGGACCCGCATCGGGCAGGCTCGGGGCCGGAGGGACCATCAACAACGCCGCAGCCGCTGCCAGGAGGATGCTCGGGGCCGTCGTCAGCAGCTCATGCATGGCTCTCCACCGCCTGGATCATCCGTCGGCTCCACAGCATCCCGAGCACCATCAGAACAGCCCCCGCCACGAGGCAGGCGATCCCCAGGGCGCTGCCCAGCAGCACCGCGACCGCATCCGCACCGATGAGCTGGCCGACCAGGACGCCGCCCAGCGGCAGCCCCGCGAGGACCCGCTGGGTCAGACGCGGCCCGGCCGCGGCGGAGGCTATCGCCGCGGCGGCCTCACCGTCGTCGTCGAGAGTGGCGGCCAGCTCCTCCACCAGGCGGGACAGTGGAGCTCCGGTCTCCTCGGAGAGCCTCAGCAGCCCGGCAAGACGGCCGACGACGTCGAGCAGCCTCTGGTCTTCACGCCGCGAGCCGGTGACCCATGATCGGACCGGACCTCGCCGCCCGCCTGTCCGTCCCCACCGGCGGGACCCCGCTGGATGGGAACCTCGCGCAGACCCCGTCCCGGCGGCCCTCTCGTGCGCGAGCCGGGCCTGCAGTTCGCCGGCGAATCGTTCGAGTCCGTCTGCGGCACCCCTGCCCATGCGGTCGGCGGCCGCGGCCCGGGCCGCACACCTGAGCCAGGGGGTGCGCGCCGCGGGTCGCCACCCCGGCCGCCGGTCCCGAGGAACTTCCCCGATCGGCCATCGCCCATCTCCGGGCCAGATCGTCCCAGACCCGGCCAGGCCCTCGTCCCGACTGCAGCAGGGCGGCGAGCTGCCTGAGCAGCGTCGCGGACTCTCGGATCACGTCTGCACCCCGCGCCCGTCCGGTGAGCCGCCTCCGGACGCCGTCGAGGAGTCCGCGCACCCGTCTGATCTGGCCCGGCATCGGCCCGGCGGCCTCTCCGACGATCTCCGGCGCGGCGGCCCCCGGCAGGAGCAGCAGGACGGTTCCGGCCGCGAGCGTCCCCGCAGAGATCAGCAGGACGGCATCGATCATCTCGACCCCTGCGACGCGTCGTCCGACCGGGGCTGCCGTGTCCCGTGGAGGCTTCCCGCGGCTCCGCTGCGCGCAGCGAGCTCCTCCCAGGCCGGCCCCTGCCTCACCTCACCGGCTCCCGGCAGAGGGCCTTCCATGCTGAGGGCGGGCTCCATGTGCAGGCGACCCTGCCGCTGCCGCACCACGAGGCCGCCACGGGCATCCGCCGGCCTCCGCGCCGCTCGACATGGACGACCACATCCAGGGCGGCCGCCACCTGCAGCTGCACCGCCTCCGGAGGCATGCCCGCCAGCGCGCCCATGGCGGCCAGCCGAGCCGGGACGGCGTCGGGGGAGTTGGCGTGCACCGTGCCGGCCGCCCCGTGGTGCCCGGTGTTCATGGCAGCCAGAAAGTCGCGCAGCTCCGCGCCGCGACATTCACCGACGATGAGCCGATCGGGCCGCATCCGCAGCGTCTGGCGGACCAGGTCGCCCATCTCGATGCGTCCGGCGCCCTCCACGTTGCCGGCCCGACCCTGCAGATGGACGACGTGCGGGTGGTCCGGGACCATCTCGGCGGTGTCCTCGACGATGAGGATCCTCTCCTGTGGGGGAGCCTCACCGAGCATGGCGGCCAGCAGGCTCGTCTTTCCGGAGCCGGTGGCCCCGGAGATCAGCACGTTCAGCCGGGCGCCGACGATGCCCCGGATGAGCTCCAGCCAGATCCGCGGTCCGTGCCACTGCCGGGCGAGGTCATCGAGACCGGCCTGCGCCGCGCGGGAGATCCGCACGGAGATCAGCGTCCCCTCGACCGCCACCGGCGGGATCACGGCATGGATGCGGCAGGGTCCCAGGCGACCGTCGGCGCAGGGGTGGCCCTCGTCCAACCGCCCGCCGGAGAGGGAGATGAGTCGCCGCGCCAAGCCCCGTGCCTGCTCCTCCGAGTCGAGGCGCACGCCGGTGTCGGCGAGCCCCTCGACTCCGTCGACCCAGACGCGCCGCCGGCCGTCCACCAGCACGTCGGTGACTCCGGGACTGTCCACGAAACGCTGCAGCGGCCCCATGCCGACCAGTTCGTCCCGCAGGGATCCCACCAGGCGACGCGTGGTCTCAGCACCCAGGGCGACCCCGGAGTCCCGCACCACCTCAGCGATCCGGGCCGCGGTCAGCGGCTCGGTGCCCGCCGTGAGCTCCTCGCGGAGCCGGCCCTGCAGTTCCTCCAGTCCACCGTCCCGCGGCGGCCCCTGGCGTCGCGCGCCCCCGGCCCTGGAGCCTCCTGACCGCGATCCGATGGCCAGCGGCGGTCGATGGCTCCTTTCAGGCATCCCGGCCACCTCCGCCCATCCTCCGGACGACGGCGTCAGGCCCCTGGGTCCCCACACCGACAGCCTCCAACAGCGCCTGCGCGAAGGACGCGCCCCGTCGGCTGCGCAGCACCTCGTAGGCCTCCCCGAACTCTTCTGCCCGCCGCAGCCACCGCTGCTCGGCGAGCTCGGCGGCCACCGGGATCCCCAGACGACGGGGCAGCTCCGCGGCCGTGATCCCTCCGCGGGCGGCGCCGTTGATCACCAGGGACCAGTCCACGTCATGGCCGCGCAGCGGCATCTCCGCGACGGCCGCCGCGCCGCGTGCGGAGGGTTCGGTCACCAGGAGTCCCGCCTCCGGCGCTCCCCCGAGGGCCCCCAGCACGCCCGGGCGTCGCGGCGGCGTCGACCACCACCAGGTCCACGGCACGCCGAGCGGCGGTGACCACCGCCGCCAAGGCTCGGGGACCGGCGTCATCCTCGGAGGCCTCCCCGGTGAGCAGCGAGATCCCGTCCACCTCGGCGAGCGCAGCGGTGAGCTGGGCCGCCGAGAGGGGACCGTCGAGCGCATCGAGCTCCTCCCAGTCCAGGGCGCTCGACGCCCCGGTGAGCACTCCGGCGCGTCGGGCCTGCTCCCGCAGGGCACGCAGCCCGCTGCCGGCCCCGGCGTCGGCGTCCAGCAGCAGCACTCCCATCCCGCGGGCAGCCGCCTCGGCGGCCGTCAGATAGGCGACCGTGGAGGCTCCGACGCCGCCCAGGGCACCCATCACGGTCACCACGCGCCCGGGCAGTCGGTCCATGACCTGGGCGGCCAGATGGTCGACGAGCCACTGCTCACCGGCCGGCAGGGGCACAGGCCGCAGAGGGGGATGCTCAGCGGCCAGGGCCCAAGGGTCGGCACAGCTGCCCGCGTCGGTGACGAGCAGAACCTCGTCGCGTCTGCTCTCCGGCGGCGGGGCGTCCGGTCCGCACAGCACTGCCGCCCACTGGCGGTTGGGCGCCTCCTGCCAGGTGGAGAAGGTCTCCAGGCGAGCACCGACGACCGCGGCCAGCAGGGCCACGTCGTCGCGGAGGGTCGGCTCGGCGGTGACCAGCAGCAGCGAGGGATCCTCCGTCTCGGCGCCGACCGGCGGAACGGAGGGTCGGCGACGATCTGACCTGAGCAGCGGCATGGCCCCAGCATCTCGGGCGGCACGGCAGACGCCCAGGGCCCGGGGCGGCCCTGTGGAGAGGTCGGCGTGTCACGGAGCCTGTGGAGGAACGCTCCCCGCGGCGGATCAGCGCCCGCGGATCCGCATAGGCCGATCAGAACAGCGGCTGATACTCCCGCGGGTCCACACTGGCCTCCTGGTCCCAGGGCTCCTCCCAGCCGAGCCTGCTGAGGATGCGATCCAGCAGAATCCCTGTGAAACCCCAGATCAGCGTCCCGTCCACCACGAACGCCGGCGCCCGATGCGTGGTGCCGTGGCGACGGATCACCGAGGTGGTCCGGTTCGCCGGATCCACGAGTCGACGCACGGGCACCCGGATCACAGCGTCCACCTCCCCGGCCTGCGGAGTCAGCTGGCCGGGATCCTCGGTCACCCCGACCACCGGGGTGACCATGAATCCGCTGATCGGTACGGGCGCCGGCGGCAGCAGTCCGATCACCTCGACCCGGCCCGGGTCCAACCCGATCTCCTCGTGCGCCTCACGCAGTGCGGCGGCACCGGGACCGTGGTCGAAGGCCTCGAGCGCCCCACCGGGAAATGCCACCTGCCCCGGGTGCTTCGCGAGTCCGCGGGAGCGCTCCGTGACCAGGATGTAGGGGACCTCGAGGTCCACCAGGCCGTCCGAGCCGCCGTCGTCGAGATGCGGGCCGAGGCAGAACAGGGCGAGCACCGCAGCCTCCCGGCCCTCGCCGACACGCATGGCGGGCTCTGCGGGCGGCTCGAGAGCCGGCTCCGGGGTCCACCACCATCCGCCCAGCTCGGCGGCCTCCGGATGGTTCGCGCTGTAGTCCGCCGCTTCGGCGACCAGACGCGTCAGGTCCTCGGCCACCCGGTACCGGGCGGCCACCCCCTGCTGATCTCGGCGTCCATCTCGGCGTCCATCTCGGCGGACGCCTCCGCTCTGCGGCTCAGGCACTGAGCGAGTAGCCTTCCTCGCGCAGCTGGCGGCGGGTCCACCCGGCCCGCATCTTCTCCAGCAGCTCCTCCCGGCCCGGGGCGAGCTCGTACTTGAGCAGCTCGCGCGCCGCCTGGGGCTCCACCTCGCCGACGCCGTAGGAGGGGCACCAGCGGGAGATCGGGCAGGCGCCGCAGGCCGGTCGGCGGGCGTGGCAGACCCGGCGTCCGTGGAAGATCAGCCGGTGGGACAGCATCGTCCAGTCCTTGGGCTCGAAGAGGGCGGCGACGTCGCGCTCCACCTTCACCGGGTCCTCCTGCTCGGTCATGCCGAGCCGACGGGCGAGCCGCCCGAAGTGGGTGTCCACCGTCAGCCCGGGCTCGCCGAAGGCGTTGCCCAGCACCACGAAGGCGGTCTTGCGCCCCACCCCCGGCAGCTTCACCAGATCCTCAAGGCGGCCGGGCACCTCGCCGTCGTGCTCGTCGACCAGTGCTTGGGAGAGGCCGAGCAGGGCTCGGGCCTTGGACTTGTAGAACCCGGTGGGCCGGATCAGTTCGGAGAGCTCGCGCTCGTCGGCCACCGCCATGGCATGGGCGTCGGGGAAGCGGGCGAACAGCGAGGGCGTCACCTGGTTGACGCGCACGTCTGTGGTCTGGGCGGAGAGCACGGTGGCCACCAGCAGCTCGAAGGGGTTCTCGAAGTCGAGCTCGGCCACGGCATAGGGGTAGGTCTCAGCCAGCACCCTGTTGATCTTCCGCACCCGGCGAGTGGTCGCCAGCGGGGTCTCCTCGCGCATCATCGTGGTCATTCTACGGGCGACGTCGCCGCCGCCGGACCCCCACCGGGAGAACCGTTCGTCGCAGAATACCTACCGTTCGTCATGACCGCTCACGGAAAATCCCAGGTCAGCGAGCTATGGCGTGCGTCACGATGTGGTGCGCACCTCGCTTCGGGCACGCCCCGCGCGGTATTGTGATCGGCGACACAGCAAGGTGTCGGACGGCGTCGCGCGCACCGACCGACCCGGGGGTCACCGGGCGGGGGACGGGTGCACTGCGGCGCACCTGGAGCACCCAAGGAGGACAGCGCATGACCCCCACTCCCCCGGCAGACAACCAGCTGGACAGCATGCTCAAGGAGACTCGGGCGTTCCCGCCCAGCGAGGAGTTCGCCGCGCACGCCGTCGCGACGGCGGACCGCTATGACAAGGCCGCCGCGGACCGCCTCGGCTACTGGGCGGACCAGGCCCGCTCCGTGCTGAGCTGGGACACCGACTTCACCGAGACCCTCGACTGGTCCGAGGCTCCCTTCGCGAAGTGGTTCGTCGGCGGTGAGGTCAACGCCGCCTACAACGCCGTGGACCGCCACGTGGAGGCCGGCCGCGGGGACCGGGTGGCCATCCACTTCGAGGGCGAGCCCGGCGACTCCCGCAGCATCACCTACGCGGAGCTGAAGGACGACGTCGCCCGCGCCGCCAACGCCTTCGAGTCGCTCGGCCTGGCCAAGGGCGACCGTGTGGCGATCTACATGCCGATGATCCCCGAGACCATCGTGACCATGCTGGCCTGCGCCCGCATCGGCGCCATCCACTCGGTGGTCTTCGGCGGCTTCTCCTCGGATGCGCTGCGCTCGCGCATCGACGACGCCGAGGCCAAGCTGGTGGTCACCGCGGACGGCTCCTACCGCCGCGGCAAGCCCTCCCCGCTGAAGCCCGCCGTGGACGAGGCGCTCTCCGCCCCGGGCCACAGCGTGGAGCACGTGGTGGTGGTCCGGCGCAACGGGGAGGACGTCCCGGTCCACGACATCGACACCTGGTGGCATGACCTGGTGCCGCAGCAGTCCACGGAGCACAGCTACGTGCCGCACGACTCCGAGCACCCGCTGTTCATCCTCTACACCTCGGGGACCACCGGGAAGCCCAAGGGCATCCTGCACACCACCGGCGGCTACCTGACCCAGTGCGCGGTCACCCACCGGGACAGCTTCGACCTGAAGCCGGAGCAGGACGTCTACTGGTGCACCGCCGACGTCGGCTGGGTCACCGGGCACTCCTACATCGTCTACGGCCCGCTCGTGAACGGCGCCACCCAGGTGGTCTACGAAGGCACCCCGGACTCCCCGCACAAGGGCCGGCTGTGGGAGATCGTCCAGAAGTACCGGGTCACGCAGTTCTACACGGCCCCCACGCTGATCCGGACCTGCATGAAGTGGGGCCGCGAGATCCCCGACCAGTACGACCTCTCCAGCCTGCGCGTGCTCGGCACCGTCGGCGAGGCCATCAACCCGGAGGCCTGGATGTGGTACCGGGAGGTCATCGGCGCGAACAACGGGCCGGGCAACCCGCCCAAGGAGCACCCCGCGCCCATCGTGGACACCTGGTGGCAGACCGAGACCGGGGCCCACATGATCGCCCCGCTCCCGGGGGTCACCGCCACCAAGCCCGGATCCGCCCAGACCGCGGTCCCCGGCGTGGAGATCGGCGTGGTGGACGAGATGGGCACCCCGCTGGGCACGGGCGAGGCGGGTCTGCTGGTCATCAAGGAGCCGTGGCCCTCCATGCTGCGCGGCATCTGGAAGAACCCAGAGCGGTATCAGGAGACCTACTGGGCGCGATTCGGGGACGTGTACTTCGCCGGCGACGGCGCCCGCACCGACGACGACGGCGACATCTGGCTGATGGGCCGCGTCGACGACGTCATGAACGTCTCCGGACACCGGCTCTCCACCACGGAGATCGAGTCCGCCCTGGTCTCCCACGAGGCTGTGGCCGAGGCCGCCGTCGTCGGGGCGAAGGACGCCACCACGGGTGAGGCGGTGGTCGCCTTCGTGATCCTGCGCGGAGACGCCGAGGGCGGCGATCCCGCGCAGAAGGAGCAGGAGCTCCGCGCCCATGTGGGCCAGGAGATCGGCCCGATCGCCAAGCCGCGCAACGTGCTGGTGGTCCCGGAGCTGCCGAAGACCCGCTCCGGGAAGATCATGCGCCGACTGCTCAAGGACGTCGCCGAGGGCCGCGAGGCCGGTGACGCCTCCACCCTGGCAGACCCCTCGGTGATGCAGCAGATCGCTGAGGACATGCGCGCCAAGCACGGGGCGGACGCCTGACCCGGACGACCCTGCCGATCCGCCAGACGGCGCCCGTCTGCTCCGCAGGGAGCAGGTGGGCGCCGTCTGTCTGCTCACCCGGCCTGCTCACCAGGCCTGCCCAACGGGCCTGCCTGACCGTCCCGCTCAGCCTGCCCGATCACCCGCCGCGGGCCACCCTCTCCCGGGCGTCGAGCAGCGCCGAGGCGTCGGCCGGCGTGCCGGCCAGCTGAGGAGCCCAGCCGTCGTCGGCGGCGAGATACGCGGCCACAGTGTGCTCAGGGGCAGACTCGACCGGCAGCTGAGGTCGATCCTCGGTGACTTGTGAGCCGGGACCCCGATTCTCGAACTCGACGAAGCGGGCGTCGCGCCACGAGAACCCGCTCATGTCGGTCCACGGGCTGGACATGATGTGGGCTCCCAGGTGGCAGCGACGGACCAGCACCTGCGGGTTCGCCTCCGGATCGCCGCCGGGATGCCAGGGCCGCCCCAGATGGACGGTGCGCCGAGGCGCCGTCGAGGTGAACGCGCAGTCGTCGAAAAGGATGCCGTGGCGCAGGGAGCCGTCCAGGCTGCTGGCGGTCACATAGCCGTTGTTGGCTTCGCCCCGGTCCAGGGACTCGATGCGGCAGGCGTCGAACACCGCGGTGCCGCGGCCGAAGATGAAGTCCACGTCCCCGGTGACGTGGCTTTCCGTGACGTAGTGCCGGGCGGGGACCCCGGTGCCCGGAGAGTTCACGTACAGCGTGTCCTGCCGGCCGAGGCAGCGCACGTTCCTCAGCACGGAGAAGTCGCCGGAGATCAGCAGGGCGACCGCCTGGGTTCCGGAGATCTCCGGATGCGCGGCGGGGTCGAAGTCATTGGCGAACGTCAGGTTCTCGGCCTCGAAGAAGGGCGCGTGGACCCGGACCGTGGAGCTGCCGGTGGTGCCGTAGGTGCCGCCGTCGGGATGGGGTGTGCCGTTGGCGTTGTCGTAGACCAGCACAGTGTCCTCCGGGCGCTCCCCCATCCCGAGGAAGGTGAGCCGCGGCACGTCAGAGGGCACATGGACCACCGCTCGGTGCTCCCCGGGGTCGATGGCGATGATGGTGCGCCTGCCCGCCCCGCGAGGGGCGGCGTCGACGGCGTCCTGGACGGTGGAGTGAGCCTTTCCAGGGCCCACCGTAAGGATCAGGGCGTCGTCGATGGTCCGTTCAGCGGGCCAGTGGATCTCCGCTT
Source organism: Nesterenkonia sp. PF2B19 (assembly GCF_001758425.2). GTDB lineage: Bacteria > Actinomycetota > Actinomycetes > Actinomycetales > Micrococcaceae > Nesterenkonia > Nesterenkonia aethiopica. The sequence goes on along the minus strand of NZ_MDSS02000009.1, from coordinate 38,217 downwards.
CCGCATCGATCTCCCGCTCCAGCCGGGTGAACCAGCTGCCGGACACGACCTGCTGGTCCACCAGACCCTGGGCGACGAGCCGCGCGACGGCGAGCGCCCCGACGGCCTGGAAGTGCGTATTGTCCTCGGCCCCTTCAGGATGCTGGGGATGCACACCGGGCTCGAGGTGCATGAAGTGCCCCTTCGTCCCTTCAGGTCCGAGCCCCTCCCACAGCGCTCGCGAGCTCGCCGTCAGGTCCACCAGGGGGACCTCGAGCTCCTCGGCCAGTTCCTTCATGGCCCGCGGATAGTCTCCATGGGAGTCGCCGGCGGTCCCGTCCGCGTGGAAGCGACGTCGCTCCACGGGCGTCACCAGCACTGGAGCTCCGCCCTGCTGCCGGGCCCCCTCCACATAGCGGGTCAGATACTCCTTGAACGTGGTGTCCGGATCGGTGCCACGGTCCGGGTCCTCGATCTTGGAGTCGTTGTGGCCGAAGGAGATCAGCAGCAGGTCTCCGGGCTGCATGAGGTCCAGGACCACGTCGAGCTTGCCGGCTTCGAAGAAGCTCTTCGAGGAGGCTCCGGACCAGGCGTAGTCGAAGGTGGTCACGCCGCGACCCATGAGCAGCGGGAGCGCCTGCCCCCAGCCGGCGCGCGGTCGGATCTCCTGCTCATAGACGGAGGCCGTGGAGTCGCCCACCACGAACGCCACCGGGCCGCGGTGCCCTGGAGCGCTCGAGGTCGGGGCCGCCGCGGCCTGGGGAGCCGGAAGCATCCCGGCCGCCAGGGCGGCGGTCCCTCCGGCGGTGAGACCGAGCGTGCTGAGCACTGTGCGTCGGGAGAGGGCGCCGTCGGGCAGGGCGCGTCGGGAGAGGGCGGTCGAGGTCATCGTGGAGTCTCCTCATCGAGAGCAGTGACTGGCGTCACAGGCTGGGATGGGTCGACAAGTTACCGCGGCGCGCTGACCTGCGGGAGAGGTCATGCTGGATCGGCACAGCATGAGTCGCCCGAGGACTCGCCGTCCGAGCCGCCGGTGCGGCTAGGCTGATGACCGGCGGACCGACGACGACGTCGGCGGAGCCAGACCACCCGCGCACCACCGCAGAGGAGCACCGATGAGTGCAGAGACCAGCACCCCGTCCGAGCACGGCGCCTCCGGCACCGGCCGGCTGCTGATCGTCAACGGGCCGAACCTGAACCTGCTGGGCACTCGGGAGCCGGGGATCTACGGCTCCGAGACCCTGGAGGACGTCCATGAGCTGTGCCGCAGCACCGCCGCACGACAGGCTTCGCCGTCGACGTGGTCCAGTCCAACCACGAGGGGGAGCTCGTGGATGCGATCCAGGCCGCACGGGGCACGGCGGCGGGCATCGTGATCAACCCGGCGGCCTACACCCATACCTCCGTGGCGATCGCCGACGCGCTGCGGGCCGTGGCCCTGCCGGTGGTGGAGGTGCACCTGTCGAACGTGCACTCCCGCGAGGAGTTCCGCCGGCACTCTTTCGTCTCCCCGCTGGCCCAGGCGGTCATCGCCGGCGCCGGGGTGGCCGGCTACCGCTTCGCGATCGAGCTGCTGGCGGACACGCTGCGCAGCTGATCGCCCCGCTGTTCGCCCCGGTCGTCATCCCGGGAGCCGATGCCGGAGCCATCCTGGCCGCCGCCCCGCAGAGGCGGAGGAAACTGGCTCAGCGCTCCACGCACTGCCCGGTGGAGACCGCCTCCGTGTAGGAGTCCGGGCTGGTCAGCACGTCCCCGGCCTCCTCGGCGGTGAGCGCGAAGCCGACTGCGCTGCCCTCCATGGCGCGGGCGAAGACCACACCGGCGACGTCGCCGTCGGCGTCGATGAGCGGCCCGCCCGAGTTGCCCTGCCGGACGTCGGCGTTGAGCTGATAGATCTCCAGGGAGGACGGCGAGCTGCCGTAGATGTTGTTGACCTGGGAGACGTCCCGGGCCTGGACCACAGCGGTGCCCGCATGGAACGGCCCGCCGGCGGGATAGCCCATGACGAATCCGGTGTCCCCGGGGTCCAGCGGGTCGCCGATCTCCAGCGGGGCCGCGTCCAGGCCGTCCACGGCCAGCAGCGCGAGGTCCTCCGCGGCGTCGAAGTGCACCACCCGGGCGGAGGCCACCTGCCCGTCCCGCAGCTCCACGGTAGGCTCGTTGACCCCGGCGACCACATGCGCGTTGGTGACCACACGCGTGGGCGAGACCACGAAGCCCGAGCCGGACTGGCTCAGCCCGCACTGATCCGCCACGCCGGTGATCCTGGCCACCGACTGGGAAGCCTGGTCGGCCGCGGCGCTGAGGTCCTCGCTGTCCGGGGCCTCGTCGCTCTCCGGCACGAGCGTCTGGGCGAGCTCCGGGATGTCAGACTCCATGACGCGCGCGCGGATCTGCGCGATCCACGCCTCCGCCCGCTCCGGCATCACCGAGGTGATGCCCTGCAGCACGCTGGACTGGCGCATGTGCTGGTTGACCTGGGGGAAACCCATCGCGCCCACAGAGAGCGACAGCGCGGCGATGACGAAGACCGCGACGACGACGTTGAGCGCACCTCCGACGAGCGAGCCCAAGGTCCGGACGGTGGGCGAGCGGAACATCCGCTGCACCTCCGCGCCGGCGGTGGTCCCCAGTGCGTGCCCGGCGACGACCAGGACGATGGCGGTCGCGATGACGGCGACGATGCGCCACAGCGGATCCGGCACCCATCCGGCCACCAGCGGGATGGAGAAGAACGCCGCGACGGCACCCACGAGGAAGCCGGCGAGGCCCCCCACGGTGATCCAGATGCCCTTGCGCAGCCCGGCGATCAGGAACCCGAGCAGGACGAGCACCAGGATCACGTCGAGCAGGGTGACACCCATCTCAGGGCTCCTCTCGGGAGGGGTCTGAACAGCAGGCACCAGGATGACACACCCGCCTGACACGCCCCGGATACGGCTCCAGGGGCACGCCACGGCTATCCTGGACGTTTCCCACTTCGCCGCTGACCTGATACTTTCTTACCAGCGAGACAGCATGCATCTCGGAGAGGAAGAACGGAAGACCATGGATCTTGAAGTACTGCGTCGCGCGCCTCTGTTCGCGACTGTCGACGACGACGTCTTCGCCGCACTGACCGCGGAGCTCTCCGAGGTCGATCTCTCCCGCGGGAGCTCCATCTTCCACGAGGGTGACCAGGGCGATCAGCTCTACTTCATCGTCTCGGGCAAGATCAAGCTCGGCCGCACCACTCCGGACGGCCGCGAGAACCTGCTGGCCGTGCTCGGCCCCGGTGAGATCTTCGGCGAGATGGCGCTGTTCAACCCGGCGCCGCGCACTGCCACCGCCACTGCGGTCTCCGAGACCCGCCTGGCGGGCCTGAAGCACGAGAGCCTGCGCGAGGTCATCACCTCCACCCCTGAGGTCTCGGTGCAGCTGCTGCAGGCTCTGGCCAAGCGCCTGACCCGCACCAACGAGTCCCTGGCCGACCTGGTGTTCTCCGACGTCCCCGGCCGTGTGGCCAAGGCTCTGCTGGACCTGGCGGACCGCTTCGGCCGTCCCGCCCCGGATGGTGTGCTGGTGGCCCACGAGCTCACCCAGGAGGAGCTGGCCCAGCTGGTCGGCGCCTCGCGCGAGACCGTGAACAAGGCGCTCGCCGAGTTCGTCCAGCGCGGCTGGCTGCGCCTGGAGGCCCGCGCCGTCGTGATCCTGGACATCCAGCGGATCCGCCAGCGCTCCCGCTGACCGCAGCACACGCATCACCTGCCCCAGGGGCGAGCACGACGAAGGGGACCGGAATCATCCGGTCCCCTTCGTCGTGTCTGCTGCGTCGTGTCTGTGGACGTGCGCGACGTCGACTGCCACCCGAGGATCGTGTCTTCCTGAGAGATCGTCGCTGGATTCAGGGGCGATCTCTCAGAAAGAGACGATCTCTCCGTGTGGACTCGCTCACTCAGCGGAAGTGCGCGATGACGTCGACCTCCACGGGGGTGTCCAGCGGCAGGACGGCCACACCGACGGCGCTGCGGGCGTGCTGCCCCAGGTCTCCGAAGGCCTGCCCGAACAGCTCGGAGGCGCCGTTGAGCACCTTCGGCTGACCGGTGAAGCTGGGTGCGGAGGCCACGAATCCGCCCACCTTGGCGATGCGGGTGATGCGGTCGAGGTCTCCCACCGCGTGCTTCAGCGCGGCCAGGCAGTTCAGTGCGCACTGCCGGGCGAGGTCGTAGGCCTGCTCCTCGGTGACCTCGGCGCCCACCTTGCCGGTCAGCGGCAGCGTCCCGTCCACCAGCGGGAGCTGGCCGGCGGTGTAGACGACGCCGTCGGCGACGTCGGCCGGCTGGTAGGCGGCCACGGGCGGGACGACCTCGGGCACGGTGAGGCCGAGGTCCGCCAGGCGGGCCTCCACGGTGCTGGTCTGGCTGGTCTCAGTCATGGGGCTCCGATCAGACGTGCGGTCAGATGCGCGGGTCAGACGTTCTTCGGCCGCTTCAGGTAGGCCACCGGGGCGTTGCCGTCCGGGCCGGGCAGCACGGTGACGAGCTCCCAGCCGTCCTCGCCCCACTGGTCCAGGATGGCCTTCGTGTTGTGGATGATGAGCGGAATCGTGGCGTATTCCCACTGGGTCACAGAAGTCATGCGCCCAGCCTAACCTCCAGGAACCTCCCAGGGACGGGTTTGACCGTGCCCGCTACCATGGAGCCTATGGCGCCCCGTAAATCTCCCCTCTTCGACACTGCCACGACGCTCGGCAAGATCATGTCCTTCCTGGGCGTGAGTGCGCTGTGCGGCGTGCTGGCCGCGGGTCTCATCTTCCCCCTCGCCGCCTCCGGCGGTGCCGCTGCCGCGGCCGGCTCTGAGATGCTCGAGCAGCTGCCGGCCGAGCTGCGCGAGGAGCCGCTGTCGGTGCCCTCCCACATCCTCGCCGAGGACGGGACGGAGATCGCCCAGTTCTACGCGGAGAACCGGAAGCCGGTGGGCATCGAGGACATCTCTCAGGAGATGCAGGACGCGATCGTCGCCATCGAGGACGAGCGGTTCTACGAGCACGGCGGTGTGGATGCCCGCGGACTGGGCCGTGCGATGGTGCACAACGTCACCTCGGACTCCCAGCAGGGCGCCTCCACCATCACCCAGCAGTACGTGAACAACGTGCTGATCAATGCGGACTTCCTCCGCGGCGAGGACCGTCTGACGATCTCCGGCTCCAAGACCTACGCGGACAAGCTCCGCGAGATGAAGCTGTCGGTCTCCATCGAGCAGGAGATGACCAAGGACGAGATCCTCGAGGGGTACCTGAACATCGTGCTCCTGGGTGGGCGGAACTACGGCGTGGAGGCGGCCGCCCAGGCGTACTGGGGCGTCTCCGCGGCGGATCTGGACGTCGCCCAGGCCGCCACGTTGGCCGGCATCGTGCAGTCGCCGAACGGCTACAACCCGCTGGTCAACCCCGACGCCGCGGAGAACCGTCGCAACACCGTGCTCTCCGCCATGCTGCGCAATGACTACATCACGCAGGAGGAGTACGAGGACGCCGTCGAGGTGGATCTCGAGGAGTCGCTGGACCCCAACCCGGAGAGCGCCGGCTGCTTCAACGCCTCCATGGCCAACCATTTCTGCGACTACGTGGTCGAGCTGTTCCTGAGCAGCGACGCCTACGGCCCGGACCGCGCCTCCCGTGAGCAGCTGCTGGAGCGCGGCGGCCTGCGCATCACCACCACACTGGACCCCGATGCCCAGGAGGCTGCTGAAGAGGAGACGCAGAACGCTGTGCCGGCGGGCGACCCCTCCGAAGCCGCCGCTGCGCTGGTCTCCGTCGAGCCGGGCACCGGTGAGGTCAAGGCGATGGCCCAGAACACGCCGTACGACACCGAACAGACCGGCGGGACGAACGTCAACTACAACACTGACTTCGACTACGGCAGCAGCGGTGGCTTCCAGGGAGGCTCCACCCTGAAGCCGTTCGTCGCCGCTGCCTGGTTGGAGGACGGCAACTCCATGGGGGACAAGATCGACGCGAGCGTCGACGAGTATCCGGCCCTGGAGTCGTGGGAGGCGAGCTGCCTGGACAACGGCATCGCCCGGAACACAGACCGCTGGCCCATCAACAACGCCATCCGCGACATGAAGCGTGAGATGACCGTGGACTACGGCCTCTACTGGTCGATTAACACGGCCACGGTGGCCACCGCCCACGAGCTCGACCTGTGCGACATCACAGGGCTGATGAACCGCGTCGGATACCACTCGGCACGGGATGGCAGCGGATTGGACCCGAGCCACCCGTCGTTCGTGCTCGGCGCCCAGGAGGTCTCTCCGCTGACCCAGGCGAGCGCCTTCGCCACCTTGGCCAACGACGGCGAATACTGCCGTCCCCGGGCCATCGCCGAGGTGACGGACACCAACGGCAACACGTACGAGACCCCGGAGGCTGACTGCGAGCAGGTCATCGATGAGGAGGTCGTCGCCCAGTTGAACGAGACGCTCATCCGCATCGCCGAAGATCGCACCGCCGACGGCGACCCGCAGTTCCCGATGGCGGGGAAGACCGGCACCAACAACTTCGAGTCCTCCACCTGGTTCATCGGCTTCTCCCGCGGCCTGTCCACGGCCAGCTGGGTGGGCAACCCGAACGGAGTGGGCGAGGACTACTCCCTGAACGGCGAGACCATCGGCGGCGTCTTCTTCGACGACGTGTGGGGCTCCATCATCGCCGGGCCCATGTGGCTGGACTACATGAACCAGGTGGCCCCGAACTACTCCACCGACGAGTTCCCGGAGCCCGAGGACTCCCCCTGGGACGACCCGGAGTCCTCCGACCGCTACTCCTGGGAGAACGACGGCACCGAGCGTGGCGGCGGAAGCTCCGACAGCGACGACGTCCCGGACATCGACGACGCTGACGGCAGTGACAGTGACGGCAGCGACAGCGACGACGACGGAGATGACTCCGACTCGGACGACGACTGAAGCTCCTCCTCACGATGAGCCCGTCGACGCCTGATCCGTCCCTGCCCTCGCGGCTGCCCTCCCGCCACTCGTCGGCCGTTCCGTCCAGCCTGCGCACCGCCACCCGGTGGGGCCTGGCTGCGGCGGGCGTGGGCGCCGTCGTCGGGGCCGGCCTGATGACCTATGCGCATCGTGTAGGCCTGACCCGATTCACCACGCGTTTCGAGCAGCTGGAGATCCTACCCCCGGGGCAGGTCCCGCTGCGGATCCTGCACATCTCCGACATCCACTATGTGCCGGGCCAGGAGAAGAAGTTCGCGTGGCTGCGGGCCCTGGCCGAGCTGCAGCCTGACCTGGTGGTCAACACCGGGGACAACCTCTCCCACCCGGACGCCGTGGACGAGGTTCTGGAGGCCCTGGCCCCGCTGCGCCGATTCCCCGGGGTCTACGTGCCGGGGTCGAACGACTACTACGGTCCGCGGCTGAAGAACCCGCTGAGCTACCTGCGAGCGCCCTCGGAACACGAGCCGGACCGGCTGGAGCTGCCCTGGAGGCGGCTGTTCGCCGCCTTCGGGGCCTCGGGCTGGGTGAGCCTGAGCAACCGACATCACGCGATGACGGTGGGCGCGACTCCGGTGCTGTTCAGCGGGGTGGACGATCCGCACATCGGACGCGACCGGTTCTCCGGCTGGCCGCGAGGCGTGGCGTCGTCGAAGGCTCTGCGCCTCGGTGTGGCCCACGCTCCGGTCTCGCGCATACTGAGCCGATTCGCCGACGCGGGCGCGGACCTGATCCTGTCCGGCCATACCCATGGCGGCCAGGTCTGCTTGCCGGGCGGCCGTGCGCTGACCACCAACTGCGATCTGCCGACCACGCAGGCCAGCGGCCTGTCCACGGTCACCTCCACCGGCGGGCGAAAGGTGCCGCTGCATGTCTCCGCCGGCATCGGCACCTCGGCCACGGCGCCGATCCGGTTCAACTGCCCGCCGGAGGCGACTGTGCTGGATCTGTTCCCCCACCGGTGACGTGCGGCTCGGGCCTCAGCGGCGCTGACGGACCTCCAACCGAAGCCGGGTGGCCAGCCACTGGATCACGACGGCGGCCCCGATGAGCGCGGCGCCGAGAGGGAACAGCGACCAGCGCAGAATCGACACCACCGGCTCGACGACGGTGAGCAGGACCTGGCCGGGCTGCCCGGCCGACGTCGCCAGCCACATGAGCACAGGCGGGAAGATGGCCACCACCAGGGAACCGATCACGAGGCAGGCCACGGCCCACCCCACGCATCGGCGCGCCGTCGGATCCATCCGCGACTTCTGGCTCCCCGGGTAACCTCCACCGGCGCCGATCTGCTCTGTCATGGGTCCCCTCGCTGGGCTGATGTCTTCGCTGGACTGATGTCCTCGCGTCATGCCGTCCACAGTAGTTCTTGCAGGAAACCACCGTCCAGGGCCTCAACACCGCGGCTGACCAGGCCTGTCGATGATATTCCGGGAATCATGCACCCCGTGCGCCGGAGCCCGCCGGAGGAATCTGTCAGCACGGAGGGGTAGCATGTGTCACACGGGAGACCTGACGCGCGATTGTTCTGACGGGGATGGGGTGCCCTCCAGGCCGGACGGTGCAGCGCTCCGCCTGGAACCACCGATGCTCCTCCCAGAATCACCGATGCACAGCGGGGCGGGGAATGGACGGACCCCCGCCGGCGCTGCACGAAGTGGAGCCGACGGGCCTGGGCACTGCGGAATGAGGCACCGCGGCGTCGAGCCCCTCGGAGTGCGGCATCTCGAAGCGCCGCACCTCGACGCGAGCCACGACAAGGCGAGCCACGACAAGGCGAGGCACGACGAGGTGAGGTACGACGGGGCGAGGTACGACGTGCCGCTGGGCCGGGAACGGACCCATGACCAGGTACGTCCCCACGGCGCGTGACCACGTCATCCAGGGCCATCGGTCCCGTCGCGCAGCCGGCCGCGTGACGCCCCGGCCCGTGGGCACCCGCAGCCGGGGAGCGGCGTGACTGCACCGGTGCCACCGGAGGGGTTCTGGTGCGCACTGGCACCAACGCTCCCGTGCCGTTCCAGCGGCGGTGCCGTTCCAGCGACGGCTCCGCCCAGCCTCAGCGCGGCACCTCGCCGTCGGGACCGCCCCGCCGGCATGCCCGGCAGACCAGGACCTCTCCGCCCCAGGGAGTTCCCCCGCCCACTCCTTTAGACTAGGATTAGTTGTCTGATGCAACGAGACGCAAGACACCTGGAATCAGAGAACTCCACCCGCCGCCGCTCGCTGTGGCAGGCGCTGGGGCGCCTCAACCCCTACCTGCAGGGCATCCGCCTGCGCTGGACCCTGGGCCTGATCTCCGCCGTCGGGGCAGGCATCGTGGCGCTGACCATCCCGCAGGTCCTCCAGGTGCTGGTCAACTCCGTGCTCGCCGAAGGCGCCGAGGCCTCGGCCGTCTGGACCGCCGCCGGCATCATCCTCGCTCTGGGCCTGCTGGAGGCCTTCCTGTTCTTCCTGCGTCGGTACTTCGTGCTCCCGCCGGCCTCGGATGCGGAGACCGCCATGCGCACCCGCCTGTTCGAGAAGCTCCAGGACCTGCCGGCATCCTTCCACTCCGCATGGGGCGCCGGTCAGCTGCAGTCGCGCGCCATCGCCGACCTCAACCTGCTGCGCCGCTGGTTCGCCTTCGGCTCGATCATGTTCATCTCCTCGGTGATCAGCGTGATCGTCGGCTTCACCCTGATGATGCGGCTCTCCCCTCTGCTGGCCGTGGTCTTTCTGGCCGCCGCGATCCCGATCATCGTCTACGGGCCCAAGTTCCGGAACAAGTTCGTCCTCTACTCCCGCCGCGCCCAGGACCAAGCCGGCGACGTCGCCACCGCCGTGGAGGAGTCCGTGCACGGCATCCGGGTGCTCAAGGCCTTCGGGCGCGGCGACCACGCCCTCAAGGGGTTCGTGACGCAGGCCGACCGGCTGCGCACCACCGAGGTCGCCAAGGCCCGCACCCTGGCGCGCTTCCTGCTGGTGATGATCACCCTGCCCGAGACCGTGCTGGGGATCTGCCTGTTCATCGGTCTCTGGCAGGTGGCCCACGAGGAGACCACCGGCGTCACCGTCGGCGCGTTGGCCGCGTTCTTCGCCACCGCGGCCGTGCTCAAGGGCCCCATCGAAGGCGTCGGCATGCTGCTGGGCATGACGTTCACGGCCAAGACCGCCATCGACCGCCACGCCGACGTCATGGACACCGAGAACACCATCACCTCGCCGGAGGAGCCGGTGCGGGTCCCCGAGCACGGAACCCTGGAGCTCGACGACGTCCACTTCCGCTACCCGGACGCCAAGCCGGAGGAACGGGACCAGCTCGACGGCGTCAGCCTGCGCATCGAACGCGGCGAGACCATGGCCCTGGTCTCGCACACCGGGGGCGGCACCTCCACCCTGCTGAACCTCATCCCGCGGCTCTACGACGTCACCTCAGGGACCGTCCGTGTCGACGGCGCCGACGTCCGGGACCTCGACCTGGCCGACCTTCGCTCCCGCATCGCCGTCGCCTTCGAGGACCCCACGCTGTTCTCCTCCTCGGTGCGGGCCAACGTGCTGCTGGGCACCGGACACGACCGTGACGAGGACGACCCGCAGCACCCCCACCGAGACGGCGCGCCCGGGCCGGAGGAGTTGGACGCGGTGCTCGAGCGCGCGCTGCGCACGGCCGACGCCGAGTTCGTCGAGGACCTGCCCCACGGCGTGGACACCGCCATCGGGGAGGAAGGCCTCAGCCTCTCCGGAGGTCAGAGGCAGCGACTCGCCCTGGCCCGCGCCATCGCCGCCGCGCCGTCGGTGCTGCTGCTCGACGACCCGCTCTCCGCGCTCGACGTGCGCACCGAGGAACGGGTCACCGGGCGACTTCGCGAGGTGCTCGACGGCACCACCACGCTCATCGTCGCTCATCGCCCCTCCACCGTGGCCCTGGCGGACCGGGTGGCCCTGCTGCACGAAGGCCGCATCGCCGACGTCGGCACCCATGAGGAGCTGTTGGCCCGGTCAGCGCTCTACCGGGATGTGATGAGCACGACCCCCGAAGCCGAGGAGATCATGGACTCCATCCCCGCCGATGAGCGCACCGACACCGGCTCCATCCAGGAGGTCAGCACCCATGGCTGAGACCACCCAGAACGGCCACCGCGGCTCCGCGGATCGGGGCTCCTCGGGCCGACGCTCCGAGAACGATGTGCCGGAGTTCGACGTCGATCCCGTCGCCGCCACCACCCGCACCGCCGTGCCCGAGGCCATCCGCCACGGCAGCTTCTCACCGGAGGACCCGCGCTTCGACCATCTGCGCGGCACCGCGGGCGAGGAACAGGTGGACATGGACGCTGAGGAGCGGAAGTTCATCCGCCGCCGCTCCTGGAAGCTGCTGGTGCACCTCTCGAAGGGCGTGCGGCTGAAGCTGCTGATCACCGCGCTGTTCGTCATGGTCGCCCAGGCCGCCCAGGCCGCCACTCCGCTGATCATCGCCTGGGCCATCGACTGGGGACTGCCCCGGATGATGGAGGGCCAGAGCTCCGGCATGATCCTGCCCGGGGTCACCTATGTGGCCGCCGCAGTGTCGGCCGGGGTGCTGACCTGGGCCTACACCCGGATGACCGCCGAGGTCTCCCAGCAGATGCTGTTCACCCTGCGCGGCGAGGTCTTCCGCAAGACCCAGCAGCTCAGCCTCGACTTCCACGAGGACTACACCTCCGGGAAGGTCATCTCCCGGCAGACCTCGGACCTGGAGTCGCTGCGCGAGCTGCTCGACCAGGGCATCAGCTCGCTGGTCTCCGGCATCATGTTCATGTCCTTCACCGCCATCTCCATCGTGATCCTGGACTGGCGCTCCGGGCTCCTGCTGGTCGCCGTCGCCGTGCCGATCGCCCTGCTGGGCCGCTGGTACCAGCGGCGCTCCGAGGTCGCCTACCGGCAGACCCGCATCTCCTCGGCCCGCATGATCGTCCACTTCGTGGAGACTATGACCGGCATCCGCGCGGTGCAGGCGTTCCGTCGTGAGTCCTCGCGGTCCCGGCAGTACCAGCGCCTGGCGCACAGTTACCGGGATGACATGGTCCGCTCCCTGGGTCTGTTCGGGATCCTGCAGCCCGCCCTGCTGGCCCTGGGCAACCTCACCGTGGCCGCCGTGCTGATCTGGGGCGGCTTCCGGGTGCTGCAGGGAGACCTGGAGGTGGGTGTGCTGGTGGCGCTGCTGCTGGCCACCAAACGCGTCTTCCAGCCGCTGGACATGATCGCCATGTTCTACAACGCCCTGCAGTCGGCCACGGCGGCGCTCGAGAAGGTCTCCGGCCTGTTGGAGGAGAAGCCGACCGTCACCGAGGACCCGCAGCCGGAGCGTCTGGACGCCTGCCGCGGCGAGGTGGAGTTCTCCCAGGCGGAGTTCCGCTATACGTCTGAGGGTCCCGTGGTGCTGCATCGGATGGACCTGCACATCCCCGCCGGACAGACCGTGGCCGTCGTCGGCCGCACCGGAGCGGGCAAGTCCACGCTGGTGAAGCTGCTGGCCCGGTTCTACGACGTCACCTCCGGCAGTCTGACCCTCGACGGCGTCGACCTGCGGAAGCTCTCCCTGGAGGACCACCACCGTCACGTGGCGATGGTGACCCAGGAGGCGTTCCTGTTCTCCGGCACGATCACCGAGAACATCGCGCTGGGCCGCCCCGACGCCCCGCAGGAGGACGTGATCGCCGCTGCCCAGGCCGTGGGCGCCCATGAGTTCATCATGGACCTGCCCGAGAGCTACGACACCGACGTCAACAAGCGCGGGGGTCGGCTCTCGGCCGGACAGCGGCAGCTGATCTCCTTCGCCCGCGCTTTCCTGGCGGATCCCGCGGTGCTGATCCTGGATGAAGCGACCTCCTCCCTGGACCTGCCCAGCGAGCAGCTGGTGCAGCAGGGGCTGCAGCGGCTGCTGGGGAACCGGACGGCGCTGATCATCGCGCACCGGCTCTCCACCGTGGCGATCGCCGACCGGGTCCTGGTGGTGGACGAGGGGCGTGTGGTGGAGGACGGCTCCCCCGAGGAGCTCATCGCCGCTGGCGGGTACTACGCCAAGCTGCACGCCGCATGGGAAGCCACTATGGGCTCCTGATCCTCAACGACGACGCCCCCCTCCCTCCCACACCCCGCCCCACGCCCCGCTGAGTTGGTCTGGAGTTGTGGGTACTCGACTCGATCGAGTCGATACCCACACTCAGACAACTCACGCGCGCTCGGGCCCCGCGCAGACCAGCTCGGAGAGCACTCTCTCGCTGTCCCGACTCCATTGACACGATTTTGTTTTTCGAGACCCTTGAAATGTGAGCCAGGCCACAGTAGGTTCAACGCAGGGAGATGGAAAGCGTATTCCATTGGACGCGAGGCAGTTCTCCCGGCCTCATCGATACTGACGGAGAGAGTCCCATGCCCATCCCGCGGCATCACAACCATCCACAGGCCGAAGACAGACCACCGCGACGACGGCCCCTCCGACTCCTCGGAGCGGCGGTCCTCGTCGGACTTTTGGCAAGCGCTTCCCTCATCGGTTCGCCGGACCAACCCGCGGAGGCAGCTCCAGAGAGCGACCTGCCACCCACCGGCATGACCTATGAGAACTACCCCGCCCTGAAGGATCAGTACGAGGACTACTTCCACTTCGGCATCTTCGGGCGCGGAGAGATGGAAGGACTGATCTACAACTACGCCTCCTACACGCCGGGCAATGAGATGAAACCGGAGAGCACTCAGCCGGAGAAGGGCGTCTTCACATTCGAGAACGCTGAGGCAGCCATGGCCCAGCACGCGGAGCACAACCCGGACCTGCTCTTCTCCGGGCACACGCTGGCCTGGCATTCCCAGACGCCGTCGTGGATGTGGGACGCACCCCCGGCCCGCTACGGACAGCCCGGCGAGTACGACCCCGCAGTGGCGCAGGAGAACCTGGAGACCCACATCGAAGAGGTCCTCGGACACTTCGGGGAAGACCTCCAAGCGATCGACGTGGTCAATGAGGCGATCGAGAGCGCGGATCCTTCCGACTGGCGAGCGTCGTTGACCACCGGCCAGGGCTGGTATCCGGCCCTCGGCCCTGACTGGGTGGAGATGGCGTTCCTCAAAGCCGCCGAGGTGGTGGATGAGAACGGATGGGACGTCAAACTCACCTATAACGACTTCGGCCTGAACAACCCGGACAAGGCCCGTGTGGTCCATGACATGGTTCGTGAGATCAACGAGACCCATGAAGGCCTTCGACCGGATGGAAAGCAGCTGATCGAGGTCATCGGCATGCAGGGCCACTACGGTCTGAACACGGACGTCAGCGATGTCGAGGAGAACATCCAGCTCTTCGCCACTCTGCCCGGGGTGGAGATCCACATCACCGAGATGGACGTCGGGGTGCCTCCGGGGGAGTTCGACGAGGTCAAGGAGAACAACCAGGGCGTCCAGTATGCGGAGCTGTTCCGAATCTTCCGGGACTATGCGATCGGCCCGGGGAACACCACCGACAACCCCAAGGTCATCTCAACAGTGAAGCTCGCCGGGGTCCGCGACGTCATGGAAGGCTGGCGAGGCGGCGAGTACGCCATGCCCTATGACGTCGACGGTCACGCGAAGAAGGCTCTGCTGGGCATCCTCTGGCCCGAGGAGTTCCTTGCGGAGCACGAATGGATCGAACCGGACTACGACGACGGGCACGACCCGATCGACGGCGTGCATGTCTACCACGCGGAGCACGGGGATGGATACACCGGAGCGAACATCATCCTCGGGAACGACTCCTCCCAGTGGCCATGGTCGACCGCTGGGGAGGACGGCCAGGTCGCCTTCGATCCCGAGCCCGACGCCACCTACCGCCTCACGGTCACCGTCACACCGGCAGGCACCACATCGGTGAGGATCCGATGGATCCATGATGAGTCCAACGGCGGCTACACCTCCGGCGACGGCGCCGCGGTGAACGATCACCAGTACTCCGCCTCCGAGGTCGCCTCCCATATTCCGGCCTACTTCAACCGCGGCTTGGTGAACATGGGGACGTATGACCTGGTCACCGAGTTCACGATGGACGGCACCGAGCCCGCCGACGGGCTCATCGGCAACATCGCCGTGCGCGGCGGCGGAGGCGGCAGCGCCTACACGATCAACTCGATCACGGTGGAGAAGGTCGACGACGACGGCGATGACGAGCTGCTGGTCAACTGGCCCGAAGGCCTCGACGAGGACGAGACCGGCCAGGACCGCCCGGGCCACGGCCCGCCCAGCGGAGATGATCGCCCCGGCCATGGTCCGCCCGACCACGACGAGCGCCCCGGCCATGGTCCGCCCCACGGTGATGACCGTCCGGGCCAGGGCACGCCGGGCCGGAACTGATCACCAGCCTCGTTGAGAGGGTGCGTCTCCGCCGCACTGAGCCGCCGCAGGGCGTCATTCGGGCGGAGGCGCACCCTCTCCACGTGAGGGGTGGGTTCAGCTGTGCACCAGCGGCAGCACCTCGGTCAGGTCCGCGCGGATGCCGGAGGCGGAGATCCGGCCCTCCGCTCGCGCCTCATCCCAGCTCAGCCGGCCGACGGCCAGCGCCAGCCAGGTGGCGGCGTCGAGCTCGACGACGTTCGGCGGGGTTCCGCGGGTGTGGGTCGGCCCCTCCACGCACTGGGTGACGCCGAAGGGCGGCACCCGGACCTCCACGGAGTTCCCCGGGGCGCGCTCGGCCAGCTCCTCCAGCAGATACCGGACGGCCGTGGCCACGGTGCGCCGATCGGCGTCGCCGGCCTCAGCCCACCGGCGCAGTGCGGCCGTCCCGGCTTCAGCGGTGATGCGTCGTCGTGCCATCGATTTCCCGGACCGCCGCGTCAGAGCCGTTCGAGCACCGTGTGGGACAGTCGGATGCTGCCCACCTGGGCCTCGTCGACGCCGCCGGTGATCGGCCGGATGAGCTTCTTCAGCACCGCGCCGAGCGCGTCGACGTCGATCACGCCGTGGGCGGCCAGCAGGCTCAGCGCCACCAGGTTGTTGGCCCGCTGGCTGCCGTCCAGGGTCTTCACCGCCGCCGTCGTGCCGTCCGGGGCGCCGACGATCAGCACGCCCTCGGCGCCGAGCTTGGCGAGCAGCCCCAGCTCCTCCATCACCACCGTGTTGGCCTCTCCGCGCCCGTGGACCGCCCAGGGGTAGTCCAGCATCGCCTGGGAGACGGTGAAGGCGTGGACCTCCGCGTCCCGTCGGGAGGTGGCGGAGGCGATCTTGGAGAACCCGCGGGCCAGCCCCGTCAGGGTGAGCGACGGCGCGGGCGCCCCGCAGCCGTCGGTGCCCACCACGCCCGGGACCTCCTCGCAGTACTCCTCCAGCACGGTCATCACCGCCTGCTGCATGGGGTGCTTGGGATCCGTGTACGTGGCCAACCGCCACCCCTGGGTGCGGGTGGCCGCCAGGAAACCGGCGTGCTTGCCGGAGCAGTTGAACGCCAGCGGAGTCTTCTCCCGGCCAGCCGTGATGTGGTCGATCAGGTCCTTCTCCCGGGCCGGGTAGGCGGCCGGGCAGCGCAGGTAGGACTCGTCGAGCTTCTCGGCCTCCAGCACCGCCGCGGCCACCTCCTGGTGCCGCCGCGACCCGTTGTGGGACCCACAGGCCAGGGCCACCGCCTCCTGGGAGATCAGGGCACCAGACCGCAGGGAGGCGATCGCCTGGAACGGCTTCAGCGTGGAGCGCGGGAAGATCGGCCGCTGCGGGGCGCCGAGGGACTCCAGCACTGCACCGTCGGGGCCGAGCAGCACCGCCGAGCCGATGTGCCGGGACTCCACGGCCCCGGCCCTGGTCACCCAGGCCAGCTCCGCGGACTCCGCGGCGGAGGCGGTATGCGGCGGCGTCCCCGTGGTCACCGGAGCCGGCGAGGCAGGGGCGGCGTCACGGGCGGTGCGGGTGCTCTGGGGGTGGTCGGCGCTCATGCGGCCCAGTCTAGAGGGCGCTCCGCAGAGATGCCGCGCCTCCGTCGCGCGACGAACTGCCGAGTTGGTCCGCAGTTGCGGGTACTCGACTCGATCGAGTCGAGTACCCGCAACTGCGGACCAACTCGGCCCTGATGGCAGCCCCATGACGTAGTCTTGACCACCGTGAAGGTACTAGTTGTGGGGCCGGGAGGCCGCGAGCACGCCATTGTCCGAGCACTGCTGCGCGACGACGCCGTCGACACGGTCGAAGCAGCCCCTGGCAACGCCGGGATCGCCCAGGACGTCGCCTGCCATCCGGTGGACGCCTCCGACGGCGAGGCGGTCGCCCAGCTGGTGACCGACCACGCTATGACCTGGTGGTCGTCGGCCCGGAGGCCCCGCTGGCCGCCGGAGTGGCCGACGCCGTCCGGGACGCCGGGGTGCCGGTGTTCGGGCCCTCCGGTGCCGCCGCCCAGCTGGAGGCCTCCAAGGCCTTCGCCAAGGAGGTCATGGGGGCCGCCGGGGTGCCCACTGCGGGCGCCGTCCACGCCACCGAGCTGACCGCCGCCGAGGCCGCACTGGACCGCTTCGGCGCTCCCCATGTGGTCAAGGACGACGGCCTGGCCGCCGGCAAGGGCGTGGTGGTCACCGAGGACCGTGAGGCCGCCCTGGCGCACGCGCAGGCCTGCTTCGACGCCGGCGGGTCCGTGGTGATCGAGGAGTTCCTCGACGGCCCCGAGGTCTCGCTGTTCGTCCTGGCCGACGGCGAGCACCTGGTGCCGCTGAGCCCCGCCCAGGACTTCAAGCGCATCTTCGACGGCGACGCCGGCCCCAACACCGGCGGCATGGGCGCCTACACCCCGCTGGACTGGCTGACCGGCTACACCGAGACGCACGACGACGGCGTCACCCGCGACTTCGTGGCCACCGTGATGGACCGGGTCGCCCGCCCCACCGTGGCGGAGATGGCCCGCCGAGGCACCCCCTTCGTGGGCGTGCTGTACTGCGGTCTGGCCGTGACCTCCCGCGGCGTGCGGGTGGTGGAGTTCAACGTCCGCTTCGGCGACCCGGAGACCCAGGCCGTGCTGGAGCGGCTGGCCACTCCCCTGGGCCGGCTGCTGCTGGACTGTGCCACCGGCACGCTGGGCGCGGACCGCACCCTGGACTGGCGGGACGGCTACGCCGTCGACGTCGTCATGGCCGCCGAGAACTACCCCGACTCTCCCCGCAAGGGCGACGTCATCCAGGGCTTGGATGCCGCGGAGGGCCTCGACGGCGTCGCCGTGCTGCACGCCGGCACCGGCCGGGATGAGGACGGGAACCTGCTGACCGCCGGCGGGCGTGTGCTCGCCGTCGTCGGCACCGGCTCCACGCTCGCCGAGGCGGTGGGCCGCTCCTACGAGGGTGTGTCCCGCATCAGCTGGCGAGGTGCCCAGCACCGCACCGACATCGCTGCGAAGGCGCTGGCCGGGGACATCCGCGTCTCCTCCCAGCTGCCCGGCTGGGTCCATGTGACCTCCGGGAAGGTCCGTGACCTCTATCGACCGGCCCCCGGCTCCGCCTGGGACGGCCAGGACGTGGTGCTGGTGGTCGCCAGCGACCGGATCAGCGCCTACGACCACGTGCTCTCCACTCCGATCCCGGACAAGGGCCGGGTGCTCACCCAGCTGAGTCTGTGGTGGTTCGAGCAGCTGCGCGAGGCAGGGATCGCCACCCATGTGGTCTCCACCGAGGTGCCCGAGGCCGTGGCCGGGCGGGCGATGATCTGCCGGGACCTGGAGATGGTGGAGGCCGAGTGCATCGCCCGCGGGTATCTCACCGGTTCCGGGCTGGCCGAGTACCGCGAGTCGGGCACCGTCACCGGCATCCCCCTGCCGGAGGGGCTCACTGACGGCTCCCGCCTGCCGGAGCCGATCTTCACCCCGTCCTCGAAGGCCGAGCAGGGAGGCCACGACGTCAACATCAGCTTCGCCGAGCTCGCCGCCTCGGTGGGCGAGGACCTGGCCGAGCAGCTCCGTGAGGCCACGCTGCGGATCTACCGACTGGCCGAGCAGACCTGCCGGGAGGCCGGCGTGGTGCTGGCCGACACGAAGCTGGAGTTCGGCCGGGACCGCGCCACCGGCGAGCTGGTGCTCGGTGACGAGGTGCTCACCCCGGACTCCTCCCGGTTCTGGCCGGCCGAGTCCTGGGAGCCGGGGTCCGCTCAGCCGTCCTTCGACAAGCAGTACGTCCGTGACTGGCTGACCTCGTCACGCTCCGGCTGGGACCGCGACTCCGGCGTCGCCCCGCCCGCGCTGCCCGCCGACGTCGTCGCCGCCACCCGGGAGCGCTACCTGGACGCCTATCGGCGCCTCACCGGCGAGGAGCTTCCGCAGTAGCGGCCGGGGACCGGCGCGTTCTTCCGGGCCGCGCGAAGCCAGTAGACTGGAAGCCATGCCCTCCAGCGAACAGCACCGCCAGGTGACGGTCCGCCCCACTCCCCGTCTCGTCCCGTTCCTCGTGGCGGGCGTGGTCGTCGCCCTCGTGGCCGCCGTCGTCCTGGTCCTGATCACCGGACCGGCGGACGACTACTCCACCGCCGGAAGCATCGGCTTCGTGACGTTCGTGCTGTCCCTGCCCGGACTGGCCCTGGCGGCCACTGCGTGGCTGTTCCTGGACCGCCGTTCTCGCCGGCGCACGCGCGAATACCGTGCCGTGCCCGCCACCCCCGCACCCTCCGAGAGGACCGACGAGCATGGCCCGCGCTGACGGTCGCCTGACCTTCAATCTGCTCGACGACGACGCGACCCCGCAGGACGAATGCGGAGTGTTCGGCGTCTGGGCCCCCGGTGAGGAGGTCGCGAAGCTCGCCTACTACGGGCTGTACGCGCTCCAGCACCGCGGCCAGGAGTCGGCCGGCATCGCCGCCTCCGACGGCCAGAGCATCCGCGTCTACAAGGACATCGGCCTGGTCTCCCAGGTCTTCGACGAGTCCACTCTGACCGCCCTCAACGGTCACATCGCGGTGGGCCACTGCCGGTACTCCACCACCGGCGGCGGGCAGTGGTCCAACGCCCAGCCGACCCTCGGCGACACCCCGCACGGCACCGTCGCGCTGGGCCACAACGGCAACCTGACCAACTCGGCGGAGCTCTACGACCGCCTGGTGGAACGCAGCGGCGGGGCGACCCCCTCCTTCGGGGAGCTCGCCCAGGGCAACACCACGGACACCGCCCTGGTGACCGCGCTGCTCAAGGATGAGGAGGGCGCCAGCCTGGAGGAGCAGGCCATGGCGCTGCTGCCCACGTTGAAGGGCGCCTTCTGCCTGGTCTTCATGACGGAGAACACGCTCTACGCGGCGCGCGACGCCCAGGGTGTGCGCCCCCTGGTGCTGGGCCGCCTGGACCGCGGCTGGGTGGTCGCCTCCGAGCAGTCGGCGCTGGCCACCGTGGGCGCCTCGGTGATCCGCGAGATCGAGCCCGGCGAGTTCATCGCCATCGACGCCGACGGGATCCGCTCCCAGCACTTCGCCTCCCCCAAGCCGGCGCGCTGCGTGTTCGAGTACGTCTATCTGGCCCGGCCCGACGCCAACATCAACGGCCGCTCGGTGTACGAGTCCCGCGTGGAGATGGGTCGCCAGCTGGCCCGTGAGGACACCCACGACGCCGACATCGTCATCCCGGTGCCCGAGTCCGGCACTCCGGCCGCAGTCGGGTATGCGGAAGCCTCCGGGCTGCCCTTCGCCCAGGGGTTCATCAAGAACGCCTATGTGGGCCGCACCTTCATCCAGCCCTCGCAGACGCTGCGGCAGCTGGGCATCCGGCTGAAGCTCAACGTGCAGGAGCACGTGGTCCGCGACAAGCGCGTGGTGGTGGTGGACGACTCGATCGTGCGCGGCAACACCCAGCGGGCGATCGTGCGCATGCTCAAGGAGGCCGGGGCCAAGGAGGTCCACGTGAAGATCTCCTCGCCGCCCATCAAGTGGCCCTGCTTCTACGGCATCGACTTCGCCACCCGGGCGGAGCTGATCGCCAACGGGGCCAGCATGGATGAGATCCGGCAGGCCGTGGGGGCCGACTCCCTGGCCTACATCTCGGAGGAGGGCATGATCGCCGCCACCGAGCAGCCGCGCTCCACCCTGTGCACCGCCTGCTTCTCCGGGGAGTACCCGATCGAGCTGCCGCCGGAGAACCGCCGCGGCAAGCTGCTGCTGGAGCAGCCGGAGCTTCCCGGCATGGACCGGTCGGCCCCCTCGGGGTGCGAGCCGGGTCCGGATGCAGAGTTCGACGTCGACGACCAGCCGCTCGCGGAGGCCACTTCATGACCGACCAGCCCGCACCCATCACCTACGCCGCCTCCGGGGTCGACGTCGAGGCGGGAGACCGCGCCGTCGAACTGATGAAGGCCCATATCGAAGCCACGCACACGCCTGCGGTGATGGGCGGGGTCGGCGCGTTCGCGGGCCTCTACGACGCCTCGGCCCTCAAGGCTCTGCCGCGGCCGCTGCTGGCCACCTCCACGGACGGGGTCGGCACCAAGGTGGCGATCGCCCAGGCGATGGACGTCCATGACACGATCGGCTTCGACCTGGTCGGGATGGTGGTGGATGACATCGTGGTCATGGGCGCCGAGCCGCTGTTCATGACCGACTACATCGCCACCGGGAAGGTGGAGCCGACCCGGATCGCCGCCGTGGTGTCCGGGATCGCGAAGGCCTGTGCGGAGGCCGGCACCGCCCTGGTGGGCGGCGAGACCGCCGAGCACCCGGGTCTGCTGGCCGAGGACGAGTACGACGTCGCCACGCCGCCACCGGCATGGTGGACGCCTCCGCCGTGCTGGGTCCGGAGCGCGTGCGCGCCGGTGACGTGATCATCGGCATGGGGTCCTCCGGCATCCACTCCAACGGCTATTCGCTGGTCCGCCGGGTGGTGTCCGCGGCCGGGTGGGGCTACGAGCGCGAGGTCCCCGAGTTCGGCCGCACCCTGGGCGAGGAGCTGCTGGAACCCACCCGCCTGTACACCACGCCCTGCCTGGACCTGGTGAAGGCCCTCAACGGCGACCCGGCGCAGGGCGAGCTGCCCGCAGACCTGCCGGTGCGCGGGTTCAGCCACGTGACCGGCGGCGGCCTGGCCGCGAATCTGGCCCGCGTGCTGCCGGCCGGCCTGCTGGCCACCGTGGACCGCTCCACCTGGTCCTGGCCGGCGGTGTTCTCGCTGGTCGCCGAGCTCGGCCGAGTCCCGCAGGCGGACCTGGAGCGGACTCTGAACCTGGGGGTCGGGATGGTGGCCGTGGTGGCCCCGGAGCAGGCCGACGCCGCCGTGGCCCAGCTGACCGCCGCCGGTCAGACCGCCTGGGTGATGGGCGAGGTCTCCGCGTACTCGCCCGAGGATGTGGCCGGTGCCGGCGAGGACTTCGTCCAGGGTGCCAAGGGTGTCGACGGCGGCGGCGTGCTGCTCACCGGCGCCTACGCCGACTGAGCCGTCCTCCCCGCCGCATATCGCCGCTGCCGCCCTCCGATGAGGCCGGCAGCGGCCTGACGGCCCCCCGGGTACAATGCCGTCATCCCTCACTGCCGAGGAGCGTGATGACCCAGGGACCCGTCTCTCAGCCTGCCGGAGCGCCGGGCTCGCAGCGCGCACTGGCCGCGGCGAACCGTCGCCGCGTGGAGGCCGCACTGCGGGACCACGTCGCACCACTCAGGCGGAGATCGCCCGCCGGACCGGGCTCGCGCCCGCGACCGTCTCCAACATCGTCCGCCGTCTCCGTGAGGACGGACGGGTGGAGACCGTGCCGGGCGGCACCAGGCATCGGCCCCGCATCCGCCTCACCCCGGGCGAAGGCACCGTGGTGGGTCTGGACGTCGGACACCGGCACATCTCCGTGGCGCTGGCAGACTCTTCCGGCGAACCGTTGGGGCTGTGCCGCAGCGTTCTGCCGGCCGGCACGTCCGCGCCCCGTGCCCTGGAGATCGCCGAGCGTCTGCTCGGACAGATCCTGGCGGACCAGCGCCGGGGGCTGAGCGCGGTGCAGCGGGTGGGCATGGGGCTTCCGGCCCCGGTCGGCCGCCCTGGAGGCCGCATGCACTCTCGTGCCATCCTGCCCGGCTGGGCGGGCCTGGATCCCGCCGAGCAGGCCGCGGAGACATTCGGGGCGCCGGTGTCGGTGGACAACGACGCCAATCTCGCCGCCCTGGCGGAGCATCGCTGGGGTGCGGGACGGGGCGCGGAGACGATGGCCTACGTGAAGCTCTCCGACGGCGTCGGCAGCGGACTCATCATCGACGGGCGTCTCTTCCGGGGACCCGGCGGCACGGCCGGGGAGCTGGGGCACACCACGATCGAGGACCACGGGACGGTGTGCCGCTGCGGCAACCGGGGCTGCCTGGAGACGGTGGCCTCCGCTCGCGCCATCCTGGAGCTGCTGGAGCCCCGGCTGGGCCCGGGGATCTCCATCGCTCAGGTGGTCTCGGCGGCCTCCGACGGCGACCATGCCTGCCTGCGGGTGCTGCATGACACCGGGCACCATGCGGGCAGGGCGCTGGCCAACCTGTGCAACCTGTTCAATCCCGAGGCCATCATCGTCGGCGGCGAGCTCGCCCAGGCGGGGGACCTCCTCCTCGCGCCGATGCATGAGGCGATCCGCCGCCACGCCGTGCCGCCCGCCACCGACCAACTGACGGTGCGCCTCTCGCGGCTGCGTGAGCGCGCCGGCGTCCTGGGGGCGGTGGCCCTGGCCCTCGACGAACAGCTCCGCTCCACCGGCAAGTCGTTCACTGGATGAACGTTCAGCAAGACTAGAGCGCGCTTCTTGTTCATCACATAGACAGCAGGCGAACGGGCTCCCTAGAGTGATCCGCACCACTCACACCGGCCTGCCGTCCCGATGAGCGACACGTGACGCGACTCACCAGATCCTCCCCGGGACGGATCACCACAGGAGGACCCTATGACAGAGACCCGCTCCGCACCCGAGAGCTTCCATACCGGCCAAGCGCTGCTGCTGGCCTCGGTCGCCGCCCTCGGAGGATTCCTCTTCGGCTTCGACACCGCCGTCATCAACGGCACCGTCTCCGCCGTCCGCGACGGCTTCGAGCTCAGCCCCGCACTCACGGGCTTCGTCGTCTCCTCGGCCCTGCTGGGCTGCGTGGTCGGCGCCTTCACCGCCGGCAAGCTGGCCGACCGGATCGGCCGCGTCCGGGTCATGCTCATCGCGGCCTCGCTGTTCCTCATCAGCGCGGTCGGCTGCACCTTCGCCGTGGGCGCCACCGACCTGATCGTCTGGCGGGTCATCGGTGGTCTCGGCGTCGGCACGGCCTCGGTGATCGCTCCGGCCTACATCGCAGAGATCTCTCCGGCACAGATCCGCGGCCGCCTCGGCTCCATGCAGCAGATGGCCATCGTGGTCGGCATCTTCGTCGCCCTGCTCTCCAACGCCTGGCTGGCCGGCCTCTCCGGAGGCGCGGCGGAGCCCCTGTGGTTCGGCCTGGAGACCTGGCGATGGATGTTCTTCGCGGAGGTCGTCCCCGCCCTGGCCTACGGCGCCTTCGCCCTGATGATCCCCGAGTCCCCGCGATTCCTGGTGAAGAAGGGCTCCCCGGCCCAGGCCCGCGAGGTGCTCAGCCGCGTGCTCCAGACGGGCGTGGACCAGCGCATCGAGGAGATCCGCCGCAGCCTGGGCACCGAGACGCGGACCCGGCTGAAGCATCTGCGCGGCCCGGCCCTGGGCCTGCTGCCGATCGTCTGGGTCGGGATCCTGCTCTCCACGTTCCAGCAGTTCGTGGGCATCAACGTGATCTTCTACTACTCCTCCACCCTGTGGCAGTCGGTGGGCTTCACCGAGGCCGACGCGCTGGCGCAGACCGTGATCACCGGCGTGACCAACATCGTGGTCACCATCATCGCGATCGCCCTGGTGGACAAGATCGGCCGCCGTCGACTGCTCATGATCGGGTCCACCGGTATGACCGTCACCCTCGGTCTGCTGGCGTGGATCTTCGCCACAGCCCCGGTGGTGGAGGCCGCCGACGGCAGCGTCACCCCGCAGCTGACCGACACCGGCGGCGTCATCGCCCTGTTGGCCGCCAACGGCTTTGTGGTCTTCTTCGGCATGTCCTGGGGTCCGGCGGTCTGGGTGCTGCTGGGCGAGATGTTCAACAACCGCATCCGGGCTACCGCCCTCGGCATCGCTGCCGCTGCCCAGTGGCTGGCCAACTTCGCCATCTCCACGACCTTCCCGATGATGGCGGACCTGAGCCTGGGTGTGGCCTACGGTTTCTACACCATCTGCGCGGCGATCTCGCTGTTCTTCGTGTTCCGCTTCGTCCCGGAGACGAAGGGCAAGCAGCTCGAAGACATGCAGTGATCCACACGCTGACGGTTCACGCGGGCCGCCCACCCTCCCCCGCACCGGGTGGGTGGGCGGCCCGTTCCGGCGCCTGCTGAGCCTGAGCCGCGTCCCGCAGCCGCTGGCGACGGCCGCCGTGGGTCTCCTCCCAGCGGGCGGCCTCCTCGCGCCGCGCCTGATCGAGGCGCGCGTAGACGCCGTGGTCGATGTTGCCGCGGTAGGTGACATAGGTGCCCAGGGCCAGGACATAGAAGAGGATTCCGCTGATCATCACCACGGTGGCCCACACCCCGGTGTCCACCCCGGAGGCGACGTTGTAGAGCTGCGAGGCCAGCTGCAGGGAGCCACCCACGACCCCGGCCGCGACCTGGAGCTTCGCCCGCCCGGGCGTGCCGGCGGCGGGGCCGACCGTCCAGCGGCGCCAGCCGGTCAGGCCGTGCCGCGGGCGTCGTCGTCACTGAGCCGGTGCCGCACCTCATCCGGGCCCAGGTACGAGCCGTCCGTCGGAGGATACGGGGCGGAGGTGTGGTTCTGCGCTGACATGCGACCCTTCTGCGCGACGGCGATGCTGTCCCGCGTCAGGGTACCGGCGGACGACACTCCTCGCCAGAGCCCTCAGCCCGTCATGGACGCCACCGTCTCCACGGCGGCCGGGATCAGGGAGACCACCAGCAGGCCGGCCATGATCAGGTTGAAGGCCCGCAGGTGCGCGGGCTTGGAGATGAGCCTGCCCGCTCCGACGCCGAGCAGCGCCCAGCTCACCGTGCACGGGGTCCCGAACAGCAGGAAGACGGTGGCGATCACCAGCACCTCGACGGTGAAGGACTCCCAGAATCCGGTGTAGGCGGCGATCGCGCCCACCACCATGGTCCACGCCTTCGGGTTCACGAACTGGAAGAGCGCCATCTGCACGAACGACGGCGGACGGGCCCCGTCCTGGGCCGAGAGGTCCGTGGGGCCGGAGGCGATCTTCCACGCCAGGTACAGCAGGTAGGCGATGCCGATCGGGCGCAGCACGTCCAGGACCACCGGCTGCTGCTCCAGGATCTGACCCAGCCCCAGCCCGACGAGCACGATCATCACCGGGAAACCGATGTTCACCCCGGCGATCGTCGGCACCGTGCGGCGCAGCCCGTAGGTCGCGCCCGAGGCCATGGCGATCGTGTTGTTCGGGCCAGGCGTGCCGGCGGTCGCCAGCGCGAAGAAGATCAGCGAGAGGATGGTCACGGGCGACAGCGTAGCGTGGGTGACAGGGCCGGCGGCGGGACGCCCGGCGGAGCCCGCACTCTGAGACTCGCCACCCGAGCCGCGATCCCCCGCACCGCCTGTCGGCGTCCCCGGGAGCGGCAGGCCCGGCCGGTATCATCGGGACCGTGAGCACCCCACCCCAGCCCTCCCGGCAGACGACCAGCCCGCGCCGCTCTCGGTGACGCCGATCAGCACCGCCGACCACGCCGCCTTCCTGCGTCGGCACCCGACGTCGTCGTTCCTGCAGAATCCCCGCTGGCCGCAGGTCAAGACCGACTGGCGGGGCGAGTCACTGGGAGCCTTCGACGGCGACCGGCTCGTGGCCGCGACCCTGGTCCTCCACCGCCGGCTGCCCGTCCCTGCGGCCGTTCCGGTGCTGGGCCGCAAGAGTCTGGCCTACCTGGCCGAGGGGCCGGTCTTCGACCCCGACGAGGTGGAGCTCCGTGCGCTGCTGCCCGCCCTGACCGACCACCTGAAGCGCCAGGGGGCCTTCCTGATCCGCATGGGCCTGCCCGGGGTCACCCGCCGCTGGGCGGCTCAGGACGTCCGCCGCGCGCTGGCCTCCGGGGAGCACCGCAGCATCACCGAGCTGGAGCCCTTGACGGTCCACGACGGCGCCGACTCGGTCCGTGCCGAGCTGGAGCACCTCGGCTGGCAGGCCCCTTCCGCATCGGAGGAGTTCGAGGCCGGTCAGCCGCAGTTCCAGGCCCGCATCCCGCTGGCCGACGACGACGGCGCCGCCCTCGACGTCGACGCGGTCCTGGCCCGCATGGACCAGACCTCGCGGCGGCAGACCCGCAAGTCCACCCGCTCGGAGCTGACCATCAGCACCGGCGGGGAGGAGGACCTGCCCGCCTGGCAGGCGCTCTACGAGGAGACCGCGGAGCGTGACGACTTCACCGGTCGCCCGTTGAGCTACTTCCAGCGGATGTTCCGCGAGCTCAACGCCGCCGAGGACACCGAGTGCACGCTGTACTTCGCCCACCACGAGGAGACGCTGCTGGCGGCGGCGATCTATGTGCGGCAGGGGCAGTTCGCCTGGTACGTCTACGGGGCCTCCTCCTCCGAGGAGCGCAAGCGCTACGCACCCCGGGCGCTGCAGCTGCGGCAGATCGAGGACGCGCTGGCCGCCGGCTGCCGGTGGTACGACCTCGGCGGGCTCAGCCCGTCCCTGGACCCGGAGTATCCGCTGGCCGGACTCACCCGGTTCAAGACCACCATGGGGGCGGATGTGGTGCAGACCTACGGCGAGTGGGACTTCCCCGTGGACCGACTGCTGACGAAGGCGTTCACCCTGTACATGTCCCGCCGCTGACCCGGGGCGCCGCTGAGCGGACGCCCTGGTCAGCCGTGCCCCGCTCAGCCGTGGGCCCGCACCACACGTCACGCCCACCGGTGATCTCGGTCCCAGAACCCTCCACACTTCACCATACGTCCGGTACAGTTTCTGGCATGACGACCGCCTCCCTCCCTGTCGTGGGCACCGGCCCCGGCCAGCAGCTCTCCCGCTGGCAGCGCTGGAGCGTGCTCGTCATCGTCTCCTCCGCGCTGCTGCTGATCACCCTGGACAACACCGTCCTCTACACGGCGCTGCCCCGGCTCACCGAGGATCTCCAGGCCTCCACCTCGCAGTCGTTGTGGATCATCAACGCCTATCCGCTGGTCATCGCCGGGCTGCTGCCCGGATCCGGGTCCCTGGGCGACCGCCTCGGCCACAAACGGCTCTTCCAGTACGGGCTGGTGATCTTCGGCCTCGCCTCGCTCGCGGCCGCCTTCTCCCCCACTGCGGAGACGCTCATCGCCGCCCGGGCGCTCCTCGCCGTCGGGGCCGCCGCCATGATGCCCGCCACCCTGGCGCTCATCCGGATCAGCTTCCCCATGGAGCGCGAGAGGAACGTCGCCATCGCCGTGTGGGCGTCGGTCTCGCTGGTCGGCATGGCCATCGGCCCCATCGTGGGCGGACTGCTGCTGGAGCATTTCTGGTGGGGCTCGGTGTTCCTGATCAACGTACCCATCGCCGTCGCGGGACTGCTGGCCATCATCCTGATCGGCCCGCCCAACCGCCGGAATCCCAGCAAGCACTGGGACGGGGTCTCCTCGGCCCAGGTGATGGTCGGCCTCACGGCCTCCGTGCTGGCCATCAAGTCCCTGGCGGAGAACCACATCAACTGGCCGCTCGTCATCGGCTCCGCCGTCATCGCCGCCGCGTCCCTGACCGTCTTCGGCCGGCGGCAGACCCGGCTCCGGGAGCCGCTGATCGACTTCACGATCTTCCGGAACAAGGCCTTCACCGGAGGCATGGTGGCGGCCGGGACCAGCGTCTTCGCCATCATGGGCGCTCAGCTGGCCAGCACGCAGCGCTTCCAGCTCGTGGAGGGCTACACCCCGCTGGAGGCGGGCCTGCTGGTCTCCGTCATCGCCGTCGGCTCCCTGCCGCTGGCCCTGATCGGCGGTGCGGTCCTGCAGCGCACCGGTCTGCTGCTGCTCATCGGGGGTGGACTGAGCACAGCGGCGGTGGGCGCCGGCGTCGCCGTCGTCGGGGCCGCGCAGCACCTGCTGCCGGTGCTGGTGCTGGGGCTGCTGATCATGGGCGCCGGGCTCGGCGCCTCCATCTCCGTGGCCTCCACGGCGATCATGGGCAACGTCCCGCCGCGCCGGGCCGGGATGGCGGCCTCCATCGAGGAGGTCTCCTACGAGTTCGGCGGCCTGGTGGCCGTGGCGACGATGGGCAGCCTGCTGAACTTCGCCTACTTCCGGTTCCTGGTGCTGCCGACCGGTGCCGGCGAGTTCGCCGACGCCAGCCCGACGGCGGCGCTGACCAGCGGCCGGTCCGACGTCGTCCTCGCGGCCGCCGACGCATGGACGGGGCCTTCGTGGCGGTGCTGGTCGCCGTCGCTGTGGTGCTGGTGGCAGGCGCCGCGACCACGCTGTCCCTGCTGCGCCGCTACACCCCCGGCACCGCATCGCAGGCGTACCCGGGCAACCACTGAGGGCCCGGCACTCCTGAGCGCCCCGCGCTCCACGACGGTTAGGCTTGACCATCATGCGACAGTCCAAACGCACCGAGATCCTGCAGGCCGCCACGCGCATCGTCCAGCGCGACGGCGTCACGGCCCTGACCTACGAATCGGTGGCCTCCGAAGCCGGACTCACCAAGGGCGGGCTGCTCTACCACTTCCCGTCCCGGGAGGACATGCTGCTGGCGCTGCATGAGCACGTCTCCGGGCAGTGGGAGGCCTGTATGGAGTCCGAAGCCGGCGGCCCCTATGAGGAGCTGACGCCGGGGCAGCGCCTGGACGCCTATATCCGCGCCTCGCAGAACCCGGACCGGGCCGAGCTGCTGCTGATGCTGGAGTCCGCCGGTGATCCGGCCGCCCAGGCCGCCTGGGACCGGGTCCACGACCGCTGGTCCCCTCCGGCCCCGAGCGGGGCTCCGGCCCCGACGAGTGGCGACAGCGCAGGAGACAGCGCAGGAGACAGCGGCTCCTCCCGGGACTCCGAGCCGGACCCTGCCCTGCTGCCGTTCCTGGCGCGGCTGGCCGCCGACGGGCTGTGGTTCTACGAAGCGCTGACCCCGGGCCATTTCACCGAAGCGCAGCGTGCCACGATCGTGGAGGCGATCGTCAAGCTCGGCGCGGGTGGACACTCGCAGGGCTGAGGCGACGTCTCCGCCCCGCTGAGGTTCAGCCGAGCACTGAGGTTCAGCCAAGCAATGAGATTCAGGCGAGGGCGGCGTCGAGGTCCTGCAACGCCGGGGCGATGCGCGTGCGCCAGCGCCAGTCCGCCTTCGCGTCCGCACGGGAGGGGCCCCCGTTGATGACCCCGATCGGACGGCCGGCCCGCCGCATATGCAGGGCGATCCGGAAGCCGCTCATCACGGCCATCGAGGACCCCACCACGAGCAGTCCGGTGGAGGCGTCGATGAGCTCGTCGACGGCGGCCTTGCGCTCCGGCGGGACGCTTTCGCCGAAGTAGACCACGTCGGGCTTCAGACGCGTCGAGCCGCAGACCAGGCAGGCCACCATGTGGAACCGCTGGACCCAGGAGTCGTCCAGGCTGACGTCGCCGTCGGGATTGACGTTCTCGGCGGCGTGGATCGCCTCCTCGGCATAGCCCGGGTTGGCCTCCTCGAGCCGCGAGTCCAGGTGACGCCTGTCTTCCCGGTTGCCGCAGGCCAGGCACATCACGGTGTCCAGGTCCCCGTGCAGCGGGATCAGGGGGCTGACGACGCCGACCTCGCGGTTCGCCTGGGCGTGCAGACCGTCCACGTTCTGCGTCACCAGGCCGGAGAGCAGCCCCCGGCGCTGCCAGTCGGCAAGGATGCGGTGGGCCATGTTCGGAGCAGCCTGGTCCATGTGACGCCAGCCCACATAGCTGCGGGCCCAGTACCGGTGACGAGCGCCGGCGTCGTGCTGGAACTCCTGGTACGTCATGGGCCGATGCCGGTGCAGCGAGCCCTGCGGGCCTCGATAGTCAGGGATGCCGGAATCGGTGGAGACGCCGGCACCGGTGACCACCAGGATGCCACGGGATCCCATCAGCTCCAGGATGCCGGCGCGGGCCTCCTCGGCAGGCTGCGGAGGGGCGGTGTCCTCCACCACTCGGGCGATGGAGCGCAGAGCGGCCCGATGCGCATTGGCCACAGGTGTGGTGAAGGCCGGGGAATCGGTGTAGAGGGTGCCGTGTCCAGGCACAGCAGAATCCGACCCGGCGGTCATCGCCGGGTCGGATTCGTGACTGCTGATCTGTGCCGACCTGCTGAGCGGAGCGGTGCTGCGCTGCTCCACGGACTCAGCGGCCGTAGCGGTCTGAGAGGTCGTCGTAGCCGTACGACTCGTCCTCCGACTCGTATGAGGTCAGGTCATCCGCCGAGCTGTCCCCACGCGACTGAGCCAGCTCTCGCTCGAGAGCTGACAGGTCAGTGTTCGGGGTGAAGTACTTGATCTCCCGAGCCTGCTTCGTTGCTTTCGCCTTCTGACGGCCGCGCCCCATGAGCGAGACCCCCTCTGTCTTCTCTGGTCCTCGCGATGCCGGGCAGGGTCCACCGCGGGAGTATCTCTGCGATCAACTGGTTCGTGCTTCCTAGGTTAACATGATTGGGAACGGCGCGTCGCACGTCCGCGCAGGGCGAAGCCTCCACTCTGGCCCGTCCTGCAGTGTGTCGCGCGCCGGGAAGGTCCAGTTCACGGGGGTCCCCACCTGCTCACAGGCTGTTCTTCCGAGTGCCGTCACCACCTGACGGCGCCCTGGATGACGGCCGGATGGGACGGACATCACCCCGGCGGCGCGCCGCGGGGCTCCGCCGGAGGCCCCCGCCGAACCCGCCACGACGCGCACAGGAGCACCGCCGCAGTGGAAGACAGCACCGAGGACGGCACCACCGACCCGACATCCCGCACCGACGGCCAGGACGGGACGTCCTCGCCGCAGACGCGCCGGGCCCGCCGCGAGGCTCGCCAGCGCGCCGCCCGAGGGAAGGGGACTCGTGACGCCCGCACCTCCGGGGAGGGTCAGACACCCGCGCAGAAGATGCCCGCCGACGAGCCGGCCACAGACGGGCCGGCCGCTGACACCCCGACCGGCACGCCCGAGGAGGCGGAGCCTGCCGGGCTCGAGGAGTTCGACGTCCGGGAGACCGCTCACCGCGACCCACACCGACCGAACATGCTCCCCTTCGTCTTCATCGGCGGGCTGGTCGTGCTCGTCACGCTGGCTCTGCTGTGGTGGTTCCTGATCCGCGAGGAGCCCACAGAGCTGCCTGAGACGGTCGCGGAGCGCGAGGACGATCCCGGCATCGATGGGGTGATCCTCCGCGACGCCGCCCCGGACCAGTGGTTGGCCGGCGACTGCCTGACCGGCTTCCAGCCGCATGACGAATCCGCCCCTGCCACGATCATCGAATGCGACCACAGCTATGACGTGCAGGTGATCCACTGGGAGGACCTTGAGGTGGGCGAGTACCCGGGTGATGAGGAGATCTCGGAGCGGGCCCACCGCGCCTGCGAGGAGAACGGCCAGCTGGACCAGGACGCCGTGGACTCCGTGGACTTCGCACTGGAGGTCCGCATCTCCCACCCGACCGAGTCCACCTGGCGTCGCGAAAGCGACCGGCGGGTGAACTGCCTGCTGCAGCCCGCCGGCGGCACCACCATGACGGGGAACTTCGTGGTGGACCCGGAGGAGCACTCCTCCGCCGCCGACGATGAGGACGCCGA
Source organism: Nesterenkonia sp. PF2B19 (assembly GCF_001758425.2). GTDB lineage: Bacteria > Actinomycetota > Actinomycetes > Actinomycetales > Micrococcaceae > Nesterenkonia > Nesterenkonia aethiopica. Next base: position 5,579 of record NZ_MDSS02000009.1, on the reverse strand, counting down.
GCCCGGCTCCGGAGATGACGCCGGAGATGACGCCGAGGGCGAGGAAGACACCGAGGACACGGAGGACACCGAAGACGAGACGGACGACGCTGACAGCACTGACGCCGACGCCTGAGGCGGCGGCCAGCCTCAGACAAGTGCCCCTTCCACGCTCTGCCTCACCATCTGTTCGACGCTGCGCCTCCAGGGCGTTCCAGGCAGTGCACCGGCGAACTCTCCGCTCGGGACCAGGACGCAGCGACGCCACCAGATGGGCTGAAGCCGGGCGAGTTCCAGCGCCGTCCGACTGACCAGCCCTGCGGCACGCAACACACCATGAGGCAGCACCCACGGCGCCGCAGCAGGACGCCCGGCGACACCAGCCGCACGCTCGCCGACGTCGCGCAGGGTCGGCGCCTGCGACGGCGCGATCAGCAGCCGATGCCCACCGGCTCCTGCCACTCCCACGAGCAGTTCCTCGACGTGCTCCGCACTGTGGATCATCGCCGCACTGAGATCGGCGATGTCGGTGAGGGCATGCGGCACATCGGGGTCTGCCGGAATGATGGGGCGCCGGCCCGCCGCCACGCGGTCCGTGATCATCATGCGGACCACGCTCGTCGCGGGCGCAGCATCAGGACCGACGAGGTCTCCCGCCAGCACGCTGAGCGCGGGAGCGGGATGGGCCGACCGCGCCTCCATCAGCCGCTGACGAACCCGCCCCTTGTCCTCTGCAGGCGCGAACTCGGCGTCGTCTCTGAGCTCCTCCGCCCGGGCCGCGAAGGCGTACGTCGACTCGGGAAAGATCACCACGCTGCCCTGCTCGGCAGCGACGTCGAGCACTACCTGCTCCAAGCCGGGCAGGACATCTGCCCATAGCCGGGAGTCATACCCGGTGTGGAAGCAGGCAAAGATCGCCTCAGCCCCCGCTGCGGCGCCGGCGACGTCGTCCCGGCGTCCGGCATCGCCGATCACATGCCTCGCCGCTTCCGGCACCGAAGCTCCCGCAGAGCGCGTCACCACTGTCGTCTCCACTCCCTGACGCAGCAGATCGGCGACGATCCGCGCCCCGATCTGCCCATAGCCGATGACCGTTGCTGTGCGCATGGCCAGCCTCCTGTCGATGTCCCGCACCACGAATGAGAGCACTGCTCTCCGATGACGAGTCGACCCTATTCCCCATAGCCCCCGAAAGCAAGAGCACTGCTCTCATATGTGACTGGTGATCTCCGCGTCCTGCTAGCCTCGTGCCATGACGTCCGACGCCGGCATGACGCCCCGCCAGAAGAACAGGCAGGCCACGGAGGCCGCCGTGCTGGAGATCGCCAACCGCCACCTCGACGCCGACGGCGCCCAGAGCCTGTCGCTCCGAGCGGTGGCACGAGACCTCGGCGTGGTCTCCAGTGCCGTCTACCGCTACGTGCGGAGTCGGGACGAGCTGCTGACGCTCCTGATCACCGACGCCTACGATCGCCTGGCGGACACGGTCGACGCCGCTGTGGCACGTGACGACTCCTTGGAATCGGTCGCCTTCGCGATGTTGGACTGGTCCCGGCGCCATCCCCGACGGTGGGAACTCATCCATGGGTCCCCCGTGGCGGACTACCGGGCACCACGGGACACTGTCATCCCCGGGACACGCGTCGCCATCCAGGTGGCTCGGCTGGTCGCAGCTCTTGACGACGCCACCGACGATCCCCGACTCTCCTCCGAGTCGGCGGCACGGGACCCGGCGGCGCTCTGGCTCGCCAGGGACCTGGACGAGCTCGGCCTGGCCATACCCCCTCATTCAGCGTTGCGGGCCGTCTCCGTCTGGGCGAGCCTTCTCGGCATGGTGAACATGCTGCGCTTCGGTCAGCTCGGACCCGAGAGCGCCACCTGGGAAGACCATCTGATGCGCACACATGTCCTGCGCCTGATCTGCGGCACCGGCACGCCGGCGCCTGAGACCCTGGAATCACCCCATGTTCCACCACGCCAGGAGACCCGATGACCACCGACCCTTCCACGCCGCTGCCGGAGCTGCGCTGGTCCTCCGCATCGCTGGGCGAGCTCGGCTCCGCCGTCGTCGTCCACTCCCCCGAGGATGACACCATCCGCGCCGCGAGCCTGGCCCATCCGGTGGGCGGGGAGCCGGAGGTGGCAGCGATCGGCCGCGCTCTGGAGCAGATGATGGACCGCCTCGAGGCCACCGCCCCGGAGACCGCGGACCGAGAGATGAACCCGCTGCCCACGGACCGGGGCGCCGTCGCCGAAGCCGTGGCGGCCTACGGCGACGGCGACCATGCCGCCTTCGACGGACTCGCCGTCGTCCAGCCGGGCTCGGAGTACCGACAGCAGGTGTGGTCGGCGCTGCGCGAGGTGCCCGCCGGTGAGACAGTCTCCTACGCGGAGCTGGCACAGATGGCGGGACGCCCGCTGGCCCATCGGGCTGCGGCGAGCGCGTGTGCGAACAACCTGGTGGCGTTCGCGATCCCCTGCCACCGGGTGATCCTGGCGGACGGCTCCATCGGCGGCTACGGCTTCGGCGGGGTGAGCACCAAGCGTCGACTGCTGGCCCGCGAGGGCATCCACCTCTGAGCAGCCCCCAGCAGCATCGAGTGGCCACGAATCGCGGTGCTTTCACCCGTGTCGCGGCGCGTCACTGGGCAGATGCCGGGATTCGCGGCCACTCGATGGAGGGGTGACGCGGCCTCAGCCCGTCACTGCCGCATCCTTCTTCGCCACGGTGAGCCCGTGCACGGAATCCTCCTCCAGGGAGAGCTCCTGCCGGTCCACCAGGACGGTGTCGCCGTCCTCCACCGCACCGGAGAGCAGCGCCTTGGCCAGCTGGTCACCGATCTCCCGCTGCACCAGCCGGCGCAGGGGTCGCGCCCCGTAGGCGGGGTCGTAGCCGGTGAAGGCCAGCCACTCGCGGGCCGGGTCGGTGACCTCCAGGACCAGACGGCGGGAGGCCATCCGCTCCTGCAGGGACCCGATCTGCAGGTCCACGATGCTGCTGAGCTGCTCCATGGACAGCGGGTCGAACATCACGATGTCGTCCAGGCGGTTCAGGAACTCCGGTTTGAAGGACCGGTTGACCACCTCCATGACGGCCTTGCGCTGGGCGTCGGCCCCCAGCGACTGGTCCACCAGGAACTGGGAGCCCAAGTTGGAGGTCAGGATCAGCACCACGTTGCGGAAGTCCACGGTGCGACCCTGCCCGTCGGTGAGGCGGCCGTCGTCGAGGACCTGGAGCAGGATGTCGAAGACCTCATGGTGGGCCTTCTCCACCTCGTCCAGCAGCACCACCGAGTAGGGGCGCCGCCGCACCGCCTCGGTGAGCTGACCGCCCTCGTCGAAGCCGACGTACCCGGGAGGCGCACCCACCAGCCGGGCCACAGAATGCTTCTCCGAGTACTCGGACATGTCGATGCGCACCATGGAACGCTCGTCGTCGAAGAGGAACTCGGCCAGCGCCTTGGCCAGCTCGGTCTTGCCCACCCCGGTGGGACCCAGGAACAGGAAGGAACCGGTGGGCCGGTCCGGGTCGGAGACCCCGGTGCGGGCCCGACGGACGGCGTCGGCCACGCTGGCGACCGCCTTGTGCTGACCGATGAGCCGGGAGCCGATGAGCTCCTCCATGTGGAGCAGCTTCTCGGTCTCGCCCTGCATCAGACGGCCCGCGGGGATCCCGGTCCAGGCGGAGATGACCTCGGCGATGCCGTCGGCGTCGACCTCCTCGGAGACCATGCGGGCACCCCGGCCCTCCCCGGGCGAGCTCTCCTGGGCCTCGGCGTCGGCCAGGCGCTGCTCCAGCTGGGGGATCTCCCCGTAGAGCAGACGGGAGGCCTCGGCGAGGTCCCCCTCGCGCTGGGCGCGCTCGGCCTGGCTGCGCAGGTCGTCGAGCTGGACGCGCAGCTCACCGGCCCGGTTGAGCTCAGACTTCTCGGCCTCCCAGCGGGCAGTGAGCTCGGCGAGCTCCTCCTTCTTGTCCGCGAGGTCGTCCCGCAGCGCCTGCAGGCGCTCGGCGGAGCCCGCGTCGGTCTCCTCCGCCAGGGCCATCTCCTCCATGGTCAGGCGGTCCACCACCCGGCGCAGCTCGTCGATCTCCACCGGGGCGGAGTCGATCTCCATGCGCAGCCGGGAGGCGGCCTCGTCGATGAGGTCGATGGCCTTGTCCGGCAACTGACGTCCGGTGATGTACCGGTCGGACAGCGTGGCGGCGGCCACCAGGGCGTTGTCCGCGATGGCCACCTTGTGGTGCGCCTCGTAGCGCTCCTTCACGCCGCGGAGGATGCCGATGGTGTCCTCCACCGAGGGCTCGCCGACGTAGACCTGCTGGAAGCGGCGCTCCAGAGCGGCGTCGGACTCCACGTTCTCCCGGTACTCGTCCAGGGTGGTGGCACCGATGAGCCGCAGCTCGCCGCGGGCCAGCATGGGCTTGAGCATATTGCCCGCGTCCATGGACCCCTCGGAGGCGCCGGCGCCGACCACGGTGTGGAGCTCATCGATGAAGGTGATGATCCCACCCTCGGCGGCCTTGATCTCCTCCAGGACGGCCTTGAGCCGCTCCTCGAACTCGCCGCGGTACTTCGCCCCGGCGATCATCGCCCCCAGATCCAGGGAGATCAGCGTCTTGTCCCGCAGGGACTCGGGGACGTCGCCGGCGACGATGCGCTGGGCCAGGCCCTCGACGACAGCGGTCTTGCCGACGCCGGGCTCACCGATGAGCACGGGGTTGTTCTTGGTGCGCCGGGAGAGCACCTGGACCACGCGGCGGATCTCGGAGTCGCGCCCGATGACGGGGTCCAGCGAGCCGGAGCGGGCGACCTCGGTGAGGTCGGTGCCGAACTTCTCCAGCGACTGGAAGGTGTTCTCCTGGTCCGGGGTGGTGACCTTGCGGTCGCCGCGCAGTCCGGGCAGCTCGGCCTTCAGGGCCTCCGGGCCGGCCTGCGCCTCGCTGAGGGCCCGGCCGGCCGGTCCGGCGTCGGCGCCACACCGAGCAGCAGATGCTCGGTGGAGACGTAGTCGTCGCCCAGCTGCTCGGCCTCGGCCTGCGCGGCCTTGATGACGTTGAGCCCGGCCTGGGAGAACTGCGGGGCCGCGACGGCGTCGCCGCTGGTGGCCGGCAACTGTCGGATGGCTGCGGAAGCCCGCGTGGAGACGGCGTCGGGGTCCGCCCCGGCAGCCTTGAGCAGGGCGACGGCCACGGACTCCCGCTGGTCCATCAGCGCCTTGAGGATGTGGGCCGGTTCGATCTGCGGGTTCCCAGCGGTGCTGGCGTTCATCGCGGCGGCCGACACGGCCTCCTGCGACTTCGTGGTGAGCTTGACGTCCATGGGGTGAAGGCTCCTTTCTCAGCGCCTCGGCGGGCCCTCACCTGTAGTACATCAGGTCTGGCGAGCCCTGTCATGCAAACTTGAGTCAATGATACTCAACTTTTCGCATGGGTCGCATATTCCCCTCCTGAGGGCACCAGAACTCGCCCGCCCTTGTAGGTTCTCGTCTAAGTTTGAACTGCACTGGGATTGATGGAGACTCCGGCTATAGGGATTCCACCAGCTCATTGGGTCTGATGTTGTCATCGTAGAACAGGTCCTCGAACTCAGCTGGCGGCC
>NZ_MDSS02000099.1 GCF_001758425.2 Nesterenkonia sp. PF2B19 | reverse complement strand
GCCGCCAACCTAGAATATCATATCATATTCTCTGTTGTCAATTTTCGCTTTCCGGATCGCTCCGAAGCAACTTTTCTATCCTAGAACATCTCGTTTCCGATTGTCAAACCCGGTCCCGAGCCGCCCTCCGGACAGCAACTTCTCTATCTTACCTGATCCATCCTGCTTGTCAAACCCGCTCGATCCGAGCTGCTCGATCTCATCAGGATGGCCTCGAAGACTTCGAAGCCTGCGCCAGGCCCGTCGGCCTTGCCGTCGTCCCCGGCGCGGAATGAAACTCTAGCACCATCTCTGAGCGAATGTAAACTCGGCGTGAACAGCGCCCCGAATTCCGTGCCAGCACTGGGATCCAGCCCTGTCAGTGCCCCTCTCCGGGAGCTGCACGCGGATGAGACCGTGGTCACAATTCGCGACGCACGGCTGACGCTCGCGACATCCCCCTGGTCAAGACTCCGCCTGCAGCAGCATCGAGGGCCGGAAGACCCACTGCCCCTGCCAGCGGGAGAACAGGTCCATCGCTTCAGAGAGCATGGCCGCTCGGAAGAACACCGAGTCCACTCCGGTGGTGTCTGCCTCAGACTGCCGGTAGCCCTCAAGGAACACCTCGGAGACGTCCTCGTACCACTGTCCGAAGTTCACCGCGTCCACCTCGGCCGGCTTCTTGCCTGGTGGCCCTCGCTCGCGGCTTCCATCACCACGTTGGCGAAGGACATCAGCATGGTGACGACGTCCCGCAGCGGCAGAGCCTGGTCTGCCATGCCGCCGTCCTCATTGAAGATCCATCGCTCCGACTCCGGATCCGCCAGGTGGGTGTGCGCCAGGCCCAAGGCTCCATGGATGCGCTGCACCTGCAGAGGCTCGTCGACCTCTCGCAGCTCGGAGAGCATCAGGTCGACGACCTCCGCCATGTCCGTGCGCTCATCGTCGTCGAACTCCTCACGGACCTGCTCCCAGTGGGCCCGCAGATCGGTGCGTGCCTGGTCCGCCATCACCTTCAGCTGCTCCCGGCTCTGCGGGTGCCCGCCGAACGCCGTCGCCAGGTCCGCGTGGAAGTCACCCAGGGCACGACCCATCCGCCGAGCCAGGCGCTTGAAGGTCTTCCCCTCTGCCATCGCCTTCCTGGCCAAGGTCCGTCCATCGGGGGCTTGGCCGATCGCCTCCCGGATGATCGCCAGGTCACCTGTGGCCCAGGCCTCCTCCACGCCTTCTGCCAGTGCGGCCGTGCGGTCCTCCCACGAACAGCTCACCACGCCGAGCACCTTCGCGATCGAGGACGAGTCGGACTCGGTCAGCGTCATCGCGGTCTCGAGCTCGATGTCCCGCACGGAACGGGGGCGTCGCTGGAACTCCACCACGGCGCGCTGGGACAGACCGGCGTCGTCGGAGAGCCCCTCAGGGGTGACCATCGTGCGGGTCACCGGGCGGAGCTTCGACTCGCTCGCCGTCCGGCGCAGCTGGACGGTGAAAGGGGACCACTGATCGAACCCGGCCATGGCCTCTCCCCTGGACCGCCCATTGCGACTGCCCTGCCGGCGTCGTGCCATCTCCAGCCAGGCGGCCAGGAAGGCGCGGTCCCGGGCGCCGTCGTACAGCCACACCTCAGCGCCGTCGGCTCGGGCCAGCCGGCCGATGAAGGCGTTCTTCCCCGCCAGGGCGGAGGGCCGACTGCGCACGGCCACCGGAACGGCGACCTGGTCACGGTGACGCTCCCGTCGAGAGGCGACGTGGTCCACGTCGAAGACGTGCACCTCCAGGAACAGCTCCGGGTCGGCATCGCCGGCGGGAGTCGGAAGGCGGAGACCGCCCACGCGGGTGAAGACGCGACGACCTCGGCGCGCAGGGAACCACGGCTGGTGGACCAGCCAGTTCTCCATGACTTCCAGGAAGCCAGGCTGCTCCTCACCACGCACTCGCGCCATCCGTGCCTCCTCACACCTCAGATCCGGACGGGCCTGCCCGCCCCCTCACCGACGTTACCGCAGGGTGACCCCGATCTCGTGGCGATCCGCGCGCTCAGTCGGCACGCCGACGACGCATCGCCACCTCATACAGGGAGATCCCCACCGCCATGGAGGCGTTCAGCGACTCGGTCGATGAGGCGATCGGCACCGAGACGATCTGGTCGCAGGTCTCGCGCACCAGACGCGACAGCCCGCGGCCCTCCGAGCCCACCACCAGGATGATCGGTTCGAGCGCCAGCTCCAGCCCTGGCAGTTCGACCTCTCCGCCGCCGTCGAGCCCCAGGACGAAGTATCCCTGATCCTTGGCCTCCTTCAGCGCCTGAGTCAGGTTCTTGGCACGGGCCACGGGGATCCGTGCCGCCGCCCCGGCCGAGGTCTTCCACGCCGTGGCGGTGACGCCGGCGCTGCGACGCTCCGGGATCATCACGGCGTCGGCGTCGAAGGCCGCCGAGGCACGGAGGATGGCGCCCAGGTTACGAGGGTCCGTGATCGAATCGCAGGCCACCAGCAGCGGCTGATGCGGGATGTGGCCCTTCTTCGCGCTCTCCAGGAGGGACTCGGTCAGCTCCACCGGGTCGGCGTAGTCATAGGGCTCCAGCACCAGAGCAACGCCCTGGTGGACGGCGTCGCCGGTGGTGGTGTCCAGCTGACGGCGCGCCACCTCCTTGACACGCACACCCTGCTCCGCGGCATGGCGCAGTGCGTCACGCACCCGTCCGTCCGAGTCGATGTCGGTGGCGATGTGCAGCTCGCGGGCCGGCACCCGTTCGGCCAACGCCTCGACCACCGCGTTGCGCCCGGCGACGACGTCATCGGCTCCGTGCCCGGAGCCGCGCCGGCCGCGGGACTGCTGCTGAGTCTGCTTGGCCTGGGCGCGCTCCGCCAGCTTCTTCTGCCGGTGGGCCTTGTGATAGACCCGGTCCTCCGCCTTCGGAGTGGGGCCCTTGCCTTCGAGCTTGCGGCGCCCCTGCCCGCCGGAGCCGACGACGGCTCCCTTCTTCTGCTTCTTCCGCACTGCGGCGGACTTCGGTCGAGAGTCCTTAGCCATGAGCGGCCTCCTTGTCGGTTCCACGGGCCAGCGACCAGCGGGCGCCGTCGCGGGAGTCCTCGATCTGCACCCCGACCGCCGTCAGCCGGTCACGGATGGCGTCCGCGCGCGCATAGTCCTTCGCCGCCTTGGCCTCGGCCCGTTCCTCGAGCAGACCCTCCACCAGGGAAGCGAGGGCGGCGTGGCCGGCGTCGTCCGCAGCGCGGCTCGGGGACGGGACGTCCAGCAGGCCGAGCACCGAGGCCATCGTCGCCACCTCCCGAGCACGGGCGACGGCCGTGCCGCGGTCTCCCGCATCCCAGGCGGTGTTGCCGGCCCTGACAGTGTCGTGCAGCACCGCCAGGGCCGCAGGCACGTTGAGGTCGTCGTCCATCGCCGCGGCGAACCCCTCGGGCACGGCATCGCCGGGAGCGATCTCCTCGACCTCGCCTGCACGGGCGAGGAAGGTCTCGATGCGGTCGACGGCGGCCTCGGCCTCAGCCAGGGAGCTCGGCCGGTAGTCCAGCTGGGAGCGGTACTGCGCCTGACCCAGGAAATACCGCACCGCCACCGGTCGGGCCGACGCCAGCATCTCCTCTGGAGAGATCGTGTTGCCCACCGACTTGGACATCTTCTCGCCCTCGTAGGTGACCATGCCGTTGTGCAGCCAGTAGCGGGCGAAGCCGTCGCCGGCCGCGGCCGACTGGGCCAGTTCGTTCTCATGGTGCGGGAAGCGCAGATCCAGGCCGCCGCCGTGGATGTCAAAGGTCGGACCCAGGTACTTGGTGGACATCGCGGAGCATTCCAGATGCCAGCCCGGCCGACCACGACCCCAGGGCGAGTCCCAGGAGGCAGACTCCGGCTCCCCGTCCTTATGTCCCTTCCACAGCGCGAAGTCGCGCGGATCCCGTTTGCCGCGCGGATCAGCATCGGGGGCGTCCTGCATGTCCTCCACCCGCTGGCGGGTCAGCTCCCCGTAGGCGGGCCAGGAACGGACGTCGAAATAGACGTCGCCGGAGTCGTCGGTGGTCGGATAGGCGTGGCCGGCGTCGATCAGCCGGCGGATGAGCGTGAACATCTCTGTCATGTGGCCCGTGGCGCGCGGCTCATACCGGGGCCGACGCACACCCAGGGCGTCATAGGCCTCATGGAAGGCCTGCTCGAAGCGATAGGCCAGGGCGAACCAGGGCTCCCCCGCCGGGTAGTCCTCATCCGGCACGAAGTCCGCGGCATACGACGCGGCAGACTTCTCCAGGATCTTGTCATCGATGTCGGTGACGTTGCGGACGGACAGGACGTCGTATCCACTGTGCTCGAGCCAGCGCACCAGGATGTCGAAGGCCACCGCCGAGCGGACGTGGCCCACATGCGGGCGGCCCTGCACGGTGGCCCCGCAGTAGTACAGCGAGACCCGTCCCGGCTGGAGGGGCTCGAAGTCGCGGACGGTCGCCGTCTTGGTGTCATAGAGTCGCAGTGCCACGGGGAAAGCCTAACTGACCGCTGGCGACGGGGACTGCGGGATCAGCACGGCAGTGGCGGTGGCCAGCACACCCTCGCCGCGGCCGGTGAAGCCCAGCCCGTCCGAGGTGGTCGCGCTGAGCGCTACCGGGGCCCCGGCCGCCGCCGAGAGCACCCGCTGCGCCTCCTCGCGCCGCGGACCGAACTTGGGGCGCCTCGCCACGAACTGCACCGAGATGCTGCCGATCTCGAATCCTGCCTCACGCACGATCCGCGCCGCCTCCTCCAACAGTCGCACACCGGAGGCTCCCTCCATGTCCTCCCGGTCCGTGCCCAGGGTGTCCGCCCCGAAGTGCACGCCGAGGTCTCCGACACCGGCTGCGCTGAACAGGGCGTCGCAGGCGGCATGGGCGACCGCGTCGCCGTCGGAATGCCCGGTGAGTCCCTGCTCGCCGGGCCAATGCAGGCCCGCCAGCCAGAGCTCCCGAGGCTCCCCCGCCGATGCCACAGCGTGGACGTCATGCCCGATGCCGACCCGCGGGACGACCACGGCCGGGGGCCTCCCCGCAGGGTCCGTGCCCGGCGAGGACGGCTCAGAGCCGTGCTCGGCGAGCAGCGCCTCGGCGGCCAGCAGATCCGCCGGAGTCGTGATCTTCAGCGCACGGGCGTCCCCGGAGACCACGGCGACGTCGACCCCGAGGGCCTCAGCGACCATGGCCTCATCGGTCAGCGCCTCGGCCTCCTCCGCCTTCAGCTCCCCCAGATGGGCGAAGGCCCGCAGCAGGAACTCCAGGGTGAAGCCCTGCGGCGTCTGCACAGCCCGCAGCTCGGCCCGAGGCAGGGTCTCGCGCACCTGCTCGGCCTGCTCCGAGTGGTGGCCGAGGCGTCCGGCCGGATCGACACGCTTGATCGTGTCCGTCACGGGGACCGCTGGCACGACGGCGACCGAACCGGCCTCCACCTGTCGGGCCACCCGCTCGGCGACGTCCGCGGGGGTCAGCGGCCGGGCGGCGTCGTGGACCAGGACGGTCAGGGAGCGTTCATCCCACCCATGGTGCCGGGCCTGCTCGGCCACGGCGTCCACACCACGCGCCACGGAGGCGGGACGGGAGGGGCCGCCGTCGCGGACGATCACCGGGATGCCCGCGCGG
>NZ_MDSS02000098.1 GCF_001758425.2 Nesterenkonia sp. PF2B19 | reverse complement strand
CCTCAATCATCGACCACTGGGCATCGGAGAGCACCTGGAACCTCGACATCTACTCAGTCTCGCAGGACGGGCGCTACATAATTGTCAGACATGCCCTAGCCCATTCGGTCGACAACGTCACCCCATGCGACCGCACATGCAGACGTGTTCTGCCACGTGATCACACGCATCTCCCTCCACTGCACGACCCCTTTCACCAGCAGTGCCCCCGCTCCCCCGTTGCCGTGACTCCCCAACCCTCACTGGCGTTGCAGGCATCAGCCACCCCTGGGCGAACCGACTGCAGCAATCGACCTACAACACATATAGGTGCATGATCATCTATGTGTGTTGTAGACTATGAAGATGGAGTTGAAACACGCCATCCTCGGACTGCTGTCGATCCGCCCGCTGAGCGGCTACGACCTGAGTCGCGCCTTCGCCGGTACGGTGGCGCACTTCTGGCATGCCGACCGGTCCCAGATCTATCGGACATTGGACCGGCTGAGCGCGGCCGGGGCGATCACGACCGAGGTGATTCCCCAGGACGGGAAACCCGACCGCAAGGTGCACTCCCTGACCGACGTCGGGCGCGAAATGCTGACCGAGTGGCTGTCATCCCCCGTGGAGGCAGACCAACCCAAAGAGCCGTTCCTCGCCCGACTGTTCTTCGCTGCCCCGATCGGCCGCGAAGGAGTGGAGCGACTGTTCGACGAACGAGACCGCCAGGTGAACGAATCGCTCGCCGAACTGGCATCGATCACGATCGAAGCCGATGACCTGACGGCGCGGCTGCAGAAGGCGACTCTGCGCAACGGCCTCCTTCACGCCGAGGCCGAACGGGAATGGCTGCGCGAGACGCGACAGCTTCTCGGAATAGTCGAGCCACCCCAGAACCCGGAGGAGCGACCATGACCAGGAGAAACACTCGTACCGCCCCGACCGAGCATGGTCCGCGGACAGGGAAGGGATCAGCATGACGGATACGACTGCGCCTCTGGCCGTTGAAGCCCAGCAACTGGTCAAGCGATACAAGAACAAGACAGCGGTCGATGGCATAAACCTGCGAGTCCCTGCCGGAGAGACCTTCGGTGTACTGGGATCGAATGGGGCAGGCAAGACCACCACGATGGAGATGATCGCCGGACTGCGCAAGCCCACCGAGGGCTCAGTCCGGATTCTGGGCCTGGACCCTTTCACTGACCGGGCCGAGGTCCGTCAGGTGCTGGGCGTCCAGCTGCAGCATGCCAATCTGCATGATGCGCTGACCGCTCGTGAGCTCGTGGACCTCTACCGCAGCTTCTACCCGAACCCCTTGGACGCCCACCGGGCCTTAGCATGGTGGAGCTGCACGAGAAGGCCAAGACCCGATTCAGCAATCTCTCCGGCGGACAGATGCAGCGACTTTCGATCGCTTTGGCACTGGTGGGTCAGCCGCAGGTAGTGATCCTCGACGAACTCACCACTGGGCTGGATCCCATGGCTCGACGCCGGGTGTGGTCGACGATCGAGGCCCTCGAGGACCAGACAGTGATTCTCGTCAGCCATGCCATGGATGAAGTCGAACGACTCTGCGACCGGGTGGCACTCGTCGATGCCGGGCGCATCATCGCTCAGGGCACCCCGGATGATCTGAAAGCTCAAGCCTCAGCGGTCACCCTGGAGGATGCCTTCGTGAGGCTGACCGGCAGAGCGATTCTGAACGAGGAGGAATACGGCCGATGACCACCATGACCACGCCTACCATCCATGCCGCGCCGGCCGCGGCCCGGTGCGTGGATGCGGATGATCCAGCCGAAGCCAAGATGATCACCCGCTCTACCGCCAACCTCATCGTTCCCCTGGGGCTGCCCATCCTGCTGCTGGTGATGCAGGGCCTGAGAACTGATGACCTCAGCCAGGAAGTCGCTCCCGGCGTCACCGCGATGGACTACTACGCGCTGCCAGTGGTGCTGAGCATAGTTGTGACATACATCGGGGTGATGAACTTCCCCAGTTTCCTGTCGACGTATCGCAAGACCAAGATACTGCGTCGCCTGGCGGTCACACCGGCTTCTCCAGCCATGGTGATGGTGGCTCAGCTGGTGGTCGGCCTGGTCCAAGTGCTCGTGGGCATCACACTCGCCTTCGGGGTCGCGATGTTGTTCTTCGATGCCAGTCTTCCGACTGATGCATTCACGGCCCTACTGGTGCTGCTGGCCTGCTGCGTGGCGATGTACGCATTGGGCATGATCGTGGCTTCAGTGGCTCCCACGCCGAATACGGCAGCGGCCATCGGCCTGATCGCATTCTTCGCTATGGCCGCACTCGGCGGCATGTTCGGCCCCATGGAGAACCTGCCAGAGCAGTTGGCCGAAATCGGATCCTGGCTACCCTTCGGTGCCGCCGTCGAAGCGTTCCAGTCCACATGGATCGGCGAGACAGTCGCCTGGCAGAACTGGGCCAGCCTCGGAGTCACCACCATCCTGGGCGTCGGCGTAGCATCTGCGTTCTTCCGTTGGGAATGAACACGAAGTCGAATGTCTGGCGGAACGTGGGGCCCGGCGTGTTCTAGGCTCATCCCAATCGGGGGTGTAGGAGTTGGGGCCTGAAGCCGCCGGTCTCGAGCAGGCTTCGGGCGATGTAGTTGGTCAGGTTGCGGAACCCGAGTGCGGAGCCGCGCAGGTGTTCGAGCCGTCCGTTGAGCGCCTCGGTCGGCCCGTTGCTGGTGCCGGGTCGTTCGAAGTAGGCGAGCACGTCAGCGGCTCGCTTCTCCAGGGTCCGGCCCAGGGTGGTGAGCTCGGTGAGCACCTTGGGGATGCCGGCGCTGAGGTCGGTGATCAGCTTCTCCATGCGCTCGCGGCCACGTTGCCGGTCCTCGTGGCGATAGGCGGCGATCATGCGCTGGCAAACACCCCAGGTCGCCTCGACCTCGACGTGAGCGTCATCAACGAACAGCGCGCGTAGCCTGTCGCTCTGCTTGTCGGTGAGCAGGTCCGCGCCGGTGTGCAGCGTGCGCCGCGACTTGTAGAGCGGGTCGTCCCTGAACCCACGGTGCCCGTAGATCGCGAGTTGGACCCGGCGCCGGCGCCTGTCGAGGGCGTCACCGGCCAGGCGCACGACGTGGAAGGGATCCATCACCGTGACCGCGTCCGGGATCTCCTCTGCAACGGCGGTCTTGAACCCGGTGAAGCCGTCCATCGCGACCACCTCGACCGCGTCACGGAAGGCGTCGTCGCGGTCGGCGAGCCAGGTCTTGAACGCCGCCTTCGACCGGCCCTCGACCATGTCCAGCAGCCTTGCTGGGCCGGCGCCATCGCGGACCGGGGTGAGGTCGATGATCACGGTGACGTACTTGTCCCCATGCAAGACCTCGCCGATCGCGCGAATGTCTCGAAGACGGCTGTCTCTCTCGCGTTCAACAACTCGAGCCGGCTCGCGGAGGCCACCGTCAAGAACATCCTCGAAGCTGCTGCAGAACTCGGCTATTCCGGGGACCCGGCCGCACGGATGCTTCGAACACGCCGCACCGACAGTCTTGGGCTTCTCCTTCCCCAACAACTCGACAAGGTGCTCGAGAACCCCTACTACACACAATTCCTTCAGGGCATCGGACAGACGTGTCAACGCGAAGGATTCACCCTCCTGCTCGCCCCACCTCTGCGCGGCTCGACGCTGAAGACGATCCCGTACGCAGCGGTCGACGGCTTCATCGTCAGCGGACTCGAGCACGATCGGGGCGAGGTGAACGCCCTCCGACAACGAGGCATCCCATTTGTCCTCGTCGACAGCGAACTCCACGACGACGTTCCCTCGGTGGAGATCGACGGCAGCGAGGGCATGGAGGAGCTCCTCGGGCATCTCCTCAACCTCGGCCACCGTCGCATCGCGATCGTCGCAATCGAGACGGGAACCGAGGGTGGATACCGGAACTGGCGAGGCCCGGTCCTCCGCCGGATGCAGGGTGCGATCGCCGCACTCGCGTCGCGTGGACTGACTCCCGAAAGCGACGGGATCACGGTCCTCGAAGTCCCGTGCACCCGTGCAGGAGGAGCTGCGGCCTTCCACCAACTCTGGGCGCAAGCTGAACGGCCGACCGCGATCGTCGCCTTCAGCGACATCATCGCGCTCGGAGTCCTCGATGCAGCCCGCGACGCGGACGTCGCCGTTCCCCAAGAGGTCTCGGTGACCGGCTTCGACGACCTCGCCGAGGCGAGCGGGTCCGCACCTTCGCTGACCACCATTCGGCAGCCAATCGAGACGAAGGGCCGTCTGGCAGCGGAGTACCTCGTCGAATCGATCGCTGCTGCCAGCGCCGTCCGGGATCATCACCAACGCTTGCATACGGTGCTGCTCGTACGCGATTCAACCGGTCCCGCACTGGAGCTCTGATCGATCGGCTGCCGAACGGGAACACCAGTCCTGAACCGTGAGACAGCCGCGAGACCTGCCACACGCGTTCGTCGTGTTGACGGTTGCTGCGGCGCGCGGAGCGGGCAGATTCAACTCCATCCCAGGCGAACAGCGACCACGTCGGCCGCCCGCGAGGGGAACTCATCCCAGCCGGGCTCAAGGATCTCGCGAGTGAGACGATAGAGCTCCAGTGCTGACTCCTCGAGCGGCAGGTCGAGCGATCCTGCGATGCGCGCGCCCCAGATCGGGAAGTCGCGCTCGAATCGCCGCATCGGATCGTTCGTGTCACGAAGCTCGGTGGATGCTGCGTCGAATCGACCCCGGATGGCGCGCACGAGAAGCTGCACTGCCCACTGCCTGATGAACGCGTTGCCGTTGAGTCTCTCGCCACGCCGCACCCTGCCGACGCCTATCAACAGCTTCACCAGCACGAGCCGCACGTCGTTCGCCGGGTCGAATCGGTCCGCCTCGCTGGAGCGCGCCCGCGCCCGCGCCAGCAATGTCGCTGTCGTCTCCGACTCGTCATCGACCACCACCGTAGCGTCGCCCGCACGGGCGCCGTCGAGTTCGTCAGCGTCCGCGAAGGCGAACTCGAAGACGTGCGCATCGTCGTAGACAGCGACGAAGCCGATCTCACCTTCCCTCGCCGTGAGAACCAGGCGGTCGTGGTCGGGAAGCCACGACAAATCGGGTCGAATCGCCGCGCCGCGCCCTGCCTCGGTAAGTGTGAAGAAGTCGTGGTCCGACCATTCGTCGCGTCGACTGCGCGCCTCGTCCGATGCGGATCCGAGCAACACGAGCCCGATGAGGCCCTCGCGTTCCCGAACGGAGGTTGCTAGAGCTGCGCTCAGTGTGTCGAAGCGCTCAGGCGAAGTCATGGCCGCTCCATTCGCTGGGGACTGCCGCACGATCAGGTGACAGTTGGGGTGTCAGGCCGCGAGGTCGACGGCGGGGTTCATGATGGCCATCGTATTCGATGGGGGTCAACTGTCCCAGGCGGGCCTGCCGGCGGCGTCGGTGATAGGTCCTCTCGATCCAGGTGGGGGCACCTCCCGCTTGCGGGGGAATGATCGCGATGCGGAGCTCTTCTCGAGTCCTCCAGCGCTTGCGATCCAGGACGTTCCTCTGGAGGAGTGCGAAGAAGGATTCCATCTCGGCGTTGTCCCCGGCGGCACCGACTTTCCCCATCGATCCGATGAGGTGATGACGGTTCAGGGCGTGCACGAACTTCCGCGACCTGAACTGCCTGGGTTCAACCAGTCGATGCAACACCGGCCTGTTGAAGTGAGCGTAGCTGCTCCTCGAAGACCTCGGCGGGTGTCTTCCAGCCGAGGACCTTGCG
>NZ_MDSS02000097.1 GCF_001758425.2 Nesterenkonia sp. PF2B19 | reverse complement strand
CGCCCGGTCCCATCCCGAACCCGGAAGCTAAGACCCACAGCGCCGATGGTACTGCACACGGGAGTGTGTGGGAGAGTAGGTCACCGCCGGACACCACTTCGCAGTGCTGACGCCCGCACGACGGCAAGGGAGCCGTCGTCGCGGGCGTCAGCTGTGTTCAGACCTTGATGGATGCCGGGCCGTTTTGGCACCGGCAGGCGTCTTGGCTAGTATGGTCTTCTGTGAAAGCCGCCAGGCGGCCGGATCAGAAACACCGGGGTGTGGCGCAGCTTGGTAGCGCGCCTCGTTCGGGACGAGGAGGTCGCAGGTTCAAATCCTGTCACCCCGACCACCAGATGAGGGGCTCGATCGTCAGATCGGGCCCCTTCGTCGTCTCTGGATATGCTGGAGTCCACTGACGATCCCCGACGAGGAGGAGGAAGTCATCGGCTCCGAGATGATCGGGCACCCGGCTGGAGGGGACCACCGGCGCCGTCGCCTCCAGGTGACCGCCTCCGCCGCATCGTTCGTCGTGCTCTTCGCAGCTCTGCTGATCATCATGCTGCCCAATCCGTGGGCGCTGCTGGCAGGGCTGGTCTTCGGCGGCGCAGGAGCCGCGGCCACCTATGGCACGATGAGCGGGATGGCTCAGTCCTCCCAGCGCCGCACACAGGCGCTCACCGACGATCAGGAGAGCCTACGACAGGAGCTGGCATCCCTGACGGAGACCATACGCACCCGGTCTGACAAGCTCCCTCCCTCCACTCAGGGGCAGCTGCGCATGATGGTCGTCGGTCTCGAGGAGATCGTGGAACGGTGGTCCACGTTGGAGCGCCTGCCGGAGCAGCAGGACGCCGTTCGCATGACCATCACGCGGCACCTCCCGCGGACATTGGAGCTGTTCCTGGAGCTCCCGGACAGTGCCAAGCCCACCCACGCCCGCGAGTTCAAGGAGCAGGTGGGGCTGCTCGCCGAGGCGGTGGCGAAGACCCGCGACACCGTCGTCGCGAAGAACCTCCAGGCGCTGCGGACCAACCGCTGGCTGTTGGAGGAATCGCTCACAGATCCGGACGAGAAGCTCTTCCGCGACCACGGCCTCTGAGGCCCCGCCCGCACCCGGAGACATCATCATGCCGCTCTCAGCCGCCGCCATCGTCGAGGCCGCGCATCGCCTGCTGCTGGACTACGGCCTTCAGGACGTGTCCATGCGTCGCCTGGCGGGAGAGCTCGACGTCCGCCCCGGGGCCCTCTACTACCACGTGCCCAGCAAGCAGCAGCTGCTGGCCGATGTGGCCCACCGGATCCTGGCCCCGCTGGCGGATCCGCCTGGCACGGTCGGTGTGGAGGAGCTCATGCGACGCTTCCGGGCCACTGTGCTGCCCATCCGAGACGGCGCCGACCTGATGCTCATCGCCTTCGGACTGAACCCTGGCCTGCCCCCGGTCCCAGCCCTGCGGCGCGGCCTGGAACGGCTGGGCCTGGCCTCCGACCAGGCTCACGAGCGCGCCCAGATCGTCATGCATTTCGCGCTCGGGGCGGTGGCGGCGGAGCAGAACGCCGCCCTGCTGCACCCAACCCCGGAGACGCCCGACCGGGAGACGACAGGCCCGGAGGCGACAGGCCCGGAGGCGACAGGCCCGGAGACGACAGGAGGCGCAGCCCTCTACGACGAGGGGCTGCGCCTCCTGATGCCGACCGCCGACTGAGCGCCGGTCAGCCGTTGCGGATGCGGACGCTCAGTCCAGCAGCTCGTAGGCCGGCTGGGTGAGGAAGTCCTCATAGTCGGTGTCGAGCACCAGACGGCGCACGATGTCCGCAGCGGGCTCGAAGTACCGGCTGAAGGTCTCCGCGTCGGCGATCTCGCCGCGCAGCCGCTCGACCTCCTCGCCGAGCAGGCGCTCCACCAGGTCCGCGTCCACTGTGGCCCCGGTGTCCGCAGTGACGGTGCGGTTGCGGATCTGTTGCCACACCTGCGACCGGGAGATCTCCGCGGTCGCGGCGTCCTCCATGAGGTTGTGGATGGCCACCGCTCCGTTGCCCGAGAGCCAGATGGCCGTGTAGTAGACCGCCACGTAGAGGTTCATGCGCACACCGCCCTCGGTGACGTCGCCCTCCGCCTTGCCGACAGCCAGCAGATCCTCGGCGCTGACGTCGACGTCGTCGCGCTGACGGTCGATCTGGTTCGGCCGGTCACCCAGGACCGCGTCGAACTCCTCGCGGCAGATGTCCACCAGGTCCGGATGGGCGACCCACGAGCCGTCGAATCCGTCACCGGCTTCGCGGGACTTGTCGTCACGGACCTTGCCGATCGCCTTCTCCGTGACCTCCGGCTCGCGGCGGTTGGGGATGAAGGCCGCCATGCCGCCCATGGCGAAGGCGCCGCGACGGTGGCACGTCTTCACCAGCAGCTCGGTGTAGGCGCGCATGAACGGCTGTGTCATGCCCACCTCGGCACGGTCCGGCAGGACGAACTCGGAGCCGGAGGCGCGGAAGTACTTGATGAGGGAGAACAGGTAGTCCCAGCGTCCGGCGTTGAGCCCGGACGCGTGGTCGCGCAGCGCGTAGAGGATCTCGTCCATCTGGAACCCGGCGGGGATGGTCTCGATCAGCACGGTCGCGCGCACGGTGCCATGCGGCAGCCCCAGGCGCTCCTCGGAGAAGGTGAAGATGTCGTCCCAGAGCTTGGCCTCCGGGTGGTGCTCGATCTTCGGCAGGTAGTAGAAGGGGCCCAGGCCCTTCTCGTGGAGCAGCGTCGCATTGTGGAAGAAGTGCAGGCCGAAGTCCACGAGGGCGCCCACCGCCGGCGCACCATCGATCTCCAGGTGCTTCTCCGGCAGGTGCCAGCCACGGGGGCGCACGACGACGGTGGGCAGGTCCACATCATCGCGGAGCCGGTACTCCTTGCCCTCAGGAGAGGTGAACTGCAGCGTGCCGCGCGCCGCCTCGTAGAGGTTCTTCTGCGCGTCGATGACGTTGAACCAGGTGGGGGAGGAGGCGTCCTCCAGGCAGGCCAGCCAGACCTTCGCCCCGGAGTTCAGAGCGTTGATGGCCATCTTCGCCGGGGCGGGCGGGCCGGTGATCTCCACGCGGCGGTCCTGCAGGGAAGCGGGGTGCTCGGCGACCTTCCAGTCGCCGTCGCGGATCTCCTGGGTCTCGGGGAGGAAGTCGAGACGTCCAGTCTCGGCCGCCCGCTGCTGGGCTGCCCGGCGGGCCTCCAGCAGCTCGTCCCGGGTGCCGGCGAACCGGCGGTGCAGTTCCTCCACGAAGGCCAGTGCCTCATCGGTGAGGATCTGGTCCCGCCCGGGAACTGAATAGGGCTCTGTTGTGGTGATCGTCATACGAGCTGCTCCTTTGCACTCCGGTGTCTCGGACTCCGTTGTACTGCATAGTATCCACGGAACGAAATAAGCTGTCCAGATTGTGGACTTCTGGGATGGGGTAGCGAGGCGGTGTCCGAGTGGCTTGACACGGGCTGGAGAGGTGGATCACACTTGCACGTAGCGGAATAAGGTATCCACGATGCGGAAAGCAGAGGAGATGAGGGTGAGCCTCACAGAGTTCAACCGGGCAGCCGACGGCGATGCTCGCGCACAGCTGCAATCATGCCTCAGGGTGAGTCGCTGGGTCGACGGTCTGTCGGCTCGCCGCCCCTTCTCCTCCGTCGAGGAGGCCCTCGAACTCGCGCACACCATCGCCCATCCCCTCACCGAGGAGGAGATCGACGAGCGCTCGCCGGTCACCCTCGGATCGGCGACCGTGACGACTCCGACACGGCCGAAGCAGCCCACTCGCGACGAGAGCAGGGCGGGCTAGGTGATGCTGACGCCGAGATCCTGCGCCGCCTCGACGCAGGCAATCGGGCCTATGAGGAGCGCTTCGGCCGGGTCTTCCTCATTCGGGCCGCTGGCCGCACCCACCAGGAGGTGCTCACCGAGCTGGAGCGCCGCCTCGACCTCGACCCCGCACGGGAGCTGGAGATCATCGGGCAGCAGCTCGAAGAGATCGCCGCCCTGCGACTGGAAGGACTTCTTCGATGAGCTACATCACAGCCCATGTCCTCGACGCCACCGCCGGAACGCCCGCGCGCGGCGTGGAGATCCAGCTGCTCAGCGCCGTCGGCCAGCAGCTGGGCGCCGCGGTCACCGACGCGGACGGCCGCGTCGCGGACCTCGGCCCAGAGACCCTGGAGCCCGGTGACTACCGGGTCATCTTCGGAACGGGTGCCTATTTCTCGGCACGTGGACAGGAGAGCTTCCACCCCGTGGTGACGGTGGACTTCACCGTCAAGGCTGGGGAGGCGCACTACCACATCCCGCTGCTGCTGAGCCCGTTCGCCTATTCCACCTACCGCGGCAGCTGACCCAGGAGCTGAGGCCCCCGCGCCGCCCTCGCGGTCAGGGAGCTCTCGGCGGCTGCCCCGCAGGCCTATTCTCAACACAAGGAGACGACCATGAGTGCAGTGCCACAGGAGACGACCACCAGCGCAGTGCGTCTCTCGTCCAACCAGTACGGCAAGGCGGAGAACCGCGTGGTCCGCGTCTATCGGGACAGCGCACGCCACGAGCTGCGCGACCTGAATGTGACCTCGCAGCTCCACGGCGACTTCGACGCCGCCCACACCGAAGGCGACAACGGACACGTGGTGGCCACCGACACGCAGAAGAACACCATCTTCGCCAAGGCGAAGGAAGTCGGAATCAGCTCTCCCGAGCACTTCCTGCTCACCCTGGCCGACCACTTCACCGGCGAGTTCGACTGGGTCACTGGGGGACGTTGGGCGGCCGAGGAGTACGGCTGGTCCCGCATCGAGGGGCATGACCACTCCTTCTTCCGTTCGGCGCCGGAGGTGCGGACCGCTGTGCTCAAGCGCGACGGCGACCGCGACCACCTCCTGTCGGGGTTCTACGGCCTCACGGTGCTGAAGACCACCGAGTCCGGCTTCGTGGGCTATCCCAAGGACAGGTACACGACGCTGCCGGAGACCGAGGATCGCATCCTCGCCACGGACATCGCGACGCGCTGGCGCTACAACACCACCGTCGGCGTCGACTTCGAGGCGACCTATGCGAAGGTCCGGTCCATCATTCTCAGCACCTTCACCGACCACTACTCCTATGCCCTGCAGCACACGCTGTACCAGATGGGCCAGAAGGTGATCACCGAGGTGCCCGAGATCGACGAGATTCGGTTCTCCTGCCCGAACAAGCACCACTTCGCCTATGACCTCGAGCGGTTCGGTCTCGAGAACCCCAATGAGGTCTTCTACGCGGCAGACCGGCCATACGGGCTCATCGAGGCCACCATCGCTCGGGACGGCGTCGAGGACGCGCCGGAGGCCTGGGCCGACGTCGCCGGCTACTGCTGATGACCTGACGGGGCCTGCAGCGTGGCAGGTTCCCGTCCGCTGACGGCCCGGAGGGTGCTGGGTGGGCACCCTCCGGGCTCCCTTCGTGCTGCGGAACGTGACCCGTTCTGCGGCGTCATCCGCCCGACCTCGATGGTGCCGCTGGGGCGCATCCCTGCCCTGGATCTCGGTGCCTGCTCGTCGATCCTTGGAAAGAGGTGGCTCAGTGAGCGCTGGTGAAGAGATCTCACATGTTCGCAGCGGTCTGACCAACCAGTTGCCGGATGTGGATCCGGAAGAGACTCAGGAATGGTTGGAGTCTTTTGATCAGTTGGTGGAGGTCCATGGCACCGAGCGTGCGGAGTATATGATCCGTACCTTGCTCCAGCGTGCTGGA
>NZ_MDSS02000096.1 GCF_001758425.2 Nesterenkonia sp. PF2B19 | reverse complement strand
ATCGGCGGAGGCGACGCAGATCGCGTCGAATGTGCGGGCGGTGACGATGTTGCTGACCACGTTGCCGATCATCTGTCTGTATCCGTTCCTGCAGAAGTATTTCGTGCGGGGGATCATGCTGGGCTCCGTCAAACAGTGAGGACGCCCGACGGTGCCCCGCGGTCAGTGCCCAGCAGGGAGTGCCCAGCAGGGGTGGGGAGTCACCGGTAGGATGGTCGGGTGACATCTGAGAGCCCCGCCCCCGCCGCCGACGCCCGGCCCACAGCGCGCAGACCGTGCTGGTGGTCGACTACGGCGCCCAGTACGCCCAGCTGATCGCCCGCCGCGTCCGTGAGGCGCGCGTCTACTCCGAGGTCGTCCCGCACACGCTCTCGGCCCAGGAGATCATCGATCGTCGCCCCTCGGCGGTCATCCTCTCCGGCGGCCCCTCCAGCGTGTACGCCGAGGGCGCCCCGGCGGTGGAGTCCGCGCTCTTCGAGGCCGGCATCCCCGTGCTCGGGATCTGCTACGGATTCCAGGCCATGGCCCACGCCCTGGGCGGGGAGGTCGCCCGCACCGGCGATCGTGAGTACGGCAAGACGGAGGTGCGCTCCACCACGGCGCCGCACTCGCTGCTGGACGGCACCGACACGGTGCAGACCACCTGGATGTCCCATTCGGACTCGGTGCAGCGTGCACCGGAGGGCTTCGAGGTCCTGGCCTGCTCCGACGGCGCCCCTGTGGCGGCCTTCGCCGACGAGGCGCGTCGGCTCTACGGCGTCCAGTGGCACCCGGAGGTCAAGCACTCCCCGCAGGGCCAGCGGGTGCTGGAGAACTTCCTCTACGACGGCGCCGGCCTGACCCCGGAGTGGACCACCGGCAACATCGTCGAGGAGCAGGTCGCGGCGATCCGCGAGCAGGTCGGCGACGCCCGGGTCATCTGTGGGCTCTCCGGCGGCGTCGACTCCGCCGTCGCCGCCGCCCTGGTCCAGAAGGCCGTCGGCGAGCAGCTGACCTGTGTGTTCATCGATCACGGACTGCTGCGTGAGGGCGAGGCCGATCAGGTGGAGCGGGACTTCGTCGCCGCCACCGGGGCGAAGCTGCATGTGGCCGACGAGCGTGACCGCTTCCTCGGCGCCCTGGCCGGGGTGACGGATCCGGAGCAGAAGCGCAAGATCATCGGCCGCGAGTTCATCCGCGCCTTCGAGGCCGCGGAGGCCGCCGTGCTGCAGGAGGCCGCCGCCGAGGGTGCTCGCGTGGAGTTCCTCGTCCAGGGCACCCTCTACCCCGACGTCGTCGAGTCCGGCGGCGGCGAGGGCGCGGCCAACATCAAATCTCACCACAATGTGGGCGGGCTGCCCGAGGACATGCAGTTCAAGCTCGTCGAGCCGCTGCGCAGCCTCTTCAAGGACGAGGTGCGTGCCGTGGGCGCCGAGCTGGGGCTGCCCGCGGAGATCGTCCAGCGCCAGCCGTTCCCGGGGCCGGGGCTGGGCATCCGCATCATCGGAGAGGTCACCGCCGAGCGTCTGGACATCCTGCGCCGCGCCGACGCCATCGCCCGTGAGGAACTCACCGCCGCGGGCCTGGACGGCGAGGTCTGGCAGATGCCCGTGGTGCTTCTCGCCGATGTTCGCTCAGTGGGCGTCCAGGGTGACGGTCGCACCTATGGGCACCCGGTCGTGCTGCGACCGGTCAGCTCCGAGGATGCGATGACCGCTGACTGGTCGCGCCTGCCCTTCGACCTGCTGGCCCGCATCTCCAACCGCATCACCAATGAGGTCCAGGAGATCAACCGGGTAACTCTCGATGTGACCTCGAAGCCCCCGGGGACTATCGAATGGGAATGATCTAGCATCACACGTCCATGTGAAGGTGATCCTGCCGGAAGGTCAGAAGTGAGCAGAGACGAGTCCACGTCTGAGGAGAGGACCCAGCTGTCCGCGGAGGAGATCGAAGCCGCGGCCGAGGCCGAGGAGTCGGCCGAGGCGTCATCCGATGACTTCCAGCCGGCTGACACCTCCGAGTTCACGCAGAGCGAGCTCGCGGAGATCCGCACCTCGCAGGCCGACGACCCGGTGACGGCCTGGGTGGAGGCGCTGCACTCCGGCACGGAGAACGACACGATGCTGCGGTTCACCCCCTCCCAGCACAATGCCGTCGACCTCACCGAGTCCAACTCCTCCGGGCTCATGCAGCTGCTGGCCGGCCGACGGACGCGGCTGTCCACTCTGCTCAACGAATCCGGCGCGTTCGCCGCCGGACGCGAGGCCGCTCGAGGCATCCGCGCCAAGGTGCGGGAGATGGCCGAGGAGCGTGGCATCGACGTCGGCTTCCTCGCCGCGGGCATCGCCTCCTGGACCGAGACCACCGACGCCGGCGCCGAGCAGTTCACCGCTCCGGTGATGCTGGTGCCGATCACGCTGAGGCCCCGCCCGGACAACGACGACTACGAGATCCAGTTCTCCGCGCCCGCCCGGCTGAATCCCGCCCTGGCTCGCCACATGGACCGCCGGCACGGCATCACGCTGGACGCGGAGGAGTTCCACGCCGCAGGCTACGCCACAGCCCGCTTCGACCCTGTCCGGACCGCTGAGCTGCTCAGCCGCCTGGTGGCCGACTCCGTGGATGCCCTGCAGGTGTGGCGACAGACCTACATCTCCACCTTCGCGGACCTCGCCGACCTGGGAAACCCGGAGGCCCTCGACCGCGAGCACCCGGTGCTGCGTGCGCTGGCGACCTCCGACCGCCTGGCCGGACCCGAGGTTCAGGCCCCTCCGGTGGACGAGCGGGACCCCCGGGAGGAGAAGCTTGTCCTCGACGCCGACCCGGATCAGCAGGCCGTGCTGGACGCCGTCGAGGCCGGAGCCTCGATGGTGGTCTCGGCCCCTCCAGGGAGCGGCCAGACCCAGACGGCGATCAACGCGGTGGCGGCTCTGGCCTGGACCGGCCGCCGCACGCTGGTGGTCGCTGAGCGCACCTCCACTCTGGAGGAGCTCCGCCGTCGTCTGAAGGACGCCCGGCTGGGGACGCTGGCGCTGCACGTGCCGGCCTCCACCACGGGCGAGGACCTGCGGGAGCAGATGGTGCGGGCCATCAAACGTGCCGAACGGGCGGAGCCCCCGCGCCTGGCCGCCCTGCATCAGCGTCTCGTGGACCGGCGGCATCAGCTGCTGGACCACGTGAAGTCCCTGCACAATGTGCGCTCCCGCTGGAACTGCTCGCCCTACCAGGCCATGCAGGCCCTGGCCGCACTGACCTCGCTGAACCCGGCGCCGTCGACCGCCGTGCGGCTGAAGCGCTCGGTGCTGGACAACACGGTGGACCGCAGCCAGGTGACGGTGAAGCTGCGTCGCGCCGCGGAGCTGGGCGCCTTCGATTCGGAGACCCGGAACAGCCCTTGGTACAACGCCCGGCTGCGGAATCGCCAGGAGACCGAGGACGCGATGGCCCTGGTGAAGGATCTCCGCGAGGAGCTCCCCAAGCTGAAGGCGCAGATGGAGGTCGCCACCGCGGTGACCGGCCTGAGGATGGGGGAGAGCTTCACCGACTGGCACGCCCAGGTGCTGCTGTTCCAGCGGGTCCAGGAGTCGCTGGGCCGGTTCAGCCATGACGTCTATGCCAAGCCGGTCGACGACCTGATCGCCGCCACCGCACCCGGCTGGTGGCGCCGCCAGCACGAGATCGAGATGAGCTCCATGGCACGCTCCCGGCTGCGTCGGGTCGCCAAGGAGTATGTCCGCCCCGGGGTGTCGATCAACGATCTGCACTCCTCGCTGATCGAGGTGCAGACCGAGCGGGAGGAGTGGTCCCGGCACGCCGTGGAGGACTCCCAGCCGAAGGTGCCCAAGAGCCTGGACCGGCTGGCCGACATCATCGGGCATGTGCAGACTCGGCTGGAGAAGCTGGTGGGCGTGCTGCGGCCGGTGGATCCTGAGGACGACGCCGACCGGGATCTGCTGGACATGCCGGCCGAGGAGATGATCTCCACGGTGGAGACTCTCGCCGAGGATGAGAAGCCCTTGGAGACGCTGCCGGAGCGCACCCTGGTCACGGAGCAGCTGCGTGAGCAGGGCTTCCGTGAGCTGATGGACGACTTCTCCGCCCGCGAGGTCCCCGCCGAGCGTGTCGCCGACGAGCTGGAGCTGGCCTGGTGGCAGTCCGCGCTGGAGGCGATGATCTCGGGCGACGACTACCTGGCCATGACCACCGGGGAGAATCTCCGCAGCATCGAGGCCGAGTTCCGGGCCGCCGACGCCGCCCATGTGGAGACCGGCGCGCAGCGGCTGACCCACGCGCTGGCGGTGCGCTGGAAGTCCGCCGTCGAATCCCACCCGGAGGCTGCAGCCCGGCTCAAGGAGCTGCTGCGCGACGGTGAGCCCACCGTGACCGGGCTGGACGCCGTCGACAGCGCGCTCACCCAGCCGCTGGTGCCGGTATGGACCAGCTCTCCGTTGGGTGTGGCCGAGCAGTTCCCGGCACAGGCCCGCTTCGACACGGTCATCCTGCTGGACGCGGAGACGCTGTCGGTGCCGGCCGCGCTGGGCCCGATCTCCCGGGCCGAGCAGGTCATCGCCTTCGGCGACCCCGTCTCCGGCACCCCGAAGCCCTTCCACGTGTCGGCGGATCCCGCGGCCCGCGAGGCGGGGCAGCAGGTGCCGACGTCGATCTTCGCGGAGCTTGCCGAGGTGCTCCCGCAGCACCGGCTGCGCCGGGTGCACCGGGGTGTGGACCAGGAGCTGACCGAGCTGCTCTCCGAAGCGCTCTACGAGGGGGATCTGGAGCGTCTGCCCGATGCCGCCCAGCTGACCGGGCAGGGCCGCCGTCTGATGGTGGAGCACCTCGGTGACGCCCTGGGCCGACCGGGGGCACGCGACTCGGTGGAGTCTCCGACCGTGGAGGTCAACCGGGTGGTGGACATGGTCTTCGACCACGTGCGCACCAGCAAGGACCGGTCGCTGGCGGTGGTCACCGGCTCCGAGTGGCATGCTCGGCGCGTGGCGGATGCGATCCGGGTGAACCTGGCCAACCACAGCTGGGCGCGGCCCTTCTTCGACTCTGACGAGGGGGAGAACTTCGTCGTCGCCCCGGTGGAACGTGCTCACCATCTGGTGCGGGACCGAGTGATCTTCTCTCTCGGCTATGGGCGCAGCATCAAGGGCGAACCGGTGCATCACTTCGGAGAGCTCTCCGAGCCGCGCGGCGAAGAGCTGTTCGCCGTGGCGACGACGCGGGCGCGCGGCGAGCTGACCGTGGTGACGTCTCTGGCGCCCGAG
This sequence comes from Nesterenkonia sp. PF2B19, assembly GCF_001758425.2. Classification (GTDB taxonomy): domain Bacteria; phylum Actinomycetota; class Actinomycetes; order Actinomycetales; family Micrococcaceae; genus Nesterenkonia; species Nesterenkonia aethiopica. Next base: position 557 of record NZ_MDSS02000096.1, on the reverse strand, counting down.
GACCTGGACCCTGCCCGGCTGGAGTCCGGAGCCGCTCTGATGCGGCGCCTGATCGAGCTGGGTCTGCGTGCAGAGGACAACCCCTCCGGCTCCGGTTCCCTGAAGGACCCGCTGGTGCTGGACCTGGTGGACCGGATCCGCGCTCGCGGCGGTCGTGTGGAGGACGGATTCCGCGGCACGCTGGATCTGGCGGCCTGCCCGCGGAAGATCAGCCCGCAGTCACCGGTGGTGCCTCTGGCGATGGTCTCCGACGGCACGGACACCTACGCGGCGATGAGTGTGCGTGAGCGCTCCCGGCAGCGGCCTGCGGCCTTCGAATCACTGGGCTGGCACTATCTGGTGCTGTGGACGATCGAGGTGTTCTCCGATCCGATCCGCTGCACCGAGGTCGTCGCGGAGAAGGTGGGCCTGGCCGCCGGTCCCGAGTTCGCCGAGCATGGCCGGATCGCCCTGAACACCACCGGTGCGCTGGCGGAGCGGCTGCCGCGGGACGGCGCCCGGGGCGCGGGGTTTCGCTTCGGGCGGGGGCCCGCCGACGAGGAGAAGATTCGACGGCG
>NZ_MDSS02000095.1 GCF_001758425.2 Nesterenkonia sp. PF2B19 | reverse complement strand
CGCGGCGATGGCGGCCAGGGCGCGGCCGCGCCCCGCCTCGGAGACGACCGCCGACCTCGCGGCCGTCGGCGGGACAGTCGATGGTGCGGGTCTCGCCGGAGGCCGCGGGGACCCACGCTCCGTCGATGAACAGCGTTGCAGTGGTCATGGTGCTCCTTGTCAGCTCGTCGTCAAGCTCGTGGCCGAGCTCGGGGTCAGCTCTTGTGGTCGGTCTCCCACTCATCCGGTGCGTGGCTCACCGTGTTGAGTGCCTGCGTGTGGACGTCCTCGCTCAACGTGAGGAACGTCAGGTGCCGCTCATAGGCGTCGAGGATGTCGCTGATGATCTGCTCCTTCGTGTAGCCCATGATGTCGTGGCCCTGCGAGCCCGTGGCGGAGAAGATCTCCACCCGGTAGTACTCGTCCTCCACGGCCTTCATGTTCTGCGCGAAGTTGGGCGCCGCGTAGGAGACCGGGTACGCCTGGTACTTGAACTCGCTCTGCTCGCCGAAGCGCACGTGCAGGTCCACATGCGGGATGCCCGTGTCGTGGTGATGGCCACGGCTGCAGCTGACGTCCGCCCCCTGGGCCTTCAGCTCGGCGGCGACCTCCTCCACGGCGGGGATCGCGGTCTCCTCCATGAAGCGGGTGGCCTGCTTGGCCGTGGGGAAGTTCATGTGTCGGGCCAGTCGCCGTCGCCAGCCGCCGCCACGGTCGGAGGCGTCCCGGATGCGTCCGGAGAGCACCCAGGGCATGGAGGCCTCCTGGGAGGCCTGGCTGTAGTGCTCCATGCGCAGGGCGCGCCAGATCCCCAGCATGAGGATGTACATCACCACGGAGAAGGGCAGACCGATGATGACCGTGGCCATCTGCAGCGTGAACACGCCGTCGAGCATCAGCACCGCCAGGGTGAGGGCACCGGTGGCCAGGGCCCAGAAGATCCGCAGCCAGGGGGCGCCGTCGTCGGTGGTGTTCTCCGCCTTGGAGGTGAAGTTGGACATCACCAGGGCGCCGGAGTCAGCGGAGGTGATGTAGAACAGCAGGCCGGTCAGCACGGAGAGCCCGATGGTGAAGGTGGCCCCCGGGTACTGCTCCAGCAGGGTGTAGTAGCCGGATTCGGGGGTGTTGACCGCCGATTCGATGAAGTCCATGTTCCCGGAGATGAACTCCCAGATCACGCCGTTGCCGAAGATGGAGATCCACAGCAGGATGAAGCCGAACGGGATGATGAGGGTGCCGACTACGAACTGGCGCAGGGTGCGGCCTCGCGAGATGCGGGCGAGGAAGAGGCCCACGAAGGGCGCCCAGGCGATCCACCAGGCCCAGAAGAAGAGGGTCCACCATTCGCGCCAGCCGTCAGCGGGCATGTCGTAGGCGAAGGTGTCCAGCAGCATGGAGGGGAAGTAGGCGATGAAGTCGCCGACGTTCTTCACCAGGCCGTTGAGCAGGTCCACCGTCTGGCCGGCGATGAGCACGTAGAGCATCAGGATGATGGCGAAGACCACGTTCAGCTCGGCCAGGCGGCGGATGCCCTTGTCCACACCGGAGACGGTGGAGAAGGTCACCACGATCACCGAGAGGCCGATGAGGCCCACCTGGGCGGCGGTGCCTGGGGGATGCCGAAGAGCCATTCGAGGCCGTAGTTGAGGAACACCACGCCGATGCCGAGGCTGGTGGCGATGCCGAAGATGGTGCCGACGACGGCGGCGATCTCGATGCCGTCCCCGGCCACGCCCTTGGCCCGCTTGCCGATGATGGGGTACAGGGCGCTGCGGATGCTCAGCGGCAGGTGGTACCGGTAGGCGAAGAGGCCGAAGGCCATGCCCATCAGGGCGTACATGGCCCAGCCGGGGATCCCGTAGTGGAAGAGGGTCCACAGCACGGCCATCTCGGTGGCCTGCGCGGTGCCCTCCTCGGTGCCCGGGGCGGTCAGCACGTTGGTGGCCGGCCCGGAGATGGCGAAGAACATGAGGTCGACGCCGATGCCGGCGGCGAACAGCATGGCCGTCCAGGTGAAGAGGTTGTACTTCGGGGAGGAGTGGTCCGGCCCCATCTTGGTGCGGCCCACTCGGGAGAAGGCGACGATGAGGACGAACAGGACGACGATCCCGGCGGTGAGGATGTAGTACCAGCCGAGGTTCTCACCGATCCAGAGGAACGTCGCCTCCAGCGTGGTGTAGGCCGTTTCGGGGGCCAGCCAGGCCCACAGCGTGAAGGCGACGATGATGGCCGCCGCACCGAAGAAGACCGGAGGATTGAGCTTGGAGTTCTTCAGGCGCCCCCCGCTGGTGGGCCCGTCCTCCGGTTCTGCGTCATGTGGTGAGTGTTCCGTGGCAGATGCCATGGGGTGTCCTTCCCTCAGTTGCGCCTCATCAGAGCGACGTGGAGTTCATCGGGCGGTCGACGTGGTGTGATCCTATCGGGGCGGCGCCGGCTTGTCGCAGACTTTCTCTTAAGTCTTGGGAGAGGACCAGAAGCGGGCCCGCCGAGTCGCATCGGCATGACTGCGCGCGATAGGTTAGGTGACCGTGGCACTGACTATCGGAATCGTGGGACTCCCCAACGTGGGCAAGTCGACACTCTTCAACGCGCTCACCCGCCAGACGATCCTCGCGGCGAACTACCCGTTCGCGACGATCGAGCCCAACGTCGGGGTGGTGAATCTGCCTGACGAGCGGCTCGACACGCTCGCCGAGATCTTCGGCTCGCAGAAGATCCTGCCGGCGACCGTCTCCTTCGTGGATATTGCCGGCATCGTCAAGGGAGCCTCCGAGGGGGAGGGGCTGGGCAACCAGTTCCTGGCCAACATCCGTGAGGCCCACGCCATCGCGCAGGTGGTGCGCGTCTTCGAGGACGACAACGTCGTGCACGTCGACGGAAAGGTCGACCCCACCTCGGACATGGAGACCATCAACACCGAGCTGGTGCTCGCCGACCTCCAGACGCTGGAGAACGCGATCCCGAAGCTCGAGAAGCAGGTCAAGCAGAAGAAGGCCGAACAGGCGCAGCTTGACGCCTACCTGGCCGCCCAGACGGTCCTGGAGCGCGGCGACACGATCTTCTCCGCCATCGAGTCGGAGAAGCTCGACATGGAGAACCTGGCTCAGCTGTCCCTGCTGACCGCCAAGCCGTTCATCTACGTCTTCAACGTGGACGATTCCGTGCTGGGCTCCGCCGAGCGGCAGCAGGAGCTCGCCCAGCTGGTGGCCCCGGCCCAGGCCGTGTTCCTGGACGCCAAGCTGGAGGCGGACCTCGTGGAGCTCTCCGAGGAGGAGGCCCGCGAGATGTTGGAGCTCAACGGCCAGGAGGAGTCCGGCCTGGACCAGCTGGCCCGCGTCGGCTTCGACACCCTCGGCCTGCAGACCTACCTCACTGCCGGGCCCAAGGAGGCCCGCGCCTGGACGATCAACAAGGGCGACACCGCCCCCGAGGCCGCAGGCGTGATCCACACCGACTTCCAGAAAGGCTTCATCAAGGCCGAGATCGTCTCCTTCGACGACCTGGTGGCCGCCGGCTCCATGAACGACGCCAAGTCCGCCGGCAAGGTGCGCATGGAGGGCAAGGACTACGTGATGAAGGACGGCGACGTGGTGGAGTTCCGATTCAACGTGTGAGCCTGAGCGACCCCGCCGGGCCCCGCCGATCTCTGTGATCGACGGGGCTCGAGTCGTCTCGTGAGGAGATCTTCACCGCCCAGGTTCCGACAGCTATCATGATTGATAGCAGGGAGGTGATTGTCGATGTCATCCATCATCGTTCGCGGTCTCGACGATTCCGTGAAACAGCAGCTTGCCACGCAGGCCAAGGAGCATGGTCGTTCCATGGAGGCGGAGGTCCGCGACATCCTCACGAAGGCCGCGAGGCGGCCACACATCGGGATGGCGCTGTTGGCTGCCGCGCAGGACGTCGGCGGTATCGATGACCTGACGATCCCGGAGCGCGACGACGTTGCTCGGGCGGTGGAGTTCGAGTGATCGTCCTCGACACGAACGTCATCTCGGAGATCTTCCGACCCTCGCCCGAGCCGCGCGTCGTCGAATGGCTCGCCTCGCTGACGGGGGATGTCGCGATCACCTCCGTCACGCTCGCCGAGCTCCTGGCGGGAGTTCGACGACTCCCAGATGGCCGGCGCAAGGATGAGTTGACGAGGCGCATCGACGCGGCGCTCGCGCCGTACCGTGGGAGTCGCGCGGTGCTGCCGTTCGACGACCGGGCGGCCGGCCACTATGCCGACGTGCTCGTGACTCGGGAAGCCGCGGGAGCGCCGATCAGTACGGCCGATGCCCAGATCGCCGCGATCTGCTTGACCCACGACGCGACCTGCGCGACGCGCAACGCCAGGGATTTTGCGCATACTGGCATCGAGCTGGTCGACCCTTGGACTCTCGCGTGAGTGAACACGTGTCGATCACCGTGACCGAGTTCGGCGGCGACGGCCTGCCGTTGGTGCTTCTTCATGGCCTTGCGGGGAGCTCCCGGGAGATGCTGCCGACGGCATGGGCGCTGAGCGACGCCTTCCGTGTACTGCTCATCGATCAGCGCGGGCACGGGCTCAGCACTCGGGGACCGGCGGACCTGTCGCGGGAGGCCTTCGTCGATGACGTCGTCCAGGTCCTCGCGCAGCACGCGCCGGGGCAGCGGTGCATCCTCGTCGGTCAGTCGATGGGCGCGCACACGGCGTTCCTCACCGCAGCGGCGCGCCCGGATCTCGTAGAACGCCTGGTGATGCTCGAAGGGCATGTCGCCGGCAGCGACGATCCGGGGGAGGCCGTCGGGCTGGGAGAGTACTTCGCGTCGTGGCCTGTGCCGTTCACCGACGAGGACGAGGCGCGTACCTTCCTCGGATCGGGTGCGATCGTGGACGCGTGGATCGCCGACCTCGAGGTGACCCACGAGGGACTGCGACCGCGCTTCGACGCCGAAGTCATGCAGCGCACGATCGAGGCCGTGCACGAGCCGCGCTGGGACGAGTGGGAGTCTCTGGGGACTCCGACGCTCGCAGTCTTCGCGAAGAACGGGATGTTCAGCGACGCCGAAAGGGACGAGCTGGTCCGGCGTCGTCCGGGGACCCATCGGGTCGACTTGTCGGCGGGGAGCCACGATGCGCATCTTGACGCTTTCGATGAGTGGATTGGTGCTCTGCGCGGTTGGCTGTTGTCGGACGCGGAGGCTTCGGCTGCACGGTGACAGCAGATGGTCGCACGTGCCGGAACTCGGTGGAGTTTAGGTTCAATGTGCAGCGGAGTTCCGCCTAACGTATGGGAGAAGGGTAGACCGTGGAGTTCTGGCAAGCGATCGTCGTGGCCGCGATCCCCTCAGCGGCGGCAGTGGTCGCAGCAATCGTTTCATTTCGTGACCTCCACCTTCGTCGACGATTGGAATCCTCGAAACAGTTCCTGTCGCTGTTCGCCTCGGCGCATGGTCGACCGCAAGGACGTGACGCGATTGGGATTGGTGAGCAGGTCGCCGCTGTGCATCTCATTGCTGACTTTGCGGCGAAGGACAAGATGCTGAGGAGCGCCGCACGGGAAGGCTTGCAGGAACTATCGTCGTGGACGGGCAACGAGCGTTCCGAGAAGATCGCTTCCTCAGCTACGGCGGCTCTCGGGAGACTCCGGAATTAAGGGTCGCCAGCGATGCCCAAGCGATTCTCTTCAGCAAGGCGTGGAGAGCCCTCCGGCGATCACGTGAGGGCTCGTCTCTCCTGCTTGACTAGGGCGTGTTGCTAAACCCATTGCAGAGTCGCTGCGAGGCAGAGCCCAGCGTGGAAGTTCCGGGCAGTCTTATCCGTTCGTGCAGCGATCCCGCGCCACTGCTTGAGCCGGTTGAAGCATCGTTCGACGACGTTGCGACCCTTGTATCGGGCCTGCTGCTCATCGCCGAAGTCGATCGGCCGCCCA
>NZ_MDSS02000094.1 GCF_001758425.2 Nesterenkonia sp. PF2B19 | reverse complement strand
GCGGTAGCGCGGAACTCCTCGGAGTAGATCTTCGGCATAGTGACTATCCTCTCTGCTCGCTCGAGCAGTCAGGAAGTCAACCGAACCTTCAGCAGACCCATCGCCGCCGGAGCAGGTCTGCGCCCGTGCTGGGTGACGTAGTTCTCAATGAGTCGGTCGGTTTCGGCGTCGATATGCCTACTCCTGGTCGAAAACTCAGAAACCAGGTCTTCGGGGACGGTGGTGATGGCCCAGGAGGGGTTGCGGTCCCTCCCCATCTCTCGGCACTCCCACCCCACCCCGAGCATTCGGGTGAGGTGGTCGGCGAAGATTGCCTCATGCATCTCCGATAACGCGACCACTGATGCGTGCAGGGGTCTTCCGTCCAGGGAGCGCCACTTCCCATCCAGCACTGTCTGGACCTTATTGGAGACCACCACATGGGTGTGCAGGTGAGGGTCGCCGGCCCGGGAGTCGTAATGGTCATAGGCGGTAGCAATCAGCCCGGTCACATCGACCTGTGCAACCGCCCCGTCCCTTGCGGTTGCACCGGTGCGGGTGGCTGCAACCTCGGACTCCATAAATGCAACCACCTCTGCAACCGCAGCATGATGAGCCTGAGCAATCAACGCCTGAGTCCCAGCATCAGCAACCGCCCACAACACCGAGGCAGACTTCGGCACCGAGAACGTGAAATCGAACCCCGCCACCGCACGACGACGGCTGCGGGCGGCTTCCTCGGCCTCAATCCCAGCGACCGCCTCAGCCCTGGCAGCCGGACCCAAACCCGGTTCCAGTCCGGCGATACGGGACTCGATCCGCTCACTGGTGGACTTGTACTGGGGATACGCCTTCCCCAACGGCTCACCGGTGACCGGGTCACGACCCATCCCCACCAGCAGCTGAAGCTGCGCCTCAGAGACCTCATCACCCACACCGATCCGCCCATCCCCCAGCCCACGGACGCCGGTACCCAGCCATCGCCCCGGCGGGGTACCTTCCTCCGCGTAGTACCGGGTCAACGGAGTAGACAACGACCGGTCACCATCCCCAGCGGCCACCGTCCGCAGCAGGTACTTATACCCATCACCAGCCGACATGACCCGCATCGATACCGTCACCAAGACCACCGCCTCTCGATGATCAGGTGGGCAGCGAAACACCTGGATGGCACAGGCCCACCCTCGATCTGCAAGAGGCGTGGTCGTTCAGGTGGGTAGTGCACCGACCGAATCCTCGGGGATGAAGAAACCTTCCTTGCATACCCCAGGGGGTATATGTCAGGATGCTCTATATACCCCCGGGGGTATACAGGAGCTATTCATGGGAGGCGCAATGCTACTGGAACGTATCTATGACGAAGACCTGGCACAGGCCAGCTACTTGATCGGCTGTCAGGCTGAGAATGAGGCGGTGGTGGTCGACCCACGCCGTGACATCGCTGAGTATTTGGAACTTGCTCGACGCCACGAGATGAAGATCGTGGCCGTCACCGAGACCCATATCCATGCCGACTATCTCTCGGGAAGTCGAGAGCTGGCTTCGGCGACGGGCGCTGAGCTCTATGTCTCCGGTGAAGGGGACGATGATTGGCAATACGGATTCGACGCCCACCGCCTCTATGACGGCGATGCGATCGCTATTGGAAACATCACGATCAGGGCTCGGCATACCCCTGGCCATACCCCGGAACACCTGATCTTCGAGATCACTGATGGTGCGTTCAGCGATCAGCCGGGATACATCCTCTCGGGCGACTTCGTTTTCGCCGGGGAGCTCGGGCGGCCGGATCTGCTGGATGAGGCTGCCGGCGGTGTCGATACTCGATATGCGGGAGCGAAGCAGCTCTTCAACAGCCTGAAGAATGTCTTTACTGAGATGGAAGACCACGTCTTGGTCTACCCCGGTCATGGTGCCGGTAGCGCCTGCGGGAAATCGCTGGGTGCCCTTCCGGCCACGACAGTGGGCTATGAACGGGCCAATGCCTGGTGGGCACCTTATCTTGACAACGATGACGAGGCTGGATTCGTCCAGCAGCTTCTGGAAGGCCAGCCGGATGCCCACGCCTATTTCGGGCGGATGAAGCGGCAGAACAAGACCGGCCCTGCGATTCTGGGCCAGCTATCAGACCTCGAGGAACTTCCGACCCATCAGGTTGCGGCCGGAGTCGAGACCGATGAGCTCATCGTGATCGACCCCCGCCCCCACCAGCAGGTGCATACCGGGACCGCGCTCGGGGCTCTGAATATCCCCAGTGATAAGCCTGCCAGCTTCGGTGCCTGGGCCTATGACCCAGAACGGGAGAGCCGCCCCTTGGTGCTGCTGGCCGCCGACCAGGATGAGGCGCACCGACTGCGGGCCCACCTGATCCGAGTCGGGATTGATCAGCATGCCGGCTACATCAGCAGCCTCGACGGCCTCCCGAGGTTCGCCCCTGCAACCCTCGCCCCTGAGGAGCTCGCCGTCGCCGAGGCGGATGTGCTGCTCGATGTTCGCAACGCCTCTGAGTACGCAAGCGGCCATATCCCCAAGGCGCAGAACCTCAGCGCCGGCAAGGTCCTCTGGCACCTGGACGAGCTGCCGAAGGACGCCACGATCATCTCTTACTGCCAATCCGGGAAGCGCAACTCCGTCGCGGCCAGCGCCCTTCGTCGAGAGGGCTACCGGGTCCTCGAGTTGGAGGGCAGCTACAACGCTTGGCTCGAGCATCAGGCCGCTGAGCTCACACCCCACTGACGAAAGGCTGACCATGACTGTCACATATTGTGCCCCTGAGGATCTGCTTCAGGGCGACCCCTCTGCACCTCAAGTACTCATCGATGTCCGCACACCTGCAGAATTCGAAGCTGCTCATATCAAGGGCTCACGAAACCTTCCGCTGGACCTGCTGCAGAAGAACCCCTCTGCAGTGGCCTCCTCGCTGCCTGGCGAGGTCATGCTGCTGTGTCAATCCGGTGCACGCAGCCAGCAGGCCGCACAGGCCCTGTCCCAAGCGGGGGCTGACCGTCTCCACATGCTCAACGGCGGCATCAATGCCTATGTGCAGGCAGGCGGAGAGCTGCTGCGGGGAACCCCACGGTGGGAGATGGAGCGGCAGGTCCGCATGGGGGCCGGGGTCCTGGTGACTACGGGCATCCTCGCCAGCCACTTCGTCAGCCCGAAGTTGAAGTGGCTCTCCTTCGGCGTCGGCTCCGGGCTGATCTTCGCCGCCGCAACCAATACCTGCGGCATGTCCTACGCGCTGAGCCGGATGCCCTGGAACAGAACCGCAGCAGACCCCACCCTGGAGTCCGCGCTTCGGGATATTCCTGACATCACCGGCACACTCTGAGACCCCCATGGAATCTCTGAGTCTGCTCGTCCTCGCCCTGGCGGCACTGATCGGTGTCTCGTTGGGCCTGCTGGGCGGTGGCGGCTCCATCCTGGCGGTCCCGCTATTGGCCTATGTGGCCGGGATGGAGCCGAGGGAAGCAGTGGCGGGCTCGCTGTTCGTAGTCGCTGTCACCTCAGCGGTGAGCCTGATCAGCCATGCACGCCGCGGCAACGTTCGCTGGAGGATCGGTGCGCTGTTCGGCGCCGCCAGCATGTTCGGCGCCTTCGCCGGCGGGCTGATCGGCGGCCGGATCCCCGGAACGGTACTGATGATCGCTTTCGCTCTGATGATGCTGGTCACCGCAGCGGCCATGCTACGCCGCCGGAAGGCCGTCCCCGCATCCTCTCCGGGTGGGAAGAAGCCCTCCCTGAGCAGGTGGCGCGTCCTCGCCGACGGGCTAATCGTCGGCCTGGTGACGGGCATGGTGGGCGCCGGAGGCGGTTTCCTCGTGGTTCCCGCCTTGGCCCTGCTCGCTGGCCTGCCCATGTCCGCAGCGGTGGGCACCTCCCTGCTGGTGATCACCATGAAATCAGTGGCCGGCCTAGGGGGCTACCTGACTGTTATCAGCCTGGATTGGCCGCTGATCCTGCTGGTCACCGGAGCAGCCGTCGCAGGCGCACTGCTGGGGTCGCGGTTCACCGATCGCATTCCAGAGGATGGTCTGCGCAAGGCCTTCGGAATCTTTGTCCTGATCATGGGTGGGCTTGTACTCACCCTGGAACTCACCTGAACAGAAGGAACTTCATCATGACGACTGTCCATGCCCTGAACCAGCACACCTTCACCAGCAGTATCCACCAGGATGGCATCGTCCTGGTGGACTTCTGGGCCGACTGGTGCCGCCCGTGCCGCGCCTTCGCCCCGGTCTTCGAAGGTGCCGCCGCCGAATATCCAGAGATCACCTTCGCCTCAGTCGACACCGAGGCCGAACCAGCCCTGGCCTCAGCTGCGAAGATCACCTCAATACCTACCCTGATGGCGTTCCGCGACGGGGTGCTGGTGTACTCACGGTCCGGGGCTCTGGCTCCAACGGAGCTCCACGAACTCATCCAGTCCGTCAAAACCCTAGATATGAGCGAAGTCCGGTCTCAGCTCGCTTCCGGCTGACCCTTCTTCTGCCCAGAAACATGGGACCATTATTCGTCGTGTTCTCTGATCCAAGGCACCGGAAGGACCCACATGCGAAACGCAGACCCCGAGACCCAGCGCAAGATCATCAACAGGCTCAAGCGCGCCCGAGGCCAGCTGGACTCGGTCATCAACTCGGTGGAGAACAACGGCTCATGCCGCGAGGTCGTCACCCAGTTGGCCGCGGTCTCCACAGCTCTTGACCGTGCTGGCTTCATGATCGTCTCCGGTGCCATGCAGTACTGCATCACAGACCCAGAATCGGCCGCCGAAGACGAAGACGGCCTCACCGTGGAGGAACTCGAAAAACTCTTCCTCACCCTCTCGTGACACAAGGGCACCCAAACCTTGAGGGGCGCATGGTGAACCGGCCCAGGTTCGATGCCGCTACTTTGCGGGTTCGGGCTCTCGTGTGAGGGCCTGATTGTGGAGCTTCTCGAACTCTATCGGGGTGAGCATCCCGAGGGTGCCGTGGAGTCGCCGATTGTTATACCAGTCGACCCAGCCGGCAGTTGCGTACTCGACGTCGGCGAGGGTCCGATAAGCGCCGGGATGGAACACGGTGGTGCGGATGCACTCGGCTTTGTAGAGCCCGTTGATCGTCTCCATCAGGGCGTTATCGTAGGCGTCGCCAACAGTTCCGATCGATGGCGAGATGCCCTCAAGTGCGAGGTGCTCAGTCAGACGAATCGCTGTGTATTGCGACCCGGCATCGCTGTGATGGATCAAACCTCCAGGTGAGACAGGGTTCCCTTCCCGCTCGCGCTGCCACAGAGCAATCCGCAGAGGGGTCATCACCAGGTCGACCTTCTTACTGGAACTGGCGTGCCAGCCCACGATCCGCTGGGCGAAGACGTCCAGGACAAACGCAACATAGACGAACCCCGCCCAGGTGCGGACGTAAGTGAAGTCCGTGACCCACACCCGGTTCGGCGCCGGGGCAGTGAAGTCACGGTTGAGCAAGTCACCGGCTCGTTTCCCGTCCGGATCAGGGATGGTGGTGCGCAGCTTCTTCGCTCGCCGAACGCCCTCGAGCCCAAGAGTGCGCATCGCGCGATCCACCGCCCCGCGGGAGGTCCCAGCGAGCCCGGGCTCCTGGCGGATTCGGGCCACCCACTTCCGTCGGCCATACAGGCCCTCCGGAGTCATCTGGATCTGCCCGGTGACCTCGTTGAACGTCCATGCCAGGTCGCGGATCTTGTCCTCGACCAAGGCATCGGTGACAGTGCGGGCAGCGATCCGGACCGGGCTCTTCCAGGCCCGGTAGGTCCTCGCAGCGATCCCCAGACCCTGCTGGCGCAGGACGCGAAGGATCGACTCGACTGCGTGGCCCTCGCTTCTCATCTCATCGATGAAAGCGCAGGTCAGCGGTTGCGGGGGTCGAGTTCCCCCGCGAAGAAAATCGAGGCTCTGCGGAGAATCTCGTTGTCCTCCCGCAGCCGCCGGTTCTCGGCCTTGAGGCGTTTGACCTCAGCGGATTCCTCACTCGTGACCCCGGGACGGGTTCCGTCGTCGACTTCGGCTTGGGACAGCCACCGCCGCACGGACTCGCGCGAGACGTTCTCTTGGCGTGCAACCGCAGTGACTGCAGCGGTCAGGGTGGGGTATTCCTGCTGGTGCTCTCGCACGAGTCGCACGCACCTCGCGCGCAGCTGGGGATCGATCTTCTTCGGCATACTGTCTATCCTTCCGGACTTAAACAGCAGCGGCATCAAACCTGGGCCGGTTCATGTCACCGCAGATGGGCCCTGGGGCGCAGACCTCACCTGGGAAGCCCCAGGTCGGAGCACTTCCGACCTGGGGCCTTTTCGTGCTCGGGCGGGAGCCGGGGCACACTTGGGTGCTTCTGAAGCTTCCTGGGGGAGCCTGCGCTACGGCTCCATCCACCGGCAGAGGTGCCGAACGGAGCGCATCGGGAATGCGAAGAAGCATCGCGAGTGACCGATTGGGAGTTCTTCAGGTCAGCACTGGGTCTTAGTCGTTGTATTTGACCGCACGGAGGCGGGATGGCCCCTACTCCGCTAATATCTCCGATCTGGAAGCTATGGGCCTTCCGGCGGAAGCGCGGAGGGAATGCCCAGATTGATGGCGGTCACATCTGCGCCCTGAGAAGCGGCCGTTTCGGCGATGGCGTGGCCCATGCCGCTGGTGCCGCCTACGACAATCAGTTTGCGTCCGTCTAAAGTCATGATGCTCCCTTGTTTCTCGGCCTGGGCTCAGGCGGTCGTGTAAGCGCGAATCTCAGGTTGGTGGTGATCTTGCGCGACAGAACCATCAGCCGCGCGCCGCCCACGCTAGTTGTTGTGGGGCATGAGGTTGTCGGAGCCGGCGGGGCGATGAGAAAACGAACGGACTCCCGCCCGCAGGATGGTAATCGCCAAAGAACCACCTGC
>NZ_MDSS02000093.1 GCF_001758425.2 Nesterenkonia sp. PF2B19 | reverse complement strand
CGACCCGCCGACTGCAGTGCGAGATCGAAGAAGCCAGGGCTGCAGCGATGCCAGAGGCCGAATGGATCAAGCTCGACCAGAAGCGCCGAGCCAGCTGAAGCTACGCGGGGATATCTACATGAGGCACGAGGGATCATTTCCCGGGGACTTGACAATGAGGCACCACGGACCTGGGCCGCTCCGCGCCCGACTGTCGCCGCACCTGTGCCGGCCGAGCAGCCGTGTGCGGACGCGTGGTGAAATGGTGGATTCTGACGTCGAAGCTGCGAGGGTGAGCGTGGCCGCCATGAGTGCAGCCGCCCTTCGCGCAGACATGCCGGTGGAGCACAAATGCTGATGCAATTCAAATTAGTACGAGCGTGCTAGTATGAGCTATGCTCATGTTCCGAGGTGCGCTGCGCGCGCCTCGGGACCTCAATCGAGGTCAAGGAGGCGTCGCGATGAGCGATCTGGAGAACTTTGTGGAGGAACGGCTTGCCGAGAAAGTTCTTCCCGCGGAGGTGCTGCAAGCCTATGGGCGCGTCCTCAGAATCGCGCGGCAGATGCGCAGGGCTGGTGCAGACAATGATCTGATGTCTTGGTTCACCGGCGCCAGCGCCTTGGTCAAGGCGGGTGAGTATGTGCTCGGCGCCGATGCCGAGACGGAAGCCGCTCGATTCGGTGACCAGCTCCTGGCTTCCCTTGCCGCAACGTGGAGCGACCACCCCGACTACAAGTCCCAGTGGGTCAAGAAGCTCGCCGCGAAATAGCCACGGTTCACGACCGGCGACAGAAGGTGCGCGCTGAGGGCTGTCGACTCAGTGGGAGTCTCCATGGTTGTTCGCCTCGTCGGCGATGGCAGTCAGCTCGTCCTGGATGATATCGAGCGCCCAGGTGACATCGCTGTCAACCGGCTGGTGGAACAGGTGGAAGGGGCTGAAGCAGGGATAGGTGACAACTGATCTGGCTAGCCGATGGGCAGCCTGGAAGGATTGTCATCATGCCTAAGCCCTACCCCAAAGAGTTCCGCGACGATATCGTCCGCGTCGCTCAGAACAGGGATGAGAACACCACGATCTCCCAGATCGCCACAGATTTCGGGATCCACGAAGGGACACTGAACAAGTGGCTGCGCCAGGCCGACCTCGACGCCGGAACAGCTGATCACCGCAAGCCTGGTGTCACCACCGATGAGAAAGCCCAGCTGCGGGCCGCGAACCGCCGGATCAAGGTCCTCGAGCAGGAACTGGAGGTCATGCGCCGGGCTGCCGCCTACTTCGGGCAGGCTCAGATCCCGTCAAAATGAAGTACCCGCTCGTCAGCGATCTCGCCGAAGACGGGGTTCCCGTCTCGGTGGCGTGCCGGATGCTGAAGATCGCCCGCCAACCCTACTACCAGTGGCTGGCCAACCCCATCACCGATCAGGAGTGGGAAGAAGCCCACCGGCTCAACGCACTGATCGATGCCCACCGCGATGACCCTGAGTTCGGGTACCGATACCTCGCCGATGAAGCAGAAGAAGCCGGCTACCCCATGGCCCACCGCACCGCCTGGCGGCTCTGCGCCTCTCAGGGAGTGTTCTCAGTGATCAGCCGCCGGAAGAAGGGCAAGGGCACCCGCCCAGGGCCACCGGTCCACGATGATTTGGTGCAGCGGCAGTTCAGCAACGTCAAGGAGCTGAACACCGTGTGGCTGACCGACATCACCGAACACCACACCGGTGAGGGCAAGCTCTACCTCTGCGCGATCAAGGACGCCTGCTCGCGCCGGATCATCGGCTAGAGCATCGACAACAGGATGAAGGCCTCCCTGGCAGTGCGGGCACTGAACAACGCCATCGCCAACCGGGCCCGCACCGGGGCTGAGGTAGCCGGATGCATCGTCCATTCCGACGGCGGCAGCCAGTTCCGCTCCAAGAAATTCCTCCGGACTCTGGAGCACCACCGCCTGGTCGGATCCATGGGCAGAGTCGGTGCCGCCGGCGATAACGCGGCCATGGAGTCCTTCTACTCGTTGCTGCAGAACAACGTGCTCGATGCCCAGCCCTGGGCCACCCGCGAGGAGCTGCGGCTGAGGATCGTGCGGTGGATTGAGCGGACCTATCACCGAAGGAGGAAACAGAAGGGGCTGGGGAAGTTGACCCCGATCGCCTATGAGGAGAAACTGCTCACGCCGGCGCTGACACTAGCGGCCTGAACAGGAAACCCAACCTGTCACCCGTTCCTGCATCAGCCCCCCTTGGGGTAGGGCTTAGGCATGATGACAATCCTTCCAGGCTGCCCATCGGCTAGCCAGATCAGTTGTCACCTATCCCTGCTTCAGCCCCTGGTCGCATAGCTCGTCTTGCTCATCTAACGTCCATCCCATTTAGGTGTGATGTCTAGGGGAACCGGAGGGCGCCCTGGCCATCGGCTCCCAGGATGTCGTCGGGATTGGAGTACGGACAGGACTTCAAGGAGAGGCACCCGCAGCCGATGCAGAGGGAGAAGCGGTCGCGCAGAGCGGTGAGGTGCTCGATCCGCTCATTGAGGTCGTCCCTCCATTCACGAGAGATCCGTGCCCAGTCTCTGGCCGTGGGAAGACCCTCCTCAGGGAGTCGGTCCAGCGCGCCTTTGATGCGGTCGAGGCTGATGCCCACGCGTTGGGATGCGCGGATGAAGGCCAGGACCCGCAGCGTGTCGCGTCGGTACTCACGCCGGTTGCCGGAGGTGCGTCGGCTGCGGATCAGGCCCATCGACTCGTAGTAGTGGAGCGTCGACACCGCGACTCCGGCACGCTCGGCGATCTGGCCCGGCTTCAGCCAGACGACGTCTTCTGGGACCTGAGGCATGTTCCGCCCTCCTCATCGGCTCGCTTGACATCAAGTGGACTTGACGTAGTCGACTGTACTGCACGTGATCTCGGCGAAGGAGGAGACGATGATCGACCTCGATGTGTGGGCAGACGTACGGTGTCCGTGGTGCTGGATCGGACTGCGGCGGCTGCGCCGTGCCGCCTCCGTCCTCGGCGAGCCTCTGCGGGTACGGCGGCGAAGCTTCCTGCTGGAGCCGGACGGCCCGGTCAGCCCGGGGCAGCCGACGGCGCGGGTCGCAATGAGCGAGTGGGGACTGTCGTCCGCGCAGTGGGAGTCCACGAGCCGGCGCCTTCGCGCCGAAGGGCGCCGCGAAGGCCTGGCCCTCGCCGTCGACGACGCGCTGATGTTCGATTCGCGTCCGGTCCACCGCCTGCTCAAACTCGCCGCCGTCACAGATCGCATCGATGCTGAGGCGGCCTGGGACTCGACCTTCGCCGCGCACTTCACCCGCAATCAGCGGCTCGGTGACTTTGAGGTCCTGCGCGCTGTGGCCATTGGGTGGGGGCTCAGGCCCGAGGAGATCGACGGCGCGCTGGCCGGTGGTGCCTTCTCCGAGGAGGTGGCTCACGACCTCACTGAGGCGCAGAGGCTGTCGGTGGAGACGGTGCCGACTGTCATGGCGCCGGATGGACGTCGGCTCTCCGGTGCCGCACCGGTCGAGGACCTGGTGCGATTCGTGGCGGCGGCGGGGGCGGTCCGATGAGCGGGACGATGCGCGCCGCCGCGATCGACGAGTTCGGCCCGGCCGAGGTCCTGCGAGTGCGCGAGATGCCGCGCCCCTCAGCATCGTCGGACGGTGTGCTGGTGCGAGTCCTCGCCGCAGGCGTGCAGCTCACGGATGCTGCGATCCGGGCAGGGTGGAGACCTCCGGGAGCCGAGATCGAGTTTCCGCAGATCCTCGGCAATGAGTTCGCCGGCGTCGTCGAAGAGGTCGGCTCCGAGGTGGAAGGTGTCTGTGCCGGTGACGAGGTGGCCGGCTTCGCCCTGCTGAACTGCTACGCCGAATACGTCGCCGTGCCCGCAGCGCAGATCGTGGCCAAACCCGCCGGAGTCCCCTGGCAGGTCGCGGGGGCCCTGTCAGCCTCGGGGCAGACGGCCCACACGGCGTTCGAGGACCTCAGGATCGGAGCCGATGACGTCGTGCTGGTCTGCGGTGCCGCCGGTGGGGTCGGCACCATCTTCACGCAGCTGGCCGTCCGCGCAGCGGCCACGGTGATCGGGACAGCCAGCCAGGTGAACCACGCCTACCTGCGATCTTTGGGCGCCGTCCCGATCACCTACGGGCCGGGCCAGGCCGAACGCATCCGCGCCCTGGGCGGCCGGGTGGACGTGGTCTTCGACGCCGCGGGCCACGAGAACCTCCGCACGGCTGTCGACCTGGTGGCGGATCGTGATCGCATCGCCACGATCGTGGACATGGCCCTGGCCGTCGAGCTCGGATGCCGGATCGTGCGCAGTCGTCGTGACGCGGCGCGACTGGCCGATCTCATGCGACGTGTCACCTCGGGTGAGCTCGAGGTCCATGTGCGCCGGACCTATGGGCTCGACGAGGTGGCCGCAGCGCATCGAGATGTCGAGACGGGCCACGGTCGGGGCAAGGTCGTCCTCGAGATCGGGCAGGCGCGGTGACGGCCCGCGCATCGACGCGTCAGCACCGACTGTGGACGACACAGACCTGGCCGTTCATCGCCAGCGTGCTGGCTCTGATGACCTTCATCGCCTTCGAATCCTTCGCCGTCACCACCATCCTGCCGGTCGCGGTCGCCGACCTCGGAGACATCGGCTGGTACTCCTTCGCCTACGCGGCGACGATCACGACCGCACTGGTCGGCATGGTCGTCGGAGGAAACTGGGCCGACCGGGCGGGGCCGCGTACACCGCTGATGGTCGGTGGAACGATCTTCCTGCTCGGTGTGATGCTGAACGTCCTGGCCTGGGACGTCCCGGTCTTCATCATCGGGCGACTTCTGCAGGGGCTCGGCGGAGGGATCGACTCGGTGATCCTCTACGTCCTCATCGCCCGGCACATCCCGGAGGCCGTCCGCCCCCAGATGTTCGGGCTCCTGACCAGCGCATGGCTGGTCCCCTCCCTGGCCGGGCCGGTCGTCGCCGGTGCCATGGCCGAGCTCATGGACTGGAGAGCGGTGTTCGGCGTCGTCCTCCTCGGGGCGGCCGTCTCCCTGCTCTGCCTGCTGCACGCCACGCGTCCATCCCGGGAAGCCGCGGCCTCACGCAGGGCATCCTCGCCCCGATCTCTGTCAGCGGGGATCGTCGGGCGCAAAGGGGCGCTCGCGGTCCTCGCGGCCGGACTCCTGGCGGCCCTGCATCTCAGCGGACAGAGCGACGGCCCCGGCTCGGCCGTCATCGTCGGAGGCGTGTCTCTGGCGCTTCTCCTCACCGCCCGCAGCCTTCTGCCGAAGGGGACCTTCACCTTGCGAGGTGCCCCGCAGCGCCTCATCGCCCTGCGGGCCGTCCTCGGCGCGACGGCCACCGCCACTGACCTCTATCTGACCCTCTACCTGCAGACCGTCCGTGGGTATCCGCCCACCACCGCTGGTCTGGTCATCGCCGCCGCCGCCGGAGGATGGGCGCTGGGCGCCTGGATCCAAGGACGATGCCCCAGCACGCAGACGTCCCATCGCCGACTCGTCCTGATCGCCACGATGCTGGTCGGCACAGGGCCTGCCGCCGTGCTGGTCTACATCGTCACGGACATACCGCTGTGGAACGTCGTCATCGCCTCCGTGGCGATGGGAACCGGTATGGGGACGGCGTATCCACGCCTGTCCAGCGCAGCTCTCGCCCTCGCTGACCCCGGCGAACAGGGCGCCGTCAGCTCCGCACTGCAGACTGGGGAAAGCATGGGCATCGGCGTCGTGACGGCGCTCATCGCTGCCGTCCTCGTCAGCGGCGGCTCCTTTCCCGCCGCCTATGTGATGCTGATCGGCCTGGCCTCTGCGGCAACCGTCATCGCGTCACTGGGCATCGGACGTCCTGCGGACACCTCGTGAGACGCGATGGCAGCGCGTTCGGCAGCGGCCACGCGCACCAGACTCAGACCGCCAGCCGGTAGCCGCGCTTGACCACCGTGGACACCACTCCGGAGACCGGCAGAGCCTTGCGCAGCCGGGAGACCCACATCTCCAGGGCGTGCTCGGAGTCGCAGTGCCCCAGCACCGCCAACAGATGCTCCCGGGACAGCACCGCGCCCTCGGCCTTGACCAGGGCGCGCATGAGCGCCAGCGGCCCCGGCGCCAGGCGCACGGGCTGATCGGTCACCTCCGGAAACCGCACCTCCGCGCCGCGCAGCTCCACCGGTCCGTGCCGGGTGTCCATCCGCAGGGTCTGGTGCTCCTCCAGGTGGTCGCAGACCAGGCGGATCATCGCGCCCAGCCGCCACCGGGACGGGATGATCGGCCGGACCCCGGCCTCGTGCAGCGGGGCCGCGGTCACGTCCCCCACTGCCGCGGAGACGACGTCGGAGCGGAACGCCTCCAGCAGCGCGGCCGCCCGGCCGTACTGGTGGGCGACCTCCAGGAACGCGTCGACGGCGGGCGCGGCGGTGAACGTGACGATGTCCAGCTGACGCTCGATCACGGCGTCGATCATCCGCAGCAGCGCCGAGTCCTCGGCGGGCTTGGCCCACATGTAGGGCATCACGGTGATGACCCGGGCTCCGGCGGCCTCGATGCGGGCGATCTGCTCGTGATCGGTGCGTCCGTGCAGCTGGAACGCCACGGTGGTGCCGGTCAGGTCCTTCTGCAGCAGCATGTCCACCACAGTGGCGGTGCGCTCGTCGTCGGCGGCGCCGTCGTCATCCAGCCCGGCGGCGCGGACTGCACCACGAGCCTTGGGCCCGCGCACCAGGATGCTGGAGCCCTCCAGGGCCTCACGCAGCGCGGTGCCCAGCCCGTAGGCGTCGGCGGCCTCCGCCCAGCGGCGCATCCCGTAGGCGGTGGTGATGATCGTATGGTCCGGGTGGGCCTCGACCACCAGGCGGGTGTCCCGCTGCAGGGTCACCGACTCGGTCATCGGGGCGATGCGCAGCGCCGGGGCATGCATGACCTCCGCGCCGCGGCGCTCGAAGGCCGAGATCAGGTCCTCGCTCCGGCGGTCCGAGGTCACCCCGATGCGGAACCCGGCCAGCGACTGCGGAAGCGCCGCCGACGCCGGCGGGGCGGGGAGGAGGCGCTGCCGGCGGAGCCGGAGCGCATGGTCGGCCCGGCGGAGGGCCCGGCAGAGGGTC
>NZ_MDSS02000092.1 GCF_001758425.2 Nesterenkonia sp. PF2B19 | reverse complement strand
GTTCCGCGCGCGGGCCGCCGAGGCTGGCCCACCGCCTCCGCGGCGGGAGCACCGGGTGCCGGGGCCCGAGAGGAGCCGGGCCGGGAGCTGGACGGCCGGGCGAACACTGGCACCCGAGGCTTCGTCGCGGACTCCTCCGTGGAGGTCGGATCAGGGGACTGCTCGGACTGTGGCCCGGGCTGCGGAGTGGGATCAGGAAGAGGGTCCGGAGCGGGAGTCTGGGCGCGGGACACGTCGAAGTCGGATGCGTCCATTCCCGCTGTCTCGACGCTGGGCACCCGAGCGGTGGTGGGCCCATAGGTGGGGTCGGTCAGCTCCACGGGGTCGGTGGCCGCACCGGCCTCCGAGGGGGAGTCGGCAGACAGGGCGGAGCCGGCCGGGTCGCCGCTGGGCTGACCGTTCCACGCCGGGTGGGGCGAGGGCGGGGCCTGAGGCGGTTCGGGATCGGCGTCGTAGGGCTCCGGCGTCTCCTCGGCCATCCAGGCCGGGGCACCGTCCGATTCGTGCCCGGTGGGGCTTGCGGGGCCCGCCTCGACGGGCGCCGGGCGTGCGGGGGCTTCTGCCGCCGGCGGCGTGGTCTGCGCATGGGAGCTCCAGGTGCCGGGCTGTGGCGGGTGCTGCTCACGAGGCAGGCTCGAGCCGTCCGACCCAGCAGGCGCGGGGTCCGGCTGCGCTGAGGGTGCCGGCGTCGGCCGGCTAGGACCTTTTGGGGACTGACCAGCTGCCGGGGGAGCACCTCCAGTGATGAGGTCGAAGCTGACCTGCAGGCCCAGGACCTGCTGGATGGCGGCGTTGAGGGCCTGGTCACCGCGTCGGTTCGCGAAGGTGGAGCGGGCGCCGTCGTTGGTGAACGCGATCGTGAGGGTCTGACCGTCGAAGCCGGCCACCGAGGCGTTGTCCTTGACCAGCATCCACAGCAGTCGCGACTGGGAGGCCAGCTGTTGGACGATCTCCGGCCAGGCTCGGCGCATCATCTCCGCCCGGGACCCGCTGGGGGCCGCGCCCTGCGGTGCGGCAGGGTCGGCGGCGCGTGCGGCGGTGCCGAGTCGGCAGGACCGGGCGCGGTGGGTACCGGCGCGGTGGGTCCCGCCTCGGTGGGTTCCGCCTCGGTGGGTGCGGGCTCAGCGGACGGTGTGGCTCCGGGAGCACCCGAGGGCACGCCTGCCGGAGCGGCAGCCTCCTCGGTGGGACCCTCGGGCCTGATCGTCTGCGCTGCCGGCGCCTCCGCGAAGCGGGAGGACTCAGCTCCTGGGCGCGGGACGCCGGGGGTGGCCCAGCCGTCGTCGTCGGCTGCGGGTGCGGAGGCCGCCGCGGGTGCAGCGGCGGCAGCAGGGTTCGAGGCCGCGAGGGGCTCGGCCGCCGGAGCCTGCGCGGGGCTCAGACACGACGACGGCGCGGCGCAGGAGCCTGCCCGGAAGGCGGCGCCGACGTCGGCGCGGGAACCGTCTCAGAGGCAGGTGGAGCTGCGGATGTCGGCTGGGCCGCGGTCTGGGTGGGGTCCTCGGCGGGAGGGGTCGTTCCGGAGCCGGAGACGAAGTCCACGCGCCGCTCCAGACGCTCGAGCCGCGCGGCCAGGCTGGAGGTTCCCTGATCAGCATGCGGCAGCAGCAGCCGGGCCATCAGCAGCTCCAGGTGCAGCCGCGGTGAGGTCGCCCCCACCATGTCGGTCAGCGCCTGGGCGGTGATGTCCGCCGCTCGCGAGAGCTCCGCGGAGCCGACCTTGCCCGCCTGGGCCTGCATGCGGCGGATCTGGTCGTCCGGGACGCCGCGCAGGATCGACCCGGGCGAGTCCGGCACCGACTTCACGATGATCAGATCCCGCAGCCGCTCCAGCAGGTCCTCGACGAAGCGTCGAGGGTCCTGACCCGACTGCACCACGCGGTCGACCACGGAGAACGCGGTGGAGCCGTCCAGGCCCGCCACCGCGTCGACGACGTCGTCAAGCAGCGCGCTGTGGGTGAAGCCCAGTAGGGCTACGGCCCGGTCATAGTCCAGCCCTGCCTCGGTGGATCCGGCGATCAGCTGGTCCAGCACGGAGAGGGTGTCACGGACCGAGCCGCCGCCGGCGCGGATCACCAGGGGCAGCACGCCGTGCGCCACCGGCACCCGCTCCTGCTCGCAGAGCCGCTGCAGATAGTCCAGCAGCGGCTCCGGCGGCACCAGCCGGAACGGGTAGTGGTGGGTGCGGGAGCGGATGGTCCCGATGACCTTGTCCGGCTCCGTCGTGGCGAAGATGAACTTGATGTGCTCCGGCGGCTCCTCCACGATCTTCAGCAGCGCGTTGAAGCCGGCCGCTGTGACCATGTGAGCCTCATCGATGATGAAGATCTTGTAGCGGTCCCGCACCGGGGCGAAGGTGGCCCGCTCCCGCAGATCGCGGGCGTCGTCGACACCGCCGTGGGAGGCGGCGTCGATCTCGATCACGTCCAGCGATCCCGGACCGCCGGTGGCCAGGTCCCGGCAGGACTCGCAGTGTCCGCACGGGGTGCCGGTGGGGCCCTCCGCACAGTTCAGGCAGCGGGCCAGGATCCGGGCTGAGGTGGTCTTGCCGCAGCCGCGCGGCCCGGAGAAGAGATAGGCGTGTGAGACGGCGTCCTTGCCCAGTGCCGTGACCAGGGGTGCGGTGACGTGCTCCTGGCCGATCACATCGGCGAACGTGTCGGGGCGATACCGGCGGTACAGGGCTGTGCTCACAGTGAAGAACCTTACCGTCTGGGTGGGACACATGCATTCGGCCGGTCAGGCGGCCAGCGCGTTCACGGCGGCGCCGGCACACCGGGAGGACCGCCCCGGGCGGCCCGGGGTCAGGGCTTCAGCGGCCGACGTCGGGCGTCGCCCCAGGCGTCGGAGTGGCCGCCGGGGCGGACTTCTGACGTGCTGCGCGCTCCTTGAGCCTCGTCGCCACCTGTTTCTGCCGCGGGTAGACGTAGAGCCACGTGGTCCAGGGCCGCAGCCACACCATCAGCAGCGTGAGCGCCAGGCCCAGCACCGTGGTGATGCCGACGTGCCAGATCGGAGCGACCTCCATGCGGGCGAGCACCCGGTGGATGACCACCAGGATCGGGAAGTGCGCCACATAGACCACGATCGAGCTGCGGCCCGCCCATTCGAAGAACGCCGAGATCATGCCGCGTGGGAGCCGCGGAGCCAGCCAGAGGATCACGCCCAGGCCCAGCAGCGAGATCCCGGCGGCCTGCCAGGTGCCCATCCGCAGCGCCAGGTCCTCCCGGCCCAGATGGGAGAAGACCGCGGCGACGACGGCCATGGCCACCACCAGCATCCAGGGGGCCCGCAGCCACCGGTCCATGTACCGGCAGGCCCAGGCGCCGAGGAAGAAGAACGCCCCGTAGTACAAGGTCTTGTGGGGCAGCCCCGACGGGACCTCCACCAGCACGACGGCGGCCATCATCGCCGCCGAGACCAGCAGGAAGGGGAGCTTCTGCAGCAGGGCGGCCAGCGTGTAGCAGATGATCAGGGCCAGCAGGAACCACAGATAGTCGCCGGTGATCCAGTAGGACAGCTCGAAGGGCCCGTTGCGGTAGACGAACACCCCGTAGAGCACCATCCACACGGCCGCCGGCCAGACGATGGCCGCATACTTGCCCCACAGGTACTGGGGCAGCGGCTTGGCCAGCGAGCGCGGCAGCAGCATGCCGGACAGGAACATCAGCAGCGGCATCCGGAACGGCTCCAGGTACCGGTTGGTGAGGATCCATTCGCGGATGCCGGAGCCCGTCGACGTCGGGATGGACGCCGCGTGGAGGATCACCACCAGGATCACCGCCATGCCGCGGAGCAGGTCCATCCACTGCATGCGGCTGCTCGCGGGGGACTGCGCCGTGATCGGGCTGCTGGGTGTGGACATAGGTGTGTGCAGGTTCCTGGTTCGGGGAGGGAGGACTGCAGGAAGTGTACCGGTCCGTCCCGTCCAGATCCTGGAAGTTCCCTGAACGTGCTGGTCGACGGTGCGTGCCGGGGCTCGACCGCGGGGGACGGCGGCGGCATCCGTGCCCTTCCCTCCGTCCTGACGGGGACCTAGGGTGACGACCATGGACACCTCCGATGCGCACCCCACCGCTCCTGACGGCACCCCGGCTGAGATCCCGACGCCGTCGTCCTCACTGGCTCGCTCCGGTCCCGACGTCGCGCCCCGGCGGCCGCCGCCGTCGACGCCTACGTGGAGCAGACGGTGGCGCGCCCCGGACCCGAGTTCGCCGAGGTGCAGCGTCGGGCCGAGGAGGGCGGGCTGCCTGCGATCGAGGTCTCTGCCGCGCAGGGCAAGCACCTGGAACTGATGGTGCGCATCTCCGGGGCCCGTCACGTGCTGGAGGTCGGCACCCTGGCCGGGTTCTCCACCCTCTGGATGGCCCGAGCCCTGCCCGCCGAGGGGCGCCTGGTCACCTGTGAGGTGGAGCCCCACCACGCCGACGTCGCTCGGGCCAACCTGGACGGCGCCGGCGTGGGGGAGACGGTGGACATCCGCGTGGGCCCCGCCGAGGACACGCTGCTGAGCCTCGTGGACGAGGTCGCCTCAGGGGCCCGTCCGCCGTTCGACCTGGTCTTCCTCGACGCCGACAAGGCCGGCAACCCCCGCTACCTGGAGCTGGTGATGGAGATGGTGCGGACCGGGAGCGTCATCATCGGGGACAACGTGGTCCGCGGCGGCGCGGTCCTGGACGCCGAGTCCGAGGACCCGGACGTCCAGGGCATCCGCCGCTTCCTCACGCTGCAGGGTCAGCACCCTCGCCTGGAGGCCACCGCCGTGCAGACGGTCGGGGCCAAGAGCTGGGACGGGTTCAGCCTGGCCGTGGTCACGGACGGCTGAGGCGGCTCCCGCCCTCGTCGAGCGGGGCGCGGCTCAGGACTCCGCGGCTGCTCCGGGCGGCCCCACCGGGATCTCCGGCTGCAGGTAGACGCTGCCCCCGGCGGCGGCGAACTCCCGGCTCTTGGCGGCCATGCCCTGCTCCACGATCCTGCGCTGGTCCTCCGCTGAGCCGAACTCGTCGCGGATGTCCTGGGAGATCCGCATGGAGCAGAACTTCGGTCCGCACATGGAGCAGAAGTGGGCGGTCTTCGCAGGCTCGGCCGGCAGGGTCTCGTCGTGGAACGCCTGGGCGGTCTCCGGGTCCAATGCCAGGGCGAACTGGTCCTTCCACCGGAACTCGAAGCGGGCCTTGGACAGCGCGTCGTCCCGCGCCTGGGCCGCCGGATGTCCTTTGGCCAGGTCCGCGGCGTGGGCGGCGATCTTGTAGGTGATCACCCCGGCCCGGACGTCCTCGCGGTTCGGCAGCCCCAGATGCTCCTTCGGGGTGACGTAGCACAGCATGGCGGTGCCGTAGCGGGCGATCTCGGTGGCCCCGATCGCGCTGGTGATGTGGTCATAGCCCGGGGCGATGTCGGTGACCAGCGGCCCCAGCGTGTAGAACGGTGCTCCGTGGCAGAGCTCCTGCTGACGCTCCACGTTCTCTCGCACCAGGTGCAGGGGGATGTGGCCCGGGCCCTCCACCATGACCTGCACGTCGTGCTCCCAGGCCCGTCGGGTCAGCTCCGCGAGCGTGTCGAGCTCCGCGAACTGGGCCTCGTCGTTGGCGTCCGCGATGGAGCCGGGACGCAGCCCGTCGCCCAGGGAGAACGCGACGTCGTAGGCGGCGAAGATCTCGCACAGCTCGTCGTAGTGCGTGTAGAGGAAGTTCTCCTGGTGGTGGGCCAGGCACCAGCCGGCCATGATGGACCCGCCGCGGGAGACGATGCCGGTGACGCGCTCGGCGGTCAGCGGCACATGGCGCAGCAGCACTCCGGCGTGGACGGTCATGTAGTCCACCCCCTGTTCGCACTGCTCGATCACGGTGTCCCGGAAGACCTCCCACGTGAGGGCCGAGGCGTCGCCGTCGACCTTCTCCAAGGCCTGGTAGATCGGGACCGTACCGATGGGCACCGGGGCGTTGCGCAGGATCCATTCTCGGGTGGTGTGGATGTCATCTCCGGTGGAGAGGTCCATGACGGTGTCCGCACCCCACCGGGTGGCCCACCGCAGCTTGTCCACCTCCTCGGCGATGGAGCTGGTGACCGCCGAATTGCCGATGTTGGCGTTGATCTTCACCAGAAACTCCCGTCCGATGACCATCGGCTCGGACTCCGGGTGGTTGATGTTGTTCGGAATGATGGCCCGCCCGGCCGCCACCTCGGCGCGCACCTTCTCCGCGTCACAGCCTTCCCGCAGGGCCGCGTAGCGCATCTCCTCGGTGATGACGCCCCGCCGCGCGTAGTGCATCTGGGTGACCTTCCTCCCCGGAAGGGCGCGGCGCGGCACGGGACGTCTGCCGCGCCACTCGTCGCTGGCCGCCCCGCGACGCACCGCCGAGCGGCCGTCGTCGTCGAGGTGACGCCCCCGGCCGGTGTACTCCGCGGAGTCCTGCCGGGAGAGGATCCACGGTTCGCGGAACGGCGGCAGCCCGTCCAGCGGGTCGCCGCCGGGGCCCGCCGTCCGGTAGGCCTCGAACGGCTCATTGGCGGAGCCGTCCGGCGAGTCGTGCAGGTGGATCCGGGTGACGGGGACCTCAAGGCCGGAGCCGTCGGTGATGCTGGCCCGCTCGTGGGCGGGGTGAGCCTCCTCCGTGGGGGAGGCGGTGGTGTTCGCCGAAGGGGCGGTGTGCACAGAGAAATCGCTCATGATGAGCCCTCACTTCCTACGCCGGCATGACCCGGTCAGGTTCGACGGTCCAGGCGTGCATCGCCTGATCTCAGCCCCTGCAGGGGCACCCGTGTGGACTCGATGAGCGTAACGCACCTCACGACGCCGGCGTCGGCGTGTGACGAGGTGGCCTGGGGCGATGTGCCCCGAAGGGGTCGCTCGGAAGACGTAGGAAGGCCCCCGGTCTGTGACCGGGGGCCTTCTCATCAGGGCGGAGGATAGGGGATTTGAACCCCTGAGGGTGTGAACCCAACACGCGTTCCAAGCGTGCGCCATAGGCCGCTAGGCGAATCCTCCTTCACCGCTCGATCCGCAGGTGCGAACACCTGGCGTCGCGAGGGCAGGCTCCATGCTAGCGGACAATCCGGGCAGAATGCACATCGAGTCCGGATCCATGTCCTGAGGGCCCGGCAGAGGGCCGCGCCCGGTTGGCGCCGGCGGCAATCTCCGGGCTACGATGGTCCCCGGCCCCACGTGTGGTGTCATCCTGCTGAACTCCCCCAGGACCGGAAGGTAGCAAGGGTAGGTGGGCTCTGGCAGGTGCACGTGGGGCCACTTCTGTCGTCACGGCAGCTGTGGGTTATTGGCCAGAATGTGTGTATGGCCCGGGCGTGTCATCCCCTTCCGGCCCAGCCTTTGCGGGTCCAGAGGCCTTCCTCAGCTATAGCTGAGGTGC
>NZ_MDSS02000091.1 GCF_001758425.2 Nesterenkonia sp. PF2B19 | reverse complement strand
GTCGGCCGCCGCGGCGCCGAGGCACCGATCCGCGGCCCCGCCAGGGCGCTGCTGGCGCGGGCCGGAGTCGCGCTGACCGCGGGGAACCCCTTCGGTGACGGCGGGGCAGGCCACGCTCGGCTGAACATGGCGACGTCGCAGGAGATCCTCACCGAGGCGGTGACACGGATCGGGCGGGCGCTGAGCTGAGGATCCCGGCGCCGGGTCCGGAACCGACCGGGCGAAGCTCCGTCCCGGCTCACGGGCGGCGCCGAGCCAGATACAGCCACCCGCAGCCCGGCGCGTACGCCAGGTCCAGCACGTCCACGGTGAAGCCTGCCGTCTCCAGCGATCCCTCGATCTCCTCCCGGGTGCGGAACCGCAGAGTGGAGCGGGACTCCCACCGGGTGCCGTCGTCGAGCGGGGCGCCAGTCTTCTCATCGAGGAACACGGTGGGCTGATCGAAGGTGACCAGCTCGCCGTCGCCGACGACGTCGACCACCTCCACCCAGCGCTCCACCGCGCCCACCCCCGGCACATCAGCCCGGGTGCGAGACTGCTCCGGAGTCCAGGACTCCCAGGCACGGGCCTCTCGCCGACGGGCCTCGAAGACCAGCAGCCCTCCGGGAGGCATCGCGCGGTGCGCCGCTGCCAGCACTGCGGACCACTCCGCGTCGTCTGTGAACACCTGAGCGACGTTGGCGCTCATGGTCACGGCGTCCACCGGGAGCATCGCGACGACCTCTGTCGGCAGATCAGCCGCCTCCAGGGCGGCCACCGTGCCGGTCACCCACTGCACCCGCTCGGCCCCGGGGCGGCTGCGTGCCACCGCGATCGAGGCCGCGGCAGGGTCCAGACCGATCACCTGCATCCCCCGGTGGGCCAGTCGACGTGCCAGCACTCCGGTGCCGCACCCGATGTCCAGGACCCTCTGGGCCTCCAGTGCGGCGACGGCGGCCTCATACTCGTCGAGGTCCCCACGGTCCGGGTCGAGCGCGTCATAGACCGCGGCCAGGCGCGGATCAGCGAACAGGGCGTCGGGCTGATCAGGCATGGCACGAGCGTACGGGACCTGCGCTGCCGACGTCAGCGGAGCGGCATACCGTCAGTGGGCAGAACGAGACCGGCGCACCACGCGGCAGGCCACATAGACTGGGCCCTCGAAAGTCCCGTGACGCGGTGCATCCGGCGGGCCGGCGACGCGCACGCCGTGACAGGACCTGACAGCTGGCCGGACGGAGGCGGATCCCGATGCATGACCGCAGCAGGACACGAGATGACGCATCGGAGGCGCACGTCCCTGCCGCCGGCACGGACTCCCCCGCGAAGTCGACCATGCACATCGGGGAACTCGCCGAGAAGACCGGCCTCTCCCACCGCACCATCCGCCACTACGACGACGTCGGCCTCCTGCCGGCCTCCCGCACCGAGGGCGGATTCCGCGTCTACACCGCCACCGATCTCGAACGCCTGCTGGTGGCCCGCACGTTGAAGCCGCTGGGCTATTCGCTCGACGAGATCACCAGGGCACTGGAGGCCATCGACGCCGTCACCGCCTCCCCGGAGGATGACCAGGCCAGAGGGCGGTTGGCCACCCTGCAGGAGGAGCTGGCGGAACGCCGGGAGAAGCTGGCCCGGAATCTGCGCCAGGCCGACGAGCTGCTGGACTCTCTGCGCCAGCTGTGAACCGCGGAGCCCCTGGCCTTGGTCCGCTCAGAGCACGTCGAGCGATCCCAGGGCGTTGATCAGCAGCAGCACCCCGACGCCGCCCACCACCCAGGCGACCATGCCCGCCGCGTGACGGCTGAGCCACCCCTCGAGCTTCTCCAGCGGGCCCTGCAGAGCCCGCTGGGCCACGAGGCGTCCGCCCAGCAGCGCCAGCGCCGGAAGCACCATCATCAGGCAGTAGAAGAGGATCATCACGGTTGACGCCGGCCACTGCGGACCCGTCGCGGCGACCATCCCGATGCCCGCCAGGTACGGCAGCACCGTGCCGATCTCCAGCAGCACGGCCAGCAGCCCCAGTCCCACCAGCGCACCCACCCCGGCCGGTCGGACCGCGGATGTCGACGTCGACGCCGACGCCGACTCCGACGCGGACGGGCCAGCCTGTCCGGACGACGGCGCGGCGGCGGTCTGCGCCCGCGGTGATGTCACCGCCTCAGGGGCCGGCGAGACCTCCGTGCCCAACACCCGGGCACGCCACCGAGTCACCCGGCCGGCGGAGCCCCGTGCCTGCTCGCGGCGAGCCTTCCGCGCCTTGCCCGCCCTGGTCATCGGGTCCAGGTGGAAGCTGTACGCCAGCAGGGCGGCGCCCAGCAGCGCCTGCCCCAGGAGGAACACCGGCGTGCCGCGGACCTCAGCGAACCAGCTCAGCAGCCCGTCCCCGAAGAAGGTCAGGCTGGCCAGCAGGACCACACCGATGACGGCATAGCCGGCGGCCACCACACCCAGGTAGACGAGCACCCGTCCGGCGCGCAGCCTCCCCGGCGCCATCAGCAGCCAGACCGGGATCAGCAGCGTGCCGAAGGTGGTGGAGTCGATCAGGGCCAGCACGGCGAGGATCCCCCACAGTCCGGCACCGAGCCCGTCGGTGGGCAGCTCGCCGCTGAGGTCCGAGAGGCTCACAGCAGACCAGGTGCTGTCCAGGACCGGCATGAGGATGTCTGTGGTGCTCATACCTGCCACCCTGCCCTGGCCCCGCGCCCTGCGCATCGGCCGAAGGGCTGAACCCTGACCCGCTCCTCAGACTTTGGTCGGAGGACCAGGCGCCCGCGCTGTGGTGAGATGACGTCATGGACTCCTCCCCCGGCCTGCGCAGGGCCTCCGACGACGCAGTCCGCCTCCCCGGGGTCGACGGCCCACCTGGCCGGACCCTCTGCGGCGCCGCGATCAGGTCCAGACCGTCGTGACGCTGGCGGCCGCCCTCGGGCTGCTGGCGGTCCAGTTGCGGGGTCTGCTGCCCACGCCGTGGCTGGACTCCCTCGGACCGGGCCCCGTCTGGTGGTGGCATCTGGGGCCACTGG
The DNA here is from genome assembly GCF_001758425.2 of Nesterenkonia sp. PF2B19. Classification (GTDB taxonomy): domain Bacteria; phylum Actinomycetota; class Actinomycetes; order Actinomycetales; family Micrococcaceae; genus Nesterenkonia; species Nesterenkonia aethiopica. Next base: position 4,389 of record NZ_MDSS02000091.1, on the reverse strand, counting down.
CCGTGATCGGCGCGGCGATGATCGTCAAGCCGGCGGCGCCTCTGACGGCGCTGCTGGCGGGAGGCCTCTGCGTACTGGCCGATCTGGCCATCGGTGGAAGCGTCGGGATCTGGCTGTGCCTGGCCGACCTCATCTACTTCTTCGGTCTGCGCGGAGGACGCCGCTCCCTGTCCTGGCTGGCGGGGGTGTTCGCGGCCCTGATGCTCGCCGGCGGCGTCGTGCTGTTCGCGGCCGGCGGGGACGCCGGCACGGCGGTCTCCGCGACGCTGCTGATCGGCAGCGTCCTGCTGCTTCCGCTGTGGTGGTCTGTGGAGGTCCGCCGGGGATATCCCCTGGGGCCGCTCGCCGCTGAACGGGACCGGCTCGACGCGGAACGGCACGCGGCGCTGGTGCGGGTGCATGAGCTGGACCGGCGCCGGGCGGTGGCCGCGGAACGCCAGCGGATGGCCCGCGAGCTCCACGATGTGATCTCCTCGCATGTCTCGGCCATCGCCCTGCACTCCGGGGCGGCGCTTGCCGGCTCCCCTGACCAGGACCGCGACCGCCGCGCCCTCGAGGAGGTGCGGCGGACGTCCGTCACCGCCCTGGAGGACCTGCGGACCATGGTGAACCTGCTGCGTGGCCAGGACGCCGAGTCCCCGAGGCGTCCCGGAGGGCCGCGACGCCCAGAGCCGCGACGCCCAGAGCTCCGAGCTGCTGGCTCCGCCGTCCCTCGAGCACGTGGTGGAGGTCGCCCGCAGCCGCGGCCTGTCGCTGCAGGTCTCCGGCGAGGTTCCGCGCGGGGACGAGCCGACCCGCTCCGGCATCCGGGGAGTCCTCTCCCGGGTGCTGCAGGAGGCGCTGACCAACGCGGCGGCCCACGGGGACGGCGCCGCTCGGGTGGAGTTCACCGAGACTCCGCACCAGATGCGCCTGCGAGTGACCAACGGCGTGCCAGACGCCCCTGTCGGCAGAGGACCTTCCCCGGCACTGGCCACCGGCACGGGGATCATCACCATGCGGGAACGGCTCGCCCAGGCCGGCGGCACGCTTCAGGCGGGCCGCGACGGGGACCTCTGGGTGCTGACGGCAGACCTTCCCCGAGGACGGAGACGATGAGCATGCCCTTCCCCACCCCGCACGCCGACGACGGAACGCCGCCCGTCCGCGTGCTGCTCGCCGATGACCACCCCAGCATCCGGGCCGGGCTGCGACTGCTGCTGGAGACGGCGGCGGACATCGAGGTGATCGGTGAGGCCGCCGACGGTGCCGTCGCCGTGCAGCAGGCACAGTCCCTGCGCCCGGACGTGGTCATCATGGACGCACGGATGCCGGGCACCGACGGCATCGCCGCCACACGACAGGTCGTCCAGGCCAGCACCGGAGAGGTGCTGATGCTGACGACCTTCGACCTGGACGAGGTGGTGTTCGGCGCCCTACGGGCCGGGGCCGCCGGGTTCCTGCTGAAGTCCGCCGACCCGCAGGAACTATTGGACGCGATCCGTCGCATCGCCGCCGGAGACGGCGTCATCGCACCGGAGGTCACGCGCCGGCTGCTGCGCACGTTCGTGGCCGACGAGGGCGCACCGGTCACAGGAACGGACGCCGTCACCGCCAGCGCATCCGGCAGGTCGCCGGGATCCCCCGCGAGTGTCGCCGACGGCACCGAGAGAGCGTTCGGGGAGCTCACCCCGCGGGAGCTCGACGTCCTGCGGGCGCTCGGCCGCGGGCTCTCCAACGCGCAGATCGCCGAGGAGCTGGTGATCAGCCTGGCCACGGTGAAGACGCATGTCTCCAGCGTGCTGGCGAAGCTGCACCTGAGTTCGCGGATGCAGGCGGCGATCCACGCCCGGGAGGCGGGCCTCACCTGACCGGAAGGGCTGCGCCTGATGCGTCGGACCCGCGTCAGTCCCCGGTGCGACCGTGCGCCACCCCGGTGGGGACGCCGATCAGCTCCGGCTCGGGCGCCGCCACCGAGCAGACCCCGGTCTCCGGCAGGGCCAGTCGCGGGCGGTGGCGTCGTCGCCGGCCAGGTGCGCGGCGATGGACCTGACCTGCTCATAGCCGGTGGCCAGCAGGAACGTCGGCGCTCGCCCGTAGGACTTCATGCCGGCCAGGAAGAACCCATCCTCGGGGTGGGCCAGGACGTCTGCCCCGTGGGCGGGGACCGTGCCGCAGGAGTGGATCTCCGGGTCGATGAGCGGCGCCAGGCGCACCGGCGCCTCCACGGCGGGGTCGAGCTCCAGGCGCAGCTCGCGCAGCATGTCCAGTTCGGGGCGGAATCCGGTGGCCGCCACCACGGTGTCCACCGTGAGTTCGCGGGCCGAGTCGCCATCACCGACGGTGACGACGACGCCGTGCCCCTTCCCGTCCTCGACCGGGCGCAGCGCAGAGACCGACGCCTGCGCGTGCAGCTGGACGGCGCCGGATTCGACCGCGCGCTGCAGCCGGGTGCCGAGCATTCCGCGGGCCGGCAAGCGTCCGCGTCGCGCCCGCCGTAGGTCCGGCCAGGGTCCTGCCCGCGGATCGCCCAGTGGACCTGGGTGCCGGGCTCCTCCCGGGCGAGCTGGGCGAGGTTCAGCAGCGTGTTGGTCGCACTGTGCCCGGCACCGACCACCAGCGTGTGCCGGCCGGCGAACCGCTGCCGCTCCTCACCGAGCACATCTGGCAGAGCTCCCGTCAGGTGCGGCACGACGCCGGGTGCGTCTTCCCCGAGCGCCGGCAGCCCGGCCGCGCCGAGGGGATTGGGGGCGCTCCAGGTGCCGGTGGCGTCGATGACCGCGCGGGCGCGGACCTCGTCGACCTGCAGTCCGGCCTCGGTGCGCCGCTGGACGCGCAGGACGAACGGCGCACCTTCACGACCCCGGACATGGGTCTTGTCCCGGGATCCGCGGGTCACGGCCACCACGCGGGAGCGTGTGCGCAGACGGTCACGGATGGCGGGCACCTGGGCCAGCGGTTCCAGGTAGTCCTCCACGATCTCCCGCCCCCAGGGCAGCGCGGTGGGCCGCGGCGGCTCCCAACCAGCGGCTTCCAGCAGGCGGGTGGAGGCGGAGTCGAGGTCGTAGCGCCACGGCGAGAACAGTCGGATGTGGCCCCACTGCCGGATGGCGGCGCCGACGTCGTCGCCGGCCTCCAGGATCAGCGGCTCGATCCCGTGCTCCAGCAGGTGGGCCGCGGCGGCGAGACCCACCGGGCCGGCACCGATGACCGCGACCGGCAGGGCGTCCGCAGCGGAGGGAGCGGAGGGAGCGGAGGGAGCGGCGGGACCGGTGCTGGTCATCTGTTGCATGGGGTCTCCTCAGGGTCGGCGTCATCTGGAGCCGACGTGGCACCAGGATACATAGACAAGATTCGATACGAGAGACTCTAGGACCACTCATCGAAATTCGTCAATACGTGAGCTACGATGACTCCATGAGCACCGCGACACCGGCCGACAGCGCCTGCTGCCTGCCCACCTTCCAGGGCCCGCTGACCACCGAGGAGGCCGAACCCCTGGCCGCCGTGTTCAAAGCTGTGGCGGATCCCGTGCGGCTGCGCCTGCTGTCCCTGATCGAGCACACCGAGGACGGCGAAGCCTGCGTCTGCGACCTCACCGCACCGCTGGGACTGTCCCAGCCCACGGTCTCTCACCACCTGAAGATCCTCGTCGAGGCGGGGCTGCTCACCCGCACCCAGCGCGGCCGCTGGGCGTACTTCGCGGTCCAGCGCCCCGCGCTCGATGAATTCGGGTCCCTTCTTCGCCGCCGACGGGAGACTGCGGCGTGATCCTGCCCCTGGGCGTCATCCACCCTTGAGCCCGCCCATCCTTGAGCCCGCCCATCCATGGGCCACGCCCCACACCTGAGGGACGAGGAGTCACATTCCGGCGCTTGCCCGCTCGCTGACGCGCGTCATGACAGGGATGTCGCACGGGAGAATGCCCCCTCGACGCACCGGGACCCCGCCTGTTCCGGTCAGCTGAGCGAATCCGCCAGTGCTCGCACCAGCTTCGCGACGGCGGCGGCCCTGCATCCGGGGAGCCCTGAGTGGCTGAGTCCGGCACATAGGCCGCCCGGCCCGCGCGCGCAGTGAGGGTCGCCGTCGCCTCGGCACCTGCTGCGGCCGCCTGAGCCACCGCCGCGGGGACCACGACGCCGTCACCCTCGGCGAGCGCCCGCTGGGCGGGGATCAGCGCATCCAGCATGGTGCGGTCCCCTTCGGCGGCGCCGCCATGGTGCTGCACTGCGGCGATCCCCTCGGCGAGCGCGCCGGACCAGTCCGCCCGGCCGTCAGTCTCGAGGCTGCGTCCGGCGGCGGTGGCGAGGATGGCCAGCAGCACCCCGGAGGAGCCGCCCATCGCGGTCTCCAGAGTGCGGGCGATCCGGCGCATCGCGGCGGCCGGGTCGGCGAAGCCGAGGTCCCCGG
>NZ_MDSS02000090.1 GCF_001758425.2 Nesterenkonia sp. PF2B19 | reverse complement strand
CGCGGATGCGCTCAATGAGGTGGGCAAGCCGTTGAACGGGTCTTCGGTGCTGCTGTTGGGGGTGACGTATAAGCCGGACATCGCGGATCAGCGGGAGTCTCCGGCGGTGCCTGTGGCCAAGGTGCTCACGGAGAAGAAGGCTGAGGTCCGGTTCCATGATCCGTATGTGGAGTCTTGGCATGTCGACGGTGGGGTGCTGCAGCGGGTTCCTGATCTCGAGGAAGCGCTTGTGGGAGCGGATGTCGTGGTGATTCTGCAGCCGCATGGTGTCTATGATCTGGAGGCGATCGGGCAGGTTGTCAGGCGGGCTGGGGGGTTGGTCTTCGATACTCGTGGGGCGACGATCTCTGATGACATCGAACGACTCTGAGGCGGACTCGGTGACTGACAGGCCGAGACGAAGGGACACACCATGACGCATCCGCGCCGCCGCGTGCTGCTGCTCAGCGACGACGACGTCGTCACCGGCACCCTGCGCCGACTCACCCGCATCGGGGAGAACCTGACGGCGGAGGCCGACGTCGTCATGGCCACACTCGCCGGGCAGGTGGCCGCAGGCCCGCAGGAGCCGCGCTTCCCGCTGCAGCGGATCGGCTCCCACTACAGCCTCAACGCCGACCCCGAGATCTGGGAACGGGACTACCTGCTGCCTCGCCTGGACCGGCTGATGAGCGGATTCGCCCCGGATGTGCTGGTGGTCGACGGCGACCTCCCCGCCCGGGTCCTGGAGCGACTGGGCAGGGCCCATCCGACGGTCCACGTGCGCCTGGCCTCCGCCGCCGAGGCACCGATCGGCGGAAAGCCGGCGGCCCGCAGCACGCCGACCCCGGTGATTCTCGGCGAGATCACTGAGGACGGTGCGCAATCGGCCGCGACGACGGCTCCACTGCTCGACGCCGCCGTCCGGGGCGCCACCGGTGGTGGCCTCACTGCCGGCTCGGAGCCCGGCGAGACCAGAGCTCCGACGGTTGTCCTGGACCTGCCCGGGGTGAGCCCCGACACCACCGCGGCTGTGGAGGACGCCGTCCTGGAGTTCTTCGCGGCCCGCCGTCCCGAGTGGAGGGTCGCCCTGCTGGACTCCGCCGTGGCCCGTCGGGCCGCCCCCGGCGTGGAGAGGATCTCAGGAGGAGCCACCGCGGAGCTGGTCTCCCGGACGGTCGGCGCCGTCGCCGTGCCGGGGCACCGGGCCGTGCACACCTGGAGCCCGGCGCGGATCCCCACCCTGTGGCTCACCGAGGGGCCCGGTGGGGAGAAGCCGATCCGCGGGGCGGCAGAGCGGCCCCGCCGTCGTCTCCGGCTCGACCAGCAGGAGGCGCTGCGACGCCGCGCGACCCAGGCCGTCCAGGCCGGCTGGGGGCATCACACCGAGGTGGAGGGCCCACAGGACATCGACGCGCTGCGTGCCCGGCTCACCGGAGCCCTGGACGTCCTGGACGACCGGGGCTGGGCGCCCGCCGGCCCGGCGCGGATGCCGGAGGACGGCGCAGAGCAGGCTGCCGAGGCGATCCTGAGGGCGGCCTCCGCCCAGGCCCCGGCCTGACGCGCCGCCGGGGAGACGGCACAGACGACAGTGGGCGGGGCTCCCGGTCAGGGAGCCCCGCCCACTGTGCGGTGAGTACTGCGGGGTATGGGACGTGTGCTGTGTCAGACGGGTGCGGTGCAGGCCGCCTCAGATGGTGACGTCGCCCGCGGGGGTCCGGAAGGTGGCGGACATGATGCCCGGTGTGCCGGAAGGTGCCACCCAGTCCACCTCGACGTCCTCGAACGGGTCAGCCTTGGGGCAGGCGAGCCAGTCGGCCACGCGGTCCGGGGACCCGGCGATGGCCAGGCGGATGAGCTCAGCCTCGGGCGGGTAGGCCTGCGAGGGATGCAGGTCCTCGGTGCCCTCGTCCCAGCGGAGCAGGTAGGGCACCTGCGGGTCTGCGATGAGCCCCTTGATGCCGATCTGCTGCCAGGTGAGCTCCTGGCCGTCCGGGAACTTCCGATTGCCGGGCACGGACTTGCGCCCCAGCCGGTCCTCGAAGGGGGAGAGGTCGTCGACGGTGACGCACCATCCCATCCAGCCGCCTCCCACCTGGGAGCGGTTCCGCACGGCCTGGCCGAACGGTGCCTTGTCGGCGGAGGGGTGGTCGAGGACCTCGACGATCTCCAGGTACTGGCGGTTCTTCAGAGGAATGATCGAGCTGCGTGTGCCGAAGCGCGGATGGATACCGCCCTTGACGCGTTCCACGCCCAGCTGACCGACAATCCTCTCGACCGTGGCATCCATGCCATCCGGGCCGACCGCATACGAGACGTGATCCAAGCGCATCATGGGTCCATACTGACACCAGCGTGGGCTTCGTCACCAATCGAGAGCGGCTCCGTGACGAGGAGGCGCCTGATCCCCATTCTTCTACCAGGCGTAGAAACATTCTCGGACGCGGTGATCCGAGCCCTGCTGTCCCGCGTATCCTGGTGGGGTGCTCAAGACCGCGCTGCAGCCCAAATGGATCGCGATGCTCGCCCTGGCCCTGATCCTGGCCACGGTGTTCGTCGTGGCCAGTGCCTGGCAGTTCGGCCAGTCGCGGACCGAGGAGACACCCTCCCGGGAGGTCACCGAGGAGCCCGCGCCGCTGACCGAGGTGTACGCGCCGCAGCGTGCGATGACCGCCCTGGACGCGGATCGGATCGTCACTCACTCCGGCGAGTTCGTCGAGGACTCCCAGGTGCTGATCTCCGAGCGGCTGCAGGACGGTGAGCCCGGATGGTGGGCCGTCGCCGCCTTCGCAGTGGACGGCGCCCCCGACGGTGAGGTCATCCCCGTGGTCCGCGGCTGGACCGACGACGTCGACGCCGTGGACGCGCCGCCTGCGGGGCAGCAGCTCGAGCTGCGCGGGCGCCTGCTGCCGCCTGAAGCTCCCGTGGCCGGGGAGCGCGAGGCCGCCCACGTGTTCGCCAGCCTGTCCCCGGCGGAGCTGATCAACGTGTGGGATCTGCCGTCCTACTCCGGATTCGTGGTCGCCTTCGACGTCGTCGACGCGTCCGGCCATGAGATCGGGGCCGAGGCCGAAACCGTCCCTCTGGAGCCGGTCTGGGTCGGACCACAGCCGGAGGGATCCTCCGTGAACTGGCTGAACCTCTTCTACGCCGTGGAGTGGGTCGTCTTCGCCGGTTTCGCCTTCTTCCTGTGGTGGCGACTGGTCAAGGACGCCCATGAGAAGTCGCAGGAGGCCGCGGTGCTCGACACCGAGTGGGAGCAGCAGTGGAAGCAGGAGTACCTGGCCGCCGTCGCCGCCGGACAGAGCCCTCGGGAGGCGGAGGAGACCGCCACCGCGGAGGCGGCGCGCAAGCTCGATGAGAAGGACACGTGATGCCTGAGAACACCGGAGACGCCCCGCAGGTGACCGAGGTGCCTGCCGTGCCGAAGCGGCCCCAGAAGCGGCGCTTCCAAGGCACCATGCAGCAGATCAGCGGCTCGCTGACCTTCTACAAGGTCTTCGCCTTCACCACCGGCATCATGCTGCTGATCCTGGTGGCCAAGATGATCATGGACTACGGCTTCGGCTACGAGCTCTACGCCGGCGGCACCACCGCCGAGGGTGCGGCCAACACGCTCGGCTTCCATCCGAAGGAGTCGGTCAGCGGAGGCACCGGCATCTCCTATTGGACGGCGGTGATCCACGGCTGGATCTACGTGGTCTACGTGATCGCCGGGTTCCGTCTGTGGTTCCTGATGAACTGGCGGTTCTCTCGTCTGGTGACCATCGTGCTGGGCGGAGTGGTGCCGTTCCTGAGCTTCATCGTGGAGCGTCGGATCGCGGCCGAGGTGCGCCGGGACATCGAGGCCAACCCGGAAGCCGTGCGGCGATACTGAACCGCCTGTGACTCGCTGACGATCGGACGCCGATCGGCCCGCCAGCCTCTCCTGGCGGCCCGTGCTCCGGCTGCCATGCGGCGCCCTCACCGACGTGGTGGGGGCGCCGTCGTCGTACCGCCGTGCTCTCTCGGACCGATGGCGGCTCCTTCCGTGCTGACAGACAGGAAATCCCTGGTCAGAAGCTGAATCAGGCATACCGGGGCGCTCCATCGACGTCCCGCTTCATCGATGGAATTCTTCGCTGTGACCTCTTGCACAACGGCGTCCCGGACATTATTGTGCCTCATGTCACAACAAATTCCCAAGACCGTGGCGCTGCTCTTTTCCCTGCATCTGTGTCACCGCACCTGATTCACCGCACCTGATTCACCGCACCTGAGAGGAACCGCACCATGAGGCATACCGTGCGCACCCGTCCCTGGAGGACCCTTCCATGGAGGACCGCTGCCCTGAGCATCACGGGAGCACTGCTGCTCACCTCCTGCGGGGGAGCCGGATCAGCCGAGGAGGACGGCGTCGAGCTCGATGAGGACCAGGTGGGCGTGGGCGCCATGGAGGACTTCGGCGTCGACGACACCTTCGTGGCCACCGAGCCGGTCGAGTTCTCACTGCTGTATCGGAACAATCCGGACCACGGCCTCGACGAGGACTGGATGTTCTTCGATCAGCTCGAGGAGGAGCACAACGTCTCCCTGAGCCTGGTGGACGCCCCGCTGAGCGACTTCGAGGAGCAACGTTCCCTGCTCATCGGCGCCGGCGAGATGCCCGACTACGTCCCTGTGACCTACCCCGGACAGGAGGTGCCCTACCTCAGCGGCGGCGCGGTCCTGCCGATCAGCGACTACCTGGACTACATGCCCAACTTCACCGACAAGCTGGACCGCTGGGAGCTCTGGGACGAGTTCGACGCCCTGCGGCAGGAGGACGGCAAGGCCTACATGCTGCCGGGCCTGCGGGAGGACCCGTTCTACATCTTCAGCCTCGTAGTCCGGGGTGACATCTGGGACGAGCTCGGACTGGAGAACCCGGAGACCTGGGACGAACTGGCGGACCAGCTGCGGGAGGTCAAGGAGGCCTACCCCGACATCACGCCGATGTCCGACCGCTGGGAGCTGCAGAGCACCCTGAACATCGCGTCGGCCAACTTCGACACGGTCGCCGGCTGGGGCTACGGGCAGGGCCTGTACTTCGACCACGATGCCGATGAGTTCATCTACGCCGGGGCCTCCGACGAGTACCGCGAGCTGCTGGAGTTCTTCGCGGGCCTCGTGGAGGAGGGCCTCATGGACGCCGAGACCATGACGCAGGACGACCAGATGGCGGAGCAGAAGTTCTCCGCCGGAGAGTCCTTCGTGATCGGCGGCAACGACGAGTCCACGACCATCTACCACCGAGGGTTCGAGGAACTCGGCACCGAGGGGGCGGAGGCCCGCCTGATCCCCATCCCCGGCGGCCGCGACGGCGACTTCGTGCACAGCGGAGCCCGCTTCGACTCAGGCCTGATGATCGCGAACTCGATGGCGGACCAGGACGACTTCATGGCGCTGCTGCAGTTCATCGACTGGCTCTACTACTCGGACAACGGCCTCGAGTTCGCCACCTGGGGCGTGGAGGGCGAGACCTACGAGCGGGACGCCGACGGTGAGATCGCACTGGACGAGGACATCGACATCAACAGCCTCCACCCAGACGCGGAGGAGCACCTGCTCCGGGACTACGGCTTCCACAACCAGCCGTTCATGCATGCCGCCGGCTCCCTGACCGAGTTCGTGCACTCCGGCCTGCGTCCTCACGTCATCGAGTGGCAGGAGAGCATGCAGCACAAGGAGGAGCGCCCGGTGACTCCGGCGCATCCCTTCACCGACCTGGAGCTGGAGCAGCTGGGCCTCTGGTCCACGAGTCTGACCGACCACGTCCAGACCGCCACTGCCCAGTTCATCCTCGGGCAGCGCAGCTTCGACGACTGGAACTCCTATGTCGCCGAGTTGGAGAACCTCAACATGCAGAGCCTGGTGGACATGGCCAACGAAGCCTATGAGCGGGCCCAGGAACAGATCGACGAGCAGATCGACGACGAGTCCGACGAGCAGAGCGAGGGTGACGGCGATGCATGAGGTCCCAGGCAGGACCACGACGACCGCCGTGCTCGGACTGAGCGCCCTGCTGCTGGCCGGGTGCGGCTCGGGGTCGGCCACCGAGACGGCTGAGATCGACGAGGAGGCGCAGAGCGTCGGCGCGATGGAGGACTTCTCCGTCGGAGACTCCTTCGTCGCCGAGGAGCCGCTGAGCATCTCGCTGCTGTATCGCGACCATCCCAACTACCCGTTGCAGGACGACTGGCTGATCCTCGAACACCTCGAGGAGGAGCACGGGGTCACCCTCGACCCGGTGGTCGCCCCACTGAGCGACTTCGAGGATCGGCGCTCGGTGCTCATCGGCTCCGGCGAGATCCCCGACTATGTGCCGGTGATGTGGCCGGGAGACGAGATCCCCTACATCTCCGGAGGGGCGCTGCTCCCGGTCAGCGACTACCTGGACTACATGCCCCACTTCACCGACAAGCTGGAGCGGTGGGAGCTGCAGGAGGAGTTCGACCAACTGCGGCAGGAGGACGGCAAGGCCTACATCCTGCCCGGCCTGCGGGAGGACCCCTTCCACAACTGGTCCGTGGCCATCCGCGATGACATCTGGGCGGACATGGGCTTCGAGGACCCGGAGACCTGGGAGGAGTTCCAGGACCAGCTGGAGCAGATCTCCGAGGAGCACCCCGAGATGACCCCATGGTCCGACCGGTGGGAGATGAACGCCACCTTGAACCTCGCCGGGCCGTCCTTCGACACCGCCGGCGGCTGGGGGTTGGGCAACGGACTCTACTTCGATGCCGACGCCGACGAGTTCGTCTTCACCGGGGCCACCGACGAGTACCGGGAGATGATCGAGTACTTCGCCGGACTGGTGGCAGACGGCCTGATGGACTCCGAGTCGATGACGCAGGACGACGACTCCGCCGTGCAGAAGTTCGCCTCCGGGCAGTCCGCGGCCATCGCCTCCAACGAGGAGGAGCTGCAGACTCTGCGCACCGCCTTCGAGGAGATCGGGGAGGACGACGCCGAGGTCCGGATGATCCGCGTGCCCGCCGGACCGGCGGGCGACAACGTCGCCGGTGGGGGACGCTTCGACGTCGGGATGGTCCTGGGCGCCCATACGGCGCAGCGCGAGGACTTCATCGCGATGCTGCAGTTCCTCGACTGGCTCTACTACTCAGACGAGGGCCTGATCTTCGCCACCTGGGGTGTGGAGGGCGAGACCTACGAGACCGACGAGGACGGCGAGCGGGAACTGGCCGAGAATGTGGACATCAAGGGCTTCAACCCGGGGGCCGAGGAGCACCTCTCCATCGACTACGGCTTCTACAACGGGGTGTTCACGCATAACTTCGGCTCCGACACCGAGATCTTCCTGTCCCTGATGAGCGACGAGATCGTGGAGCTGCAGGAGCAGATGGCCGACAAGGAGGAGCTGCCCCTGCAGCCGAGCATCCCCTTCAGCGAGTTGGAGCTGGAGCAGGCCGCGCTGTGGCAGAACTCGCTGACGGACCAGGTGGACCAGGCCACCGCGCAGTTCATCCTCGGTCAGCGGGACCTGGACGACTGGGACTCCTATGTGGCCGAGCTCGAGGCGCGGAACATGAACGACTACGTCGAACTCGCCAATGAGGCCTACCAGAGGGGTCAGGAGATGCTGGACGAGCTCGACGAGGTCGACGGGCCCGGGGAGGACGACTGATGACGACCATCCAGTCCACCCCCGGTGGCACGCCGGGCCGTGGGACGGCCGCCGTCGCCGTCGTGCGAGGACGCCGCCGCGGCGGCGGCGGGACGCCGTGGTCGGGGTGGGTATGCGGGGACCAATG
>NZ_MDSS02000008.1 GCF_001758425.2 Nesterenkonia sp. PF2B19 | reverse complement strand
TCGACGGCCGAGTGCAGATAGGTATAGCCGACTCTGGCCCCGGAGCCGCGTTTGGAGGCCTTGGCTTTGCTGCTGCCCCGGCCGTGGATCTTGTGCCCGCCTCCGTCGGGGATGGTGCCGACCTTCTTGACATCCAGATGCACCATGGCCCCGGGATGCTCGGCCTCGATCACCGACGGTGTGGTGCGCAGGTTCTCCCCGTTCGGGGTGAGATCCCGGAGCCGGGAGATCCCCCGTCGCGCCAGCCACCGGCCCACGGTGCGCAGGCTGATCCGCACCGGCGGGTGGATCTCGCCGGTGGCCAGCCCATGCTGCTGGGGCAGCGGGTCGATCCCGCCGGTGATCAGGTGCAGATGGATCCGACGAGCCGACCACTTCAGCTGCCGGCGTAGCGCCTCGATGCGCTCGACTACCGATTCCCGGGTCGCAGTCGGCCAGTGGCGCGGAGTGCTGGGGTGATCGACGAGTCCGGCTTCACCGTGGTCGCGGTAGCGAGTGACCCATTTGCTCACTGTGTCCCAGCTGACGCGGAACTCGCGGGCTACATGGGCGATGGGCAGCCCGTCGTCGATGTGGCGTTCGACCATCTTGAGTCGGCCGGTCGGGGTCAGTGTGGAGTTCGGGTGCACCGCGGTAGCGTGGGGCATGAACGGGCTCCTTCGCGCAGCAGGTGGTTCTTTGGCGATTACCATCCTGCGGGCGGGAGTCCGTTCGTTTTCTCATCGCCCCGCCGGCTCCGACAACCTCATGCCCCACAACAACTAGAGTGGTGCCCATGGTGGCCACTGCTCAGACTTCCCGTTTTCCGATGGCCGGCGACATCGGCTGGCTCATGAATCGGCTGAACCAGCTGCGGGCCGACCGGCTGCGCACGCTGCTGGAGCCCCTGGGGCTGAGCGCCCGGTCGGCAGCGATGCTGACGGCGGTGGCGAGCCTGCCGCAGCCCGTGGCGCAGTTCGAGGTCTGCCGTGCCCTGGTGCTGGATCAGGCCAGTGTGGCGATCATCGCTGATGCCCTCCAGAAGGACGGGCTCATCGAGCGGGTCAGGGACGCCCGTGACCGACGGCGCTATGCCATCACCCTCACCGAGGCCGGTGCGGAGCTTCAGCGCCGTTGCGCCGACATGTCTCGGGTCGCTGAGGATGAGCTGGTGGCGGGGCTTCCTGACGGTGACATCGACACCCTGCGGGGGCTGCTGACGGAGCTGGCCACACGCCGCGGCATCATCTGACCAGGGCGGATCTGCGTCCTGCCAGTCTCTGGTAGACCGTCTCTTGACCTCGTGACCTGTATCACTTTATAGTCCTAATAGTTTGTAGTACAAACTCTTGGATCATCAGCACCGGATGAGAGGCAGAGCATCATGGGACACAGGGGACACATTATGCGCTGGACGGCAGGGGCCGCCGTCGCGGCGCTGGGGCTGACGGCCTGCGGGGCCGGAGACGACGGCGGCGACGCGGGAGACGGCGGCACCTTGAACTTCGGGGTCGTTCCGTTGGAGACGGCGACCGAGACCCTCGACAACTGGAGCTTCTTCATCGACAAGTTCGAGGAGGAGACCGGCTACCAGATCGAGCTCTTCGAGGCGACGGATCCGGCCGCCGTGATCGAGGCGACCATCGCGGGGGACCTGGACTTCGTCCAGCTGGGGCCGTTCGCCCAGTGGATCGCACGAGACAACGGCGCCCAGCTCGACACCGTGGGCGCGACGGCTCCGGACGAACAGGGTCCGCGCAACGAGGCGGTGGCCGCCGTCCGGGCCGACTCCGGGATCGAGGACATCACGCAGCTCGCCGGAGAGGACATCTGCTTCATCTCACCCGGATCCGCCACTGGCTATCTCTTCGGAGCAGCCGCCTTCCTGAGCGTAGGGATGGATCCGGAACGTGACGTCAACGGCATCTTCGTCGGTGACCACGCCTCGGCGGCCCGGAGCATGTACGACGGCGAATGCGCCGCAGTATTCACCCACCGCGAGTACGCCGAGGTCATCTTCTTCGACGACAACGACGACGTCGAGCCCGGAGCCCTGGACATCATCTGGCGGGACGAGGTGCCGGAAGGTGGAATCTCCGTCTCCACGGAGATCGACGAGGAGCTGCAGACGATGATCACCGAGACCATCCTGGAGCTCAACGGAGATGCCATCTACGAGCGCGGCGAGTGCCCTGACGATCTGCAGGCCGAAGGTGAGACCGGGGACTTCTGCCGGGTCATGGGCCAGTTCTGGGGGATCGTCTCCGAGGACGAGTCCTACTGGGAGCCGATCGCAGAGGTCTGCGAGCTCACCGATGCCCCGGCCTGCCAGAGCTGAAGGAGCGACGATGACGAACAGCTCGAGTGACCTCGCGGTCAGCCTGCGGGGGATCACCAAGGAGTTCAATGACGGTGAGGTTCTGGCGCTGCGCGGGATCGACCTAGACGTCCCGCGGGGTCAGAAGCTGGTGCTGATGGGGCTCTCGGGGTCGGGGAAGTCGACCACGTTGCGGGTGCTGAACCGGCTGCATGATCCGACCTCCGGGGAGATGACGGTGCTCGGTGAGGACCCGATGGCGATGTCGGCCCGTCAGCTGCGCCGGTTCCGACAGCGGGTGGCGTTCGTGTTCCAGCACTTCAACCTGGTGGGTCGGCTGACCGCGCTGGAGAACGTCATGGCCGGAGCGCTGGGCACACTGCGGGGACCCCGGTACGGGGTGATGACCTATCCCAATGCGATGCGCCATGAGGCCCTGGCTCAGCTGGAGCGGGTCGGGCTCGGGGACCAGGCCTTCCAGAAGGCCGGCACGCTCTCGGGCGGGCAGCAGCAGCGGGTCGGCATCGCGCGGGCACTGTTCCAGAAGCCCGAGCTGGTGCTGGCCGACGAGCCGGTGGCCTCCCTGGATCCGGAGTCGTCTCGGCAGATCATGGAGCTGCTGCTGAAGGTCTGTGAGGAGGACGGGCTGACGGTGATCTGCAGTCTGCACCAGGTGGAGCTGGCCATCGAGTGGGCTGACCGGATGGTGGGCCTGCGCCATGGAGAGATCGTCTTCGACCGGGATGCCTCCCAGATCACGATCGCAGATGCCTCGACCATCTATGCCAGCACTGATCCGGAGGCGGCATGAGTGTGATGGAGACTGTGCGTCCGCGGGTGCTGCGGCCGCCCAAGGACAAGAAGCGACGGCGTCTGCAGCTGGTCGGTCTGGCGGTGATCGCGCTCTTCGGGGTGGCGCTCTGGCAGACCGGGTTCACGCCCTGGAACGTGTGGGGCCGGATGGATTCGGTGGTCAACCTGATCGATCGGATGATGCCGCCCAGTTTCGTCGACTGGCAGCGCTACGTCGTCGCCGTCATCGAGACGCTGTGGATGGTGCTGGCGGGTACGGCCATCGCCCTGGTGCTGGCGGTGCCGGTCTCGGCGCTGGCGGCGCGGAACATCACCACCGGGCCGGTGGCGTACAACATCTGTCGATTCATCATCACCTTGACCCGTGCGGTGCCTTCTCTGGTGTTCGCCCTGATCTTCGTCCGAGCCATCGGTGTGGGGCCCACTGCCGGGGTGTTGGCGATGGGGATCAGCTCGATCGGGATGATCGGGAAGTTCTTCGCGGACCGGATCGAAGAGATCGACATGGGCATCGTGGAGGCCAGTCGGGCCTCCGGCGCCACCCGGATCCAGACCTTCTTCTCGGCGGTGCTGCCGCAGGTGATGACCAACTGGATCTCGCTGTCGCTGTACCGGATCGACATCAACCTGCGCAGCGCGGTGATCCTGGGCTTCGTCGGTGCTGGTGGCATCGGTCTGGAGCTGCAGCGGGTCCAGGGACAGATGGTCTACACCCGGGTGATGGCCATTGCGATCATCATCTTCGTCCTGGTGCTGCTCACGGAGCGGCTCTCCGCGATGGCGCGAGCCGCTGTGCTGGGCCGCGAGGCTCCAGCCAAGGAGAATCCCTTCTCCCTGCGTGCGATGTATCGAGGTCTCACTGCCCGCCGCGCGGGACGCGGCGGCGCTGCGCCCCTCGGCGCTGCTCAGGCTGGTGCCAGGGATGCGGATCTGCAGCGGGCGCGCACACCTGCCTGGCGTCGGCCCAAGGCCGAAGGCCGTATCAGTGTGGGCTGGGACGTCTTCCGGCTGCGGCGCTGGATCATGGGCGTCTCCGCGGTGGTGCTGACGGTCGGCAGCTTCGTGCTGCTGGGCTTCGGCCCGGTGCAGCTCATCGCCGCGATCCAGGACATCGTGCCCTATGTGGTGAGCATGTTCCCGCCGGACTTCGTCACCAACTTCACGCGCCATCTGGATCTGATGCTGGAGACCATCTGGATGGCATTGGCCGCCACCGTGCTGGGGCTGATCATCTCGCTGCCGATCGGGATCCTCGGGGCGAAGAACGCGACCTTCCATCCGATCGCGGAGAAGCTGGCCCGGTTCTCCACCGTCGTGGTCCGGGGCATGCCGGAGCTGATCATCGCGGTGCTGCTGGTGGTCGCCTTCGGGATGGGACCGCTGGCCGGGGTGCTGGCCCTCACCATCGGATCCATCGGACTGGCCGGAAAGCTCATCGCCGACACGATTGAGGACACCGACCTGTCGAAGCAGAACGAAGCTATGCGAGCTGTGGGTTCGAGCTGGCTGCAACGCACAGTGACCTCCACGATCCCGACGGTGATGCCCGGGATCGTCGGGGTCGGGCTCTATATGTTCGACGTCTTCGTCCGAGCGGCCACGGTGATGGGCATCGTCGGAGCCGGCGGCATCGGGCTCGCACTGGATGCCTCGATCAGAGGCCGGCAGATGGATCAGACCCTGGCCCTGATCATCATGATCTTCATCACCGTCTATGCCACGGAGAGATTCTCCGGCTGGCTCAGGAGGCAGATTCTGTGACACATACTCACCACGACGGCGCGACGGACGACTCGCTGGGTCTGGCCCGCATCGCCCGGCGCGCGGCCGAAGCTGTGGCCGATGACATTCGGCAGGCCTTCACTGAGACGGTCGAGGTCGAGCACAAGACCTCGGAGTTCGATCCGGTCACCGAGGTCGACCGATCCTCGGAGCGTCGGATCCGGGAGATCCTGGCGGAGGCGACTCCGCACGCGGCCATCGCCGGAGAGGAGTTCGGTGCCACGGAGCCGACCGATTCCGTCGGTTCTGCGTCCCTGCGGTGGCATATCGATCCCATCGACGGCACCCACAACTTCATCGCGGGGATCCCCTACATCTCCACCGTCGGTGGCCGCCGAGGTGGAGGGGGTGATCGTGGCCGGTGCAGTGCATGACCCCTTGCGGCGCGAGACCTTCTGGGCTTCCGACGATCAGGCGTGGGTCGACGACTCCGTGCTGGCCTCGGCGGCCGAGGATCCCGGGCGGCCCGGAGTGCTGACCTCGCAGCCCTTCCAGGGGCTGCGCTCCACCGGGGCCGAGCTCGAAGAGCTTGTGGAGATCTGCCGCAGCTTCGGGATCGTCCGGAATCCGGGGTCGTTCGCCCTGCAGGTCGCTCACGTGGCCGCGGGTCGGGCCAGCGGGGCCTTCGAACTCACCGGTGCGGCACCGTGGGACATCGCTGGGGGGATTGCGGTGGCCCAGGCCACGGGATGCACCCACCTGCGGCTGGGGCAGGCTCCGCCAGGGTTCGGGGACTGGGCCAGCCACTCCTACCTGATCACCCGCGATCCCGCCAGGGCTGCTGAGATCGGCCCCCGCCTGGCCCGTCTCATGGCCCACGGCGAGGTGCCGGAGGTGTTCGCCAAGTTCATGGCGATCTGACTCAAGCAGACACGCTCGGCTCAGGCAGGCTCTGAGGTCCGGTCCCATCACGGGGCCGGGCCTCATCGTCTGCCCGTAGACTGCACTCCATGCTGACGCTCAACGACCGCCGTGTCCTGACTGCCGCACGGGAGGTCACGTCCCGTCTCGGGCCGGGGGACGAGCACACCGTCGGTTCCGCAGCGATCGACATCTCCGGGCGCATCCACACCGGGGTCAACGTCCACCACTTCACCGGTGGCCCCTGCGCGGAGCTCGTGGTGCTGGGCCAGGCCGCCGCAGTGTCCTCTGACCGGCTGATGACCATCACCGCTGTGGGCGATGACGGCCGTGACGTCATCGCGCCCTGCGGACGATGCCGCCAGGTGATGCTCGATCTTCATCCTGACCTCGAGGTGCTGGTGCCGCCGACCGACGCCACCGCAGGGGAGGCGGCGACGCCGGTGTCGATCCGCGACCTGCTGCCACACGGGTACCGGTCGCCGGACGCTGATGCCGGGCGGGTGCTGCGTTTCGCCGGCCAGTACTACGACGATGTCGCCGACGGTCGCAAGACCGTGACCATCCGGCTGGGAGACCCCCAGCGGATCGGCCCGGTGACCATGGTCTTCGAGCAGGCGGAGGTCGCAGGGTTCCAGGTGCTCTCCGGCGTCGTGGAGACCATCGGGCAACGCCGGTTCGGGGAGCTGACCGCCGAGGACGTGCGGCGGGAGAACGCCTCGTCGCTGGAGGCTCTGCGCTCCGGGCTGCGGGGCCACTATCCGCACATCACGGAGGAGGACGTCGTCGACGTCGTCGGCTTCCGCCTCGCCTGATGAGCCGGATCAGGCGGACGTGCTGCGGCGCGCGTCGCCCCAGATGTCGATGCCGGCGTCGACGGCGTGCTGGTCGATCTCGGCCAGCTCCTCGGTGGTGAACGGCGCGCTGCGCAGGGCCTGCAGGTTCTGCTCCAGCTGCTCGACCCTGCTCGCACCGATCACCAGCGAGGTGACCCGCTCGTCTCGCAGAGCCCAGGCCAGTGCCATCTGGGCCAGCGTCTGGCCGCGCCGCTGGGCGATGTCGTAGAGTGCGCGGATCCGAGCCAGGTTCTCCTCGCTGAGGAAGCCGTCCCGGAAGGACGGCTTGGTCGCGGCACGAGAGTCCTCCGGGACGCCGTCGAGGTACTTCTCCGTGAGCATTCCCTGAGCGAGCGCACTGAAGGCGATCACGCCCACGCCCTCCTCCTCGACCGTGTCCAGCAGGCCGTCCTGCTCGATCCACCGGTTGAACATCGAATACGAGGGCTGATGGATCAGCAGGGGAGTGCCCAGCTCCTTCAGGATGGCCGCGGCCCGGCGGGTGTCCTCCGGGGAGTAGGAGGAGATTCCGGCATAGAGGGCCCTGCCGGAGCGGACGGCGGTGTCCAGAGCGGCCATCGTCTCCTCGAGCGGGGTGTCCGCATCCGGGCGATGGGAGTAGAAGATGTCCACATAGTCCAGCCCGAGACGGTCCAACGAGGCATCCAGGCTGGAGAGCAGATACTTCCGGCTGCCTCCCGGCCCGCCATAGGGGCCCGGGTGCATGGTCCAGCCCGCCTTGGTGGAGATGATCAGCTCATCCCGGTAGGGGGCGAGGTCCTCCCTCATGAGCCGACCGAAGTTGATCTCCGCCGAACCCGGAGGGGGACCGTAGTTGTTCGCCAGATCGAAATGCGTGATGCCGGAGTCGACGGCGAAGCGCACGATGTCCCGCTGCCGTTGGAAAGGGACGTCGTCACCGAAGTTGTGCCACAGGCCCAGCGAGAGCGGCGGCAGCACCAGGCCGGAGCGACCGACCCGGCGGTAGTCGAGCCTCGAGTAGCGGTCGTCGGCGGCGAGGTAGGGCCGGTGGCTCATGGGTGCTCCTGTTCGGTCGTCGGGCCGCTGGCAAGCCTACTCCTGCCGGGGCGGGCCGACTACGATCAGTCCATGGTGACGTCACAGAACACAGCAGCGATCGCCCGCGCGACGGGCCGGCCGTGGGACGCCTGGCTCGAGGAGCTCGACGGCGCAGGCGCCCGCGAGATGGACCATCCGCAGATCGCCGGGCTCGCGATCGCCCGCATGCCCGAAAGCCTGGACAACCCCGGCTGGTGGGCCCAGGGAGTGGCGGTGGCCTATGAGCAGCATCATGGGATGCGGGTCCCGGGGCAGACCAGCGACGGGATGTTCCAGGCCTCGGCCAGCAAGACGTTCCGCGGCACGCGGGATGAAGCGTGGGCGGCCTGGACGGAACTCGTCGCCGACCGTGAGGAGTTCAACGGCGTCGGGCTCGCCCAGGCGCCCACGACCTCTGAGACCCCGAAGTGGAGATACTGGCGGGTCTCCTTGGAGGACGGCACCAGGGTGAGTGTGGGCGTCACACCCAAGGGTGACGAGAGGGCAACCGTCGGCCTGGAGCATGCGAAGCTCGGCTCTCCTGAGGAGATCGACCGGTGGAAGCCCTTCTGGAAGGCGCTGCTCGCCGAGCTGTGAGCAGACCCCGGTCACGGATCGGTGCTCAGCTCTCGATCTGCTCCTGGGCGCCGGAGCCGGACCGGGTCACCTGGATGCGCTGCGGAGTCTCTGCGGAGTAGACGCCTGCGACCCTCACGGTCAGCACGCCGGCGTCGTAGTCCGCTGTCACGGAGTCCGAGGGGACCTCCTGCGGCAGAGTCACCGTCCGGGAGAAGCTGCCGTATCGGACCTCGCGCAGTCCTTCTGCCTCGCGCTCGTCACGGCGCTCACCGGAGACGGTGAGGCTGCGTCCGGTCAGCTCCACTGAGACGTCCTTCTCCGGGTCCACCCCGGGAAGGTCCACACGCAGCACCAGGTCCTCGCCGTCGCGGTGGGCGTCGACGGCGGGGACGAAGCCCGTGGCTTGTCCTGATTCCATGCGGGGAGCCGCGAAGGCCGCGGAGTCGAACAGCGGGGTGCGCAGGGACCGGAAGACGTCGTCCATCAGGGACAGCGGTTCCAGGCGGGTCAGACGGGTGGTCATGAGGATCAGCCCCTTTCGATCTGTTGTCTGGTTGACGGCTTGCAGTCAGATCAACAGCTGTCCGGGGCGTCGTATTCCAAAGTTGAGCGTCATATGCTCAGGTTTTCATATCGCCGTGTCGCTGGCCCTCATGGTGCCGCACAGGCACTGCGGATCAGCGCCTCAGCGGCACGTGCGAGGTCAGCTGATGAGGTGTTGACGTCGAAGGTGAACCGGACGGCGGTCTGTGCCAGGTCCTCCGGCACGCCCATAGCCGTCAGGCTGGGACTCGCCTCCGAGGAGCCGGCGGCGCAGGCGGACCCGGAGGAGCAGAAGATCCCGGCCCGCTCCAGATCCAACAGCACGGATTCTCCACTGCGGCCCGGCAGGACGAAGGAGGCGTGACCGGCCAGCCGCCGGGTGCGGTGACCGGTCAGGCGAGCTCCGGGGACACCCTCCTCGACGGCGGCGATGAAGTCGTCGCGTCGGCGACGCAGCGTCTCGGTGTCCTCTGCGGCGGCGAGCTCCAGCGCGGTGGCCATGCCGACGGCGCCGGCGACGTCCTCCGTGCCGGAGGCGTCGCCGCGCTGCTGGCCGCCGCCGTGGATCAGCGGCTCGAACGGGGTCCGACGCCGCAGCCACAGGACGCCGACGCCTTTCGGGGTGCCGAGCTTGTGTCCGGCCAGGCTCAGGGCCTGCACCCCGAGTTCGCGGACGTCAATGGTCTCGGATCCAGCCGCCTGGACCGCATCGGTGTGGAACGGCGTGCCGGTCTCGGCGGCGACGGCCGCCAGGGAGGCGATGTCCTGGACCGTGCCGACCTCGTTGGAGGCCGTCTGCACGCTGACCAAGGTGGTGTCAGACCGCAGGCGGCGCTGCAGCTCGTCGGGGTCGACGACTCCGGCATCGTCCACAGGCAGAACGTCCACCTCGTAGCCGATCCTCTCCAACCAGGAGGCCGATTCGGCGACCGCTGGGTGTTCCACGGCGGAGATCAGTACGTGCCGGCCTCGGGGAGCCGCCAAGGCGATCCCCTTGACCGCGGCATTGTCAGCCTCGGTCCCGCCCGAGGTGAACAGGATCTCACCCGGCCTGGCGCCCAGGGAGCGTGCCACACGGGCGCGGGCGTCGGTCAGGGCGCGCTCGGCGGCGAGTCCGGGCTCGTGTCGGCTCGAAGGATTGGCGTGCACCCCGGCGAGCAGCGGCCACATGGCCTCCAGGACCTCGCGGCGCACCGGGGCCGAGGCGGCCGCGTCCAGGTAGACCGTGGAGGGCCCGGAGAGCGTCGGCTGCTCCTGCGGCTCGGGGGTCTGTGTCATGGGAGGATCCTTCACCGGGTCGGGTGCTGCGGCGCACTGAGGGTTCAGCGCGACGTCGTGAAGTCGAGTCCGAGGTCCACGGCCGGCACGCCATGGGTCAATGCGCCGACGCTGATGACATCGATGCCGGTGGCGGCCACCTGGCCGATCGTGTCCAGGGTGATGCCTCCGGAGGCCTCGACCACGGCACGGCCGGCGATGATCTCCACTCCGCGGCGCAGCTCCGGGAGGGAGAAGTTGTCCAGCATGATCGTGTCGGCCCCGCCGGCCAGCGCCGGGGCGATCTGGTCGATCCGGTCGACCTCCACCTCGATGTGCACGGTGTGCGGCAGTCGGGTTCGTGCGGCGGAGATCGCCGCGGCGAGGTCGTCCACCAGGGCGAGGTGGTTGTCCTTGGCCATCACGGCGTCGGAGAGGCCTGACCGGTGGTTGTGTCCGCCGCCGCAGCGCACGGCATGACGTTCCAGCGCGCGCAGCCCCGGAGTCGTCTTGCGTGTGTCGGCGATGCGCACCCCCGTGCCAGCCACCGCCTCGACGTAGCGGGCCGTCAGACCAGCGACCGCCGTCATGCGCTGCACAAGGTTCAGAGCCACCCGTTCGGCGGTCAGGATGGGCCGTGCCGGGCCGTGCACCGAGGCGAGCCGCTGGCCGGCGACGAAGGGTGTGCCGTCGTCGTGATGAACCGTGACCTCCACATCCTGGGACAGCGCCGTCATCGCCGCGGCGAACACTGCGCCGCCGCTGAACACGCCGGCCTCGCGGGCGACCAGGTCGGCCTCGGCCTGTGCGTCGGCCGGCACGAATGCCCACGAGGTGAGGTCCCCGAAGGGGGCGTCCTCCTCCAAGGCGCGATGCACCACAGTCTCGATCTGGCTGCGCGTGAGCAGCGGGTCCCCCGCGACGTCGCGGGCAGGGAGCAGGGGGGTCGTCACGGGATCACCTCGGCTTCGCCGCGAGCATGCGGTCCAGGGCGACCTTCGCCTCTGCTGCGACCTCGTCGTCGACGATGATCTGGTTCTCCACCCGGCCGGCGACGAGCTCGTCCAGCACCCAGGCGAGGTACCCCGGGTGGATCCGGTACATGGTCGAGCAGGGGCAGATCACCGGATCCAGGCAGAAGATCGTGCGGTCCGGGTATTCGGCGGCCAGCCGGTTGACCATGTTGATCTCGGTGCCCACCGCGATCGTGTCACCGGGGGACGAGGCGGCGATGAACTTCCTGATCGCGTCGGTGGAACCGGCGGCGTCGGCGGCGTCGACCACCGGCATGGGGCATTCCGGGTGGACGATGACCTGGCAGCCGGGGTGCTCGGCGCGGGCCTGCTCGATCTGGTCCACAGTGAAGCGACGGTGCACTGAGCAGAAGCCGTGCCACAGCAGCACCTTCGCTTCTCGCAGCCCCTCCTCGGTGTTGCCTCCGAGCTCCCGGCGGGGGTTCCACATCGGCATCTGCTCCAGCGGCACCCCCATGGCCTTGGCGGTGTTGCGACCCAGGTGCTGGTCAGGGAAGAACAGCACTCGGTGAGCACGCTCGAATGCCCACTCCAGCACGGTGGCGGCGTTCGACGAGGTGCATACGATGCCGCTGTGGCGGCCGCAGAAGGCCTTCAGCGCCGCCGAGGAGTTCATGTAGGTCACTGGGATCACCGGGAGCTTGCCCTCGGCATCCGGCTGGGGATCCTCGGGGTCGAAGCCGTAGACCTCGGCGATGTCCTCCCAGGCCTCCTCCACGGACTCCTCGTCGGCCATGTCGGCCATGGAGCAGCCGGCCGCGAGGTTGGGCAGGATCACCTGCTGATCGGCCGAGGAGAGGATGTCGGCAGTCTCGGCCATGAAGTGCACGCCGCAGAACACGATCGTCTCCGCCTCCGGCTTGGTCAGTGCCGCGTTGGCCAGCTGGAAGGAGTCTCCGACGAAGTCGGCGTACTGGACGACCTCGTCGCGCTGGTAGAAGTGTCCGAGGATCACGAGCTTCTCGCCGAGGGCCTCCTTCGCCGCGCGGATCCGAGCATGGAGCTGCTCGTCCTCGAGCTCTCGGTACAGCTGCGGCAGCTGACCGGGGCGGACCGTGCGGTCAGGAATCGGGTCGGACTCGGAGGCGCCGGGCCCGTATCCGGGGGCGACGTCGAACTCCCAGGGGCCTCGTGGCAGCGAGTCGTTGCACGACTCCTTGGGCTTGAGCTCGATGCGGTCGTGGACGGACAGGCTCATGGGTTCTCCTCGATGGTGAGCGTGTAGCGGGAGCGGTTGGGGGCCGAGCGGTAGAGCAGCGGCGGCCGGTGGTTCGTGCCGGTCATCCGACGCCCGGTGCTCTCCACCGAGCCCTGGGCCAGCACCTGGCGGCGGAAGTTCGACGGATCCAGGTCTCTGCCGAGGATCGCCTCATAGACCTCGCGGAGCCGGGTCAGCGGGAACTCCTCGGGCAAGAACGCGTGCGCGATGGGGGAGTAGGTGATCTTGGCGCGCAGTCGCTGCAGGGCATAGCGCAGGATGACGCCGTGGTCGAAGGCCAACGGGGCGGTGCCGTCCTCATGGCGGCGCAGGGTCTCATCGGCCGGGAACCACGCGACGTTGTCCCCGTGGTCGGCCTCGGCGTCCTCCTCGGGACGGACCAGGGCCCAGTAGACGATCGAGACCACGCGCTGGTCCGTCTGGCCGGAACGGTCGACGTCGCCGAAGGCGTAGAGCTGTTCGAGGTGCCGGGGCTCCAGGCCCGTGGTGGCCTTCAGCGTCTCCCGGGCCGAGGCGGCCAGGTCGTGATGGTCCTCCAGGGGTCCGCCGGGCAGGGCCCAGCGGCCGCAGAAGGGGTCGCGGATGCGGCGGACCAGCGGCAGCCACAGCGTCGGGCGGTCCTGTGCGGGGCCCGGGCGCAGGGAGAACACGACGGTGGACACGGCCAGCTCCAGGTGCTGGTGGGGCGCCGGTGCCCGGGCCGTCGTCTGGCTCCCTGCGGGACTCGTCACGATGAGCTCACTCCTTCTGGTGTCTGTGACACTATGCTATCCATCATAAAGTCATGTCAACCTGAAGGGTGGCAGAGGAGGTGGCGACGGCGGAGCGGCCCTGGTCCTGCGGGCTCTCGCCTCCGGCTTAGACTGTCGCGGTGACCTCTCCTGCTCGACGCCGCCTCCGCCAGGGGCTGCCCGCCGACCGCCGAGGCCTCGGACGGGTCGGGCGCTGCGCGGCGCCTCGTCCCGGGGCTCGCTGTGGCGCTGATGGCCGCCGTGGCCGCCCACCTGCTCGCCGAGCAGATCCCCGGCGTCTCCGGACTGCTGCTGGCCATCCTCCTCGGCATCGGTCTGCGTGGACTGCGCTGGATCCCGCCGACCTTCGAGGCGGGACTGCGCGTCGCCTCCAGGACCGTGCTGCGGCTGGCCATCGTGCTGCTCGGGCTCCAGCTGGTGCTGGGCGACATGCTGGCTCTGGGCTGGGAGGTACTGGTCATCGTCGCCGGCACGGTGGTGGTGACCTTCGTCGGCACAGTGCTGGGAGGTCGGGCGCTGGGCACCCCTCGAGGGGAGTCGACCATGCTCGCCACCGGCACCGCGATCTGCGGCGCCTCTGCGGTCGCCGCGGCCGCAGCTGCTCTGGACCGTGGAGACGGACGGGACAGCCGCGGTCGGCCGGTGGATGCGGCTGCGGCGATCGCGGTGGCCGTGGTGACTCTCTGTGGGACCATCGCCATGCTCGTGCTTCCGCTGCTCGTCACCATGCTCGGGTTGGACGAGCGGTCCGCCGGCATCTGGATTGGAGCCGGTGTCCACGAAGTGGGTCAGGTGGTGGCTGCGGGAGGGATGGTCGGCGCCACGGCGCTCGCGGTCGCCGTCGTGGTCAAGCTGGCTCGAGTGGTGCTGCTGGCGCCGATCATGGTGGGGCTCGGAGTGGTGGCGCGTCGGCGCGATCCGGGCGGGAGCGCGGCACAGCGAGAGGCGGGACGGCGGCGATCGCCGCTGATCCCCGGGTTCGTTCTGGGCTTTCTGGGTGCGGCCGTGCTGGCCTCTGTGGTGGGGATTCCAGAGGGGGTCATGGATCCGGTCCGTGCTGTCACCACGATGCTGATGACGATGGCGATGGTGGGGATCGGTTCCGGGGTGGACCTGCCCGACCTCCTGCGTCGAGGTGGGCCGGCCCTGGCGCTGGGCGTGTTCGGCACGGTCCTTGCCTTGGGTGTCTCGCTGATCGGCGTGGTCGTGCTCCTCTGAACGGCAGGCCCAGAGGTGCCTCGCCGAGGTCGGAGTCTCTCGACTTTCATTCGAAACTGTGTTCGAATGGCAGGTATGCGATGGCAGGGTCAGAGGATCGACGGCGACGACGGCGGGGCGCTGCTGCCGCTCAAAGGCCTGGTGCGCACGGTGCGCACCCCAGACTTCGACGGTGTCACGTTTCATGAGATCGCCTGTCGGTCGGCGCTCAACCGCGTGCCGGCAGGTTCGAACATGCCCTTCACCTGGACCATCAACCCCACCCGGGGGTGTCTCCATCGATGCGTCTACTGCTTCGCGCGGAAGACCCATGAGTACTTGGACTTCGACTCCGGCCGGGACTTCGACACCCAGATCGTGGTGAAGACGAACATCGCGGATGTCCTGCGAGCTGAGCTGTCCAAGCCCAGCTGGGGTAGGGAGCACGTCGCGCTGGGAACCAATTCGGATCCCTATATGCGCGCGGAGGGCCGGTATCGGCTCATGCCTGACATCATCGCGGCGCTGGCCGAGTCTGGGACTCCGTTCTCCATTCTGACCAAGGGCCCCCTGCTGAAGCGGGACCTGCCGCTGCTGCGCGAGGCTGCGCAGCAGGTGCCGGTCTCCGTGGCGGTTTCGCTGGCGATGGTGGATCGGGACCTGCAGCAGCGCGTCGAACCGGGCACCCCGGACCCGCGCGCCCGGCTGAGCCTGATCCGCTCCGTGGTCGATGCCGGACTGGAATGCACGGTGCTGGCGATGCCGATCCTGCCGTGGCTCACCGACTCCGAGGAGCATCTGGATGCGCTGCATGCCGAGCTGGCCGAGGCGGGTGCGGCTGATGTGACCACCGGAGCGCTGCATCTCAGGCCGGGGGCGCGGGAGTGGTTCCTGGACTGGCTCGCTCGGGAGCATCCCCGCCTGGTGCGGCGGTATCGACGGATCTACCGGGGAGGCTCCTATGCCTCCTCCGAGTACAGAACGTGGCTTGCGGCGCGGGCGAAGGAGGCGCGGCGCAGACACGGTGTCGACCGTCGCCGGGACCCATGTGGCGGGAGCGCGTGTCGCCGGAGCTGCCGGCCGCGGATCTCGGCCCCCGGCAGTCGGCGCTGTTCTGACTGCCGGGGCAGGCGAGTTCTGGCTGACATCTCCGCGCGGCCTCAGCCCGGGGGTGTCACAATGAATCCATGAGCGTCATCAAGATCAATGCGATCACCGTTCCTGAGGACTCCGGCGATGAGCTGGGAGCCCGCTTCGCCGCACGGCATGGCTCCATGGAGGGCACTCCGGGCTTCGAAGGGTTCGAGCTCTTGCAGCCCACCGATGGCCGCACGGTCTGGCTCGTCGTCACCCGCTGGGCATCGGAGGAGGATTTCGACAACTGGCGGAACTCCGAGCATTTCCAGCGTTCGCACGGTCAGGGCGGCTCAGGAGATCGGGACTCCGGTGACCAGGGGGAGCAGAAGCGACCCCCGGTCGGCATGTCCTCGGAGCTGTGGAGCTACCAGATTTCAGTCACCGGCTGAGGGCTGGTAATCTAACTGGGTCAGAACGTCAGCCCGGCTGACCTGGCCCGCGCCTCCTTAGCTCAGGGGATAGAGCGTCTGCCTCCGGAGCAGAAGGCCGCAGGTTCGAATCCTGCAGGGGGCACCCATCGCCGAAGCCCCGGATCACTGGTCACAGTGGTCCGGGGCTTCGTCGTATCCGGGGTCCATCGCGGGCTGCCGCTCCCGGGTGCCCCTTGACGGCGGAGTGTGACGTGAGCTACAACAGATAACGAATGTAGTTCATTTATCGGGGAGTGCCCCCGTTCTCAGGAAGGCAGCGCCCCGTATGGTCGAGCTGATCATCCACAACGCCCGCATCCGCACGATGACGGCGGCCAGCGATGCGGCGATCGTCACCGACACCGCCGTCGCCGTGGCCGGCGGCATGATCCACGCCGTGGGAGGCGATGCGGAGATCCTCTCGCACGCCCGTGACGAGACCCGGATCGTCGATGCGGCCGGGGCGACGCTGACTCCCGGCCTCATCGACTCCCACTGCCATCCCGTCCTGGGGTGCTCCGCGACGGTCGGCATCGACTTCGGGGGCATGGTGGATCTGGAGTCCGTTCGGGCGGCCATCGCCGAGGAGGCTTCCCGGCTCGGGGCCGGAGAGTGGATCCTCGGCTGGAATCTCGACTACAAGGCCTTCGAGACAGCAGGCATCCGCGGGGATCACTTCGACGGCGTCACCGGCGGGCGCCCGTTGGCCGTGCGCTTCTTCGACATGCACACCGGACTGGCCAACAGCGTGGCGATGGAACGTTCCGGCGTCGACGGAACCGAGACGTTCGCCGACGCCAGCGAGGTCGTGGTGGACGAGGACGGTACGCCCACCGGTGAACTCCGGGAGATTCCGGCGTACTCTCTCGTCTTCGACGCGGTGCCCCAGGGGCCAGCTGAGGAGCTGGCCGGCACGGTCCAGACCAAGCTGCTGGAGATGGCGGCCAGCGGGGTCACCGGCGCCACCATCATGGACGGCGATCGGAAGACCCTGACCACGTTGCAGGCGTTGGAGGAGCTTCCCGGTGGCCTGCCCGTCCGCCTGCAGGTCGCTCTGTGGCATCACCCCGGTGACGATGACTCCGCCGTCGCGCAGCGGATCGCGCTGCTGAGCAGCTCCGGCCGCCGCTTCCGCGTGAGCATGATCAAGATGTTCATCGACGGGGTCATCGACGGCGGCACCGCCTGGCTCCACCAGCCCGACACCCACGGGGAGTCCGCCGAGCCGTTCTGGCCCAGCGTCGACCGCTACGCCGAGGTCGCCGAGGCCTACCACCGGGCCGGATTCCAGCTGGCCACGCACTCCTGCGGCGATGCCGGCGTCGCCCACGTCACCGAGGTCTACTCCCGACTCGACCCGTCAGCCGGCTCCGGGGCACCGCATCGGATCGAGCACCTGGAGACGATGACGGACCATGACGTCGATTCCCTTGTGGAGGCCGACGTCGTGGCCTCCATGCAGCCGCTGCACATGCAGTGGCGGGAGGCGCAGGGCACAGACCCGTGGGCGGCCCGGCTGGGGGAGGAACGAGCATCCCGTGCCTGGCGGGTCAAAGACGTCCTCACCGCCGGCGGGCGGATCGCGCTGGGCTCCGACTGGCCGGTGGCCGAGAGCGACGCCCGCCTCGGACTTGCCTGGGCGCGCCTCCGTCGCCGTCCCGGCCACCCCGAGAGTCAGGTCTTCGAGCCTGCTCAGCGGCTCACCGGTGTCGAGGCGCTGCTGGGGTACACCTGGTGGGCCGCCGAAGCCCTCGGACGCGATGACCTCGGCACGATCACCCCCGGGTCTCAGGCGGACCTCGCGCTCTGGGTCGCCGACCCGGTCGAGACCGACCCCGACGAACTCATCGCCACCCCGGTGCTCCTGACCACTGTGGCAGGGGAGATCATCCACCAGACCCAGGAGGTCACATCATGAGCACAGCATCTTCGACGGTCAGCGAGAGTCCCGCGCTGAGACGCAGTCTCGGACTGCCTTACGCCGTCCTGTTCGGTCTGGCCTACATGGTGCCGCTGACGGTCTTCACCACCTACGGCATCGTCAGCACCATCACCTCCGGGCACCTCGCACTGGCCTACATCATCACCTTGACCGCCATGCTGGTCACCGCACTCAGCTACGCCCGGATGGTGAAGGCGCTGCCGGTGGCGGGATCGGCCTACACCTACACCCAGCGCTCCTTCGGGCCCAACCTCGGATTCCTCGTGGGCTGGTCGCTGCTGCTCGACTACCTCTTCCTGCCGATGATCAACTTCATGATCATCGGGCTCTACCTCAACGCGGCGATCCCCGCACTGCCGGCCTGGCTGATCATCGTGGCCACCATCGTGATCGTCACGGCGATGAACGTGCTCGGCATCAAGGTGGCCGCCGGCTTCAACAGCATGCTCGTGGGGATCCAGGTGGTGTTCATCGTGGTCTTCGTGATCATGAGCGTCGTGACCCTCACCGCCCAGGACGCGCCCATCGACCCGCTGGCGCCCTTCGCCAACGAGGAGTTCCAGTTCGCCGCGCTCATCGCCGGCGCCGCGGTGCTGTGCCTCTCGTTCCTCGGGTTCGATGCGGTCTCCACGCTGTCCGAGGAGACCAAAGACCCCACCCGCACCATCCCGCGCGCCATCCTGATCTGCACGTTCAGCGCCGGTCTGATCTTCATCTTCCTCTCCTGGCTGGGGCACCTGGTCTTCCCCGACTGGACGGCCTACAGCTCCGTGGACACCGCGGCCACCGATGTGATGGCGCGCGCCGGCGGGGCGTTCCTGGTGGCGTTCTTCACCGCCGCGTTCATCTCCGGCGGGGCGGCCTCCGCGACGGCCTCCCATGTCTCCGTGACCCGCATCCTCTACACGATGGGCCGCGATGGCGCGATGCCCGGCCGAATCTTTGCCGTGCTGCACCCGAAGTTCCGCACGCCGTACCTGGCGGCGCTGGCCGTCGGGGCCGTCTCACTGCTGGCTCTCGTGCTGCCGTTGGAGCTGGCCGCCGCCATGATCAGCTTCGGAGCGCTCATCGCCTTCACCTTCGTCAACCTCTCCGTGATCAAGTACCACGCGGTCGACAGGGGGCGCCGCCACGGCGGTGACCTCATCCGGTTCGTGGTCCTGCCTGCGATCGGCGTGACGCTGTGCCTGTGGCTGTGGACCTCGCTGTCCCCGGACGCCTTCATGGTCGGTCTCGGATGGGTCGGCGTCGGCCTGGTCTGGTTGCTGGTGATCACACGGGGCCTACGCCGGCCGGCGCCCACGATGGACCTGCAGGAGGTGGAGGACTCGGTCGTCCCCAGCAGCTAGTGCCGCCCCGCACAGAGACGGTCCCCTGCCGGGCCAGCCGTTCACGCGCTGCCCGCAGGGGACGTCTCTGTGTGAGGGTGGCTGTCAGTATCCGCGGTCGACCCACTCCTGGAGGAAGGGCTTCTCCTTGTCGATGCGGGTGGACTCGCCGTGTCCGGGGAGCACCTGCGTCTGCTCCGGCAGCTCCGCGAAGATCCGGTCGCTGATCGACTCGATGATCGTCTCGAAGCTGCTGTGGGACCGACCGGTGGCCCCGGGACCGCCCTGGAAGAGCGTGTCGCCGGCGAAGAGCACCGACCCGCGGGACCCGTCGGTGTGGGGGAGGTCCTCCGCATAGAAGCAGGTGGAGCCGGGCGAGTGGCCGGGCGTGTGGACTGCTGTCAGGCGAGTGTCGGAGACGGTGAAGACATCGCCGTCGGAGATCTCCACATCAGGACGGGCATGGGCATGGACCTGCTCCCACAGGACGTGGTCGGCCGGATTCAGGTGGATACGTCCGCCGACCTTGCGCTGGACGTCGAAGACCTCACGGATGTGGTCGTCATGGCCGTGGGTGAGCAGGATGCCCAGGACCTGGCGGTCTCCGACCTGCTCCGCCACAGCCTCGGCGTCATGGGCAGGATCGATGATCAGCACCTCGTCGTCGTCACCGACGAGGTAGACGTTGTTCTCCACCTCCCATGTCCCTCCGTCCAGGGAGAAGGTGCCTGCGGTGATCAGGTGTTCGATGCGTGCCGTGGTGGCCATCGGGTGGGCTCCTCTCAGCCGATCTCGACGACGCTGCGCAGCACGTCGCCCTGGTTCATGGTCTCGAAGGCCTCCTGGACCTGGTCAAGGCGGACCCGCTCGGTGACGAACGCATCGAGGTCCAGGCGCCCCTGGCGGTACAGATCCACCAGGTAGGGGAAGTCCCGACTGGGCAGACAGTCTCCATACCAGGAGGACTTCAGGGAGCCGCCCCGGCCGAAGAGGTCGATCATCGGCAGCTCCACGCTCCACGAGGGATCAGGGACGCCGACCAGGACCACCCGGCCGGCCAGGTCACGTGAGTAGAAGGCCTGCGTATAGGTCTCGGGCCGGGCGACGGCGTCGATGACGACGTCGGCGCCATGGCCTCCGGTGAGCTCACGGATGGCTTCCACCGGATCGGTGCCACCTGCCTCCACGGTGTGGGTGGCGCCGAGCTGCCGGGCCTGCTCCAGCTTCCGCGGGTCGAGGTCCACGGCGATGATGGTGGTGGCTCCGGCCAGTCGCGCCCCGGCGATGGCTGCGGTTCCCACGCCTCCGCAGCCGATGACGGCGACCGACTCCCCGCGGGCCACCTCACCGGTGTTGATGGCCGCCCCGATGCCGGCCATCACCCCGCAGCCGAGCAGTCCTATGGCGGCGTTGTGCTCGTCCTCGGTGTCCTCGACGACGGTGCACTGCCCGGCAGCGACCAGCGTCTTCTCCGCGAACGCTCCGATGCCCAGGGCCGGCTCCAGGGGAGTGCCGTCGGCCAGCGTCATCTTCTGCGTGGCGTTGTGGGTGTTGAAGCAGTACTGGAGCTTGCCGCGGCGGCAGGCACGGCACTCGCCGCAGACGGCGCGCCAGTTCAGGATCACTGTGTCCCCGGGGCTGACCGACGTCACCCCCTCGCCGACGGCGGCGACGCGGCCGGTGGCCTCGTGCCCCAGCAGGTAGGGGTAGTTCTGACCGATCATGCCCTTCTGGTAGTGCTGGTCGGTCTGGCAGACGCCGCAGGTGAGCACATCGACCACGGCCTCCCCGGGGCCCGGATCGGGGACGACGATCTGCTCGACCGTGGCCGGCGCGTCCTGAGCGGTGACGACCACGGCGTTGACGGTATAGGGCATTTCAGGGGCTCCTCTTCAGGCAGGTGACATCGTTGGTGGCAGGTGTGGGCGGCGGATGAGCCATGGTAGGCCCGCCGAGGGGAGAGGGTTCAAGACCTCATGCGCGAGGCGCTGGGGTCGAAGAGGGGCTCCTCGGCCACGCGCGCCCTGAGGCGGCGGCCGAAGTAGGACGCCTCGACCTCGGTGCCCGCGGCAGAGTGCTCCGCGGGCACCCAGGCGTAGGCGATCGACTGTCCGGTGACATACCCCTGGTCCGCGCTGGTGACATAGCCGATCGGTCGGCCGTCGTCGCCCGCCGCATAGACGGGCTCATGACCCATGAGCACCTTCGACGGGTCCTCCAGCAGCAGGCACACCAGCTTGCGGCTGGGCTGGTCGGCGCCGATCGCGGTGAGCTTCTCCGCCGCCGCGCCGCGGACCGCGAACTCGATGCCGGCCTCGTGGGGAGTGTGCTCGCGGGTCATGTCGGTGCCCCACAGGCGCATGCCCTTCTCCAGGCGCAGGCTTTCGAAGGCGCGACGCCCCACCGGGAGGATGTCATGGCGGCGCCCGGCGCCGATCAGGACATCCCACAGGTGGCGGCCGAACTCGGCCGGTGCATAGAGCTCCCAGCCCAGCTCCCCGACGTAGCTCAGGCGCATGGCCAGCACTGGAACGCCGGCTACGTGGAGCTCGCGGCTGCGGTAGAAGCGGAACGCCTCATGGGAGAGGTCCTCGTCGACGAGGCCCTGGAGCACCTCGCGGGCCTGAGGTCCCCAGAGCCCCAGCCCGCATGACCCGGAGGAGGCGTCCCTCAGGTGCAGCGCATAGGAGCGTTGCCTCATCATCATCTGGAACCAGGCGGCGTCGAGGTTGCCGTTGACTCCGAGGTGGTAGGTCTCCTCGGCCGTGCGGGCGATCGTGATGTCCGAGAGGATGCCGCCCCGTTCGCCCAGGATGAGCGCGTAGACGATGCTTCCCACCGTGCGTCCGACACGGCGGCTGAGCAGACCGTCGTCGGCCAGGCCGTCGAGGAACTCTGTGGCCCCGGTGCCGGAGAGCTCCCAGCGGGGAAGAGAGGACATGTCCACCAGGCCCACAGACTCGCGCAGGCGCCTGGCCTCGACCGCGACGAGCGGGCTCCAGTACTGCGCCGACCACTGGTCGCGGGTGGGCAGGGGGGCGTCGCCGAGCATGGGGACCGCGGGACGCATGTCCGGAAGGGTCGCATTGGACTCGTACCACAGCGGCCTTTCCCAGCCGTTGGCCGAGCTGAACGACGCCCCGCGCCCCCGCTGCCGCTCGTAGAAGGGGGACGTGCGCAGACCCCGCAGACGCAGAGTCGTCGCGCGGGGGTGGACGATGTCGTAGACCTCGTCATAGGACTCCTCGCCCTGCTCGCGGGCCCAGCGCTGGGATGTCAGAAGCGGGTCGAACCGGGCGACGTCGAGGCCGTGGGTGTCGATGCCGGGATCACCGGTGGTGAGCCATTGGGCCACCACCTCGCCGACGCCGGCGGACTGGGTCACCCACACGGACTGGGCCATCCAGAGGCCCTCGATCCCGGGCACCGGTCCCAGCAGTGGGCCGCCGTCGGGGGTGAAGGAGAAGATGCCGTTGAAGCTGAGCGAGTCGTCCAGCGTGGTCTCGCGCAGCTCGGGGAGCAGACGCTGGGCCTCCACCCATGAGGCCTCGAAGTCCTGTCGCGTGAACGGGTGGATGGAGGCCTGCCCGCCGTGCCGGAGGATCTGCTCGGGGCTTGCGATCTCATGGTCCGCCACCGGAAGGGGGCGGTGCTCGTAGGCGCCGATCGCGATCCTCGAGCCCCATTCGCGCAGGTACATGCCGTGATCCTGGTGCCGGATCATCGGCCGGGCGACCTCGGTGGCGTCGTCGAGCCCCGCGAGGGATTCGATCGGCTGGCTGAAGCCGAATCCGTGCTCGACCGGGAGCATCGGAATGTCCATGCCCAGCAGCTCGCGGGCCAGCTTCGGCCCCCAGAGTCCGGCGCAGGAGATGACGATGTCGGCCTCGATCACCTCTGGTTCGGCGTCGGAGCCGACCGGCACCGTCTCGACGCCGGTGACGCGGGTGCCGGAGCGACGGATTCCGGTCACCTGCGTCTCGCTGACCAGTCGCGCCCCGCCGGCCTGGGCGCGTCGTGCCTGGAACTCGACGGCGCGAACACCCTTGACCACGGCGTCGGTCGGTGTGTGGAGGGCACTGAGCACTGTCGAGGTGTCGATGTCGGGCCACAGGGCGGCGACCTCCTCGGGGGTCAGCAGCTGTGCGGGCACACCCCAGGACTTCGCAAAGTCATGCCGGCGGTGCAGCTCCTCGACACGTTCGGCGGTGGTGGCCAGCTCCAGGCCGCCCACGCGTTTCATCACCCACTGTCCGTCGACCTCCGCGCCGTCCAGCTTGTCCAAGGTGCGCTGGGCCAGCTCACACATGGCCTTGTTGGGCGAGGTCTGGAACACGAAACCTGGGGCGTGAGAGCTTGAGCCGCCGGTCTCGAACAGCGGACCCTGCTCGACGACGGTGACGTCCGTCCAGCCCCGCAGGACCAGTTCGTCGGCGACGGCGGCGCCGACCACTCCCAGGCCGATGATGACCACACGGGAATCGTGCGGAGCAGTGTGGTGCGACATGCATCCTCCAGGCGTTGCATATTAAGAAACGAGATGTTCTGTGCGCAACCAGCCTAGAGGCCGTGTGTTTTATGGCACAAGGGGTTCACCCTGGGTGTTTCCTGAATCGTGGCCAGCTCAGCCTCCGAAGTACCCCATCCTGACCTCCAGGGTGCGAGCCTCCCTCTTGAGCGTCTCGGCAAGCTCGGCGAAACGTGATTCCGGCAGCCGGAAGGACGGGCCGGTGATCGACAGGGCGGCGGCCACCTGGCCGTCCTTGCCGCGGACGGGGACCGCCAGGGCGTTGATGCCCTGTTCCCACTCCGCCACGGCGGAGGCCCAGCTGCGATGCCGGATCGTCTCCAGCTCGCTGCGCAGGACTTCCGGGTCGGTCATGGTCATGCCGGTGAAGCTGTCCAGTCCGCGCTCCACGAGTCGGTCGAACTCGTCCTGGTCGGCGTGGGCGAGCAGGATCTTTCCAGTGGATGTGGCATGCAGGGGGCCGCGCTGTCCGACGTACTGATGGCTCACGCTGAGCATCTGGTCGTCCGCGGCCTGGATGATCGTCACGGCGTAGCGTCGTCCAGGATGGCCACGTTGACCGTCTCCTGAAGCTCCAGGGCCAGGGCGTCGCAGCAGGCCTGGGCGTCCTTGGAGAAATCCATCTGCGCCGCCACTGAGTTGGCCATGTGCAGCAGGGTGATGCCGAGCCTGAAGGCGCCCCGTTCGCGCTCCTGTTCGACGAGCCCGTGGGCCTCCAGCGTGCCGAGCAGTCGGAACGCCGTGGAGCGGTGCACGTCGAGCTCCCGGGCGATCTCCGCGATCGTCAGAAGCGGCGACTCGCTCAGGAGTCGGAGGATCTGAGCGGCGCGGTCGACGGACTGGATGCGAGTCAGGTTCTCGGACGTCATGAAAAAACTCCAGATTCTTCGGATGGCCTCTTGACGCACCCCTCGTGGGCAGTGAAGCATAGGTCGCACAACGTGTTGCGCACTATAAATCATGTTGCGCTATTAGCAACACTAGGTGAAACCGGTGGTGATGGCAAATGAGTGTCCGCGTCTGTTCCCTGCAGGACCTGACTCCAGGAGAAGGTCTGCGCATCGATTCTGTGACTCCGCCGATCGCGGTGTTCCTGACCGAGGACGGCCAGGTGCATGCGATCGACGACACCTGCACCCATCAGGAGGCCTCCTTGGCCGCCGGATGGTTGGAGGACTGCCGAGTGGAGTGCCCTCTGCACGAGAGCACGTTCTCCCTGCTGACCGGAGACGTCGACCAGCCGCCCGCCAAGCGCGGTGTGCGGGTCCACCAGGTCGAGGTCCGCGGCGACGACGTGCTCGTCGAGCTGTCCCAAGATGCACCGAATCTTCCCCCGGGGGTGACTGTCTGATGCTGGACTCATCGATGACCATGTACGGAGCGGGACTGCCCGTCGACGGGCACCTGCTGATCGTGGGAGCCGGCCTGGCCGGTTATCACGTGGCGCGCGGAGCCCGGGCCAACGGGCACCAGGGCCCCATCACGGTGCTCGGGGACGAGCTCCACCCGGCCTACGACCGTCCTGCGCTGAGCAAGGCGTTCCTCAGCGGAGCGGCGGGCATCGAGCACCTGGTGCTCGACGACCCGGAGAATCCGCTCGATGTCACTTGGTTCGGCGGAGCCG
Organism: Nesterenkonia sp. PF2B19; assembly: GCF_001758425.2. Classification (GTDB taxonomy): domain Bacteria; phylum Actinomycetota; class Actinomycetes; order Actinomycetales; family Micrococcaceae; genus Nesterenkonia; species Nesterenkonia aethiopica. The sequence goes on along the minus strand of NZ_MDSS02000008.1, from coordinate 67,127 downwards.
CCGCCGAGCGCCTCTCCGCGGAGCCCCTAGGAGTCGAGACCTCCGACGGTCGCTTCCATGACGCGGACGCGGTGGTGATCGCCACCGGCGCGCAGGCCTGCCGGCTGCCCCTCTCGGGTCAGGCCACCTTCGTGCTGCGCAACATCGATGACGCCCTCGCGCTGCGCAGCAGGGTCGTCGAGGACCAGCGCATCGCCATCGTGGGCGGCGGGTTCCTGGCGCTGGAGGCCGGAGCCACCTGCGCGGAGCGCGGGGCTGCGTCGGTCACCGTCGCGGCAGGTGAGCACCACCCGGGGGCCGCGCGTCTGGGAGCGCCCGTGGGCGAGGCCGTCGGCTGCTGCATGAGCGCCGCGGCGTGCACTTCGCGCCGCCGAGCCGTGCGGCCTCGGTCCGCGACGTCCCGGGCGGTCAGGAGCTCGTCCTGGCGGACGGCCACACCGTGGAGGCAGACATCGTCATCTGCGCCATCGGGGCGACCCCCGCGACCGCCTGGCTGCGGGACGGGGTCCTCAGCCTCGACCCCACCAGCGGAGCAGTCCTCTGCGACGACACAGGATTCACCGGGATGCCCGGCATCTGGGCTGCGGGGGACTGCGCGCAGTGGGCCTCCCAGGCCTCGGGCCTGCGCCCCGTGGGCCAGTGGCAGGAGGCGGTCGAGCAGGCAGGCATCCTCTCCGCCTCGCTCACCGGCGCCGCCCCTGCGCCGTTCCAGGAGCCGTACTTCTGGTCCGAGCAGTACGACGTGAAGATTCAGGGAGCCGGTCGGATCAGCCAGGCCGACGAGGTACGGGTGATCGACGGCAGCATCGAAACTGCCGATCTGCTGGTCAGCTATCTCCGTGAGGGCGCCGAGGTGGGGATTCTCGGCTTCAACCGCCTTCGCGAGGTCAAGCGCTGGCGCAAGCAGCGCCAGGTCCGCGCGGCGGACGTGCTGGTGGCCTGACCTCCGACCCGGTCCCGACACCCAGGAAAGAGAGAACACGCACCCATGATCATCGATCACTTGGACGAGCCCCTTCCCGGATCCTCATTGCGGCCGACCCCGCCGGGCGTGGCCTACACCGATCCCGAGATCTTCACCCAGGAGCAGGCGGAGATCTTCGAGAAGCAGTGGAACTGTGTGCTCCGCGCGGACTCGCTGCCGCAGGCCGGCACGTGGAAGACGGTCACCGTCGGCCGCGAGGAGATCATCGTCGTCCGCACCCGGAAGGCCGGCATCGCCGCCTACTACAACGTCTGTCGCCACCGCGGCATGCGCATCTGCACCACGGGTGAAGGACGCAGCAAGACCCTGAAGTGCGGGTACCACGCGTGGACCTACGCCCTCGAGGGGGAGCTGGTCGCCGCACCGAACCTCACCTCGATGCCCGATGTGGACCAGGAGGCCTACGGGCTCCGCCCGGTCCACGTCCGGGAGTGGCTCGGCTACGTGTGGGTGTGTCTGGCGGAGGAGCCGCCGAACTTCGATGAGGCCGTCCTCGGTGAGGTCCGCACCAGCTTCGGCGAGGTGGAGTCCATCGACAACTACGGCATCGAGAACCTCGCCTGTGGCGAGACGAAGACCTACGACGTCCAGGCCAACTGGAAGCTCATCATCGAGAACTTCATGGAGTGCTATCACTGCGCGACCATCCACCCGGAGCTCACCGAGGTCATCCCGGAGTTCGCGGACGGCCTGGCGTCCCAGCGGAAGGACGGCGTGGTCCACGGCGCCTCGTTCGGCGACGAGATCACGGGCTTCACCGTCGACGGTTCCTCGGGCGTGGCCGAGATTCCTGCGATCGCGCCCGATCAGGAGCGCAAGTACTACGCGATCACCGTCCGTCCGCAGGTCTTCATCAACACGGTGCCGGATCATGTGATCATCCACCGGATGTTCCCGGTCTCGGAAAGCCGGACGATCGTCGTCTGCGACTGGCTCTTCCTTCCGGAGGTGGTGGAGAAGATCAACGCCGGAACCCTCGACGTCTCCAAGTCGGTGGAGCTGTTCCACCGGGTCAATGAACAGGACTTCGAGGCCTGTGAGTACACCCAGCCCTCGATGTCCTCCAGCGCCTACACCTCCGGGGGAGCACTCGTTCCCAGCGAGCATCACATCAGCGAGTTCCACGACTGGTGGTACGCGGCGCTGGGATGGCGCGCCCCCGAGCAGGTCCGCGACGAGCAGACGACGGCGGCACAGGCCTGAGCATGCCCATCAGTGTGTTTGACCTGTTCAGTGTGGGGATCGGTCCGTCGTCCTCGCATACGGTGGGGCCGATGCGGGCAGCGCGCCGGTTCGTGGTCGAGGAGCTGCCTGCCGGTGACGACCTGGGCGGCTTGGCTGAGGTCCGGGTGGACCTCTACGGCTCCCTGGCCGCCACCGGGCAGGGTCATGGGACCTTCGATGCGGTGCTGTTGGGCCTGGAGGCTGGGACGCAGAAGCGATCCTGCCCGAACAGGTCGAGGAGCGGCTGGCCGATATGCGGGCCACGGGGACGGTCCAGGTCGGCGCCCAGGTGGAGCGCCGGGTGGATGTGGCCCTGCGGGTGGAGGATTTCGTGCAGCGGCCGTTGACGTTTCTGCCGCAGCATTCCAATGGGATGGTGCTCACCGCGGTCGATGCTGGGGGGCTCAGCTGGCGGAGCAGACGTATTTCTCCATCGGGGGCGGGTTCGTGGTCACCGCCGCCGAGGCGGAGGCGGCCTCTCTGGGTGAGGTGGTGGAGTCCACGGAGGCGGCGGTGCCGTATCCGTTCACCACGGCTGCGGAGTTGATGGGCACTGCCGGGATGCTGGGCTCTCGGTCTCGGAGGTGATGATGGCCAATGAGACGGTGGTGCGTTCCGAACAGGAGGTCCGGGCAGGGGTCCTGCATATCTGGGCCGTCATGGAGGACTGCAAGAACTCTGCGCTGGGTCGGTCGGGGGAGCTGCCGGGTGGGTTGAAGGTGCGGCGTCGTGCCCCGGGCTGGCATGCCCGTCTGGCCGAGCAGGATCCGGATCGGTCGTATGCCTATTGGCAGGAGTGGGTGAATCTGGTGGCTCTGGCGGTCAATGAGGAGAACGCCTCGGGCGGCCGGGTGGTGACGGCACCGACCAACGGGGCCGCCGGCATCATTCCGGCGGTGGGGTTCTACGCGACCCACTATGGGCCGGGCGGTTCGTTCATCGCGGCGCAGGATCGCCAGGAAGCGGTGGTGCGTTACCTGCTGGCTGCGGCGGCGATCGGGGTGCTGTACAAGGAACAGGCGTCGATCTCTGGTGCTGAGGTGGGGTGTCAGGGGGAGGTCGGTTCGGCGTCTTCGATGGCGGCTGCGGGGCTGTGCGAGGTGCTCGGGGGCAGTCCGGAGCAGGTGGAGAATGCCGCGGAGATCGCGATGGAGCACAATCTCGGGCTGACCTGCGATCCGATCGCGGGGTTGGTCCAGGTGCCCTGCATCGAGCGCAATGCGCTTGCGGCGACCAAGGCGGTCAATGCGGCGCGGATGGCGTTGATGGGTGATGGCCAGCATCGGGTCTCGTTGGACGAGGTGATCGTGACGATGCGCGAGACGGGGGCGGATATGTCCTCGAAGTACAAAGAGACCGCTCAGGGCGGGTTGGCGGTCAACGTCATCGAATGTTGAGACCCACGCAGTGAGACCCACGCAGTGAGACCCACGCAGTGAGACCCACGCAGTGAGACCCACGCAGTGAGACCCACGCAGTGAGACCCACGCAGTGACATCCCCGACGTGACAGTGACATCTTCCCGGTGGCGCGGCAGAGAAGACGCCGCCGGGAGACGACGACAGGTCGGGACGGACCGACCACAGAAGGAGCCGGAGACATGAACGACACCCTCGCCTCGCTCCGTCGAGACGACCCAGACATCGCTGCGGCGATCGACGCGGAGCGGCAGCGGCAGTCCGACACGCTGGAGATGATCGCGTCGGAGAACTTCACCTCACCAGCGGTCATGGAGGCTCAGGGCTCGGTCCTGACCAACAAGTACGCCGAGGGATACCCGGGAGCCCGCTACTACGGCGGCTGTGAGCACGTGGACGTGGTCGAGCAGATCGCTCTGGACCGCGTGCGGCAGCTCTTCGGCGCCGAGGCGGCGAACGTGCAGCCGCACTCGGGAGCCCAAGCCAATGCCGCGGTGTTGGCCGCCCTGCTGCAGCCCGGAGACACGATCCTCGGCCTCGACCTGGCTCATGGTGGTCACCTCACCCATGGCATGCGGCTCAACTTCTCCGGTCGTCTCTATGACGCAGTGGCGTATCAGGTCAGCGAGACTGACCACCTCATCGACATGGAGGAGGTCGCTCGGCTGGCCCGCGAGCACCGGCCGAAGCTCATCATCGCCGGATGGTCCGCCTACCCGCGACAGCTGGACTTCGAGGCGTTCCGTCGCATCGCCGACGAGGTGGGGGCCTACCTGATGGTGGACATGGCCCACTTCGCGGGCCTTGTGGCCGCAGGGCTCCACCCCAACCCCGTGCCATACGCGGATGTGGTGACCACCACGACCCACAAGACCCTGGGTGGACCGCGTGGTGGGGTGATCCTCTCCCGGGCGGAGCTGGCCAAGAAGATCAACTCTTCAGTGTTCCCTGGTCAGCAGGGCGGTCCTCTGGAGCACGTCATCGCCGCCAAAGCCGTGGCGTTCAAGGCCGCCGCCGGGGAGGCGTTCCAGGACCGCCAGCGGCGCACCGTGGAAGGCGCCCAGATCCTTGCGGACCGCTTTCTGCAGCCGGACGTGGCGGCCTCAGGCATCACACTGGTCAGCGGAGGCACCGACGTGCATCTGGTGCTGGTGGACCTGCGCCACTCGGAGCTGGACGGCCGGCAGGCGGAGGATCGGCTGCACGAGATCGGCATCACGGTCAATCGGAACGCCGTGCCCTTCGATCCGCGCCCGCCGATGGTGTCCTCCGGGCTGCGCATCGGTACCCCCGCACTGGCGACTCGCGGCTTCGGTGCCGAGGAGTTCCGCGAGGTGGCCGACATCATCGCCTATGCCCTGGCGCCGACCCTCACCGCAGGGGATCGCGTCGAGCTCAGTGCGAGAGTGGCCGCCCTGACGGCCCGGTTCCCGCTCTACCCCCACCTCGAGACCACGATGCAGGAGGTCGTCTGATGGCTGAGATGCTGCCGGAGCACCCGGATTTCCTCTGGAGCAACCCGGAGCCGAAGCGGTCCTATGACGTGGTGATCGTCGGTGGAGGGGGCCATGGGCTGGCCACCGCGTACTATCTGGCAGCTCACCACGGGATCACCAATGTCGCGGTGGTGGAGCGAGGGTGGCTGGCCGGTGGGAACATGGCCCGCAATACGGCGATCATCCGCTCGAACTACCTCTGGGATGAGAGCGCGGCGATCTATGAGCAGTCCCTGAAGCTCTGGGAGCAGCTGCCCGACGACTGGACTATGACTTCCTCTTCTCCCAGCGCGGAGTGCTGAATCTGGCGCACACCCTGGAGGACGTCCGGGAGTCGGTGCGGCGGGTGGAGGCCAATAAGCTCAACGGGGTCGACGCCGAGTGGCTGAGCCCGCAGGAGGTCAAAGAGGTCTGCCCGATCCTCAACATCGGTGACGACATCCGGTACCCGGTGATGGGGGCGACCTTCCAGCCGCGGGCAGGGATCGCCAAGCATGACCATGTGGCCTGGGCCTTGGCGCGGCGCGCCTCCGAGCTCGGAGTGGATCTGATCCAGAACTGCGAGGTCACCGGGTTCCTCTTCGAGGGGGACCGGGTCACCGGGGTGGAGACCAGTAGAGGCCGGATCCACGCGGGGAAGGTCGCCCTCGCAGCGGCCGGGCATTCTTCGGTGGTCGCCGGGCTGGCCGGCCTGGAGCTGCCGATCCAGTCCCATCCGCTGCAGGCGCTGGTCTCGGAGCTGTTCGAGCCGGTGCACCCCACGGTGGTGATGTCGAACCATGTCCACGTCTACGTCTCTCAGGCGCACAAGGGCGAGCTGGTCATGGGGGCTGGGATCGACCAGTACGTGGGCTACGGGCAGCGCGGGGCGTTCCACGGCATCGAGGAGCAGATGGCTGCCGCAGTGGAGCTGTTCCCGATCTTCGCTCGGGCGCACGTGCTGCGCACCTGGGGCGGGATCGTGGACACCACGTTGGACGCCTCGCCGATCATCTCCAAGACGCCGGTCGACCAGCTCTACGTGAACTGCGGCTGGGGGACCGGCGGCTTCAAGGGGACCCCGGCGTCCGGGTACACCTTCGCCCACACGATCGCCCACGACGAACCCCATCCGCTCAACGCGCCGTTCGCCCTGGACCGGTTCGAGACCGGGCACCTCATCGACGAACACGGTGCCGCCGCCGTCGCCCACTGACCCCCACGTCTTCCCCGAAGAGGTCCTGACATGATGCTCATCCCTTGTCCGCACTGCGGACCCCGCAATGAGAACGAGTTCACCTATGGGGGCCAGGCGGAGGTCTCCTACCCGGAGGACCCGCACGCCCTCGACGACGCCGCATGGGCGCGTTTCCTGTTCTACCGGGACAACACCAAGGGACGATTCGCCGAACGGTGGGTCCACGCCCTGGGGTGCCGGAAATGGTTCGACGCCGTGCGGGACACCGTCACCTATGAGTTCCACGAGACCCGTCCCGTCGGGCGGATGACCGACCTTCCCCAGGGTCCGCAGGAAGGAGCCCACCCATGACCGTGACCTCGCGCCGCCTGCCTGCTGCGGCGGCACCCCATGCCCGTGTGGAGACCACCCGGCCCCGCCGCTTCACCCTCGACGGTGAGACGATCAGCGGGGTGCAGGGTGACACCGTGGCCAGCGCGATGCTCGCCTCCGGGAGGCTGCGGGTGGGTGACTCCATCTACTTGGGTCGCCCTCGGGGCATCTTCGCGGCCGGCGTGGAGGAGCCCAATGCGTTGATCTCCGTGCGCGGCGACCAGCCGGGGGCCGTGACCGAATCGATGCTCTCCGCGCCTGCGGTGGAGCTCACCGACGGACTGGACGTCCGATTGCTGTCCGGGCTGGGGACCCTGGACCCTGCCGCTGACGAGGCCTACTACGACCACAAGCACGTCCACACCGACGTGCTGGTGGTCGGTGCCGGGGCCGCCGGTCTGGCCGCCGCCCGTGAGGCCGCCCGCTCGGGTGCGCGGGTGATGCTGGTGGACGAGCAGGCCGAGGCCGGCGGCGAGCTGTTGGACCGCCGCAGCGCGCGCATCGACGGACAGCCCGCGCGGGCCTGGATCACCGGTGTGGTCGGAGAACTGGCGGACAGCCCGGAGAGCGTGCACCTGCAGCGCACCACGGCCATCGGCAGCTATGACGCGAACTACCTGGTCGCCGTAGAACGCCGGCGCGCCCATCTCTCGGGAGCCGGGGCCGATGGGGTGTCGCGCGAGCGGGTATGGCACATCCGGGCCTCTCAGGTCGTGCTGGCGACCGGCGCCCATGAGAGGCACCTGGTCTTCGCGGACAACGACCGCCCGGGCATCATGCTGGCGAGTGCGGTGCGCAGCTACCTCAACCGCTACGGCGTGTTGGCCGGTGAGCGGACCGTCATCGCGACCACCGGGGACTGGGTCTATGACCTGGTGGAGGATCTTCAGCAGGCTGGAGGCGAGGTTGCCGCGGTGGTCGATTCCCGGCCGGAGCTCTCGGAGCGCGCCCTGAGTGCTCAGGCCGCGGGCGTGCCCGTGCACGCCGGTTCCGTGGTGGCGGGCACTGATGCTGACGATCAGGGAGACCTGTCGGCCGTGCGCATCAGCGGGTTGGCCGAGGACGGCACGCTCACCGGTGCGGTCACGGTGGTCGAGACCGATGTGCTCGCCCTCTCCGGGGGATTCACCCCGACCATCCACCTGCACACTCAGCGGCAGGGCGCGATCCGCTGGGAAGACTCCCTGGCGGCCTTCGTGCCGGAGAGGCCGGTGGCCGGCCAGCGGACCGCGGGCATGATCAACGGCTGCCTCGACCTTGCTGGGGCGCTGCAGGAAGGTGCCGACGCTGGGGCCGCGGCAGCCGGTGACACAGGCTTCGCCCGCACCCCGCAGGTTCCTCAGGCGGATCCGGAGGCTCTGGCACCCGCCCGTCCGGTATGGCTTGTGCCGGCGCCGGGCCATGAAGATCTCGCCGACGCCGAGGCGTACCGGAACCATTTCGTGGACTTTCAGCGGGATCAGACGGTGGCCGATGTGATGCGCGCCGCTGGGGCCGGGATGCGCTCGGTGGAGCACGTCAAGCGGTACACCTCGATCTCCACCGCCCATGACCAGGGCAAGACGAGCAGTGCGGCGCTGATCGGCGCGTTGGCGGTGCTGCTGGGCAAGGAGAACCCGCAGGGAATCGGGATCACTGCCTTCCGGCCCCCGTACACACCGGTGTCCTTCGCCGCACTGGCCGGACGGCGTCGTGGAGATCTCTTCGACCCGGCCCGGATCACGCCGATGCATTCCTGGCACGTGGCCCACGGGGCTGTCTTCGAGGACGTCGGCCAGTGGAAGCGCCCCTGGTACTTCCCCCAGGAGGGTGAGTCGATGGACGAGGCGGTGCTTCGTGAGTGCGCCGCGGTGCGGGAGTCAGTGGGGTTCATGGACGCCACCACCCTGGGCAAGATCGAGATCCGCGGGACCGACTCCGGAGAGTTCCTCAACCGCATCTACACGAACGCGTTCAAGAAGCTCGCTCCGGGCAAGGCCCGCTACGGGGTGATGTGTGGCGCTGACGGGATGATCTTCGACGACGGTGTGACCCTGCGTCTGGACGAGGACCGGTATCTGATGACCACCACGACCGGTGGGGCGGCCGGTGTCCTGGATTGGCTGGAGGAGTGGCTGCAGACCGAGTGGACGGACCTGGACGTCACGTGCACCTCGGTCACGGAGCAGTACGCCACCGTGGCTGTGGCCGGGCCGAGGTCCCGCGACGTCATCGCTGAGCTGGCCCCCGACCTGGACGTCTCTGCGGAGGCCTTCGAGTTCATGGCCTTCCGGGAGACGACTCTGGCCTCCGGCATCCCCGCCAGGGTCTGCCGGATCTCCTTCTCCGGGGAGCTGGCCTTCGAGGTCAATGTGGCCTCCTGGTACGGGGCACAGGTCTGGGAGGACATCGCCGCGGCGGGGGCTCCCTACGGCATCACACCCTATGGCACCGAGACCATGCACGTGCTGCGCGCCGAGAAGGGGTACATCATCGTCGGACAGGACACCGACGGCACCGTCACGCCCCAGGACGCCGGCATGGAGTGGGTCGTCTCGACCCGCAAGGACTTCATCGGCAAGCGTTCCTACGCGCGTCCGGACAACCAGCGCGAAGACCGCAAGCAGCTGGTCTCCGTGCTGCCGGCGGACCCGGAGCACCGACTCCTCGAAGGGGCGCAGCTGATCGCCGCCGACACCGACGTCGCCCAGATTCCGGTGCCCATGGAGGGTTGGGTGACCTCGTCGTACCGGTCGGCCGCCCTGGGCCGGACCTTCGGGTTGGCGCTGATCTCCCGGGGCCGAGAGCGCATCGGTGAGACGCTGCGCACCCCGGTGGACGGCCGACTCGTCGACGTCCTCATCCAACCCACCGTCCTCTACGACCCGGAAGGGAGTCGCCGCGATGGCTGAGATCCACACGTCAGGACCCGCCGCGCTCAGACGGTCCCCACTGGCGCATCTGCACCAGAGCCTCGCCGCAGGCTCCGCCGCGGCCCCGGAGCGCTTCAGCGTCCGGGAGATCGCGTTCACCACACAGATCGGAGTCCGGGCGACTCCGGGAGGTGCGGCGCACCAGGCGATCTCCGAGGCCCTGGACGCCGGGCTTCCCTCCGGCGTCGGCGAAGTGTGCGGAGACCCCGCCACGACGGCGGCCCTGTGGCTGGCGCCCGACGAGTTCCTCGTCGTCGCCGAGACCGATCGTCACGACCTGCTGGTCGCGCTGACCGACGCGTTGGGGGAGCACCCCGGCCAGGTGGTGGACCTCTCCGCCAACCGGACGATCCTGGAGATCTCCGGGGATCGTGCCCGCGACGTGCTGGAGAAGGGCGTGCCGGTGGACCTGCACCCTCGGGGGCTGCCGCCCGGCTCCGCGGTGGTGACCACGCTGAGCCTGGTGCCGGTGCTGCTGTGGCGCACTGGAACCGGCTCTGGAACCGGCACTGGAACCGGCACTGGAACCGGCACCGGGAACGGGCATGACGAGGGCCCCGACTCGGATACGTTCCGCGTGATGCCGCGGATCTCCTTCGCCGACCATGTGGCCCGCTGGCTGCTCGACGCCTCACGTGAGCACCGGCCGGCCTCGACCCCGACCGACCAGCCTGAGGAGGCCACATGCCCAGCGACCGTGGGATGATCCTGACCCTGGACTGCCCTTCCACCTTGGGGATCGTCCATGCCGTGAGCGAGGTGCTTCTGGCCCACGGGTGCAACATCATGGAGCTGGCCCAGTTCAACGACCCGCGGGCGGGACGCTTCTTCCTGCGGGCACGGGCCGAGAGTGGGGACCCAGACGACGCTGCCGCCGCCCTGGCCGCTGTGGAGGCGGACCTGGCCCCGGTGGCGGAGCGCTTCGGCATGAACTGGTCGCTGCGGGCCGCTGATGCCAAGCCCCGTGTGCTGGTGATGGTCTCGAAGTTCGAACACTGCCTCAACGACCTGCTCTTCCGCACCCGGAAGGGTGATCTGCCCATCGAGATCGTCGCGGTGGTGTCCAACCATCCGGATCATCAGCGGCTGGTCGAATGGCATGATGTGCCGTTCGTCCATATCCCGGTGACCCCGGAGACGAAGCCGCAGGCCGAGCAGCAGCTGCTGGACCTGGTGGATCGCCTGGAGATCGACCTGGTGGTGCTGGCCCGGTACATGCAGATCCTCAGCGACTCCTTGGCCACTCGCATGGAGGGACGGGTGATCAACATCCACCATTCGTTCCTGCCCAGCTTCAAGGGAGCCAAGCCCTACCACCAGGCCTTCGAGCGCGGTGTGAAGACCGTCGGCGCCACGGCGCACTACGTGAACAGCGAGCTCGATGAGGGTCCCATCATCGCCCAGCAGGTGCTGGATGTGGACCACACCCACGGACCTGAGGACCTGGTGGCCGCCGGACGGGACACCGAATGCAAGGCGCTCTCCGATGCGGTGCGCTGGCACGCCGAAGGCCGGGTCATCCTCCACGGCGGCAAGACCGTCGTGCTCCGCTGAGCTGCGGATCAGCCGCAGAGCATCCGCGCCGGTGAGGGCGGGCCCCTGAACCGCTCAGGTTCAGGGGCCCGCCCTGTCTGAACAGGGCCGCGTGGCCCCCGCGGACGCGGCTGGAGCGGTCACTCGAGCATGGCGTTGACCCGCTCGTTGAGGTCGGCCAGCGTCTCGGCGTCCCGACCACCGATGTAGATCTCGTCCATGGCCGGTGTCATCAGCGCATCGATCGAGCCGAACTGGTCGGTGACCGGGTAGAACATGGTGTGCCCGGCCTCCACCAGGTCCGTGAAGGGGGCGACGTCGATGCCGCGCTCACCGAAGGCCTCGATGGCCCGCTCGGTGGACTCGGGTCGAGCCGGGAGCACGACGGCGGCGTCGCCGACGATGTTCTGACAGGTCTCCGAGCCCAGGAAGGCCACGAACCGCGCCGCCTCCTCCGGGTGATCCGTGTCGGCGCTGATGGAGTCGGCCAGCCCGTTGTACATCGACACCGGGTGACCCGCGGGCCCCGCCGGAAGCCGAGCGATGCCGACGTCGACGCCGTCGAGCCGGGTGTAGGAGTTCAGCATCCAGGAGCCGTCGGTGGACATGGCGGCCTGTTCGGAGCCGAGCTGCTGCTGGGCGTTGGCATCGCCGCCCACCTCCTCGTAGGAGGCCAGGTACCCCTTGTCCACGAAGCCGAACAGCCACTCCAGAGAGTCATGGAGTCGAGGATCGTCGAAGTTGTACTCCTGGCCCCACACATCGGCGTCGGTGAAGCGCCATCCGGTGGACCCCGCAGTCCAGGACCACATGGTCTGCCCGGAGGTGCCGCCGGAGCCCTGCGAGGCCAGCCCGTAGACGGCGACGTCGTCCGGGTCGAAGTCCTCCTCGTCTCCGCGGTTGCCGTCGGAGTCGACGGTGAGGCGGGCGACGATCTCTTCGAAGGAGCCGCCGTCATCGGGGTTCCAGTCCAGGTCCTCGAGGTCGGCGGGCGTGAGCCCGGCGTCGGCGAGCATCTGCTCGTTGTAGAAGATCGCCACCGTGTCGAAGTCCTTCGGCATGCCGTACCAGCCGCCGTCCTCGCCGACCCAGAGGTCCGCCAGACCGTCGTGGAACTCCTCGGCGTCCACCGCCGCGGTGGCCTCCAGCGCGTCGAGGTCCAGCAGCAGCTCCCGCTGCACGTACTCCGGGTACCGGGAGAGATGATCGGTGAACACGTCCGGGGCGGTGCCGGCGACGAAGCCGGCGGTGAGCTTCATCCAGTAGTCGTCGAAGCCGTACTGGCTGATCCTGACCTCGATGTCCGGGTTCTCCTCCTCGAAGGCGTCGACGCAGTGCTGATACGGCAGCAGCTGGTTCGCGTCCCAGAGCCAGTAGTCCAGGGCGAGGGTGTCCTCACCCAGGGCGATCCCGCATCCGGTGGCGGAGGTCGCCGCCAACGCGGCCAGCCCCAGTCCGACGCCGCGGCGTGCGGCACGTGACGAATGTGCGCGTCTCATCTGTGGTCTCCTCATTTGATCCCGCTGAAGCCGATGGAGCTGACGATCCGTCGGGCGAAGAGCATGAACAGCAGCAGCATGGGCAGAGCGGCGACCAGCGTCGCGGCCATCAGTCCGGCCCAGTCCGGCCCGGTCTGCGGGCTCTGCTCCGTGAAGTTGCCCAGTGCGACGGTGAGCACGCGGGAGGCGTCCGTGTAGGAGACCATCAGCGGCCACAGGTAGTCGTTCCAGGCGGTGATGTAGGTCAGGATCGACACGGTCGCGATGGGCCCCGCCGTCATCGGGATGATCAGGGTGAAGAACACCCGGACCCTCCCGGCGCCGTCGATCAGCGCCGCCTCCTCCACCTCGGTGGGGACGTTCATGAAGAACTGTCGGAGGAAGAAGATCGCGAACGGCGTCATGAACATGCTCGGGAGCATGATGCCCAGGAGGGTGTCGATCAGCCCCAGCTCGCGGACCAGGAGGAAGTTCGGCAGCAGGGTGAAGATGACCGGAACCATCAGGGAGAGGAGGAACAGCCCGAAGACGACGTCCCGGCCCTTCCACTGCAGCCGGGAGAACGCGTAGGCGGCCATGGCGGAGAAGAAGACCTGGCACACGGTGATCCCGGTGGCGACCAGGACGGTATTGACCAGGTAGCGCCAGAAGTCGATCGAGGCGCCGGAGCCGCCCTCCGCGATGGCCTGCTCGGTCTCCTGAAGTCCGAAGACCCGCTGGAAGCCTCCCAGGTTGGCGTCGGCCGGCATCAGGGAGACGGCTTCGGCATAGAGCGCGGAGTTGCTGGACAGTGCGGTGCGCAGCATCCAGAAGAAGGGGAACAGTGTGATGATCAGCAGGATGATCATCACTGTCCAAGCCAGGACGCGTCCTGGAGAGAGCCGGCGTCGGGATGTGCCTGACGGCGGCCGTGCGGCGGGGCGCGCCTCCTCGGCGCCGCGGGCGGTGGCGGTGGCTGCGGTGCTCATGATCGTCCCCTTCCTCAGTTCAGGTCCGTCTGGCCGGCCCGGGTCACCCGGTACTGCAGGACGGTGACCACCATGAGGATCACCAGCATCGCCACGCTCAGCGCGGCGGCGTACCCGAAGTTGAACTGGCCGAAGGCGTTGTCATAGATGTAGAGCTGCAGCACGCGGGAGGCGTCGACGGGGCCGCCGCCGGTGGTGACCGCCACGGTGTCGAAGACCTGGAACGAGCCGATCACCGAGATGATCAGCACCAGCCCCAGGATGGGCCGCAGAAGCGGCAGGGTGATGGTGAAGAACTGACGGATCTCGGAGGCGCCGTCCACGCGCGCGGCCTCGTAGAGGTTGCCGGGGATGGCCTGCAGACCGGCGAACAGCAGCAGGGCGGTGTATCCCATGTGGCGCCACACGTTGACCAGCGCGATCGTGGGGATCACCCAAGCCTCGGTGGTGAAGAAGCCGACCCGGCCCACGCCCAGCCATTCCAGGAAATGGTTCCCGATGCCGAGTTGGAAGTCCAGGATCCACAGGAACACCAGGGCGGCGACCACGTTGGAGACCAGGAACGGCGTCAGCACCAGCGAGCGCAGCACGATCGAGCGGCTCAGACGCTGCATCAGCACCGCCAGCACCAGGGCGACCACGGTCTGGATCCCAATGTTGATGACCACGTACAGCAGGGTCACCCGCACCGCGTTCCAGAAGACGGGGTCGGAGATCATCTCTTGGTAGTTGGCCAGTCCGACGAACCGGGCCGGGGTCAGGATGTCCCAGGAGGTGAAGCTCAGCCAGATGCCGCGGACCAGGGGCCAGAAGTAGAAGAGCAGCAGGCCGACCAGGGCGGGCAGGATGAACAGCAGGGCGAGCCGGGTGTCATCCCGGCGGCCGACGGCGCGTTTCGGTCGGAGTCGGTGGGCGCCGGACGACGTCGGGGCCGGGGCAGGGTTCTCGACAGCACTCATCACGGGTCTCCCTCAGGTCTCCGGACGCCGTTCAGCGGCCGGGTCCGTCGCCGAAGTGCGGGATGTCCATCCGGGTGCCGCCGTCGCGGGCGGAGGCGTGGGCCACGATGCCGGGGGCGGTGAACTTCGCCGCCAGCCAGGCGTTGACCGGGGGGAGCTCTCCGGTGACCACGGCGCGGACGAAGTCGTCCGCGAGGAAGTGGTGCGCGCCCTCGTGACCGTTCGGCGCGCCCTCGAAGGTGTGGGGCAGACGCGACCGGTCATGGACGGGCGCGGTGCCGGAGGTGAAGGCCGCACGCAGCGCGGGGTCGACGTCGCTCAGGTCCGTGTCCCCGCTGCTGTCCCGCACCGGCAGGAAGTCTGCGGAGATGTCGCGGGACTCGGTCTTGTCGTTCCACACCGTCTGGTGGGCGAGCTGCTCGAAGCTGGCCTCGGTGCCGAAGAACCGGAAACGGGATTCGCGGATGTGGCAGGGGTAGCCGACCCGACGCATCTCATTGGTGCGCAGGCAGCCTCCGTCCGAGAGCTCGAAGAGGGCCGTGGCATTGGAGACGTCGTTGTCGAACATGCTCACCTCGCGGTCGAAGACCCCGTCGTTCCGGCGGTCCTTCACCCCCAGGCAGCTCACGCTGACGGCGTGGGCGGGGAGGGCGCCGAGGACCCCGCCGAGCGCGTGGGTGGGGTAGAGCATGGGCGGGTAGCTCGCGGTGGCCTTCCAGTTCTCGCCGCCGCTGTACTGATAGGCCGCGTAGAAGCCGAGGTCCATGTCGTGGACGTAGTCTCCTTCGGAGTAGAAGACCTGGCCGAGCTCGTCGGAGCGGATCTTCTCCCTCATATACACGGTGGCGGGGTTGTAGTAGCTGGTCTCGCCCATCATGTAGGTGAGTCCGGTGCGCTCCACGGCGGCGATGATCTGTTCGATCTCGGTGAGCTCCACGGCCATGGGGACGGCGGAGTACACGTGCTTGCCGGCCTCCAGGGCGGCCAGGACGAGCGGGCCGTGGGTCCAGCGCTGGGTGAAGATGGCCACGGCGTCGACGTCGGAGGCCAGCATCTCCTCGAAGCTGCCCACCACGGTGGCGCCGTCGTAGTGGGCTGCGAGCTGTTCGGCGCGTTCGGGCTGCAGGTCCGTGACGGAGAGCTGGGAGACGTTCGGGTGGAGGTCCCAGAGGGTGGCGAAGCTCTTGGAGAACTGGCCGGCGCCGACGACGCCGATGCTCAGGCTCCCGGCCTCGGGGGCGAGGGGAGAGGTGGGCTCAAGGGGCAGCTGGTTCATCAGGGGGTCCTTCCGTCGCGACGAGGTGGGTGGGTATTTGTCAGGATGTCTGAGAGATCGAACATGCCTCAACATTTGCGCTCAACTATCAACGAAAAGGAACGGTGTGTCAAGGCTCACATATCGTCTGATCAGGTGAAACGATTGAATCCATCGATGTAATCATGAACAGGCCACATTTCCGCAGATGCCCGCGGTGACCAGAGAGCGGACGAGTGGGGTGGAATGCCTCAGGGGCGGCCGATCAGTAGGATCGGCCGCCCCTGAGGGGGATGCATCAGTGTTGAGTTGTGTGGGATCGACGATGTGAGGATGTCGCGGTGCCGGTGACCGCTTCAGCGCGCGGCCAGCTCGGCGACCTCCTCCGCGTCGAGTCCTCCGTGAAAGACCTTCAGCTCGTCGATCGCACCGTGGAACGGTGTGTCCCACCAGTTCACGCCGAGGGCGAAGACGCCGTCAGAGGTGGTGAACACCTCGGGGAAGCCGTCACCCGAGTGCACGAGGTCGCCGTCGAGGTGGACCTGTGCCTCGCCCTCGGACACCGAGACGGCGATGTGGGTCCACTCGTGCACAGGCAGCTGGGTGCCTGTATCACCGAGGTAAGGGGCCTGGGAACCCGACCACAGCGCAGTGTTCGATCCGGCGTCCGGACCGGCGTCGGGGACCAGGCTGACCCAGGCGGTGTCCGAGCGGGCGCCGAAGAAGGTCGTCGTGTAGGTGCTCACCGAGTCAGGGCGCACCCAGAAGCTGACCGCGTAGTCCGTGTCAGCGATCAGCCCGTCCGGCAGGCGGACCCCGGAGGTGCCGTCCAAGGCGAGCGCTTCTCCCGCGACGCCGTCGGTGAACTCGGCCGAACCGTCCTCGTGGAGGTCGTCGATCCGCTCACCGGTGAGCACGCCGTCGGCCAGGCTCGGAGAGGCGCTGGCGGGGCTGAGGTCGCCGTCGAAGGCGTAGTGAGCTACGAGCCCCGGTTCGGGACGGGCCGGCACCATGATCTCGAAGCTCGCCGACTCCTGCCGTTCGCCGAGGCTGACCTCGGCGGTCACGGTGACGTGTGCGTCCTCCTCTCCTGGGCCGGGGCGGGTGACCTGCCCGTCGGCGCCGATGACCGCCTCGTCGCTGCTGGACCAGGAGATCGTCGTCCCGCGGGTGCCGTGCTCCGGGAGATCCAGGTCCGACAGCGCCTCGTCGACGCCGTGCAGCGGCAGATCCGCGACGACGGCGGCCAGGGCGTCGTCGTCGCTCATCGGCTGCAGCTGGCTGCCCCACAGGGAGACGCCTTCCGAGGAGACGACGCTGAAGGTCAGCGCCCAGTCCTCGGCCGTGGCGTCCCATTGGTGGCTGAAGACGCCGGTGAAGATCTGGCCGTCGACGGTCAGTTCGGCGCCATGCTGTCCGGTCAGCTTCCAGCGGCCCGAGATCTCCCCGGAGATCCGGCCGTCCTGTTCCAGGGTGATGTCCACCGCCTCGGTGATCTCGTCGCTGATCGCTCGGCCGTGGTCGATGAGTCGGTAGTCGCCGACTACGTCGGGTCGGTGCACCTTCTGCGCCTCAGCCCCGGCGTAGCGATGGGGTGCCACCACGGGCCACCCGTCGGCAGTGAGGTGCATCTCATGGACGCGCACCTGGTGACGCTCGCCCTGGCCCGGGAATCGGGAGTGGAAGATCAAGTGCATCCGCCCGGTCTCCGGATCCAGATGGTGCGTGGTGTGGCCGGGGGAGACGTAGCCGACCCCGTCACCCTCGCCGGGGTCTCCCAGCTCCCGCTGGAAGAGGAAGTTGCCCATCAGTTTGGTGCCGTAGGGCTCGATGCTCTCGTCGTCGAAGATCGGCAGGTCAGGGTCGGCGGCCACCTCCCGCATATCGTGGCCCGCGGCGTCGTAGAACGGGCCGGCGGGGCTCTCGGCGCGTGCCACCCGCACGTTGTATCCGCCGAAGGAGTCGAGGCCGCCGAAGGTGGTGAACAGGTAGTAGTGGCCCGAGTCCGGGTCGTACATCATGTCGGGAGCCTCGATGCGGCTGTGATGGCCGCCCATCAGGTGCGTGCCGTACCCCTGATCCGGCTCCGGCAGGCCGGTGCTCTCGTCGAGCTCCAGGACGAAGATGCCGCCGGAATAGGAGCCGTAGACCATCCAGAGCTCGCCGTCCTCGTCGTAGAAGACGGCAGGGTCCACCACGTTCGGGTGGACGGTCGGGTCGTACGGGGTGCCGTCTTCGCTGGGCCCCTCGTCCTCGCGGTGCCCGGAGCGCAGGATGATGCCCTGATCCACATAGGGGCCCTCCACCTGCTCGGCGATCGCCACCCCCATGGCGGATCGTGGCGAATCTCCTCGGCACGCGTTGTAGTACATCGCGAACCGCCCGTCCGGCAGCTCGATCACATCCGGAGCCCAGAGCGTGTCCGTCTCGGCCCAGGCGAGGGCGTCAGCGAGCTCCTCGGTCACGTCGTCGAACAGCGGGTTCTCGGGGGTGACGTGGTTCGCCTGCTGCTCCCAGTCGACGAAGTCGGTGGTGCTCGCCGCGGCCAAGTGTGAGCCGAACACCCAGTGCTCGCCGCCAGCCGTGACCAGCGCGGGATCATGCACCTCCACCTCGGTGAACGTCGGCGGTTCGGGCAGGTCTGGGCCCGGCGGGCCCGGCGGGCCCGGCGGAGCGTGGGGTGCGGAGGACGCGGTGGGCGTCAGAGTCAGGGTCAGGGCCGCGGCGAGCATGGTCGCCGCGGTGGCCCGGGGGATGCTCCGGATGGTCACGGGGTTCTCCTCAGGGGTCGAGCGGTTGGGCAGGGTGCGACGACGGCGCAGCCGGTGACGCCGCCATCGCGTCGACGCCGCATCGCCGAGGCGGTGATGCAACGTTGTAATGTGATCGAGGTTACAACGTTGGACATCTGTGTCAAGGGTGAGGGGTGCACCCGCCGTCCGCTCCGGAGCCCGGGCGGGAGCGAGCTGCACCCCTCGCATGTGAACCCTGCGGTGATGCCGACCGAGGGAGGGTGTCAGCGGGCGGCGAGCACCTCAGATTCGAGTCGGGCATAGCTGGTCTCCATGCCGTCCACCATGCCGGTGCCCAGCACCGTGTCCCGCAGCTCCCGGTCCGGATAGGTGATGACCAGGCTCAGCAGTGTGCCGCCGTCGACCGGGGTCAGGGTGAGCTCGTTGGTCGTGCCGGGGCCGTCCATGCCGATCATCTGCTCGGAGGTCACCTCCCGATGGGGAGGCTGGGCCTCCAGCAGCTCCCCGGTGAAGCCGAAGCGCTGCTGACCGTCCTCCGACTCCCATTCGTAGCGATAGGTGTCTCCGGGCTCCTCGGCGACCTCGCAGACCGGCATGGTCCACCCGTCGGGGCCCAGCAGCCAGCGCTGCAACAGGTCCGGGCGACGGTGAGCCTCGGAGACGTCCTCCAGGGACCCGGAGATCACCCGGCTGACGCGCACCTGGGTGTCGTTGAGCAGCTGGGAGCGGGCGGGCCGAGGTGGCGTGCGGTCGCCCGCATCGTCGAGGACCTCCTCGATCTGGCTCATCGCGGAGACGGTGCCTTCCTCCATGCCCATCCTCAGCAGCTCGTCCAGATCCTCGGCGGAGGTGAACACCGCACGGACGACCAGGCGGGATCCGTGGGCCGTCTCCTCGAAGGTGAATCTCATGCGGGTGGTGGGCATGTCCTGGGCCGGCTGGCCGTCAGGGCCGGCGAATCCGTCCAGGACTTCGAAGGCGTGCGGGGGCTCTACGTCGAGGAACTCCCACCATCCGCCGGCGCTCTCGCCGTCGGGACCGGTCATCACGTAGTGGGAGCGCCCGCCGGGGAACATGTCATGGCGGGTGAAGGTGGCGGGCCATTCGCGCGGCCCCCAGAACCGCTCGAGCTGCCGGGGGTCTGCGTAGGCATCCCAGAGGCGGCGGACCGGCACGGGGAAATCGGCGGTGATGGTCATCGTCAGGGCGTCGAGGTCCTTCTCGACTGCGGTGATGGGCATGGTGCTGCCTTTCAGGCGGGCTCAGTCGTCGGCGAGCAGCTGGTCGAGCCGGTCGATCCGGTCTCGCCAGAGCTGTTCGTACTGCCGCAGCAGGGACTGGGCGTGGCGGATGGTGTCGGGGCGGGCGCGGACCCGGCGCTCCCGGCCGTGGGCCGTCTTGTCCACGAGACCGGCAGAGACCAGGGTGCTGACGTGCTTCTGGACGGCGGCGAAGGACATGTCATAGGTCTCCGCCAGCGATGAGATGGATTCCTCCTCGATGAGTGTGCGGCGGATGATGTCGCGCCGCGTGGCATCCGCCAGGGCGCGGAAGATCCGATCGACGACCTCCGACGAGGGTGGTTCGGCGTCGAGGGCGACCGTGTCGTGAAATACAACCATCAGGTTGCACGTTAGGCGGTAGGGGTGGGTCCGTCAAGAGGTGTTCGCCTCGGGATCCGATGAGAAGGGGGATGAGAGGGAGTGGCCGTCCGGCGCTCGCTTTCTGGCTCGGCCGCCGTCGCCGTAGACTGTCGGGGTGACTCCCGAAGAACTCTCCGCAGCAGTGACCCGTGTGCTCTCCGAGGCCGTCGAGGCCGGCGAGCTGGCCATCGAGATCCCTGAGACGATCATCATCGAGCGACCCAAGAACAGGGAGCACGGCGACTGGGCCTCCACGGTGGCGCTGCAGCTGGCCAAGAAGGCCGGCATGGCGCCGAGGCAGCTCGCCGAGCTTCTGGCCGCCCGCCTGAGGGAGACCGACGGCGTGGCGGCGGTGGACATCGCCGGTCCCGGGTTCATCAACATCACCCTCGACGCCGCCGCGGCCGGAGAGCTGGCCCGCACCATCGTGGAGACCGGAGGCGGTTTCGGCCACAACGAGGCGCTGGCCGGGCACGTGATCAACATGGAGTTCGTCTCCGCCAACCCCACGGGCCCGCTGCACCTCGGCCACACCCGGTGGGCCGCCCTGGGCGATGCCCTGGCCCGCCTGCTGCGGGCTTCCGGCGCCGACGTCACCAGCGAGTACTACATCAACGACGCCGGCAATCAGATGAACGTCTTCGCCTCCTCCGTCCTCGCCCGAGTCCACGGCGAGGACGTGCCCGAGGGCGGCTATCCCGGGGAGTACACCCGGGAGCTCGCCGAGGAGGCGCTGGCCGCGCGCGCCGACCTCCGCGACCTGCCGCGGGAGGATGCGCTGCCCGTCGTCCGGGAGCTCGCCTATCAGGCGCAGCTCGGGCAGATCAAGGACACGCTTGCCGAGTTCGGCGTGCATTTCGACGTCTACTACTCCGAGCAGTCGCTGCACGACGAGGGTCGGATCGCGGCCGCGGTGGACACCCTCAGGGCCCAGGGGCACATCGAGGACCGTGACGGCGCGGTCTGGCTGCGCACCACCGACTTCGGGGACGACAAGGACCGGGTCCTCTTCAAGGCCGACGGCGAGCCCACCTACTTCGCCGCCGACGCGGCCTACTACCTCTCCAAGCGGGAGCGCGGCTTCGAGGAGAAGATCTACCTCCTCGGCGCAGACCACCACGGGTATGTGGCCCGGCTGAAGGCCATCGCCGCCTGTGCGGGAGACGACCCCGAGCGCAACATCGAGATCCTGATCGGTCAGCTGATGAGCGTCAAGGGCGCGAAGCTGTCCAAGCGCGCGGGCAACATCATCGAGCTCGCCGACCTCATCTCCTGGCTCGGCGCTGACGCCCTGCGCTATACGCTGGCCCGGTACCCGGCCGACTCGCCGATCGACATCGACCCGGAGCTGCTGCGCTCGAAGTCCAATGACAATCCCGTCTTCTACGTCCAGTACGCGCACGCCAGGGCGTGTGCGGCGGCCCGCAACGCGGTCGAGGCCGGAGTGGGACGCGACGGCTTCGACGCGTCCCTGCTGACCCATGCCACCGAGGAGGAGCTGCTCGCGCACTTGGGCCGGTTCCCCTCCGTGGTGGCTCGGGCCGCCGAGATGCGGGAGCCGCACCGTGTGGCCCGCCATCTGGAGACGGTGGCCGCGGCGTACCACTCCTGGTACGCGACATGCCGCATGGTGCCCCGCGCTGGCGAGGAGATCACAGACACCAACCGCACGAGGTTGTGGCTCAACGACGCCACCGTGCAGGTGCTGCGCAACGGGCTCGCCCTACTCGGGGTCTCCGCGCCGGAGAGGATGTGAGACCCATGACCGAGACAGTCGCCGGGCCCCACCCGCTGGCCCCGGAGTGGCTCCGGCCGCTCACCGACAGCGCTGCGCTGGAGGACAAGCTGTTCCCGGCTGACGCTCATCGGGACGACCAGGGGCGTCTCGTCCTCGGTGGAGTCGACGTCGAGACGCTGGCGGCACAGCACGGGACGCCGCTGTATGTGATCAGCGAAGACGATTTCCGGAGCCGCGCCCGGGCCTTCGTCGAGGCCTTCTCCGAGGCGTTCGCCCCGGAGACCGACGTGGACGTGTTCTATGCGGGCAAGGCCTTTCTGAGCACGCACGCGGCACGCTGGGCTGCCGAGGAGGGCCTGTGCGTGGACACTGCCTCCGGTGGTGAGCTCGCCGTGGCGCTGGCCGCCGAGGTCGAGCCCGCCCGCATCGGCCTGCACGGCAACAACAAGTCCGATGCCGAGATCGTCCGCGCACTGAAGGCCGGCATCGGCCGGATCATCGCTGATTCGCTCGACGAACTGGCGAGGATCGATCAGCTGGCGAGGTCCGCCGGCGTCACCGCCCCGGTGATGCTGCGGCTCACCCCCGGGGTGCACGCCTCGACCCATGAGTACATCGCCACCGCGCATGAGGACCAGAAGTTCGGACTCTCGCTGACCCCGTCCTCCGACGCCGACACCGACCAGGAGAACCCCTACGCCGGCTCGCCGGCCTGGTCCGCAGTCGAGCACGCCCTGGCGGCCGAGCACATCGAGCTGCGCGGACTGCACTGCCACATCGGCTCGCAGATCTTCGAGCCGGAGGGCTTCGAGGTGGCAGCCGCCAAGCTCATCGGCCTGCTCGGTCGGGTGCGGGCCCGGCACGGGGTCGAGCTGCCGGAGCTCGATCTCGGCGGAGGCCATGGCATCGCCTACACCGAGGCCGACTCCCCGCGGCACCCCCGGCAGATCGCCCAGGCCCTGGCCGGTGCGGTACGCACCGCCTGCGACGCGAGGGGATCGAGGTGCCACGGATCTCCATCGAGCCGGGCCGGGCGATCGTCGGTCCTGCCGGGGTGACCCTGTACCGGGTGGGCGTGCAGAAGGACGTCCAAGTGGACGGGCCTTCCGGCCAGACGCTGTCCCGTCGGTATGTGGCCGTGGACGGCGGGATGAGCGACAACGCCCGTGGGGTGCTCTACGACGCCGACTATTCCGCCGTGCTGGCGGGTCGGAAGGTGACCGGGAACCATGTGCTGTCTCGCATAGTGGGCAAACACTGCGAATCCGGAGACATCGTCGTGCGGGACGTATACTTGCCGACGACGACGGCGCGGGACGACCTCCTCGCGGTCCCCGCGACCGGTGCCTACTGTCATTCGCTCTCGAGCAACTACAACCTCCTGGCCCGTCCCGCTGTGGTCGCGGTGAAGGACGGGGCCTCCCGGGTGCTCATCCGCCGCGAGACCGAGGAGCAGATGCTCCGCCGCGACACCGGCTTCGCCGCGCAGGACTGAGTCCGATCGGCCCAGCAGGCAGGTCGACTCGGCGCTCGAGGCGACGGCAGCCCCAGACGACCTGACCACGACCGCACACAGAACGGGGTGACCATGGCCAGCGCTGCAGAACCGCTGACGATCGGCCTGCTCGGAGCAGGGAACGTCGGTGCCCAGGTGGCACGGACTCTGGTGGAGGAGCGAGAGCTCATCAGCGCTCGCGTGGGAACCCCCGTCCGGCTGATCGGGGTCGCCGTGCGCGACGTCGAGGCGCCCCGTGACTGGCGGATCCCCGGGGAGCTGCTCACCACCGACGCTGAGTCGCTGGTGGACCAGGCTGACCTGGTCATCGAACTGCTGGGCGGGCTGGAACCGGCCGGCAGCCTGATCGAGCGGGCGCTGCGCCGCGGAGCCGCCGTCGTCACGGGGAACAAGGCCCTGCTGGCCACCCGCGGCGGGGAGCTCTCCGCCGTGGCGGCCGAGACCGGCGCTCCGCTGCACTTCGAAGCCTCGGTGGGCGGGGCCATCCCGATCCTGCGTCCCATCCAGGAGTCCCTCTCGGGCGACCGCATCACCAAGGTGATGGGCATCGTCAACGGGACCACCAACTACATCCTGGACCAGATGGACACCACCGGTGCGGCGTTCGACGATGCGCTCACCGAGGCTCAGCGACTGGGCTACGCCGAAGCCGATCCGACCGCTGACGTCGAAGGCCATGACGCCGCCGCCAAGGCCGCGATCCTGGGCACGCTGGCCTTCCACGCCCCGTTCACCATCGATGACGTCCACTGTGAGGGCATCACGGCCGTCTCTGCGGCGGACATCGAGGCCGCCGCCGCCTCCGGCTACGTCATCAAGCTGCTCGCGATCGCCGAGATCTTCGACGGGGAGGGCGCCGTGCTGCGGGTCCACCCGACTCTGCTGCCACGCACCCATCCGCTGGCCAGTGTGCGGGGGGCGTTCAACGCGGTCTTCGTCGTGGCCGAGAACGCCGGGGAGCTCATGTTCTACGGCCAGGGCGCCGGCGGTGTGCCCACCTCGTCTGCCGTGCTCGGGGACCTCGTCTCCGCCGCGCGGCTTCTGCGTCACGGCACCACGGCCCTGGAGCCCTCCGAGCCGACCGAGACCGTGTCGGCGCTGCCCATCGAGAAGGCCCGGACCCAGTACTACATCGACATGGAGGTGGCAGACGAGGAGGGCGTGATCGCGGAGATCGCGCGGGTCTTCGCCGACCACCACGTCTCCATCGAGGCCATGCGCCAGCCGGGCATCGTCTCCGTCGACGGGGAGGTCGACACCGAGCAGGACAACGGCGCTGTGCTGCAGGTGGTCACGCACCCCGCCCAGGAGAAGTCCCTGGCTCAGACCGTGGCCACGCTGAAGGCCCTCGACGTCGTGCGTGCCGTCACCTCGGTGCTGCGCGTCGAGATCGAGCAGTAGCACCTGGGCCGCCCCACCGCGGGCCGCCTGCCCACCCGATAGAACCGCAGGAACAGGAGAGCAACGCTGTGGCGCATCAGTGGCGCGGAGTGATCCGCGAATACGCCGACCGGCTTCCGGTCGACGACGACACCCGCATCATCACCCTGGGGGAGGGCGGCACTCCGCTGGTGCATGCGCCCGCGCTCTCCGAACTGATCGACGGCGACGTGCACCTCAAGGTCGAAGGCATGAACCCCACCGGGTCCTTCAAGGACCGGGGCATGACGATGGCGATCACCGCGGCCGTCGCCCAGGGCGCACAGGCGGTGGTCTGCGCGTCGACCGGCAACACCTCGGCCTCGGCCGCGGCCTACGCCACGCAGGCCGGTCTGACCTGTGCCGTGCTCGTCCCCGCCGGCAAGATCGCCATGGGGAAGCTGAGCCAGGCCGTGGCCCACGGCGCCGAGCTGATCCAGATCGACGGCAACTTCGACGGCTGCCTGGACATCGCCCGCAAGCTTGCCGAGGCCTATCCGGTCTTCCTGGTGAACTCCGTGAACCCCGCGCGCATCGAAGGGCAGAAGACCGGGGCCTTCGAAGTCGTCGATGCTCTCGGTGACGCTCCTGACCTGCACCTTCTGCCCGTGGGCAATGCCGGCAACATCACGGCGTACTGGAAGGGGTATCAGGAGTACGCCGCCACCTGGACCAATCCGCATCAGGGCCAGGCCGCCCAGCCGCTGAGCCCTCGGGCCACGCGCACGCCCGCCATGTGGGGGTTCCAGGCGGCCGGCGCTGCGCCGATCGTGGCGGGCCACCCCATCACCGAGCCGGACACTGTGGCCACCGCGATCCGCATCGGCAACCCGGCCTCCTGGGAGAAGGCCGAAGCCGCCCGCGAGGAGTCGGGCGGCGTGATCGAGTCGGTCACGGACGAGGAGATCCTCGCCGCCCATCGGTGGCTCTCCTCCAAGGAGGGCGTCTTCGTGGAGCCGGCCTCGGCGGCCGGTGTCGCCGGGCTGATCCGCAAGCATGCCGCCGGTGAGGTGCCCTCGGGTCTCTCGGTGGTCATCACGGTGACCGGGCATGGGCTGAAGGATCCTGACTGGGCGTTGAAGAACGCCGACGGCAGCGACGTGGAGCCGACGAGGCTGCCGCAGGACGTGGAGACCGTGGCTCGCCAGCTGGGCCTGTGAGCGGCGTCGGCGGAATGCAGGATCCGCGGGAACCGACCGGCGACGACCGCGGCAGGCCTGACGCGCGACTGACAGAGCAGGAGAACATGGGCATCACATTGGGCCAGGGCTTCGGCGCCGAGGAGGCGCTCACCGGCGAGTCACGGTCAGCACAGCACCCGGGGTCGCCGGCGGCCCCGTTGACGGCGCCGCTGACGGCGCCGCGCAGCTTCCGCCTGCGTGTGCCCGCGACCTCCGCCAACCTGGGGCCCGGCTATGACTGCATGGGGCTCGCGCTCGATCTGCACGACATCATCGACGTCGTCGCGACTCCGCGCCGGGACGGGGACCGCCCGCAGGTCACCGTCAGTGTGGAGGGTGAGGGCGCGGCGACGCTGCCCCGCGACGCCACCCACCTGGTCGTTTCGCTCATCGAGAGGATCATGGCCCGACACGGCGTCGGGATGCCCGACCTCGAGGTGCGTGCGCACAACCACATTCCGCACAGTCGCGGCCTGGGCTCCTCGGCGGCGGCGGTGGCCTCCGCCGTCATCATCGCCGACGAGCTGCTCCCGGACGGGCTCACTGACGAGGAGAAGCTGCAGATCGGCTCCCGCGTCGAGGGGCACCCGGACAACTATGTGCCCGCCCTGCGCGGAGGAGTGGCCCTGTCCTGGCAGGAGGGGGACCGGTTCCACACCGTACCTCTGATCCCGCACGAGGAGCTGCGCACCGTCCTGGCCGTGCCCGACGTCGAACAGTCGACCGCCGAGGCCCGGGGTGTGCTGCCGGAGGTCGTGCTGCATGCCGATGCCGCGGCGAACTCCGCCCGCACCGGACTGCTGGTCCATGCGCTCACCTCCGCTCCAGAGCTGCTGCTCGCGGCCACCTGCGACCGTCTGCACCAGGAGCAGCGGCGTGCCGCCTTCGCACCGTCCATGGCCCTGGTGGACTCGCTCCGGGAGGCCGGTCACGCCGCCGTGATCTCCGGAGCCGGGCCCTCGGTGCTGGTGCTGGCGGCCGGGGACTCTGCGGCGCGCGCGGCCCGGTCGCACATCGCGGACCATGCCGCCAGGACGGACGACATGTGGACCCCGGCGATCCTGCCGATCAGCCGCGCAGGTGCTACAGTGGAGGAGTACCCGCGGTGATCACCGCGGTGTGCCCCACGGCAGCAGGCCATGCGACGATCGGTCGCATGCGGCTCTCCCGTGCACGGCGCCCCGCATCGTCACCAGGCCATCATCACCGGTCCTGGAGACGATCACCGCACTTCTTCCGCGCGAGTCGCCTTCTTCTCTGTGCGCATCATGTCCAGACTCCGGGTTTCGGCTCGGAGTGGGACGCGTCTCGCGATGTCATCATGACGTTCCGAAGATCCCAGAGAGGGTCTCTCTCGACTGTGGACGTGCGGAAGAGGACGAACAGACCGACGGCCATCTGACGAGCCGTTGAAGACACGATGCAGGACGACGACGTCGGAACGCGCCCCGAGCAGAGCTGATCTGCCCCGGTTCGCTCCGCGCCGCTCCTGCCTGACGAGGGGGAAGGAATCCTTCGTGACAGACACCACCGCTGAGACCACTCAGGCTCAGGGAGCCGAGACCGCCGTGACCGGCGGCTCGACACAGACCACCGCCGCAGCGGCCGAGGGATCGGCGCCCGCGGAGAAGAAGACGACCCGTCGTCGGGCCACGGTCCCTAAGGCGGCCCCCAAGACGGCGGACCAGGCTCCGGACCAGGCTCCGGCCTCCGGCGACGACGGCAAGGGAGGCGGGCTGGCCGGTCTGAAGCTCGCCCAGCTGCAGGCGCTGGCCCAGCAGCTCGGCATCACGGGCAGCTCGCGGATGCGCAAATCCGCGCTGGTCGAGGCGATCTCGGCTCATCAGCGCGGCGGCGCCGTCGCCGACCGGGAGGATCGTGCCAAGAAGGACGCCGGCAAGGACACAGACAAGAGCTCCGGCAAGGGCTCCGAGAAGCCTGCCGAGAAGGGCGCTGGCCAGGACACGGCCCAGGGCTCGGAGAAGGGCTCGGAGAAGTCTGAGAAGCAGGGTGGCCGCGGCGGACGCAACGGCCGTGCCGACTCGGATGCCCGCGGCAGCTCGAAGTCCCAGGACAAGGGCCAGGACAAGGGCCAGGACAAGGCTCAGGCGAAGGGCCAGGGTACCGACGCGCAGGACCAGCAGAAGCAGGACCAGCAGAAGGGCCGCGGGCGACGCGGCGACGACCAGTCCCAGAAGGGCGGTCAGGACGGCCAACGTGACCGCCAGAAGGGCGGCCGGGACGGCCAGAAGGACGGTCAGCGCGACCAGAAGGACGGTCAGCGCGGCGGTCAGAAGTCCCAGGACGAAGGGCGCGGCGGCCGCGATGGTGGTCGCGACGGCGGTCGTGACGGCCGCGATGGTCGAGACGGTCGCGATGGCGACGGCGGTCGGCGCAACCGTCGCAACCGCAACCGCAACGAGCGCGGGAACCGTCGCCGCGGACGGGGCAACCCGGAGGTCGATGACACCGAGGTCACCGAGGATGACGTCCTGGTGCCGGTCGCCGGCATCCTGGACGTCCTGGACAACTACGCGTTCATCCGGACCTCCGGCTACCTGCCGGGCCAGAACGACGTCTATGTCTCGCTGGCGCAGGTCAAGCGGTACAACCTGCGCAAGGGTGACGCCGTGCACGGCAGCATCCGGGCGCCGCGGGAGGGCGAGAACCAGAACAAGCGTCAGAAGTTCAACGCGCTGGTGAAGCTGGAGGCGGTCAACGGCCGTCCCGCGGAGGCGAACACCGACCGCGTCGACTTCACCAAGCTGGTGCCCCTGTACCCGCAGGAGCGGCTGCGCCTGGAGGGCGACCCGAAGCTGGTCGGTCCCCGGGTGATCGACCTGATCGCCCCCATCGGCAAGGGCCAGCGCGGCCTCATCGTCTCCCCGCCCAAGGCCGGCAAGACGATGATCCTGCAGTCCCTGGCCAAGGCGATCAAGACGAACAACCCTGAGGTCCACCTCATGATGGTGCTCGTCGACGAGCGCCCCGAGGAGGTCACCGATATGCAGCGCACGGTCGACGGCGAGGTCATCGCCTCGACCTTCGACCGTCCGGCCGACGATCACACCACCGTCGCGGAGCTCGCCATCGAGCGTGCCAAGCGGCTCGTGGAGCTGGGCAAGGACGTCGTCGTGCTGCTGGATTCGATGACCCGTCTGGGCCGCGCCTACAACACCGCGGCCCCGGCGTCCGGCCGGATCCTCTCCGGCGGTGTGGACGCCAACGCCCTCTACCCGCCGAAGCGCTTCTTCGGTGCGGCGCGCAACATCGAGAACGGCGGATCCCTCACGATCCTCGCGACCGCCTTGGTCGAGACCGGATCCAAGATGGACGAGGTCATCTTCGAGGAGTTCAAGGGCACCGGCAACATGGAGCTGCGCCTGTCGCGGTACCTGGCCGACCGCCGCATCTTCCCGGCCGTGGACGTCAACGCGTCCTCGACCCGCCGCGAGGAGAACCTGCTCTCTCCCGACGAGATCAAGATCATGTGGAAGCTGCGCCGTGTCCTCTCGGGCCTGGAGCAGCAGCAGGGCCTGGAGCTGCTGATCAACAAGCTCAAGGAGACCGGTTCGAACGCCGAGTTCCTCATGCTGGCCAACAAGACCACGCTGGGGGACAAGAACAAGAAGGACTAGCGTCCCGACGTCGAACGACGGCGCCGGGAGAGGGCGCGCAGCCCTCTCCCGGCGCCGTCGTCGCATCATGTCCCACGTTCCTGTCGACCCGCAGCAGAAGGCCTTCACCCCATGGCAGCCCCAGACCCCTCTCTCGAGAAGCGCATGTTCGACTCCGTCGACACCCTGTTGGCGGAGCATGTCGAGTTGCAGACGCGGCTCTCGGACCCTGACGTGCACGCCGATCAGGCGCTGGCGCGGCGGCTGGGCCGTCGCTACGCCCGGCTCAACGGCGTCGTCGAGGCCCATCGACGCTGGTCCAGACTCACCGAGGACCTCGACGCCGCCCGGGAGCTGGCGGAGGAGGACTCGGACTTCGCGGAGGAGGCGGAGCAGCTGCGCCTCCAGCTCGACGCCGCGGCGGACCGTCTGCTGCGCATGCTCATCCCACGAGACGAGAACGACGCCCGAGACGTGATCATCGAGGTCAAGGGCGGCGCCGGCGGCGACGAGGCGGCGCTCTTCGCAGGGGATCTGCTGCGGATGTACACCCGCTACGCCGAGTCGAAGGGGTGGAAGACCGAGATCATCTCCTCGACGCCCTCCGACCTGGGCGGATACAAGGACGTCCAGATGTCCGTCCGTGCCGGTGCGACCGACCCGGCCCAGGGGGTCTATGCGCACCTGAAGTTCGAGGGCGGGGTGCACCGCGTCCAGCGCGTCCCCGAGACCGAGTCCCAGGGTCGCATCCACACCTCGGCCGCCGGGGTCCTGGTGCTGCCCGAGGTGGACGAGCCCGAAGAGATCGAGATCCACCAGAACGATCTCAAGATCGACGTCTATCGGTCGTCGGGGCCCGGCGGACAGAGCGTCAACACCACCGACTCGGCGGTCCGCATCACCCATCTGCCCACGGGAATCGTCGTGGCGATGCAGAACGAGAAGTCGCAGCTGCAGAACAAGGACGCCGCCATGCGGGTCCTCCGGTCGCGGCTGCTCGCCCACCAGCAGGAGCAGATCGACGCCGAGAACGCGCAGGCGCGGAAGTCCCAGGTCAGGACGATGGACCGGTCGGAACGCATCCGGACCTACAACTACCCGGAGAACCGCGTCGCCGATCACCGCACCGGATATAAGGCGTACAACCTCGACGCGGTCATGGACGGCGACCTCGAGGCCGTCGTCCAGTCCTGCATCCAGCTCGATGAACAGGAGCGCCTGTCCGCACTGGCGGAGGGTCACGGGGCATGACCGCCGAGGTCTCTCCGACGCAGGTGTCCCTGGAGGACCTCCTGCGGGACGCCGTGGGGCGGCTCCGCGACGCTGGGGTGCCGTCTGCCCGAGTGGACGCCGAGATCCTGCTGGCCCATGTGCTCGGCGAGAGCCGTGGCCGCGCCGCCGCCCTGGCGCTGGCCGGGCGTCGGGCGGATCCCGAGACGGCAGAACGGCTGCGGTCCCTGGTGGACGAACGCGCCCGGCGGGTCCCTCTGCAGCATCTCACCGGCCTCGCTCCCTTCCGCGGACTGGAGCTGCGGATCGGCCCTGGCGTCTTCATCCCCCGTCCGGAGACCGAACAGGTCGCCCAGGCGGCGTTGGACCGTCTGCAGTGCGTCAGGGTCTCCCGGCCCCGGGTCATCGACCTGGGCACCGGCTCGGGGGCGCTGGCGGCCGCCATCGCGGCCGAGCATCCCGCTGCAGAGGTCCACGCGGTGGAGCTCAGCGAGCAGGCGGCGGCCTGGGCGCGGGTGAACCTCGAGCCGCACGGGGTCACCCTGCATCGGCAGGACCTGCGCGAGGTGCCGGCAGAATGGGAGGCCACCTTCGACGTCGTGGTCTCCAACCCGCCCTACATCCCGCCGGGGATGGTGCCCACGGAGGTGGAGGTGCGGGAGCATGATCCGGAGCTGGCCCTCTACGGCGGGGGCCCCGACGGCCTGCAGGTGCCGTGGGCGGTGGTGGACAGTGCCGCGGCTCTGCTGTCCGCCGGCGGCTGGATGATCATGGAGCATGCCGAAGTGCAGGCTGCGACGATCGCGGCGCGGTTGGCCGAGGATCCACGGTTCGCCCAGGTGCGCA
Organism: Nesterenkonia sp. PF2B19; assembly: GCF_001758425.2. Classification (GTDB taxonomy): domain Bacteria; phylum Actinomycetota; class Actinomycetes; order Actinomycetales; family Micrococcaceae; genus Nesterenkonia; species Nesterenkonia aethiopica. The sequence goes on along the minus strand of NZ_MDSS02000008.1, from coordinate 35,386 downwards.
CCCACCAGGACCTGACCGGACGGGACCGCGCCACAAGTGCTGTGCGCACGGACACAGCTGCTCGCCAGAGTCCGTTCGACGCCATAGACATGGGAGAATGACGCGCGTGACCCAGATTGTCGACTGTCATGAACTCGATGCCCGTTCCGCAGGGATCGCCGCGGCCACGGAGGCCGTGCGGCGCGGAGAGTGCGTGGTCATCCCCACCGACACGGTCTATGGGATCGGTGTGGATGCCTTCTCCCCGCAGGCGGTGAGCATCCTGCTGGCGGCCAAGGGCCGCAACAGGACGATGCCGCCCCCGGTGCTGATCGGGCGACAGGCGGTCATGGACGCCCTCGCCGATGAGGTGCCGGAGGCCGCCCGCAGCCTGGCAGAGGCGTTCTGGCCCGGCGCGCTGACACTGATCCTGCAGGCCCAGCCGTCCCTCGCCTGGGACCTGGGGGAGACGCGGGGAACTGTGGCGCTGCGCATGCCTGCCGACGACCTCGCCCTGGAGCTGCTGAACCAGACCGGCCCGATGGCGGTCTCCTCGGCCAACCGCACCGGACTGCCCGCCGCCACGGAGGTCGCCCAGGCCCGCGAGATGCTCGGTGAGGCCGTCAGCGTGTATCTCGACGACGGCGTCCGGGACACCACCAGCCCGTCCACGATCGTGGACTGCACCGTGGAGCCGCCTCGAGTGGTCCGGGACGGGGCGATCAGCCTCGCCGAGCTGCAGGCCGTCGTGCCGGATGTGGCGTCGGACGTGGCTGGCGACGCTGCGGGCGACGCCGTGGACGAGGGCTGAACGGCCGACTGACTGCCCCATGATCTATTTCCTCATCGTGCTCACCATCTCAGCGGTGGTGACCTACGCGATCACGCCCCTGGTCCGCCACGTGGCGCTGACCCTCGGGGTGTACACCCCTGTCCGCGCGCGGGACATGCACCGTCAGACCCTGCCCCGCTGGGGCGGGGCAGGGATGTTCGTCGGCATGGTGGTGGGCCTGGCGACGGCCGCAGCGGTCCCGTACCTCAGCGGGATCTTCGCGGATCTGACCCCGGTGCGCGGAGTCTTCGCCGCTATGGTGCTGATCCTCATCGTGGGCATGGCGGATGATGCCTGGGACATCCACTGGTTCTTGAAGCTCCTCGGGCAGATCGGTGCCGGCGTGCTGCTCGTCGTGCACGGCGTGCGGCTCGAGGTCATGCCCGTGGGCTGGCTGGGCGTGGGGGACGTCCCCGTGCAGTCGGCGCTCACAGTGTTCCTCGTGGTGCTGACCATCAACGCCTTCAACTTCATCGACGGGCTGGACGGGCTGGCCGCCGGCGTGGCTGCGATCGGCGGCAGCGCCTTCTTCATCTACAGCTACCTGCTGACGCTGTCGATCAACGCCTTCGACGCCTCCAACCTGGTGACCCTGCTCATGGCGGTGATGGTCGGCGCATGCCTGGGCTTCCTGCCGCACAACTTCCATCCGGCCCGCATCATCATGGGGGACACCGGGGCCATGCTGCTGGGGCTGGTCATGGCCGCCGGTGCGGTCGCGGTCACCTCCGACGTCGGCCAGCTCACCGAAGGCTGGCGCTTCCGGAACGTGCCCGCCTACATGCCCGTGCTGCTGCCTCTGGCGGTGACCCTGCTGCCGCTGCTGGATCTGGCCCTGGCGGTGATCCGGCGCACCGCCCGAGGAGCCTCGCCGTTCAGCCCGGACCGGGGCCATCTGCACCACAAGCTGGTCGACGGCGGCTACTCCCATCCCCAGGCGGTGCTGCTGCTGTACCTGTGGTCCGGTCTCTTCGCCTTCGGCGCCGTCTCCTTCAGCTTCCTGCCCTGGTGGTTCGTGAGCCTGAGCATGTTCGTCTCCCTCGGGGGAGCCACAGCGTTGACGCTGTGGCCGTCCCTGCGCCGCCGGGCCCGGCGGCTGAATCGTCAGGCGGCCGAACGCGCACTGCGCTCCCGACGCGAGGGCTCGGCATGAGCGGGCGGATCTTCCCCCGTGCCACCGGCTGGCGCCGCGTGCTGTGGCTCGCCCTGACCACCGGCGGGGCGATGACGGTGGCCGCCGTCCTGCTGGCGTTGGCGGTGGCCGGCGTCGACGCCGGGATGAGCGCCGCACTGGGCGGTTCGATGGTGCTGGTCCTCTCGGCGGTGAGCCTCGTGCTGGTCGACGTGGCCGAGCGGGTCATGCCCAGCCAGGCCATCACAGCCTTCATGCTCGCTTCGCCCTGAAGCTGGCGGTGCTCGCCGTGGTCCTCTCCTCGGTGACGGCCCCTGGGTGGGTGCTGCCGGGGTGGACCGTGGGGGCGCGGCCGCCGTCGTCATCGCCTGGCAGTCCGGCGAGATCGCCGCCTTCCTGCGCCTGCGCACGCCGATCGACCCGGAGAGTGGCAGGAACGGCTCCGGCTGACGTCTGACGTCATCGACGAGCAGTTTTCTACACGGCGTAGTACAGTGGACTCCGGTGTGAGAGGCATGCCGTGAGTCACGTCGGTCTTTGATAAGCTTGCCAAGGGCCGCATCACGGTGATGGATTCTGTCCATCCACCGCTCCACAGCTTGACCTTGCTCTGAGGTTGAGGGATGTCTCTGTGTGCTTGTCACCGGAGAGAATCCGCCGATTGCGCCTAGAACGACGTAGAGACGGAGACCCTCCGGCTCGATCCATGCCCGGGGCTTCTGGCCCCTTGTGCCCGATGACGGACACCGCAGAGAGGACCAGCGTTGCATTCGCTTGCGCTCGCAGCCGACGACGAGGGTGGTTTCGCCCCGCCCACCATCAGTGAGACCCACCTCCCCGAGATCTTCCCGTGGATGGCGGAATGGGGGAGCGGCTTCGGCAAGAACATGCTGATGGTCGTCCTGGCCGTGCTGGCCATCTGGTGGTTCTTCTCCTTCGCCATCCGCAAGCAGGCGCTCGTGCCGTCACGACTGCAGTTCGTCGCCGAAGGCGGCTATGCCTTCGCGAGGAACACCCTCGGACGGGACATCCTCGGCGAGAAGCACTTCAAGCCCTGGGTCCCGTTCCTGTTCACGGTGTTCTTCTTCGTCCTGTTCAACAACCTGTTCGGAGCCATTCCGTTCCTGCAGATGCCGACCTTCTCCCACGCGGGGTCGGCCTACGCGATCGCGGCGATCATCTGGGTCACCTGGATCTTCATGGGCTTCAAGCTCCACGGAGGCCGCTTCCTCAAGCTGATGACGGTGCCCTCGGGCGTGCCGAAGTGGCTGCTTCCGCTGCTCATCCCGATCGAGTTCCTCTCCAACTTCCTCATCCGCCCGCTGACGCATTCGCTGCGAATCATGGCCGTCATGCTCGCCGGCCACATCATCGTGATGCTCGCCGGTTCAGGTGCGGAGTTCCTCATCGCGCAGCAGGAGGGCATCGGCAATGCCAGCCTCGGCGTCCTGATCCTGCTGGGCTCCATTCCGCTCTACTTCCTCGAGATCATCATGATGGTCCTGCAGGCCTTCGTCTTCGCGCTGCTGACCGCCATCTACATCCAAGGCTCCATCGAGGCCGACGCCCACTGAGCGGAGGCCCTTCCCGAGCGCTCCGGTCTTGCGCCGAGGCGACCGGGAAGGCTACAGACAACTTCACACACCGGGCGCCGCGAGCGTCCGCCGAAGAGAACGAACGTCCGACCGGCTGCGCCGGACGGGCGGACACACAGAGACAGTCCCGGTGAGACGCACCGGGATCGAGACAGAAAGAGAGAAACTCCATGGATGGATCCCTGAACATGCTCGGCATGGGCATCGCCGGCCTCGGTGCTGCCATCGCCATCGGTCTGGTCTTCGCCGCCTACATCAACGGTGTGGCCCGCCAGCCCGAGGCGCAGCGCGTGCTGCAGCCGATCGCCATCCTCGGCTTCGCCCTGGCAGAGGCGGTCTTCGTCCTCGCCATCGTCTTCGCCTTCGTGCTCTGAGGCGGGTCAGAGGCAATCCGTGAACGGGGCGCAGCGGCGCTGGGCCCCCTCCAGACCGTCTGACTAGTGAAAATGGGTGAACACATGATCAGCACTTCACTGATCCAGGCAGCCGCCGAGGACGCCAACCCTCTGGTGCCCAACCTGTGGGAGACGCTCGTCGTCATCCTGGGCTTCCTGGTGCTGCTGTTCGTCGTGGTGAAGTTCATCGCTCCGGCCTTCGAGAAGGCCTACCAGGATCGTCGCAACGCGATCGAGGGCGGCCTGAGCCAGGCCGAGGAGGCCAAGGCCGAGGCCGAGGCGATGAAGGCCGAGTACGAGCAGAACCTGGCGGACTCCCGCGCCGAGGCCAGTCGCATCCGCGAGGAGGCCCGCGCCGAGGGTGCCCAGATCGTCGCTGAGCACAAGGAGAAGGCGGCCGCCGAGGCGGCACGCATCACCGAGCAGGCTCAGCAGCAGATCGCCGCCGAGCGCCAGCAGGCCGCGGTGACGCTGCGCCAGGACGTCGGCACGCTGGCCACACAGCTCGCGAGCCGGATCGTCGGCGAGGCGCTGGAGGACGACGCCCGTTCGCAGCGCGTGGTCGACCGCTTCCTGGCCGACCTCGACGCTGAGCAGTCGAACAGGACAGGAGCGGCACAGTAATGGCTGCGGTGACCGGTGAATCCCTCGCCACCCTGCAGGAACAGCTGTCGGAGACTCTCGCGGCCAGCGAACTTCCCGTGGCGGATGAGCTGTTCGGCGCGCTCGACGTGTTGGACTCTTCGGCGGGTCTGCGCCGCAGCCTGACCGACCCTGCCCGTGAGGCGCAGGAGCGGGCAGCGTCGTGCGCGGCCTCTTCGGAGCCAAGGCGCGTCCGGCCACAGTGACGGTCCTCGAGGCGATCGCCTCGCAGCGCTGGAGCCGGGAGCGTGACCTCGGCGACGCGGTGGAGCGCCTGGCGGTGGCCGTCGTGGCCGCGCAGGCCGAGAAGGACGGGCTGCGGGGCCTCGAGTCGCTGGAGTCGGAGCTGCTGGCGTTCCGCCGGGCGGTGCTGTCCTCCCACGAGGTCCAGCGGGCGCTGACGGACAGCCAGGCTCCGGCCGAGTCGAAGCAGAAGCTGGCGGCGCGCCTCTCACCGGAGGCCGGCGCCGAGGCCCGCCTGCTCATCGACCGCGCGGTCTCGACTCCTCGCGGACTCCGGCCGGAGGCGCTCGTCGAGCGTTTCGCCGAGCGCATCGCGGCACGTCAGCAGCGTTGGATCGCCCAGGTCACCGTCGCCAAGGAGCTCGACGCCGCCCACCGGCAGCGTCTGAGCGCCAGCCTCGACCGGTACTTCGGCCGAGAGCTCAGGCTCGACGTCGTCGTCGACCCCTCCGTTGTCGGTGGGATCCGGGTGCAGGTCGGTGACGAGGTGGTGGACTCCACGGTCGCCACCCGACTCAACGACCTCCACCGGAGGCTCGCCGGCTGATCCGGGCGACCCGGAGCAGCGCACGCGTCTCGCAGCGCCGTTGACATCCAGCGCTGATGGCGCTGACATACACGTGAATCTTTGAACCAGACGGCCGCAGCTGCGGCCACGACACAGGAGAGCAGGGACTGCAGATGGCCGACTTGACCATCAACGCCGACGACGTCCGCAATGCTTTGAACGAGTTCGCAGCGTCCTACGACCCGGGGCGCACCGAGCGCGTCGAGGTCGGACGGGTGATCTCGGCGGCCGACGGCATCGCCCGCGTCGAGGGACTTCCCTCGACCATGGCGAACGAACTTCTCCGCTTCGAGGACGGGACCCTGGGCCTGGCCCAGAACCTGGACACCCGTGAGATCGGTGTCGTCATCCTCGGCGAGTTCTCCGGGATCGAGGAGGGTCAGGAGGTGCACCGCACCGGCGAGGTCCTCTCGGTGCCGGTGGGCGACAACTTCCTGGGTCGCGTCGTCGACCCGCTGGGCCAGCCGATCGACGACCTCGGCGCCATCGAGCCCGAAGGCCGCCGTGCCCTGGAGCTCCAGGCGCCGTCGGTGGTGCAGCGCAAGTCGGTGCATGAGCCGCTGCAGACCGGCATCAAGGGCATCGACGCCATGATCCCGATCGGCCGCGGCCAGCGTCAGCTGATCATCGGCGACCGCCAGACGGGCAAGACGGCCATCGCGATCGACGCGATCCTGAACCAGAAGGCCAACTGGGAGTCCGGCGACGTCGACAAGCAGGTGCGTTGCATCTACGTGGCCGTCGGACAGAAGGCCTCGACCATTGCGGCGGTGCGCCAGACCCTTGAGGAGCAGGGCGCTCTGGAGTACACCACCATCGTGGCCTCCCCGGCCTCGGACCCGGCGGGCTTCAAGTATCTGGCGCCCTTCGCCGGCTCGGCCATCGGCCAGCACTGGATGTACGGCGGCAAGCACGTGCTCATCGTCTTCGACGACCTCTCCAAGCAGGCCGAGGCCTACCGTGCTGTCTCGCTGCTGCTGCGCCGCCCGCCGGGACGCGAGGCTTTCCCGGGCGACGTGTTCTACCTGCACTCCCGCCTGCTGGAGCGCTGCGCCAAGCTCTCCGACGAGATGGGCGCGGGCTCCATGACGGGCCTGCCGATCGTCGAGACCAAGGCGAACGACGTCTCCGCCTACATCCCGACCAACGTCATCTCCATCACCGACGGTCAGATCTTCCTGCAGTCGGACCTCTTCAACGCCAACCAGCGCCCCGCGGTCGACGTCGGCATCTCGGTGTCCCGCGTCGGTGGTGCCGCGCAGGTCAAGGCGATGAAGAAGGTGGCCGGCACGCTGAAGCTGGACCTGGCCCAGTACCGCGACATGCAGGCCTTCGCGATGTTCGCCTCGGACCTGGACCCGGCCACGCGTCAGCAACTGGTCCGCGGTGAGCGTCAGATGGAGCTGCTCAAGCAGCCGCAGTACACCCCGTACCCGGTCGAGGAGCAGGTCGTCTCCATCTGGGCCGGTTCGAAGGGCCACCTGGACGACGTCGAGATCAACGACGTCGGGCGCTTCGAGCAGGACTGGATCGAGCACCTGCGCCGCAAGACCTCCGTGCTGACCAACATCGCGGCCTCCGGCAAGCTCGAGGACGACACCGTCGCCGCGCTGGAAGAGGCGATCGTCGACTTCAAGCGTTCTTTCCACGCGGAGGGGCCGCAGTCGATCGTCGGCAACGAGCAGGCCGAGGCGCTGTCCGCGGACGATATCGCTCAGGAAGAGATCGTCGCTCAGGACCGCTGAGTCGAGCTGACTCCGACCCCAGCCGCCGACGTCGCCGAGCCTCCGGGCCCGACAACGACCCACCGCTCAGCGACGTCGGCGCTGGAGCCGACCACTTCAGGGAAGGACAAGCATGGGAGCCCAGATCCGGGTCTACCGTCAGAAGATCGCATCGACGTCGTCGATGAAGAAGATCTTCAAGGCGATGGAGCTGATCGCGACCTCGCGGATCGGCAAGGCCCGCCAGCGTGTGCAGGCCTCGCTGCCGTATTCGGAGGCCATCACCCGAGCAGTCTCGGCCGTGGCCTCGCAGGACGACATCGAGCACGTGCTCACGCAGAAGTCGGAGAACCCGACCCGCGCGGCCGTGCTCATCATGACCTCTGACCGCGGCCTCGCCGGCGCTACTCCACCAATGTGCTCAAGCGCGCGGAGTCGCTCGTCGCCTACCTCCGTGAGGAGGGCAAGGAGGTGCGTCCGTACCTCTACGGCCGCAAGGCTCAGGCGTACTACGACTTCCGTGAGCGGGAGTACGACCAGGTCTGGACCGGCGGAACTGACTCTCCGTCCGTGGAGACGGCCCGGGAGATCGGCGACGCGCTGATCGAACGGTTCGTCCAGGACTCCGCCGACGGCGGGGTCGACGAGCTGTACCTGGTCTACACCGAGTTCAAGTCGATGATCAGCCAGGAGCCGGTGGTCCACCGCATGCTGCCGCTGGCCGTCGTGGAGAAGGAGGTCGAGTCCGAGGACGAGATGCTGCCGCTCTACGAGTTCGAGCCGAACCCGGCCGAGGTGCTGGACGCCCTGCTGCCGCGTTACGTCGAATCGCGCATCTACTCGGCCATGCTCGAGGCCGCGGCCTCCGAGCTGGCGGCCCGTCAGCGGGCGATGAAGTCCGCTGCGGACAACGCCGACGAGCTGATCCGCAAGTACACGCTGCTGCGCAACAATGCCCGCCAGGCCGAGATCACCCAGGAGCTCACCGAGCTCATCGCCGGTGCCGACGCTCTGTCCGCGAGCTGACCGCCACGGGACGGCCGCGACGGCCTCCTGAACAGACCGCTTTGACATCATCCAACATCAAGTGAAGTGAGAGAGATGACTGCCAGTACTGCAGAACAGTCCGCCGTGGCCGTTCCGTCGGGTGCGATCGGTCGTATCGCCCGGGTCATCGGCCCGGTCGTCGACATCGAGTTCCCGGCGGACGGCATGCCGGAGATCTACAACGCGCTGACCACCGAGGTGACCCTCGGCGGCGAGACGAAGAAGATCACCTTCGAGACCGCCCAGCACCTCGGGGACAACCTCGTGCGCGCCATCTCCATGCAGGGTGCTGACGGCCTGGTCCGCGGCCTCCCGGTGCAGGACACCGGCGCCGCGATCTCCGTGCCGGTCGGCGATTCCGTCAAGGGCCACATCTTCAACGTCCTGGGGGAGACCCTGGACATGCCGACCTCCGAGCTCGAGGTGGAGGACCGCTGGCCGATCCACCGCCAGGCCCCGAACTTCGCGGCGCTGGAAGGCTCCACCGAGATGCTGGAGACCGGCATCAAGGTGATCGACCTGCTGACCCCCTACATCCAGGGCGGCAAGATCGGCCTCTTCGGCGGTGCCGGCGTGGGCAAGACGGTCCTCATCCAGGAGATGATCACCCGTGTGGCCCGCAACTTCGGCGGCACCTCCGTGTTCGCCGGCGTCGGCGAGCGCACCCGTGAGGGCAACGACCTCTGGGTGGAGATGGAAGAGGCCGGAGTGCTCAAGGACACCGCCCTGGTGTTCGGCCAGATGGACGAGCCGCCGGGCACGCGTCTGCGCGTGGCCCTGTCGGCGCTGACGATGGCGGAGTACTTCCGTGACGTGAAGAACCAGGACGTGCTGCTCTTCATCGACAACATCTTCCGCTTCTCCCAGGCCGGCATGGAGGTCTCCACCCTGCTGGGCCGCATGCCCTCCGCCGTGGGCTACCAGCCGAACCTGGCCGACGAAATGGGTGTGCTCCAGGAGCGCATCACCTCGACCCGCGGCCACTCCATCACCTCGATGCAGGCCGTCTACGTCCCCGCCGACGACTACACCGACCCGGCGCCGGCGAACGTGTTCGCCCACCTGGACGCGACCACCGAGCTCTCGCGTGCGATCGCCTCGCGTGGTCTGTACCCGGCGGTGGACCCGCTGACGTCGACCTCCCGCATCCTGGACCCGCAGTACATCGGCCGGGAGCACTATGACACCGCGACGCGTGTGAAGCAGATCCTGCAGAAGAACAAGGAGCTGCAGGACATCATCGCGATCCTCGGTGTCGACGAGCTCTCCGAAGAGGACAAGATCGTCGTCTCGCGTGCCCGCCGCATCGAGCAGTTCCTGTCCCAGAACACCTACACCGCGGTGCAGTTCACCGGTGTGGAGGGGTCGACGGTGCCGATCAAGGACACCATCGAGGGCTTCAACGCGATCTGCAACGGCGACCTCGACCACATCCCGGAGCAGGCGTTCTACAACGTCGGCGGCCTGGACGACGTCGAGCAGAAGTACGCCGAGATCCAGAAGAACTCCTGAGTCTGTCGACTCAGGCAGGGAAGGAACAGATCATGGCTGAACTCGACGTCCAGGTGGTCTCTCAGGACCACGCGGTGTGGTCCGGGCCCGCGAAGGCGGTCCGGGGCCGCACCATCGAGGGCGACATGGGCATCCTGCCCGGTCACACCCCGGTGCTCGCACTGCTGGCCTCCGGTGAGCTGCTCATCGAGCCCGTGGACGGGTCTCCGGTCCGGGCGAACGTCAGCGGCGGCTTCTTCTCGGTCGACTCCGACCGGGTGACGATCGTCGCCGACGACGCCCAGCTGGTCACCGACTGACCGGCACTCTCACTTCACACAGCTGAGGCCGCCGTCGAGGTCCCCGTCAGGGACTCGGCCGCGGCCTTCGGCGTGTCTGGAGAAGCGCGGGGGCACGGGGTCCTGTCCGGGGGCCGGCGTGGTCAGAAGAGGCGGGACTCCGCGTCGTCGAGGCCGCGCATCTCGTCGTAGTCCAGCACCACGCAGCGGATACCACGGTCCTCTGCCAGGGTGCGGGCCTGGGGCTTGATCTGCTGCGCGGCGAAGACGCCTTCGACCGGTGCGAGCAGCGGGTCCCGGTTCAGCAGGTCCAGATAGCGGGTGAGCTGCTCCACGCCGTCGATGTCGCCGCGGCGCTTCAGCTCCACGGCGACCGTGCCGTCAGGTCCCTTGGCCAGGATGTCCACCGGGCCGATCGGTGTGGGGTACTCCCGTCGGATGAGGCGGTGTCCTTCTCCGAGCCGATCGATCTGTTCGGAGAGCAGGCGCTGCAGATCGGACTCGACGCCGTCCTTCACCAGGCCGGGGTCCGTACCGAGGTCATGACTGGAGTCGTGGTGGATCTCGGAGAGGGAGATGCGCAAGGTGTCGTCGCTCTTGTCCGCCTTCACGGTCCATATCTCGGTGATGCCGGCCTCGGCCTCCTCGGCGTCGGGCGCGGAGACCCGCAGGGTGGCCGGCGGGGACATCCAGTTCAGCGGCTTGTAGGAGCCGCCATCGGAGTGCACCAGCACCGCCCCGTCGGCCTTGACCATCAGCAGGCGCGTCGCCTGGGCCAGGTGGGCGTTGAGTCGTCCGGAGTACGTCACGGAGCAGGTCGCAATCACCAATCGCACGGTGGTCGATCCTACCGTCTCCCCGCCTGCGTCGCGCACTGCGCCATGCGGCGATCACGCATCCGTCGCCTCGCCGGGGCCGGAACGGCCAGGCCGCCCGTCCGATGAGGTCCCCGATGCTCGAGACCTGCTGAGCCTCTGGAAGAATGGGAGCTATGGGCAAGGGGTCTCGGGGTTCACGGCGCGGCGGCCGGCGGGGACCCTCCAAATGGCAGCAGGAGCCCCGCCCTCTGGACGAGAGCCTGCTCTCGCCGGGAGGCTTCGCCGCAGGCCGAGTCGCCAAGCGGGACGGCGAATATCACGTCCGCCGCATCACCGCGGCCGGAGCGACGAAGTCCTATGTCTGCCCCGGATGCCACCATCGCATCGAACCGGGAACTCCCCATGTGGTGGCCTGGCGGGCGGACTCGATCTTCGGCGACGAGCGTGCCGCCGCGGAGCGTCGCCACTGGCACAGCCACTGCTGGCGCATCGGCTGAGGTCGACGGTCGGACCCGGCGCGAGGGTTCAGCGACTGTCCTGGTGCGTGATGAGCACTTCCCGGATGAGAAGCATGAGGGCGGCCGCCGTCGGAATGGCCATGAGCGCTCCGAGGACGCCCAGCAGCGTGCCACCCGCGATGACAGAGATCACGGCCACCGCGGCGGGGATCCTCACGGCGCGAGCCATGATGCGCGGGGACACCAGATAGGCCTCGATCTGCAGATAGACGAAGTAGATGGCCGCGAACGTCACGGCGGTCTGCCAGTCGACGGTGAGCGCCATGAGCGTCACCAGAGAGCCGCCGGTGACCGGACCGACCAGCGGGATGAAGGCCAGCACCCCGACGACGACGGCGAACAGCGCCCCGAAGGGCACGCCGGCGATGGTGATCGCGATGTAGGCGACCACCCCGTTGAGGAAGGCCACACAGGCCTGACCGATGACGTAGTAGCCGACCCCGTTGAGGATGCGATCGCCCAGATGCTGGATCCTGGGCCGTCGGGAGCGGGGGACCAGCCGGTAGCCCCAGGCCTTCATCGTGGGCAGGGAGGCGAGGAAGTAGAGCGCGAGCACCGCCACCACGAGCATCCCGAAGCCGGTGGTGAGCACGGCGGCCCCGACGCCGAAGAGGCCGCCCAGCGCGTTGGTGATGTTCGACGGATCGGCGACGAAGCGGGCAACCTCGTTGTCGATGATGTCCTGGACCTGGAAGTCCTCGTCGAGCCGTCGGAACCAGGGGGAACGGGAGATGTCGTAGACGATCTGCGGGATCGACGTCACGAAGTTCGACATCTGCTGCGTGACGGCTGGGGCGAGCCAGGCGATGAAGGTGGACACGGTCGTGACGAAGGCCAGCATGGTGGCCAGCACGCCGGCGGGCCGGGGCAGGCCCAACCGCTCGAGCGCCCGGACGACGGGGTCGAGACCGAGGGCGATGAACAGCGCGGCACCGATCCAGATCAGCAGCTGCGTGTTGGTCTGGCCGATGTAGAAGATCAGCAGCGCCAGGCCGACGCCGACGGTGAACATGAAGCCCGTGTACACCGGTCGGGTGATCTGGGTGACCTGCTGCAGCGTACGGGACGGCGTCGGCTCCTGGAAGTGTGCCGTCTCGCGGGACGCGCCCTCCTGGTCCCCTGCGGCGGATGTGGGCCCGGCCGCCGACGTCGGCCGCGGCCTCGTCCGTCCTGGGCTCCTGCGGGTCCTGGGGCGGTCTCGTCTCCGGGCCGGATTCGGGCGGAAGCCCGTAGGCGTCATAGCGGAGGACCGGCTCGTCGGGGTCGACGATGATGGGCTGCAGGGCCCGGCGCAGACCGGAGAACCGTCGACGACGGGGCGCTGGCTCTGACGCGGACGGAGCTCCTCCCTCGGTGGGGCCCGCGTCCTGGGGACCCGGCATGCTGCGGCGCGGATCGGACACTCCACGGCCTCGACCACGGGAGGCCAGCCGTCTCAGGCGGCGCTGCAGGAAGCTCACATGACCACCCTAGCGGCGACCTGATGATCTGCGCGTGAGGCTGGAGACGCTCCACATGAGGCTGGCGGGGCCGGATCGGGGGTGAGTCAGGGGACGCCGGGTCGCCCGGGGCAGGCGGAGGACGATCCGGAATGCCGGTCGGTGCGTGACGCCTCGCGGCGTGACCGTATCGTTATCGTGGGCTAATCTAGAGAGTCGGGCCGTCTGTCGTCGGCCTGCCCGTCATCGTGCCCCCGCCTCAAAGGACACTCCGCCTGTGCGCTTCCTGTCTTCGCTCCTCGCCTTCCTGCTCGGACTGGCCGCTCTGGCGATCGGCATCGGCCAGCTGACCGTCTGGGCGCCTCAGGAGACCGTGACGGCGCACTCTCCTGAGCTCGAGGACGCCCCGCTGACCGTGATCACCGACGGGATCGTCGACCTGGACGACGGCCGCGAGGAGTTCACCCTCGAGGCCGAGGGGGAGTACACGATCGCCCTGGCACGTCTGGACGACATCGAGGCGTGGGTGGACGACGCCGCCCATGTGCAGATCTCAGGCGTCGACGAGCCGTCTCCCGAGCAGGACGCGCAGGTCGTGGCGGAGCACGTCGCGGGTGAGTCCGAGGTGCCGGACCCCTCCGATTCGGACCTGTGGGTGGCCACCGAGACCGCTGAGGGGCCGCTGGTCTACCGCTGGGTGGCCCCGGATGACAGCGGCGACTGGGCACTGATGATCTTCCGTGACGGCGAGGAGCCCGCCCCGTCGGCCGTCGCCGTGGAGGTCGAGCAGCCCGTGGACAGCACGTGGGGATCGCCCTGATCATCGTCGGCGGACTGCTGATCCTTCTGGCGCTGGTGCTGTTCTACCGGGCGTTGGCGGCTCGGCGGAAGGAGCGGGATGTGCTCGCCGCCGCCTATGACGGGGAAGTCGTGGCCGACGACGACGTGCCTGTCGCGGCGGGCACCGATTCCGCCGCCGAGACCGAGACGACGGCCTCTGCGGAGGCGCTCGATGACGAGGCGCCCGAGGGCACGGCGCCCGAAGACACGGCACCCGAGGGCTCAGCTCCCGAGGGCAACGCGTCCGAGGGCGAAGCCACTGAGGTCGATGAGCCCGAGGCCGATGAGCCCGGCGTTGATGAGCCCGGCGTTGATGAACCCGGGGCCGAGGAGCCCACCACCGTGGTGCCGGCCGTGGAGGCGCCCTCCTCCGACGTCGCCGACGACGAGGCCGCAGACACCGCCGCAGAGACCGCCGCAGACACCGCCGCAGAGACCGATCCCGCCCTGGCGGACGCCGAGGTCGATCCTTCGCCCCGGGAAGCGGACGAGGGTGCCGACGCTGAAGGCGCCACGTCTGCCGACGAGCCTTCGGAGACCGAGACCGACGAACCAGCCGACGCGCACCCTGAGGGCGATGAGGACGACGAGGAGGTCCAGGTGACCGAGCCCACCGCTGAGTCCCCGGAGCCCCGCCGGCGATCCTTCTGGTGGCGCAGCTCGTCGGTCGCCCTGCTGGCCGCCGTCGCCGTCCCGGCGGTGTCGGGGGTCGACATCGCCGCTGATCTGCAGGCCGCGCCGGAGGAGGAGCAGGCGGAGGACGAGGCCGCAGAGGATGCGGCCGCTGACGCTGAGGACGCTGAGGACGCTGAGGACGCTGACGACTCTGACGGCGCTGACGACGGCGAGGCTGCCGATGAGGACGCCGAGGAGGGCGCCGAGGAGGGCGCCGAGGAGGGCGGCACCTCCGGCACCGGAGAGGCCGGCGACCTGCCGGAGGCCGGGGAGTACTCCGTGCTGCTCGAGAGTCAGCTGCAGCGCATCGTCGACGACATCGCGGAGGTGGTCGAGGCCGGCGACGAGGAGCAGGACGTCGACGTCCTGCAGGAGCGCGTGGCGGGCAATGCCTTCGAAGTCCGTGAGCTGACCTACCGGAACCAGGAGATCGCTGACGGCTCAGCGTCGGAGCCCGTCGGCTCCGAGGTGCTGGCCGCCGCCGTGACCTCCTCCGGTGAGTTCCCGCGTCAGGCAGTCGTGATCACCCGGCACGAGGATTCGGAGATCCCGCAGGTGCTGGTCATCGAACAGGAGTCCGCGCGGGACAACTACCGCCTGACCCAGGCGGTGATGATGATGCCCGGCACGGAGTTCCCGGCGATCTCCGCTGAGGAGGGCGGTGTGGTGCCGGTGGACCCCGATGCGGAGGTGGCGCGGTTCGCCCCCGACTTCGCCATGGTGCGCACGGCGGTGTTCCTGAACAACCGGGACTACTACTTCGGCATGCACGTCGAGGACAACCCCTACATCGAAGACCTGCAGTCCTACCAGGAAGAGGTGCAGGAGTCCGCGGCAGACATCGACATCTCCTACACCCGGCCCCTGGCCGAGGAGGGCACCACGGCTCTCCGGCTCCCGGACGGCTCCGTGCTGGCCGTCGGGTCCTTCGACTCGACGATGCAGCTGCGCCCGCACGAGCCGGGGGACCAGATCATCTTCGAGGACGAGACGCTCGCCGAGCTCGCCGGCACGAGCTCCACCACCGCCGACGCCGACGTCGTCAGCCGGGAATCGATGATCCTCCACATCCCCGCCGAGGACGAGGACCCGGTCGTCCTGCTGGGCGTGCACGATATCGTGAATGACGTGCACATCCTCGACTGAGGCGGCCGCGGGCCCGCGCACGGCCGGGCTCCGGTCATGAGGAGCAGCAACCGATGAGCAGCACTGATGGAGGAGTGAGCGCTGTGACCCAGCCAGGACCCGAATCCCAGACCGAGGCGCACGCGTCGGTGAACACGCGCGGCGCCGTCGACCTCTCCCAGCTGGGCGGCGGCGGACCGCAGCCCGATCCCGGCCAGCCCGGCGGCGAGCACGCGGCCGGCGCCGACAGCTGGGTCGTGCCGATCCGGCCCGAGCAGCTGCAGCAGATCGTCCAGCTCTCCGCACAGGCCCCGGTCCTCGTCCTCATCCATGGTGCGGACGAGGCCTCGGCGACGATGCGCACGACGCTCGCCGACCATGTGGATGCTCAGCAGGGCCGCGTGCTGCTGGCCGAGGTGGACGCCTCGACCAGCCCTGAGCTCGCCCAGGCCCAGGGTGCAGACCAGATCCCGGTGGCCACCGCCTTCATCGGCGGACGCCCGGTGGGAGAGTTCGACTCCACCGTGCCGGCGGATCAGCTCGGCGAGGTCGTGACCCAGATGGTCCAGCTGGCCACCCAGAACGGCATGACACAGAAGCTGCCCCCGCAGAGCCGCCGTGCGGGAACTGCCGGCGAGGGGCCCGAGCTGCCGCCCCTGCATCAGGAGGCGCACGACGCCCTGGAGCGTGGGGACCTCGAGGCCGCTGTGGCCGCCTATGAGAAGGCGCTGCGGGAGAAGCCCGATGACTCCCAGGCTTCGCTGGGACTGGCCCAGGTGAAGCTCATGCGGCGCACCCAGGACCTGGACGTGCAGCAGACGCGCACTGGGGCCGCCGAGAACCCCGACGACGTCGACGCGCAGATCGCCGTGGCCGACGTGGACGTCCTGGGCGGCCATGTGGAGGACGCCTTCGCACGGCTCATCGGCTTCATCCGGGCGCACACCGGTGATGACCGAGAGAAGGCCCGAGCGCATCTGGTCGAGCTCTACTCGATCGTCGGAGACACCGATCCGCGGGTGAACAGGTCCCGCCAGCAGCTCGCCCGCGCTCTCTTCTGAGCCCGTCGCCGGCGGACACCGACCTCCTGGATCATCCCGAGGGTGGATGCTCGACATCCGATCGGGCCAGTAGCCTGTGGCCCATGGCAGACATCGCTGAGACACCGTTCCCCGCTCCGGCCGGCTCGCCCCGCCAGGATGCCGGCGTCGCGGCCCTGCGGCTGCGAGGCCTCACCAAGCGTTTCGGCGAGAAGCTCGCGGTGGCCGGCCTGGACCTGGAGGTCCCCCGCGGATCCTTCTACGGCTTCGTGGGTCCCAACGGCGCCGGCAAAACGACGTCGCTCTCCATGGCGACCGGGCTGCTGCGCCCGGACCAGGGCGCGGCGGAGGTCGGCGGCATCGACGTCTGGGAGCGGCCTCTGGCGGCCAAGAGGCGCATGGGCGTGCTGGCCGACGGCGTCGTGCTGTTCAATCGGCTCACCGGTGAGCAGCTGGTGACCTATGCGGGGCTGCTGCGCGGCATGGATCGGGAGACCGTGGCTCAGCGCTCCGCTGACCTGCTGCGCGTGCTGGGCCTCGCCGACGCCGCGGACACGCTGGTCGCCGACTACTCGGCAGGCATGACCAAGAAGATCGCCCTGGCCTCCGCGATGATCCACGCCCCGGAGCTTCTGGTGCTCGACGAACCGTTCGAAGCGGTCGACCCGGTCTCGGCCCGCACCATTCGCGGGCTGCTCGACAGCTATGTGGCCTCCGGCGGCACCGTGATCCTCTCCAGCCACGTGATGGACCTGGTCGAGCGCATGTGCACGCATGTGGGCGTCATCACCGAGGGACGGCTCCTGGCCTCCGGCACGGTCGAGCAGGTCCGCGACGGCCAGGACCTGGAGAGCCGCTTCGTGGAGCTCGTCGGGCTCGAAGGCGGCGAACAGGAGCTGTCATGGTTGCGACTCTGATCCGGCTCAAGCTCACGCTGTCCGCCAACAGCTTCAAGCGATCCGCCTGGCAGGTGGTCGGCACCCTCTTCGCCCTGCTCTACGGGGTGGGCATCACGGGACTGGTCGTCGCCGGGATGGTGGCCGGCGGGTCACCTCTGGTGGGCCTGGAGCCGGAGCTGCGCCAGACGTACTCGGTGCTGCTCGGTGCGGGCGTGATGCTCCTCTGGCTGCTGGTCCCGCTCTTCCTGACCGGCGGAGACACGGTGATGGATCCGAAGCAGCTGGTGACCTACGGGCTGCCGCGGCGCACCCTGGTGGTGGGTCTGCTGCTGTGCGGGCTGGTCTCGATCGGGTCGGTCCTGACGCTGCTGTGGCTGATCGGCTACATCCTCTACTGGCGGGCGGAGCCTGCCGCGCTGGTCGTCGCGTTCGTCAGCGCGCCCGTGCTGCTGCTGACGTTCTCCCTGGTCAGCCAGGCCGCGGTGACGGCGGCCAGCGCCTGGCTCGACGGGCGCCGGTTCCGGGACCTCATGGCGATCCTGGGCCTGGGGCTCGCCATGCTCATCTGGCCGGCGATCACCATGGTGCAGAACACCGCCGGAGGTCTCGCCGAGGCGATGCCGACGATCGCCGGCGTGGTGTCCTACACCCCGCTCGGCGCGGGGGCGGCGCTGCCCGGGGACGTCGCCGCCGGTCGCTGGGGAGCCCTCGCGCTGCACCTGTTGGTGCTCGCTGCAACGATCGCGGCGGCCCTGCTGGTGGTCCGGGCCGGTCTCGTCACGCTCACCGAACGACCGCCGGCACCGAAGACACGACGACGATCCGCTCAGCAGGGCAGGCTGGGTCTCTTCACGATCTTCCCCGACCGCCCGTGGGGCGCAGTCGCGGCCCGGTCGCTGACGTACTGGCTCAAGGACCCGCGGTATGGGGGATCGCTGGTGGTGGTCCCCGGGCTGGTGATCCTGGCGATCTTCCTGCATCTGCAGACCGGCCAGACGGTCTTCCTCTACGGCCTTGGACCGTTCCTCGCCTTCACCCTCGGCTATGCGATCTCCGCGGACGTCTCCTATGACCACACGGCCTTCAGCCTGCATGTGACCGCCGGGATCCGCGGCGTCGACGATCGCGCGGGTCGGGCTGTCGCCCTGCTGACCTTCGCCCTTCCGGCGACGCTGCTCGCCGCGATGGTCCCTTCCTGGATCGCCGGTGGCTGATGCCGATGGTGCTGACGACGACGGTCAGCGTCGGGATGCTGCTGACCGCTGTGGGCGTCTCCTCCCTGGTCTCGGCGCGCTTCACCTACCCGGTGCCCAAGCCGGGGGACAGCCCGTTCAAACAGCCGCAGGGCGCGCTGGGGCGGGTCATGGTGATCCAGCTCCTCTCCATGGCGGCCATCGGACTGCTCATGGTCCCGGAGCTGGTGGGCTGGATCGTCTGGACGTTCACCGGCATCGGCTGGGTGGGCGCGGTGACGGCGACGGTCGCCGTGCTCAAGGGAGCTGGCATCCTGGGGGCGGGACTCCTCCTGGGCGCACGGGTCTTCGACCGCAGCCAGCCGGAGCTGTTCCAGCAGGTGCAGGCCCATGCCTGAGTCCTCACCCGCGCAGTCGGGCTCCCGGCCCCGTCTGCGGCTGTCCCGGCTCGAGAACCTGCGGGACCTCGGGGGGCTGCCCGTCCGCGGAGGGAGACTGCGTCCGGCGCGGCTGTGGCGCGCTGACGACGTCGCCCTCGCCTCGGCGGACCAGCTGGCAGAGCTGACCGCCACTGGTCTGCGGAGGATCATCGACCTGCGCTCGGACCAGGAGCTGCGGGCCACGGGCCCGGGTCTGGCGGCCGACTATGGCATGCGCAGGCATCATCTTCCGCTGACCCAGGAGGTGGCCGACCCCGAGGTGATGGCGGCGGTGTTCGAGCAGACGACGAGCCCTGAGGGCGCCGGCCGCTGGTACGCCTCGCTGGTGGACGGACGGGCCGCCGATCTGGTGCAGGCGGTGCGGCACGTCGCGGAGCATCCGGGAGGTGCCCTGGTCCACTGCGCGGCGGGCAAGGACCGCACCGGTGTGGTGGTGGCCGCCGTGCTGGCAGCTCTGGGGGCCCGGACCGAGGACATCGTCGCCGACTACACCGCCACCGATGCCAGAGTTCCCGCCGTGCTGACACGGCTGAGGTCGGCAGGCCATGTCGCGGCCCCTGACGGGCGCATGCGGGACGTCGACCGGAACCACGCGATGCTGCGGGCCCCGGAGGCCACGATGCGGGCGATGCTGGAGCAGCTGGGCGGCCCGGAGGGACTGCGTGACCGACTGGAACGCGCCGGCCTCGACGCCGCCCTGCACCGGCGACTGCGCGCCCACCTTGTGGATCCGGGGTGAGCGACGCCGACGTCGCCTGCTCCCCGCTGTCAGGGTGGACCGGTAGAATGGCGGCCATGATGGTTCACCAGCACAGCCTCCGCCCGTCCCGTGAGGAGGACCTCGGCGCTGCCGCGGCCCGGGTCCCCTTCGGCATGCACACTGCGGACCCGTCCTCGGCTCCGTCGCCTGGCGGCGCGGCGACGATCGAGCGGGAGCACCAGGAGCAGCTGTCCGAGCCGGGCGACCACGAGCGCTTCTCCCACTACGTGAAGAAGGACCGGATCATGGAGTCCGCCCTGGAGGGCGGCGCCGTCGTGGCCCTCTGTGGGAAGGTGTGGGTTCCGTCCCGGGACCCCAAGAAGTTCCCGGTCTGCCCCGAGTGCCAGGAGATCTACGAAGGACTTCAGGGCGGCGGCGACGGCGACGGTGAGTCCGGCGGTCGTCGAGGCGGCGGCTTCTTCGGCTTCGGCCGGAATCGCTGAGCCTGCCCCATCATCGCGGCTCCTGGTGCACTGATCCGATCTCGCCCCGGTGTGCGTGCCTGTCGGGGCATCGTCAGCGTGTGCCCTCCACCGGGCCGCCGGGTGCGCAGTGCGCCGGCGCCATGAGCAGATCCTTCGCGGCGCAGACCCGCGCCTGCGGCCGTCCCAGCCGCCTCTCGTCATCACCGGAACTCGACCATCAAGGGTGCAAGTACAGCCGTGACTGATTCCTCAGGCGTTCAGACCGAGTCGCTGTTCGACGTCGGCACCGACGTCGGGGCCTCGATGCCGCCGGTCTATCCGCACCGTGCCGCCCGCGGCACCGCGCCGAAGCTGCGCCAATGGCAGCAGGAGGCCCTCGACCTCTACATCCAGAAGTCTCCGCAGGACTTCATGGCGGTCGCCACGCCCGGGGCCGGCAAGACGACCTTCGCTCTGCGTGTGGCGAAGCTGCTGGTGGACTCCGGGGAGATCAATCGCATCTGTGTGGTGGCGCCCACCGAGCACCTCAAGCATCAGTGGGCCGATGCTGCCTCCCGCATCGGCCTGGCCATCGACCCGAACTTCAAGAACTCCGACGGCCGTCACGGCCGGCAGTACATCGGAGTCGCGGTGACGTATGCCCAGGTGGCGAACAAGCCGGCCCTGCATCGGAACAAGACCGAAGCAGGACGCACCCTGGTGATCCTGGACGAGATCCACCATGCCGGGGACGCACTCTCCTGGGGCGACGGCATCCGCGAGGCCTTCATCCCCGCCAGGCGCCGGCTCGCCCTGACCGGCACACCGTTCCGCTCGGACACCTCACCCATCCCGTTCGTCGACTACGTGGAGGATGCCGATGGTGTGCGACGCTCGAAGGCGGACTACTCGTACGGCTACGGACCTGCGCTGAAGGACAAGGTCGTGCGGCCCGTGGTCTTCATGGCCTACTCGGGCAACATGCGCTGGCGCACCTCCGCCGGTGAGGAGATGGAGGCCCAGCTCGGGGCGGCCGCCACCAAGGACATCACCAATCACGCCTGGCGCACGGCGCTGAATCCCGAGGGTGAGTGGATCCCCGCTGTGCTCTCGGCCGCCCATCGGCGGCTGCTGAACGTGCGGGAGAAGGTGGAGGACGCTGGGGGGCTGGTCATCGCGACCGACCACGAGACGGCACGTGCCTATGCCGCCCAGTTGGACCAGCTCACCGGTCAGAAGACGACGATCGTCCTCTCGGATGACAAGGAGGCCTCGCAACGCATCGAGGACTTCTCCGCGGACGGCTCGCGGATGTGGATGGTCGCGGTCCGGATGGTCTCCGAAGGCGTGGACGTGCCTCGGCTGTGCGTGGGAGTCTATGCGACCTCGACGTCGACGCCGCTGTTCTTCGCCCAGGCGATCGGTCGCTTCGTGCGTCGCCGCCAGGCCAACGAGGTCGCCAGCGTCTTCCTGCCCTCCGTGCCGGTGCTCACCGAGCTGGCCAACGAGATGGAGGAGGAGCGGGACCACGCCCTGGAGGTGCCGCAGGCCCACGATGAGGAGGGCGAGATCCCGGAGCAGGACCTCCTGGACGAGGCGGAGAAGGAGGACCGCGCCTCCGAGGAGCTGACCAAGGGGAAGTTCGCCGCGCTCCACTCGAACGCCGCCTTCGACAAGGTCCTCTTCGACGGTGACGAGTTCGGCCTCGGAGGGGCCGTGGGCTCCGAGGAGGAGATGGACTTCCTGGGCATCCCCGGGCTTCTCGAGCCGGAGCAGGTCTCCACCCTGCTGAAGCAGCACCAGGCCCAGCAGCTCAAGCGCCGACCGGAGGCGGCCCGGGAGCGGCCGGCCGACGTGGTGGACCACCGGCAGCTCAAGAAGCTGCGCAGCCAGCTCAACTCCTCGGTCTCGGCCTACTCGGCCAAGACGGGCATGCACCAGGGCACGGTGCACAACAAGCTCCGGGAGGCCTGCGGCGGGCCTCAGGTGGGCCAGGCCACCCAGGCGCAGCTGGAGGCTCGGCTGAAGAAGCTGCAGAACTGGTTCGTCGGCCGGAGATGAGCAGACTGCGGCACCGTGCATCCCGCCGGTGCCGGCAGGGCCGGCCGTGCGGGGCTCACAGGTCGTCGAGGCTGAGGATCTCCACGTCCGCCTCGGCGAACTCCTCCCAGGCCTCTGCGGTCCTGTCCGGGTCCACCCCTGCGGTCAGCTCCCGGATCACCCGGACCTGATACCCGTTCTCCACGGCGTCCAGGACCGTGGCGCGCACACAGTGGTCGGTGGCCAGCCCCACCACGGTGACGGTGTCGATCTCCTGCTCCGTCAGCCAGGCGTGCAGGTCCGGCGCGTCCTCGGCCACGGCGTCGCCCGGGGTGACCTTGACGCCCTTCTCGCCCTCCAGGGTGCCGACCCGCTCCGGGTCTCCCAACATCCCTTCGAAGCCCGAGTAGCCGTCGGAGTACAGCCCCTTGAGGAAGCGGGCCCCGACGTGCTCGGTGTCCAGGTCGTCGTGCAGCTCGGCTCCGCGCTCGCCCGCCACACAGTGGACCGGCCAGCTGGTCCGGAAGTCCGGGTCGGCGGAGAAGTGGCCGCCCGGGTCGATGTGCCAGTCCTGAGTGGTGGCCACGGCGTCATAGTCCGCGTGGGCGACTTCCAGGTGCTCGCTGATCTCGCCGGCCACCTGGGCGCCGCCCTGCACGGCGAGCGCGCCGCCTTCACAGAAATCTTGCTGGACGTCGACGATGATCAGAGCGTCGGCCATGGAACTCCTCCTTCGACGGTGGGCGTGGGATCGTCCACGTGGTGACCACGCTACTGCACCGCCGAGGGAGGGGTCACGTGCGCGATGCGAGGGCTCCTGGCGTGCCGTCGAGCGCGGCGTCCTGCTGCTGGGCGGTCTGCTGGGCGAGGTCGAAGTCTTCGGTCACCAGCGCCATGTTGGCCCCGGCGCCGGCCATGGTGCCCCCGCTCATCGACACCACCACATTGGCTGCCGGGCTGGCCACGTTCCCGGCGGCCAGATGCGTGGGTGGCTGGTGCGGCCGGTGGCGTCGACGGCGAGGACGTCACCCATGGGGCTCGGGGTTCGGTCCAGCTCGAAGCCGGCGAGGAAGCCGTCATGGGGGCGCAGCGCCCCGAGGGTGAACAGCGCGTCCACCGGCACGTGGCGCCCGTCGGCCAGGATCACCCCGGAGAGCGCATCACCTGCCCCCTCGACCTCCGTGACCTCGACAGGCTCGATCCTCACGCCCCGTGCGCTCAGGCGGGCGGCGGTCTCCTCGGAGAGCTCTCCGGCGCCGGCGCTGAAAAAGGTGATCCGGTCGGTCCACTGGCGCAGCAGCTCGGCGTGGTGGAGGGCGAACGGGCTTGTGGCCAGCACGCCGATGCGCTGTCCCCGGACCTCCCAGCCGTGGCAGTAGGGGCAGTGGAGCACGGAACGGCCCCAGCGCTCGGCCAGGCCGGGAATCTCCGGGAGCTGGTCGGCCAGGCCTGCGGCGGCGATGACGACGCCGCCGAAGACGGTCCGGCCGTCCTCCAGGGCGGCGACCATGGACGCGGGGCCGGCACCGGTGGCCTCGGCCAGCCGGGTGACGCGCCCGGAGATGATGTCGGCCCCGTAGCTCAGCGCCTCCTGGCGGCCGCGACGCAGCAGCTCGGCGGGATCGATCCCTTCGTGGCCGAGCACCGTGTGCATATGGGAGGCGAAGCGATTGCGCGGGGCTCCGGCGTCGATGATCAGCACCCGCCGCAGGGAGCGTCCCAGGGCGACGGCGGCGCTGAGCCCGGCGGGGCCGCCGCCGATGACGAGGGCGTCATACTGCTCTCCCTCGGCGGTGGAGGGGGAGTGGTCGGTGGACGGAGTGATGTGAGGAGTGTCTGTGGTCATGGCTCCATGGTCCTCCTGCGACACGTTCTCAGAAAGACATCTTGCAGAAACTGCAAAAACTGGGCAGGATCGAGGGGACAGGACGTGTCGTCGGAGAGGATGGCCGCAGATGAAGGAACTCGCCCAGGTCGGCATCAGGCTGCGGGCCGCCCGGACGGGACGCGGCTGGACTCTGGACCGACTGGCCCGTGCCTCGGGGATCTCCGCCTCGACGATCTCGCGGCTGGAGTCCGGAAAGCGGCAGGCCAGCCTCGAGCTGCTGCTGCCTCTGACGCGTGAGCTCGGGATCGCCGTCGACGACCTGCTGGTCCTCCAGACGCCGGACCCACGGGTATGTCGCCCCGGATGGCGCACCGAGGACATGGTCGTCCAGCCGCTGTCCGAGGAGCGGTCCCCGGTCAACGCGTTCCGGATCACCTACGCGGAACGTCCCCGGCAGGAGCAGCTGCACACCCATCCGGGCTATGAGTGGTTCTATGTGGCCTCCGGCCGATTGCGGCTGCAGCTCGGCGACGAGGAGCTGATCCTCGGCCGCGGAGAGGCCGCCGAGTTCGACACGCTCATCCCGCACAACCTCAGCGCGGCCGGCCCGGGAGAGGCCGAGATCATCAGCCTCTTCAGCGAAGAGGGTGTGGCACCGCACACGGCCGCCGACGGGGCCGACCAGTGACGGCTCCGGGCCGGTCAGCTGCGGGCCGGTCAGCTGCGGGTCGGTGAGCCCCGGGGCCTCACGAGAAGATCGTGGGCAGGACCGGCTCGCGTCCTGCAGCCGGGCGGCCGCGGGCGGCAGCTCCGCCACCGAAGCCCGGTGACGCTCGCGGGCGCGCTCGACCCCCGGCGCGCCGGTGTGCTCAGTGCGGATCTCGCCGTCGACGACCAGCGGCACCATCAGCTCGCGGAACGAGTCCGTCTCCAGCCGCGGGGCGTGGCCCACGCCGATCACCTCGGCGTCGGCCACACCGTCGCCGTCATAGGTCCGCACCGGATGCTTCGTGCCGCCCACACTGCGTTTGCCCACCGCCGTCTTGGCGACCGGAACCGGGGCGCCGTCGTCGTCGGTGCGCTCCACCAGCTTGTAGACCATCGAGGCGGTGGGAGCCCCCGATCCGGTCACCAGCTGGGTGCCCACCCCGTAGGAGTCCACCGGAGCGGACTGCAGACGGGCGATCGCGTACTCGTCGAGATCCGAGGTGACGATGATGCGGGTCTCGGTGTTGCCCAGCGAGTCCAGCAGGGCGCGGACCTGATGGGCCTGCTCCACGAGGTCGCCCGAGTCCAGGCGGACCGCGCCCAGTTCCCGGCCGGCGATCTCCACCGCCCGCCGCACCGCCGCCTCGACGTCATAGGTGTCCACCAGCAGCGAGGTGCCCGCGCCGAAGGCCTCCACCTGGGCGGCGAAGGCCTGCTCCTCGGAATCATGCAGCAGGGTGAAGGCGTGCGCCGCGGTGCCCAATGTGGGCAGCTGCCACCGGCGTCCGGCCTCCAGGTTCGAGGTCGCGGAGAATCCGGTGATCACGGCTGCGCGCGCCGCGGCGACCGCTGAGGACTCCTGGGTGCGGCGGGAGCCCATCTCCACACAGGGCCGATCGCCCGCGGCCATGGTCATGCGGGACGCGGCCGAGGCCACCGCCGAGTCATGGTTGAGCACCGAGAGCACATAGGTCTCCAGCAGGGTCGCCTCGGCGAAGGTGGACTCCACGCGCAGCACCGGCGAATGCGGCAGGAAGATCTCACCCTCGGCGTAGCCGTGGATGCTGCCGCTGAAGCGGTAGCCGCGCAGGAAGTCCAGCGTCGCATCGTCGACGATCCGATGGTCCGCCAGGAAGCCCAGCTCCTCGTCCCCGAAGCGGAAGTCCGCCAGTCCCTCGAGCAGACGACCCGTGCCGGCGACGATGCCGTAGCGGCGCCCGGCAGGCAGGCTGCGGGTGAAGACCTCGAAGGTGCAGCGCCGGTGCGCCGCGCCCGAGTGCAGCGCGGCCTGGAGCATGGTCAGCTCGTACTGGTCGGTCAGCAGGGCGGTGGACGAGCTCGGGGCCGGGGACGGGCCGGAGGCCTCGCGGCGGAATGAATCTGTCACGCCCTCCAGCGTAGAATACTCGCCATGAGCTCCGTGGAAGGGTCGACGCTCACCCGTGAGGAGACCGATCTCGAGGCCGAGTTCTCGTCGCTCCCTGAGGTGCAGCGTCCGTATCAGGTCGTCGTCTGGAACGACCCCGTCAATCTCATGTCCTACGTCGCCTGGGTGTTCCGCACCTACTTCGGCCATCCGCGAGAGCGGGCCCACCAGCTGATGCTGCAGGTCCACGAGCAGGGGCGCGCCGTGGTGGCCACCGGAACCCGCGAGCAGGCCGAACGGGATGTCACTGCCATGCATCACTACGGCCTGCAGGCCACCCTCGAGGAGTCCTGACCCGTGGCCACCGCATTCCGCGCCTCATCCCGCGGCTACCGCGCCGATCTGGACGCCCATGAGCGACGCCTGCTCAGCTCGCTGTGCGCCGACGTCATCGAGCTCCTGGAGGCGCGCACCGCCGAGCTCGCCGACGCCTCCGATCCAGCCGGTTCGGGACCCCCGCTCAGCGAGGAGCGGGCTGAGAGCACCGAGGAGGCCTCCGTCTTCGCGCACTTCCGCGCCGAGCTGGCCGGACTCGACGCCTCCGAGAGCCTGGAGGCGCCCCAGGACGAGGTCCTGGCCAGACTCCTGCCGGACGCCTCCGGCGACCCCGAGCAGGCCGCGCAGCTGCGCCGGCTCTCCGAGGGCTCGCTGCGGGAGTCGAAGATCTCCGACCTGCGCACCGCCCGCATGCTGCTGGAGACCTCCCCGGTCCATGTGACCGAGGAGCAGGCCCCGCCGTTCGGACGGGCACTCAACGACGTCCGGCTCACCCTGGCCACCCGCCTCGGGATCCGCACCGAAGCCGACGCCGAGACCATCCACCAGTCCGCCGTCTCCTCCCGGGCCAAGACCACCGAGACGTTCATGGCCGAGATCTACACCTTCATCACCTGGCTGCAGGAGACGCTCTTCACCGCCATGGTCGAGCTCCTCCCCGAGGAAGATGAGCAGGACGAGCAGGACGAGCAGGACGAGCAGGACCCCGGCGGGACCCCCGACGCCGACGGCGGGGACCGACGGTGACGGCCCCGCCGCGACCGGAGGCTCCCATCGGCATCTTCGACTCGGGTGTCGGAGGGCTCACCGTGGCGCGCGCCGTGCTCGACCAGCTGCCCGGCGAGTCTGTGCTCTACATCGGCGACACCGCCCGCGGGCCCTATGGCCCCCTTCCCATCGCCAAGGTGCGGGCGCAGTCGCTGGGCGTGATGGACGAACTCGTCGACTCCGGCGTCAAAGCCCTGGTCATCGCGTGCAACTCCGCCTCGTCGGCGGTGCTGCGGGACGCCCGCGAACGGTACACCGCGCGGTACGGCATCCCGGTGGTGGAGGTCATCCAGCCGGCGGTCCGCCGGGCGGTGGCCGCCACTCGGACCGGACGCATCGGCGTCATCGGCACCGAAGCGACCATCGGATCCCGGGCCTACGAGGAC
Organism: Nesterenkonia sp. PF2B19; assembly: GCF_001758425.2. Taxonomy (GTDB): domain Bacteria; phylum Actinomycetota; class Actinomycetes; order Actinomycetales; family Micrococcaceae; genus Nesterenkonia; species Nesterenkonia aethiopica. The sequence continues at coordinate 7,856 of NZ_MDSS02000008.1, read as the reverse complement.
ACCTTCGCCGCGGCCCCGCACCTGCAGATCACCTCGGCGGCCTGCCCCCGGTTCGTGGAGTTCGTCGAAGGAGGCATCACCGCCTCGCCCGAACTGATCACCCTCGCCGAGGGCTACACGGCACCGTTGCGCGAAGCTCACGTTGACACGCTCGTCCTGGGTTGCACGCACTACCCGCTGCTCACCGGCGTGCTGTCCTATGTGATGGGAGACGCCGTGACCTTGGTCTCCTCGGCGGAGGAGACCGCCAAGGATCTGTTCCGGGCGCTGACCCGCCACGGCCTGCTCAGAGACGACTCCGCCGGCGCGGGGGAGCACGTCTTCCTCTCCACCGGGTCGGCGGCGTCCTTCCATCGGCTGGCCCGCCGCTTCCTGGGGCCCGAGGTCGGGGACGTCCGTCAGCTCGACGACGTGACGGAGACGTATCCGACCGGTGTGATTCCGCAGGTCACCGACGCTATGCTGGCCCGTGCGGCCGCGCAGGCCGGTCCATCGACACCGGCCGCGTCGCCCACCGTCGGCGGAGACACGACCTGAGGGGACGGGGCAGGACATGGAACTGACGATCATCGGATGCAGCGGCTCATTCCCCGGGCCGGAGTCCCCGGCGTCGTGCTATCTGCTCAGCGCCGAGCACGACGGGCGCACGTGGCGGATCATCCTGGACCTCGGCAACGGCGCCCTGGGCAAGCTGCAGCAGCACATCGCCCTGGAGGACCTGGATGCGGTGTGCCTGAGCCACCTACACCCGGACCACTACATGGACCTGTGCGGCCTCCACGTGGCCATCCGCTGGCGCCCCGGGGGCTGGCCGGGCCCCCACCTTCCGGTGTTCGGGCCGCTGAACACCGATCAGCGCATCGCCAACGCCTACGGCATGGAGCCCGACCCTGGCATGCACCCGGACTTCGACTTCCACAGCTGGAACCCGTGGCAAGTCGAGCAGATCGGGCCCTTCCGCATCACGGCGATCCCGGTGCGGCATCCCATCGACGAGGCCTATGCCCTGCGCGTCGAGGCCCCGGGAGCCGATGGTCGCCTGAGGACGCTGACCTATTCCGGCGACACCGACGCCTGCGACAACCTCGTAGAGGCTGCGCGCGGCACGGACCTGTTCCTGTGCGAGGCCGCCTTCGAGGACGGCCGTGACGACCACATCGAGGGCGTCCACCTCAACGGCCGACGCGCCGGTGAGATGGCCTCCGCCGCCGAGGCGGGGCGCCTGCTGCTGACCCACATCCCCGTATGGACCTCCAAGAAGGTCCTGCTGGAGCACGCGGCCGCCACCTACGACGGCGACATCGCCGTCGCAGTCGGCGGCGTCACCTATCAGGTGGGCGCGCCGACCCCGGCCGTCACCACATTCGTCGCATCATCCCGAGAGGACCGTGAGACCACAGCGTGACTGAGAACCTCCTGCGAGCCGACGGCCGCGCACCCGACCAGCTGCGTGAGATCACCATCACCCGAGGCTGGTCCGGACATGCCGAGGGATCCGCCCTCATCGAGTTCGGTGACACCCGCGTGCTGTGCACCGCCTCCTTCGAGTCGAACGTCCCTCGATGGCTCAAGGGCCGCGGCACCGGGTGGGTCACCGCCGAGTACGCGATGCTGCCGCGGGCCACCAACACCCGCTCCTCCCGCGAATCCGTGAAGGGGAAGATCGGCGGCCGCACCCACGAGATCTCGCGACTGATCGGACGGTCCCTGCGGGCAGTGGTGGACACGGCCGCACTGGGGGAGAACATGATCACCCTGGACTGCGACGTCCTCCAGGCCGACGGCGGCACGCGCACCGCCGCCATCACCGGCGCCTATGTGGCGCTCGCCGACGCGGTGGCGTGGGCTCGGGAGCAGGGCCACGTGGCGCGTCGCGCCGAGGTCCTGACCGGATCCGTGGCCGCGATCTCGGTGGGGATCCTGCCAGACGGCACGCCGGTGCTCGACCTGCCCTACTCAGAGGACTCCACGGCGCAGACCGACATGAACGTGGTCGCCACGGGCGACGGAGAGTTCGTGGAGGTCCAGGGCACTGCTGAAGGAGCCCCGTTCCGCCGGGACGAGCTGGACTCCCTGCTGGACCTGGCTCTGACCGGCACTGCGCGGCTGACTCGACTGCAGCAGGAGGCGCTGGCCTCGTGAGCACCACCTCCGCCCCTCATGGAGCCCGCCTCGTGCTGGCCACCCACAACGCCGGGAAGGTCCGTGAGCTGCGTGCCCTGCTCGCCGACGCCCCCGGGCTGCAGGGTCTCGACCTGGAGGCCGCCGTCCTCGACGCCGCGGCCGCCGGCTGCCCCGTCGTCGCGGAGACGGGCGTGACCTTCGAGGAGAACGCCCTGCTCAAGGCCCGGGCCGTGGCCGACGCGACCGGCCTGCCGGCAGTGGCCGATGATTCCGGGCTCGCCGTCGACGTCCTGGGAGGAGCGCCGGGGATCTTCTCCGCCCGATGGGCGGGGGCGCAGTCCTCCGATGCGCGGAACCTGCACCTGCTGCTCGAACAGCTGGCCGACATCACCGCGGAACACCGCGGGGCGGCGTTCGTCTGTGCGGCGGCCCTGGTGACCCCCGATGGCCAGGAGACCACGCGCATCGGCCGCCTCGAGGGGACGCTGCTGGGCGCGCCGCGAGGCGAAGGCGGCTTCGGCTATGACCCCATCCTCCAGCCGACGGGGGAGACCCGCAGCTGCGCGGAGCTGACGATGGCGGAGAAGAACGCGATCTCTCACCGGGGGCAGGCCTTCGCCGCCCTGCGTGAGCACATCGTGGCGGCCCTCCAGGGGGCCGGCCAGCGGTGAGCCTGAACTTCACCGCGGTCGACTTCGAGACGGCCAACGGGTTCCGGGGATCGCCCTGCTCCGTGGGGCTGGTGCGGATCCGCGACGGTGCCGAGGCGCAGACACTGTACCGCGAGCTGAGACCGCCGGAGGGCTACGACCGCTTCGATCCCAAGAACGTCGCGGTGCACGGGATCACCGCCGAGGCCGTAGCCTCTGCGCCGCGCTTCTCCGAGGTGTTCCCCGAGGTCATCGACTTCATCGGCGATGACACCGTGGTGGCGCACAACGCCTCCTTCGACGTCGAGGTGTTCCAGGCCGCCCTGGAGGTCAGCGGCATGGACTCCCCGGGTCTGGAGTCCTGGTGCTCCGTGCAGCTGTCCCGAGCGGTCTACGACCTGCCTCCCACGCCTTGCCTCGCGCCGCGGCCGAAGCGGGGCATGTGCTCAGCCGTCACCATCATGCGCTCGAGGACGCTCGCGCCTCGGCGGCGATCGTCTGCGACATCGCCTCGCGGACCGGGGCCGCGGACCTCGAGGAGCTCTTCCTCGCCCAGGGCTTGGAGCGGCTGCGGCTTCCTGCCTGGTCTGGGGCACCGGACCGTGTCTCCCGTGCCACCACGCAGGTGCGGGCCATGGGGCCGATCTTCGACTCTCGACTGCGCACGGTGCCGGACGAGGCGCTGCCCGACCTGCTGCGCTGGCAGGACGAGGGCCGCAACCTCCCGCCCGCCGCGGACGCGGATCCCCGGCATCCGCTCTACGGCCAGCACGTGGTCTTCACCGGCGGACTCAGCATTCCCCGACCTGAGGCGAAGCGGCTCGTGGCCGCCCACGGCGGTCAGACGACGTCCCGGGTGACCGCCGGCACCACGATCGTCGTGGTCGGTGACGGGTACACCGTACAGGGGCCCGCGGATCAGGAGCAGCTGCACACGAACAAGGCCCGGGACGCGCTGCGCCGGCGGGATCTCGGGCAGCCGCTCCGGGTGCTCGACGAGTCCGAGTTCCGCGGCATGCTGGGACGCGCGTGGCCCGCCGCGACCGAGCCGCCGCCGACGGCGGCCGTGCGGCTCACGCCGGAGCGGTGACCTGCTCCCAGTCCGTGAGCAGAGATGTCCTCAGAACGTCCTCGAGCTCCTGAGGGAGCACCGGAGCTGGTGCGGCACCGACGCGGGCGGCACTGTCCTCCGGGCTGTTCTGCTCCACCGGCTTGTCCTGCTCCATCGGCTTGTCCTGCTGCATCGAGGCGGCTGCCGCGGCGACCTGGGCCCGCACGACGGCGCGGGCGCCGTCGTCGGCACCGGCCATCAGGTCATCGGCCCGCCGCACGGCCGCCTGTCGCTCGGCCTCGGGCATGTGCGGACGCTGAGCGATGCTCCGGATCAGGCTGATCAGCTCGCGCGCGGAGCTGAGGACCTCGGGATGCCCCTGGGTCAGGGCCAGTGCCTGCTCCGCCCAGCTGAGCAGCATCTGTTCCTCCACATAGGGCACCAGTGCCAGCGGCACCAGACGCACCAGTCCGGCGGCATCGCGGGCGGAGGGCTGGGAGGGCGCCGAGAGGTAGGCCATCTCGCCGTCGGCGAGACCCGCCAGGGAGACCCCACCGGTGTCTGCCTGCAGGCGCAGGCGCGGATGCGGTTCCTGCAGCAGAGCGGCCAGACCGGCGTCGAGCGGTCGTCGCGGAGGCTCAGGGGCTCCATCGGGGAAGGCCCCGGTCAGCAGCCGGTGCCACCGCAGGGAGCTGAGCCACAGGCAGGCCAACGGGTCGGCGGGGACACCCTGGCGCGTCCAGTCCAGCAGCTCCAGGAGGCCGTCCGCGAGGCACAGCTGATGGGCGGCCTCCGCGTGCAGGAGGTGCGTCTCCCGGTCGGGAGCCAGCGCGGCGCTGAGGCCCGCCCGCAGCACCGGGCCCAGACGGCGGATCAGCAGGGCATCGGGGGAGGGTGCGGCGTCTGCCGCGGCAGGACCAGCGGTGGACGGGCTCTGTGCTGACGGGCTCTGTGCTGACGGGCTCTGTGCTGACGGGCTCTGTGCTGACGGGCTCTGATCACTGCTCACGCCCCTACTCTATCGACCCTGTGCTGGCGATCCTGTGCTGTCGATCCTGTGCTGTCGATCCTGTGCTGTCGATCCTGTGCCGGCGAGCTGCTGCGCGCCGTGCGGCGGACGGGTCACACCGTGCGGATACCGTGGTGGCATGCGATGGCTCCACACCTCCGACTGGCACCTGGGACGCGGATTCCACGGCACTTCGCTGCACGACGCGCAGCAGGAGATGCTGGACACCGTCTGCCGCACCGTGGAGGAGCACAGCGTGGACGTGCTGCTCGTGGCCGGCGACGTCTACGACCGGGCCCTGCCTCCCGAGTGGGCGGTCAGCATGCTGGAGCGTTGCCTGCTGCGTCTCGCCGAGGCCGGGACCACGGTGATCATCACCTCCGGCAACCATGACTCCGCCCAGCGGCTGGGCTTCGGCCGGGGACTGATGGCGGCCTCAGGTGTGCATCTGCGCACCGCGCTCGACGACGCCTGGTCCCCGGTGGTGCTCGAGGACGGATCCGAGACCGTGCTCGTCTACGGCGTGCCGTATCTGGAGCCTCAGCTCGTCAGCTCCCGGCTCGAGCTGCGGCGCGCCACCCACACGGCGGTGATGACCGAGGTCATCGCACGTATCCGTCAGGACGTCGAGCGCCGCCGACGGGAGCTGACGGAGTCAGGGCCGGTGAGGACCGTGCTCATGGCGCACCTGTTCGCCGCCCGGGGAGTGGGATCGGATTCAGAACGGGTGATCGGCGTGGAAGCCCCAGCCGGGGAGCCCGTGGAGCACTCCGAGGAGAGCTCCGGAGGGCTGGCCGTGGTGCCGCTCGAGCTCTTCGACGAGTTCGACTACACGGCCCTGGGGCACCTCCACGGCCGCCAGAGGCTGGCCCCGCGGGTCAGATACAGCGGTTCTCCGCTGCGCTACTCCTTCTCCGAGTCGCGCCAGGCCAAGGGGGCCTGGCTGTGGGACAGCGCGGACTGGGAGGCGATCACCGCGGTGGACTGGGCCATCGGGCGGGGACTCGCCCAGCTGAGCGGGCCCTTGGAGGAGATCCTCGACGAGGAGATGGTCCGCCGCCATCGGGAAGACTTCGTCCAGGTCACCGTCACCGACCCGCAGCGCCCCGAACGCGCCTTCCAACGGACCCAGGAGGCCTATCCGTATCTGGCGACGTTCGTGCATCGGCCTCCGGAGCGTCAGGGCGCGGCCCTGACCTATGCCGAGGCGATGCACCGGGCCGAGACGCCGGGGCAGGTGGTGGAGTCGTTCCTGGAGCACGTGCGGGGTCGCGGGGCCGATGGACAGGAACGGGAGATCCTCGACGACGCCGTGGCGGCGGTGCGGAGGGAGCTCGCCCGCAGCGGGACCGCTGCACCGGGGAAGGAGATTCAGCCATGAGGCTCCACCGACTGACCCTGACGGCCTTCGGCCCGTTCCCGGGCACCGAGGAGATCGACTTCGACGCGTTGAGCGCCGACGGCCTGTTCCTCCTCCACGGACGGACGGGATCCGGCAAGACGACGGTGCTGGACGCCATCACCTTCGCCCTCTACGGCGACGTCCCCGGCCAGCGTGACGTCAATGGGCTCCACAGCCACCATGCGCCGCCGGAGCGCGAGCCGGCGGTCGAGCTCGAGTTCACCCAGGCAGACCGACGGTGGCTGATCCGCCGCACCCCGCCGCACCGACGGCCCAGCCGCCGGGCGAAGTCCGGATTCGTCGCCCAGAACCAGACAGTCGTGCTGAAGGTCCACGACGGTGCTCTGTGGCGCGAGGTGACCAGCGGCGTCCAAGCCGCCTCCCAGGAGATCCAGGACATCCTGCCGCTGGACCGCCACCAGTTCACCAAGGTCATCCTGCTGCCGCAGGGAGAGTTCGCACACTTCCTCCATGCGACCAGTACGGAGAAGCAGAAGCTGCTGCAGAAGCTCTTCGACACCAACCTCTACCAGCGTCTCGAAGCTGAGCTCAGCGATCGTGCCAAGACTCTGCGCCAACGCATCGTGGAGGCTGAGCATCGGGTGGAGGTGACCGCAGACACCGTGCGGGCACAGGCCGAGTCCATGCTCGAGCCGGTGCTGGGAGCGGAACTCGCCCGCTTCACCAGCGTGCCGCCCGAAGACCTCGAGGAAGCCGTCCGACTGCTGGGGGCGTGGATGTCCCGGGATCTCGAGCAGCGCGTCGAGCTGGCCTCAGCGGCCGCGGAGAGCGCCTCCGAGCGGGCTGCGGACCTGCAGCGCCGCCGTCGTCTGCTGACTCTGCTGAGCGACCATGAGCAGCGCCAGGCCGACCATGAGGCCCGGCGCGAGGCGGTGGACCAGATCCGTGACCAGCTGGAGCAGCACCAGAAGGCCACCGAAGTGCGCCGGTGGTTCCAACACGCTCAGCAGCTCGCGGAGCACACCGAAGACGTACGGCGCAGGTCGCTGGATCAGCTCCGCGACCTGCGGGACCGGCTGGCCGATCAGGACGACGTCGACGCGTCGTCCACGGCCGCCTCGACACTGACCACCGAGGCCGGCGACCCCGCCCCCGACGCACTGCGGGACCTCATCGCCGAGGTGACGGCCCTACGGGGAGGGTTGGAAGACCAGGACGCCGCCCGTCTCGAATCCCAGCGGCGTCAGACGGCGACTGCACTGACCGCCGCTGAACGCCGGCGTGACGAGCAGAGAGCCGTCCGGCAGGCCGCCGAGGAGGCGATCGCCGCGCTGCAGGAGCAGGAGACGGCGCTGAACGCCCAGTGGCAGGATGCGGAGGAGCTGGACTCCCATCGCGCCGCGTGCGAGAACCTCATGGAGCTCACCCGGCGACGGGTGGAGCTGGTGGACCAGCTGGAGGGCCGGCGGGCCGCCGTCCGCCAGGCGCAGGAGGCGGCCCACCGTGCGGAGCAGGCGGAGCAGATGGCGGAGTCCCGGCGTCGGGAGCTGCTGGCGGATCATCTCCAGGCGGTGGCGCGGCGACTGGCCGCCGATCTGCGTCCCGGCGTCCCGTGCCTGGTCTGCGGAGCCACCGAGCACCCGCGGCAGCCGCGCCGGC
>NZ_MDSS02000089.1 GCF_001758425.2 Nesterenkonia sp. PF2B19 | reverse complement strand
GCCCCGACGGAGACGGCGGCGTCGTCGCGGTCCTGGCCGGCTCGGCGCGCCGCGGGCCGTGGGCATGGGTGGCAGGCGTGACCGGAGCGGAAGTGGCCGAGAGGGACGCGCGGGCCTCCCGCGCGGCGTGCAGTGCCCGGGCGCCCACGATGATCAGGTACGTGCCGCCCAGCAGGGTGAGTCCGTAGTAGGCGGTGGTGGAGCTGCGCAGCGCCGCCGCCACTCCGGCCGCCGCCAGCGCGGCCCAGGCGAAGATCGCCGCGGAGGATCCGGTGGCGGCCAGCAGGCCGGGGCGACGGCCAGCCATGGCATAGCGCAGAGCCAAGAACGTGTCCGGTCCCGGAGTGACCGCCAGGATCGCGGCGACGCCGAGAAAGGCCAGGTAGCTGCTCAGGGTCACGATGTCTCCTCGGGGGCGAACGGCCAGCCTCACCATTCCACCTCCTTCAACTGTTCGGGACAAGCGGGTGTTCTTGAATGATTGTTCGTCATCACCGTATGGTCATGGCATGCAGAACCCGCACCGTCTCCAGATGCTGGAGGCCGTGATCGCCAGCGGCTCCGTCCAGGCGGCGGCCCGGAACCTGAACTATTCGCCGGCGACCGTCAGCCAGCACCTCAAACAGCTGGCCCGCGAGACCGGGCTGGAGCTGTTCACCCGAGAAGGCCGGGGGATCGTGCCGACCGAGGCGGCCCGGGAGCTCGTCGCCCACGCGTCGGGAGCGCTCACCGAGCTGCGTCGGCTGGACCGCACCATCGCTGACCTGCGGGAATCCCCGGCGGAGCACCTGGCGGTGGCGTGCTTCTCCTCGGCCGCGCAGGTCTGGCTGCCGGGAGTCATCGAGGCGGTCCGCACCCACCACCCTCAGGTCACGGTGGAGGTCAGCCTCAACGAGCCCTATGGCGGGCATGGCCGCCGTCATGCCGACCTCGACATCCGCAACGAGCCCCTCGACGATCCGCCGGAGCCGGATGCTCCCCGCCTGGAGGGCTACGAGCGGCATCCGCTGGCCGTGGACGCCTTCTTCGTGGTGCTGCCGCCGGGGCACCGGCTGGCCGACCGGGACGTCATTCCGCTGCAGGAGCTGCAGGACGAGCCCTGGATCGACCACGACATCTATGACAGCCCGACGGGCCGGATCATCAGCACCGCCTGCCGCGCGGCGGGATTCGCGCCGGGCTATGTGGCGCGGCTGGACGACCATCACGCGGCGCTGGCGCTGGTCGAGGCCGGGATCGGTCTCACAGTCCTGCCGCGGTTGGCGCTCACCGGCGTGGAGGAGAGGCTCCCGGTCCGGGGGCTGACAGCCCCGGAGGTCCGCCGGCGCATCGTGGTGCATGTCCGGCGTGCCCCGCAGCCGCGCCCTGTGGTGCAGCGTGCCCTGCAGACGCTGATGCAGCTGTCCGCCCGAGGCTGAGGGGCGCCCAGGGCCAGGACCAGGGCCCGGTGTCCAGCGCTGAGGGGTGGGACAGCCGGCGACGCCGAAACCTCGCGCAGGCGAGGTGCCGCTGACTATCCTGCGAGCACACCGGAAGGACCGGCCCATGGCACGCATCCTCATCACCGGATCCACCGACGGACTCGGTCGCATCGCCGCGGAGCACCTGCAGGCGGCAGGACACCACGTCACGGTCCACGCCCGCGACGACCACCGTCTCGCCTCCCTGCGGCCGCTGGTGGACGACGGCGCCTCCGCCCGAGGTCGGCGACCTCGCCGACAGGGAGCAGGTCCGGGACATCGCCGCCCAGGCGGAGGAGCTCGGTGGCTTCGATGCGGTCATCCACAACGCCGGCGTCCTCCGTGGTGCGCACCGGCTGCCGGTCAATGTGGTGGCCCCCTATCTGCTCACGGCGCTGCTGCCCCGTCCCCGGCGCCTGATCATCCTCTCCAGCGGTCTTCACCACGGAGGCCACCCGACCCTGGAGGGACTCGACTGGGCCGGAGAGCAGGAGACTGCCACCTATGCGGACACGAAGCTGATGGCCACCGCTCTGGCCGCCGCCGTCGAGCGCCGATGGCCGGAGACCGTCTCACACGCGGTGGACCCCGGCTGGGTGCCGACCCGCATGGGCGGCGCCTCGGCCACCGGGGACCTCCGGGAAGGAACTCGGACCCAGGAATGGCTGGCCGTCACCGCCGACGACGCCGCCGGCGTCGGCGGGTATTGGCACCACCGGCGTCGCGAAGAGCCCCATGCCGCCGTCCACGATGAGCAGTTCCAGGGGCAGCTGTTGTTCGCGCTGGCCCAGCACACCGGCGTCACACTGGACTGAGGCCCGCCACCGGCCCCTGCGTACGCCATAGCTGACCCATCTCCCGGCGGCTGTGACTCGTACCATGGACTATGGAGGGCTTGTCCCGGGCGGACCGGGCGGACGACGCCGCATTGCTGGCGGGCCTCGCAGTGGGAGACGCCGCTGCGGCCACGGCCTTCGTGCGCCGGTTCCAGCGTGCGGTGTTCGGCATGGCGGTGAGCATCACCCGCGACCCGGCCCTCGTCGAGGACGTCAGCCAGGAGGTGTTCCTGCGTGCCTGGCGGGCCGCGGGCACCTATGACCTGCGGCGCGCCTCCGTGCTGACCTGGCTTCTGACGATCTCCCGCAACGCCGCCATCGACGCCGTGCGTGCCCGACGGGTCACCCCGGTGGAGGACGAGATCCTGGACCGGCTGGTGCAGGACACGCTGACGGCGGTGCCGGAACAGGAGGAGACGGCGCTCAACCGCATCGAGTCGGAGCGGGCCCTCCGGAGGCTGCACAGCCTGTCACCTCCCCAGGCGCGGGCGGTGGTGCTGGCGGTGTTCGGCGGCTGCACCGCCGCCGAGGTCGCTGACCGGGAGGGGATCCCGCTGGGCACCGCCAAGACGCGCATCCGCGACGGGCTGCGCCGCCTGCGGGATCGGAAGGAGGCGGACCATGCCTGATGCCCACCCCGACCCGCACCTGCTGACGGACCTCGCACTGGGCACCGGAGACCCCGAGCCCACCGCGCCGCTGGTGGACCACGTATCCCAATGCCCGAGCTGCCGCCGCACCGTCGCCGACTCCTGGACGCCGTGGAAGCGGTCCTGCCGGCGGCGCCGCGGGCGGCCCCGCGCCGGGGCTGGAGTCACGCGTGCTGGCCGGTCTGGGTGTGGAGCCGCCGTCGTCCTTCCCGACGGCGGCGCCTGCCCCCGGGTCACCGGTCGCCTGCGGAAGGCCTTGCTGCCCTCCGCGGCAGCGGTGACGGGCCTGACCATCGGGGCGGGGATCATGTGGGGAGTGCTCGGCGGGCAGCCACCGGCGGGACCGGAAGACGCAGCGGGGTTCCCTCTCGTCGCCGCCGACGAGGATGACGCCGATCCGGTGGGTGAGGTCTCCCGTGCCTACGGAGAGTCTGGGGCGGTGCTGGTGATCGACGTGGTCGCGGCCCCGGAGGGCCGGGCCGTCACATGCCTGGTCAGGCTGGCCGACGGCACCGTGCAGGAGGTCGGCGAGTGGCCGCTGGGTGAGGGCGGCGGCACGTGGGTCGTCGCCGACCGCGACCCCAGCGTGGTGGAGGTCCTGCTCATCGACCAGGACGGGCAGCGGTGGGCCTCCTCCCGCCTGTGACCGACCAATCCCTCTGCGGCTTCCAGACGTATCGTCGGTATGAGACCACACCTGAGGAGAACTCCTGCACAGCCCGGCAGGCGCCGGACGAGCACCACCCTGGCAGTCCTGGCCGCCGCGGGGCTCCTGCTCGTCGGCTGTCAGGGCGATGAGCCGACCGATGACCACGGTACTGAGGAGGAGGCCGACAGCCCCCGGCCGGGCTACGGCGCCCCTCGAGAGGCCGAGGAAGAGGCAGACGGTGCCGACGACGGTGACAGCGCGGCGACACCGGTCCACCTGACCATCACCGACCACGAGTTCGATGTCCCGGACACCGTGGCTCCCGGGGCGGAGATCACCGTGACCAACCATGACGGTGAGGCCCACACCGTGACCTCCGATGAGTCCGGGATCTTCGACGTCGCGGTGGGCGCCGGTGAGACCGTGACCTTCGCCGCCCCCGAGGAGCCGGGCGACTACAGCCTGCACTGCACCCCGCATCCGTCCATGACCGCCACGCTCGTCGTCGAGTGATCCGCCCTCGAAGGGCCCTCCGGGGCGTGACGGGACCTCGCCGCCGCCGCCTGACAGTCATGCCACGGGGCTGGCGACGCATGCGGCGTCACCAGCCCCGATCGGCTACTGCGTCCGTCCCACGGGAGAGATCCCTGAGCAGATGCCCAGGGGCGGGACGTCCACCTCTGTGATCACGTGGCCGTGTATGCGGCTCACAGGATGTACATGATGTTCATGAAGTTCATCACCGTGGTGAGAAATTCGAGCATGGCTCCTCCTCTCGGGTCCTGGCGTCGCGGTCTGGACCGAGGGGCGCGGTGAGGTGGCAGATGCCCGGACGCATGTCGTCCGGACGCCCGTGAGGCCGCGCCCCTCGGCATGGCCGACTATGTCGACGCTGACGACTCTCCCAGGGGGTGCTCACATCTCACTCACATCGCACTCACGAGGTCGTGAGGCAGGATGGGTCCATGGAGACGACCCCCACCGCATCCCACCATCGCCGTGAACTCCGCAACGTCCCGGGCGCCGACATCGGCATGGACCCCCGCGAGCGTGAGGTCCGTCGTCGTATCGCCGCCCAGGAGCTCTACACCGATGCGGCGCCCGGCCTCGACGGCCTGGAGGAGGCCCGCATGAGGGGGAAGGAGCTCGCCGGCGAGTACAACGCCACGGGTCCGCGAGAGGCCTCCCGGCGGGCCGAGCTGCTCGGGAAGCTGTTCGGTCGCGCGGGCCGCGACCTGTGGGTGGAGCCTGATGTCGTGGTCTCCTACGGCGCGCACACGTTCTTCGGCGACGACGTCTTCGTCAACACCGGGCTCACTCTCGTCGACGACGGCGAGGTCCACATCGGCGACCGCGTGATGCTCGCCCCCAGGGTCACCATCACCTCCACCGGACACCCTGTCCACCCGGAGCTGCGCCGGGACGGCACCCAGTTCTCCGCACCCGTGATCATCGAGGACGACGTCTGGGTGGGGGCCCATGCCGTCATCCTCCCCGGCGTCAGGGTCGGGGCCGGGTCCGTGGTCGCCGCCGGTGCGGTGGTCCACGCCCACGTGCCACCGCTGACGGTGGTCGGCGGGACCCCGGCGCGCGTCCTGAGGCAGATCACCGAGGCGGACCGGGACTGGTCCTGGAGGGAGCCCCGGACTCTTGCGGTGCCGACCGGCAGCGAGCCCACCGAGGGACCTGGCCGATGAGTTCGGGCTCCACGGGCTCCACGTGCTCCGCGGGCGGGGCCGTGCCCGCGCCGCGCTGGGCGGTCTGGGCTGCCTGGGGCACCGTGCTCACCACGCTTCCCAGCGGTCTATGGAGGCTCGGCAACGCGCTGGGCCTTCCGTGGGGCTATGCCAGCGCGCGGTGGGACCAGGACGGGCCAGCCCTGATCGCCTTGTCGCTGCTGACCACCGCGACGGCGGCTCTCGGCCTCGGCCTGGTGCGCTCCTGGGGTCAGACCGTGCCGGGCTGGGTGCCGCAGCTGGGTGGGCGGGTCGTCCCCGTGCGTCCCGTGGTCGTGGTGGCCTCGATCGGCGCGGTGCTGCTCACCCTGCTCTGGGCGCAGCTGTTCTGGTGGTGGGCCGTGGAGCCCCTGTCCAGCGGGGTGGATCCGCGCTGGCACACTGCCGTCGGGTTCCTCTACCTGCCCCTGGTCGCCTGGGGTCCGCTGCTGGCGGCGGTGACGTGGGACTACCGCCGACGTCGGCGGGCCTCCGAATCCGTCTGAGGGGGAGCGACGCGGGCGGTGAGGCGCCAGCAGGCTGAGGCGTCTCACCTCGGGAGAAGGTCCGTGGATCTCTGGTGGCCCGGCAGGTCCAGCTGGTAGAACGGTGAGCACAGCCTCGAGGGTGAGGCTTCAGAACGATCACCGCTGCGGTGCGGCGAGAAAGAGGCTGAGGTGGCAGGCGATCCAGAACGGGTTGAGGGGAACGGGGCGGACGCTGAGAGCAGCTCGCCCCTGCTGATTCCGGTGCGTCTTGACGCCGCCGTGGACCTCGCTGATCGGGACGGTCAGCGGACGCGGCATGCGGACCTTGCCTCCGCGCTGGCCGCGGTGCGTCGCGGTCATCACGGGCACCTGTCTCCGGTCATCGGGCTCGACGCGGGTCCGGGCGCCGCCGACGTCGTCGAGTCCGGGTGCTGGACGCTGGAGTACATCGATCCGGAGCGGTGCGAACGGCCTCCTCGTCAGGCCATGGACTTCACACTCTCCTACACGGATTGGACGATGACGGTCCCGGGAGAGGGGCCGCGCCCGGTCGATGTCGCGGAGCTGGGCGAGGAACTCGCGTCGGTGATCCGCGCCAGCGGGCGGCCCGCCGAAGTCGTCGGGGATCTGCTGGGCCTGCGACCGACCGTCTTCACCCTGGACACCGACGGCCGTGCTGCGCCCGCACCCGCAGCACTGGCGGAGCACATCCGGTCCGCCGGGCTGCCCCAGGAGGAGCCGGAGTCAGACGGCACGGCTGAGCATGAGGCGGCAGGGCACGCGAGCCGCGCCGACGAGGTCGGCTCGGACTCCGCTCCTGTTGTGGCCGGGGCTGTTGAGGGTGAGCCTTCCCTGGACACCGGTGAGTTCGAAGCGCTCACCCGCAGTGCGCGCCGTGCCCAGGACCGGCAGCGGCGGAAGCGTCGTCGTCGGCGGGCTGCGGTGCTGGGAGCAGTGGTGGCGGTGCTGGTCGGCGGCCTCGCCTGGTACGCCGTGACAGGGGAGGACGACGCACGGGGAGACTCTCCGGCGACCGCCTCCCCTGAGCTCGTGGAGGCAGGGATCGATCTTCGGGACGAGTACTCCCTGCGGCTGTGGGACCTGCCGCCGTCGGAGGCCGGTCAGCTCTCGGTGTTCTCGGCGGGCGTTCTCAGCGTGGCCGGCGAGGGCGAGACCCTGGTGCTGCGTGCTGGGCTGACCGGCGAGCCGGTGGCGGAGATCGAGCTGGACTCCGAGCTGCAGTGGACCACCGAACTGCGGCTGCCAGGGGAGACCGAGGCCGCCGTCGACGCCGTGGGCGTCCGTACCGACGGTGAGTTCACCGTGGTGACCGCCGCAGGGGATGAGCAGAGGTGGGAGATTCCTGAGGGGTCGGAGGTCACGGCAATGGGGGAGATCCCGCTGCTGCATGACCAGGACGGCGTCCACTTGCTCGAGCTGGGCTCGGAGGAGCCGGAGCTCCTGGAGGTCAATCCCGAGCTGATCACCGGAGCGGCCGACCGGGCCGGGATCATCCAGGCCCGACCCGGTGAACCGGAGATCGTGCGTATCCCGTGGTCAGAGGGCGAGGAGTCGACGGCACTGACCCTGGAGACGCCGGAGGAAGGGTTCACCTTCACCAAGCACCTGGCCGTGGGGCACGGGCAGGGGCTGTCGTACTGGACTGCCGAGGACCAGGGCTACTACGTGGTCCACGATCTCGACGACGGGGCGGCCCGTGCCGTGCTCGAGACGCCGACCCCGGCCTCCGAGGCGCCGGCCTGGGAGGTCGGGCGGGGTATGGACCTGGCCATCATCGAGAATTATGCTGTGTCTTTGACGTCTGGCGAGTTGGAGGCGGCCTGGGATGGAGCCGACTTCACCGTGGCCTTGGGGCCCGCGGCGGTGGTGGAGACCGACAGTGGGCGTCATATCGTGCTGGACCAGCACGTGTATTCAGAGACTGACAGAGTGATCGGGGTGTCCCCAGGGGGGACGATGTGGGTGCGGCAGCCGGATGGTTCGGTGGTGGCGCTCTCCCGGGACCGAGGGGATGCTTGATGACACCGATGAATCGTCCTGCCGGCGTGCGAGCCGGTCTTGCTGCTGCCGTGGTGGTCGGCCTGAGCGCGCCGCTGAGCGCACTTCCGGCCTATGCGGAGACCGAAGAGTCGGTCCGCGACGTGCCCGCGGAGGTCAGCCCCGACGAGACGTCGGCATCTGACCCGCAGGAGGATCTCGAGACGCCTGACGTCCCGGAGCCGGAGCCGGAGCCGGAGCCTGAGCCTGAGCCGGAGCCGGAGCCTGAGCCTGAGCCGGAGCCTGAGCCTGAGCCGGAGCCGGAG
>NZ_MDSS02000088.1 GCF_001758425.2 Nesterenkonia sp. PF2B19 | reverse complement strand
CACCTCATCGACGAACCGCGCGTAGAACGCCGTCGCAGACTCCGTGGCCTCAGCACTGAGCCCACCCACCAGCTTCGGCGTGTTCGTGATCCCGAAACGAGTGGATCCCGGGTCCACCCGCTCCGGGGAATAGGCCAGCAGGAAGTCCTGACCATGGACCAGACCCGAGGACTCCAGAATCGGCAGCACCACACCATCAGTGGTGCCCGGATACGTCGTCGATTCCAGGATCACCGTGGTCCCCGCCGAGAGATGCTCCGCGATCGTCCGGGCCGAGGCCTCCACCGCCCGCAGATCCGGGCCACCCTCCTCACTCAGAGGAGTCGGCACACAGATCACGATCACCGACGCCGACTCCAACCCGGACGGATCAGCAGAAGCCCGGAACCCCTGCGAGAGCATCACCGCCACATCAGCATCCGAGAGATCATCCACATGCGAGACACCCGAATTCAGATCCCCCACCAGAGACTCCGAGACATCGAACCCCACCGTAGGGATCCCGGCAGCCACCGCCGCCTGCGCCAACGGCAGCCCCACATACCCCTGGCCGACGATCACAGCAGGACGGTCCTGGGATGGGGTGCTCTTCGCCGCGGGAGCGGCTCCGGAGTGAGTGTTCGATGCGTCTGTCACGTCAGTCCTTCGGTCTCTGGAGCAACCAGTCGGATGCCACTGTCACTCTATCGCCCGACGGCGGCGTGGCCCGGGCCCTTCCCCGGTGCCGTCACGTCGACCGTACCGGGGAGTTCGACTCAACATGTTGGTCACTCGTGCTCTCCGGGCAGAAGCAGCGGAAGTCTCGGTGCGATGAAGAACCCTTCGAAGACCACTCCCGGCCACCGCCTCGAGTGGACAAGGGCACGATTCAGGAGCCGTTCGGCTCGCTCCGTAAAGTCCCTCACGCTCTCGCTCGTTCCTGCAACGACCAGGCGAGGAGCATCGGTCTCATATCGGACGCCTCCCGAGACGCCGGCCTGACGAGCAGCTCGCGCCAAGAGTCTCACCTGCCGATCGGTCAGCGTCAGCCCGGGTTCGAAGGAGTGGTAGCGCCGCACGGGGTACAGATGGTCCGGCAGCGGAGCCACGGTGACGGCCGAGGCGCTTCCCCTGTTGAGCGGGACGAGCAGATCATCGATGTTCAGTGCCAAGCTCTCAGTGCTCTCCGACCCGCGCGTGGATTCCGGGAAGAAGTGGTCGATGATCGCTGTGGGCACGGGCCGACCCTGTCCTCGCGTGGGATACATGTTCAACCCGATGTGCGCTCGAGCATTGAGCTCGATGACCACGTACTTGCCGGTGGCCCTGTCGTAGAGGACGTCCACGCCGGCCGCAGCAAGTCCCGGGATCGCCTGTACGGCGGCGACTGCCGACCGCAGCACCTCCTGGGGAAGATCATCGGTGACGTCTTCGGAGTCGCCCCCTGCGCTCGCGTTCGCCTTATCCCGCAGCTGCACGTGCTGGCCAACCTCCGGAACGTCCGACATGGTGAGGTTCTGTCGATCGAGGAGCCGTTCCGTTTCGATGTCCGGCCGGATGAGGCCCTTGGAGAGGAATGGGTTGCGTCGCCGGTCGGAGTTCTTCTCGCGGATGAGTGTCTTCACATCCTTGGCGCCGTCGCCGATGACATGAGCCGGCACCCGCAGGCAGGCACCGACTGCAGAGTCTCCGACGACGTAGATCCGATAGTCGTCCCCGGCCACATGGTCCTCCAGGAGAATCCGACCGGTCTTCGGCTGCCGACGGAGGTGTTCGTAGTACTCACGAAGACCTTCGGCAGTCGTGATGTTGACGAAGACTCCTCGGCCCATGCTCCCCCGAGCAGGCTTCACCACGACCGGCCACTGGTGGTCCCTGTCGGCCAGGTCGACCACCTCATCGGCCGCAGCCCCGTCCGGCACCACCTGCGACATCGGGACAGGCACACCCGCACCCCGAAGCAGGGCCAAGGCACGGTCCTTGTCCTCGACGATCTCATGGGCTTCCTTCGTGGTGAACGAGGATCTCGACCCGTTGAACGCCACGTTGCGGTCACCATCACTGACGGTGAAGGTGACACCTGTCGCACCCGTGAACTGCACGCTCAGGCCTCGGCGCCACGCCTCGGTCGCGATGGTCCCGCTGGAGAGGCGCTGCGCGCCGTAGATCTGCCTCACGAGGTGGGATTCGAATCCGCTGGGCCACACCGGCCCGGGCTCCTCCCCCCGACCGGTGGAGATGATTTCGGCTGATCCGCCCTTCTCAGACTCCTCTGCGGGGCCACTCGTCACCGTGGCATCAGTCGAGGCGAGCTCATTCTCCGCCGCGGAAGAAGCCATCCATCGGACGAACTCACGCAAGCTCCCTGCGATCACGTGATGGTCCCCGGCCAGCGAGGGCCGGGAGGCCATCCCCTCCACCAAAGGTCGCGCCCATTCGCCGTCCTGACTCTTGGGCACGACCAGGTCCACTGCCGCCCAACGGAGTTCAGGTATCGCGCGCACCGCGTGGACAGCCGCAGTGACGGACGCCTCCAGTACATGCTCCGGCAGCGCAGTGTCATCGGAACGTGCCCTCGTGACGCACCAGCCTCTGTCACGTCCTGCGTAGATGCGGAGTCGGACACCGGCTCGGCGCACCTGCGCGTACCACTCTCCTCCCTCGGCGCTGACCAGTTCCATGGCCATGTCGTAGGACACTGTGCGCTGCTTGACGCCCCCCAAGACGCCTTCTCCGGGATCAGAGTCAGTCGCGGCTTCGTACCCCCGAACGCGCGCCGACAGTCGGCAGGCTCAGAGACCAGTGCGCCCTTCGGGCGGAGCACTTGCGCCTCAGCCAGCAGTCGCCTGAACATCCCATGACGGCGCATGAACCGCCGAGGTGACAGCATGTCACTCGTCGTGGCCCCGCTCCGCAGGAACCAGAACTCTTCTCCTGACTGCCTGCGCGCATGGAACACCCCACCCAGTGACAGAACGTGCCAGCCCTCTTCGGTCAGGAGACTCTGCATGACCTGGCCCAGCAGTGCCGACTGCACGCCAGAAGGCCAGGCCTCGCCCACGTGCTCCCTCACCGTTCTGGGAGCGGCGGACACGAGTGGGACAGGTCCGATCGGCTCCGCATCTGCGGAACCATGCTCACGCCGCATCGTCCACACGGCTCCGGCCACGTCCCGCGGGCTGCCCTCGACTGGGTGAGTGGCTCCGCCGTAGCCCGCGTTGATGTTCGCCTCCAGGACGCAAGGCTCGCCAGTCCGTTCATCGGTGACCACGTCGATACCGCCCCAGTGGAAGCCTGGAAGCGCTCCGGCTGCCGCCACAGCCAGCGCCGGGACCTCGGAGGCGACAGTGTCCGAGACCTCATGAGGCTCGCCCCCGCCGGAAAGCCCTCCCACGTTGCGCACCAAGACCTCGTCTTCCGGGGCAGGCACAGAAGCAAGGCTCAAGCCCTGAGCCGCCAACACGGTTTCCACGACGTGATCCTTGGGAATGGGCAGCCGCTCCAACATAGGGTTCTGGCGCCGCACGATGTTCTTCGCGTCAATGAGCTCCTCCACCGTGCTCACCCCGTCACCCACGACGCGGGGAAGCACTCGACGAATCACTCCGAAGCATTGGTGTGGAGTGACCACACACCGGTACTCCTCTGCGAAGGGAATCTGCTCCTCCACCACGACGCCCCGGCCACGCTTGGCTGCTCGCTTGTATGCGGCCCTGATGCTCTCGGCGTCCGCGAGTCCGACGGTCACCCCGCGCCCCCTGGAGCCGATCTGGGGTTTCACCACCACAGGACCGTGCAGGGTCTCCGCCCAAGCCACGGCCTCCTCAGCGTCACGGGCCGCGATCCCCCGGGGAGTCCGTACGCCGGCAGCCTCGAGGAAGCGCCGTGACAGATCCTTGTCGTCGACGATGGCCGCGGCCACTGCGGATTCATGATTGATCGCCCCGTCGATGACGTAGCGTCGCCCTCGAGCAGCCAGCACTCCTTGCCGAGTGCTGAGCCATGTGATGGACCCTCCGTCCCGAGCTCCGGCTTTCGTCACTAACTGGGCCGCGACTCTGTTCAGCCGGGGTTCCCACATCAGCTCATCGGGGTCGACACCTCGAAGGTCCATCATTTTCTCTCTTTCTCAAGGAGGGGCACGACTGTCACGTTTCAGCATCTACAGTGTGCCGGTGGTACGAGGAATGCTCCCCAGAGCGAGGCTCAGCAACAGTCATCTGGGCGGTGCCATACGACTCAATGGGGGATATCACGCGTTCTCAGGCGCTGTACTGCCCGCGCGGCAGCTCACGTCGATGGCCCGCCCTCGGCAGCGGGTGATGCGTCGCCCGCTTCCGGCACGCCTAGGGTGAAGCTCCCCGCTCCGGTGGGCTCCGCCGGCCGCGAGTCGACGGCCATCAGGTGCTCACCGGCGAGGTGGCCGGCCACAGCCAGCTCGTTGAACAGCGCGACGGCGGCGGCGAAGCCCTCCAGATGGCCGCGGGCGATGCCGCCGACGACGTCCTCAGCCTCCGCCCGTCCGCACAGCCCGGCCCGCGAGGCCGCGGCGCGGAGGTGCTCCAGGAACGCGTCCATCACGGACACGCCCTCCCAGCGGACGTCGAGGGCGACCTCGTCCTGCGGCTCGTCGAGCTGCTCGTCCTCGGCCACGGTGCGGGCCAGGACCCGCCGGGCCAGCTCAAGGCCCCAGGTCGGGTCCTGCGACGCCTGCAGGGCCAGCCAGGGCCGCTCCGAGACGTCGACGACGACCACGTCCTGCTCTGCGTGCGGAACTCCGGCGCCCCGGCTGAGCACCATGTCCACGGCGGAGACGGCGAGCCCGGGGAACACCTCGGCGACCTCCTGGACGTGCCGGATCAGCGTGGGGTGCGTGTCGTCGAGGATCTCGGCGCCCTCGCCGGAGAGGTCCCAGGCCCCGTGCGGGGAGCGGAAGGCGGAGACCACGTCGCCGCCGAGGAGGAGGAAGCGGACGAACTCGCCGCGGACCTGCTCCTCGATCAGGTACCGGTAGTTCTTCCGGGTCCTGGTCTGGTCCTCCTCGCGCGGGGTGTGGATCGCGGTGAACGCGTAGGAGGCGGTGGTGTAGTCCGGGCGCAGCTGCGGAGCCACCCGCAGGTCCCGGATGCGCTCCAGCAGCTCCTCGGTGCTGGTGATGCCGGTGGTGGTCTCGATCATGTTGTCGCCGACCATGGGCTTGAGCACCACCGGGAAGCCGTACCGCTCCGGGAAGCCGAGCGCCGCGCGGGTGCCGTGGCCGATGGAGTAGGTCGCCCCCTCCGGCACCCGGATGCGGTGCTGCTCGAGCATGGCGCGGCGGACCCGCCGGTCCTGGACCAGGGTCGCGGTGGAGAGCTGGGTCTGCTGCGGCACGCCGTGGGCGAAGGAGCCGCCGTCGAGCGCTCCTCCCGGGTGCGTGAGCAGCAGCGCCTGCCCGGGGAACAGCAGCGTCCCGCGGCCGGCCTGCAGGGCGGCGGTGTGCACCAGCCAGCCGTCGGTGAGTTCGGGCGGCAGTCAGCCGGGCGGGTGGGCCCCACGCCGAGGGCTCCGGGCGTATGCGGTGAGGTGGTCATCAGCTCCCCTTCCTGGCGAGGCGGACGGCGCGCCGCTTGACCGCGGCGGTGATGCGGGCCGGGTCGCGCAGCACGCGGGCGGCGCGCACCGGGTTCCGCATGGCCCGCACGGCCCTCTTCTTCAGGCTGCGCGAGGCGCCCTGGGCGGAGGGGTTCCGCCGGACCTCGAAGGTCTCCACCTCCGGGTCGGGCACGTGCACCGTGGTGACTGAGGTCGGACGGGCCCGGCGGGGCCCGAGCACGGCGGCGGTGGCCAGGGCGGCGACGGCGTCGGAGGGCCCCGAGACCACGGCCTCCACGGACTTGTCGGTCTTGTGGCGGATCCAACCGGTGCAGCCGAACTCGGTGGCGCGGCGGGCGAACCATCCGCGGTAGCCGACGCCGACCACCCGGCCGCGGGCCCGGATGCGGACGCTGATCCGCTCGGCCCGCTCGGGCAGGACCTCCAGTCCGAACTCTCCGGCGGCGCGGCGCAGGAACTGGCTGGAGACCCGGCGCGGAGTCCCGAACATCGGGTACTCGGCCACCGGCAGCGCGGCCACGGCGTTGAGCTCGCAGACCGCGCCCTCCTGCTCGTCCAGGGCGCGCGTGTGGTCCTCCAGGAGGAAGTCGACACCGCAGTAGGCCAGCCCGGGGACGGCCTTGACCGCCTGCACCGAGGCCTCCTTGATGCTGGGGTGGAGGTCGTCGAGGATCTCGATGGAGTCCCCGCCCTGGGTGAGGTTGTTGGCGCTGTTGAGGAAGACCCGCTCCCCCGCCGGGACCACGCTGTGGGCCTCATAGCCGGCCTTGGCGATCTCATGACGCGTGGTGGCGTTCCACTTCAGCTTCAGGGTCGCCAGGTGCGAGTTCTGCTTCCGGGCGGCGTTCTTCGCCAGGATCAGCTCGATGAGCGTCGAGGTGCCGTCGCCGACGACGGAGGCCGGCACACGTTCGACGGCGGCCACGACCTCCTCACCGAGGACCATGATGCGGTAGTCGCGGCCATGGATGTGCTTCTCCACGATGAAGTCGCCGGAGCCCATCACGGACTGGCGCATGCGCTCCAGGGCGGAGCGCAGCTCGCCGGGCCCTTCGATGTTGGCGGTGACGCCCACCCCCATGGAGCCGGCCGCCGGCTTGAGCACCACGGGGTAGCCGATCCGTTCGGCGTACTGCAGGGCACTGGCGGCGTCGCCGTTGCTGAAGGTGCGCCCGCGCGGCACCGGGCAGCCGCTGCGGTCCAGCAGGATCCGGGTGGACTCCTTGTGCCGGACGATCGAGGCGGCCACCACGCTGGAGAGCGGCCAGCGGGCGGTGCGGAAGGCCAGCGGGGGCCGCACGCCGTCGTCGGCCTGGAACGTGGACTTGTTGAACCGCCGGGTGTTCAGCCCGTAGGCGAGCGCCTCCCGCTCCACGATGTGCCCGTGGACGGCGTAGGAGCCCATCGGGCGGATGTAGTCGACGTCGTCGTAGGTGCGCGCGGGCCGTCCGTCCAGGGTCGGCGCGGGCGGCGTGGGGTAGGTGGCGTAGTTGATGACCGCGCCGACCAGGCCCTCGTAGCTGAGGTCGATGCCCAGCCCGGGGACGTCGGGGACCACGACCTGGTGCAGGACGTCGTCGGAGTCGTACTCGGGCTCGTACTCAGCCTCGTCGTCCTCGTCCGCCTCGTCGTCGGCGTCGTGGCCGCCGGCCTCAGACTCGTCGTCGCTCTCGCGGGCGGCCTGGCGCGCGGCCTCCAGTTCAGAGTCCAGCTCAGAATCGACGTCGGGCTCGGCCTGAGGCTCCCCCTCCACCTCCGGGTCGGCCTCTGCCCCCTCGGCGAACGCGTCGTCCTCCTCCGGCTCCTCGGCGCCCTCCCAGCCGCTGTCGGCCTGCTTCTCGTCAGGACCCTCGGGCTCCCCCGGACGTCCGGCCTCGTCAGCGGCCTCCTCAGCGGCCTCCTCAGTGGCGGCCGTCGGCGGCGGCCTCCTGGGCGGCGAGCGCGGCGGCCTCCTCAGGGTCCAGCACTCGGGTGGTGATCGCCAGCTGGTTCTCCACGACGGCGGCCAGCCGGGCGGCGTCGATCCGCGGCATCGCCAGAGCCAGGTGGCGCAGGGCCGAGGTGGTCAGGCGGCTTGCGCCGATCATGCGGGTCAGCCCGACGACGGCGTCCGGGCTGATGCGCAGCACGGCGTCGGCGAGCTCCAGGCTCTCCAGCAGGCCGCCGGCCTGCGCAGGGCGGATGTTGATGGCCTGCAGCGGGCCGCGGCCGCGCACCTCGACGATGTCGGCGGCGTCCCACACGGCCCCGTCGGCCATGATCCGCAGTGTCAGGGTCCTCCCACGGGCGGACCGCGTGAGTCGGTCGGCGCGGCGCTGCAGAGCCGGCAGCCGGTCCGCGTGCTCGGAGGAGGTCGGCTGGGCGAGCACGGTCTCCGCGGCAGTCGGCCGGCGGCCATCTCGCGGGCGATCCCCGTGACCAGCCGGTGGGCCTCCTCCGGACTGAGCGTCCCGGACGGGGTGATCCACAGGGGGCGGCCTGCGTCGGCCGGGTCTTGCGCCCGAGCCGTGGAGACCACCAGGTCGAGGAAGGCCATGGCCTGGTCGACGTCGGCGGGGACGATCACCCGGGTGTGGTCGTAGTGCTCGCGCTGCTGCTCGAGACGGTCGGCCAGGCGCTCAGGGGCGACCCGCGGGGAGAGCGCCGTGGGCGCAGCGG
>NZ_MDSS02000087.1 GCF_001758425.2 Nesterenkonia sp. PF2B19 | reverse complement strand
CCACTCGACGGCGGCGGCTCGGGCGCCGGTGGTTCAGCGCGTCGACGTCGTCGATGCTGATCTGCTCCGGCACGGGCTGGGCCTCCAGCCAGCCGGGCTGAGCGGCGCGCTCCAGCGCCTCACGCGCCCATTCCTGGTTGGCCGGAAGGGAGGGGTCGGTGTCCGGCTCGTTGACGAAGTCCGGGACGCCGGTGGCGTAGTCCGGGGAGGCCAGGGCGGCTTCGGCCAGACTGTGCCCCTCCTCACGGCGGTCCTGGGTGTGCTGCGGCGACGGCGGCAGATGGCCGTGGCTGCGCAGGATCTCCGCCAGAGTGTCCACCGAGGCGCGGAAGCGGTCCTCCTCCCGGCGGAAGACGTGGCTGCCGGGCTGCAGGTCGAAGATCCCGGACATGAAGTTCTCGCTGGAGGCGTTCTCCTCCAGCCGGCGCACCAGATAGGAGATCGCCACGTCGAACTCGGCGGGGCGCACCGCCGGCACGTAGAGCAGCAGCTGGCCGACGTCGGAGCTGACGGCCTCGGCCTGTTCGGTGGCCATGCCCTGCAGCATCTCGAACTCGAGCCGGTCGCTGACGCCGCGCTGCACGCCGAGCAGGTGGGCGAACGCGATGTCGAACAGGTTGTGCCCGGCCACGCCCAGGCGCACGCCCGCCATGTTCTCCTGGGTGAGCAGCCAGTGCAGCACGAGCTTGTAGTTGGCGTCGGAGGCCTCTTTGGACTCGCAGACCACGCGGGGCCAGCCGGCGATCTCCGCGTGGACCGTCTCCAGGGCCAGGTTGGCGCCCTTGACCAGACGCACCTTGATCCCGGCGCCGCCGTCGGCGACCCGCTGGGCGGCGAAGCCGGCGAGGTCCTGCATGGCGGCCAGGGCGTCAGGCAGGTAGGCCTGCAGCACGATGCCAGCCTCGAGGTCCGTGACCTCCGGCAGGGACAGCAGGCGTTTGAACACCGCGATGGTCAGGTGCAGATCGCGGTACTCCTCCATGTCCAGGTTGATGAACTTGGTGCCGGCCGGTGCCTTGGCGGCCTCCTGGTACATCGGCACCAGGCGCTCGACCACGTAGTCCACCGTCTCCTCGAAGCCCCACATGGACAGCTGGGAGGCGATGGAGGAGACCTTGATGGAGACGTAGTCGACGTCGTCGCGGCGCAGCAGCCGCAACGTGTCCTCCAGGTGCTTGTCCGCCTCGGCCTCGCCGAGCACGGCCTCGCCCAGGAGGTTGATGTTGAGCCGGTGGCCGTCCTTGGTGAGGGTGTGCACGGCCTTGCCGAACTGCTTGTCCCGGGCGTCCACCACCATGTGGCCCACCATGGAGCGCATGCGGGCCCGGGCGGCGGGGACGACGACGTTCGGCAGCATCCGGCCCAGCGCAGAGCCGGCGGTGATCTGGGCCCGGTCCAGAGCGTTGAGGGTGTCCGGGGCGATGCCGCCCAGCTCGGACAGCGCCTGGGCGGCGGCCTTGGTGTCCTCGGTGCGGATCACGCGGTCCACGAATCCGACCGTGAAGTCGAGCCCGTGCGGGTGGGAGAGCACGGCGGAGAGCCGCTCGGCGGAGGCGTGGGGCTTCGTCCCGGCGCGCTGAGTGGCCTCGAGCCACTGGGTGACCTTCCCGACGGCGGCGTCGGCCAGGGCCGTCAGCTCGGCCTGGGCCTCGGGGAGGGGCTCGAATCCGTCGGCGGACGGGGCGGGGGTGTGCTGGAGATCTGCCGTCATGATGCCTCGCTGGGGTCTGGGGTGAGCTGTGCGGGGGCGCACCGGTGGCCGGGAGGAGCAGCGGTGGTCCGTGGGCGGCCCGCGGGCCGGGACGTGCCCGCTCGGGGTGACCGGACGGGCGTGCGGCCGAGGCGCGGGCCTTCCGGCGGGTGCGCGTCGATGCTTTCTGCCAGTGTGCGCTGTGGCATTCGGACGGGGGAAGGGTGATCGACCCCACGGTGGCGAAGATGAGTCAGAATAGGGTCATGACTGCGTCCCGGGGGCGGCCCCGCATCCAGGAGACCGCCGATGAGATCGTGGCCAGCGTGCTCGCGACGGCGGGTCCGAGGGTCAGCACCGCCGAGTTCTCCACCCGACGGGTGGCCGAGCTGACGGGGTTGAGCCAGTCGGTGGTCTCCCGGGCCTTCCGACGGATCCGTCGCGCGGGGGAACACGCCGGACGGCGCGGTGGCGAGCGTGGCGGCGAGGATGAGGCGATCGAGACGATCCGGGCGGTTGAGATGTCGGGGCGTGCGTTGCGGCTGGGGCGCGTCCGGGTGAGCTTCCCGGAGATTCTGGTGGAGTTCCGGGAGGTTGCGCCGGCCGAGGAGCGCACGGTGTCGCCGCGGCCGACCGCGTTCGGCCGACGGCGCGCCGCGGTGATGGCGGCTCTGGAGGTCTCGGGCGCCCGTGGCTGGCCGGAGCAGGGGGAGGCTGTGCCGGCCAGCGGAGAGTCGGCCCGGGGGCTGCGGGTGGTGTGGCGGCCAGGAGCCACCGGCTGGGAGGAGTCCGCGGGGTCAGTGGCGGGGCTGCTGGACCGTTGCCTGCCGGTGGACGACGCGTGCCGGGGGATCTGCTGCAGCAGCTGGCCGCCCGGGCGGGGCGCGGGCTGCATGGGGTGGACTGGCGGCGGGGCGAGCCGGTGGAAACTCGTCAGTTTTCTGACTCAGAATCGTTGGCAGTGCCCGAGTATCCGGCCCCGGGGCGGGCGAGTCGGTGGCTGCCGCATGCGCAGCTTTCGGTGACCGAGCAGATCGCGATCGCGCTGCGCAAGGAGATCATGAATGCCGGGTACCGTCCGGGGGACCGGCTGAGTGCTGCGCCGCTGGCCTCTCGGCTGGGGCTGGGGGCCGGCACCGTGCGCACGGCGATGCGGCGGCTGGCGGACGACGGCCTGCTGGCTCCGGGCGCCGGTGGGTTCAGCGTGCCGCAGGTGACGGGTGCCGACGTCATCGACCTCTATGCGGCCCGACTCCACGTGGGGATGGTGCTGCTGCGCGGCTGTGCGGAGCAGCCGCGGCATCGGCTGCTGCCGGCGCGCCTGGCGCTGGGGGCGGTGGAGGCCGCGGCCAGGGAAGGAGGCCGGCGCCGACGTCGACCAGGCTGACCTGCAGTTCCAGCAGGAGCTGGCCGATGCGGCGGGGCTGGATCAGTCCGCCCGCAGCTTCCATGCGCTGACCCTGCGGGTGCGGATGTTCATCTCCGTGCTGCAGCTGGACTACACGCCGGCGGTGGAGAGGATCGTCCACGATGATCGCCGACTGATGGCGGAGCTGATCGCCGGCCGCGCGGAGGAGGCGGTGCGCACCTGGCGGGCGAAGCTGGACAACGCGGTGCGCCACATGTCGGCACTGGCTCCCGAGGCCTTCGACGCGGACCTGTGGGCGCGACTGAGCCGGGCGTAGGGGTGGCGCGGGTGGGGATGAGGTCGGCCGTGCCGGTCTGTCCCCCTCCCCTTCGTCTTTCCCCGACTGATAGCGGCTGGACGGACGAACAGCACGGGGACGAACAACTCGGGGACGGACCGTGGAGGGCGGCCGAAGGGGCAAGGGAGTCTCGAGGGCGGGGGTTGCATCTCTGCCCTCGATGTGACTAGAGTCACGGCTGTATCCCAAGAGTCGATACGCATCGACTTCTCGTGACGGGAGAATCTCGGCAGAAGGAGGTGGTTCTGTGGGTCGTGGTCCGACCAGCAAGGATGTCGCACGGCTGGCCGGCGTCTCGCAGAGCACGGTCTCCTATGTGATGTCCGGGAAGCGGTCCATCTCTGCTGAGACGCTGCGGCGTGTGGAGGAGGCGATGGCGGCGCTGAACTATCAGCCGCACGCCGGAGCCCGCGCTCTGGCGGGCAGCCGGACGAACACCATCGCGATCGTCATGCCGTTCGCCTCGGCCTACGACGCCGGTCAGCTGATGGCCTTCGTCGAAGAGTTCGTCCTGGCCGCCCGGGTCCACGACTATGACGTGCTGCTCGTCACGGCGGAGGAGGGGATCGAAGGCCTGCGTCGGATCACCGGAGGGCGCCAATGCGATGCTGCGGTGGTCATGCAGGTCACTGCGCAGGACCAGCGTGCCGATCTGGCTCGCACCCTCGACTTCCCGGTGATCTTCATCGGAGTGCCGGAGGACACCACCGGCCTGGCCTGCGTGGACTTCGACTTCGAGGCCGCCGGGAGGCTCCTCGTCGAGGAGCTCGCCGATCTGGGGAACACTCGCCTCAGCGTCCTGGGTTGGGGAGCCGACTCGGTCGACCGGGACTACAACTACATCGGTCGCTTCGCACGAGGGGTCACGGGGGCGGCGGAGGCCCATAGGCTTCCTGTCGACTGGCACCTGGCGCCGGCGGCCGACGGCTTCGCCGCGGTCCTCGACGCGGGTCTGCATCCCGACGGTGGCCGGACGGGGATCATCATGACGGCCGGTCTCTCCGGCGGGATGCGCGCGCTCGCCCTGCGCGGACTGGTCCCCGGGAGGGACGCCGACGTCGTCGCTCTGTGCACCGAGGCAGAGGCCGAGGAGCAGGTGGTTCCGCTGACCGCAGTCTCCACCCAGCCCCGAGACGTGTCCCGGATGGTGGCCGAACGGCTGTTCGCGCTGATCGATGCAGGCCGTCCGGCCCAGGAGGGCGTCGACATCGTGACCGCCACGCTGGTCCGCAGGGCATCCACCGGGAGGGCCTGACCCAGTTAGGGGGTCTGTGCTGCAGTGCAGGCCCCCGACAGTCCAGAGTTCCGTGATCTGAAGGAGAGTCCATGGTTCTGCACCCAGCAGTTCTGCACTCACTGTCGATACGTATCGATAGGTGATGCGCGATGAGCAGACGAACACACCACCACGCCCAGCAGGGCCGCGCCGGGTCCAGCCGCCATGACGGTGGCCCGCGCGCCGGCCTGAAGGCGCTCGGGCTTCGGTCACCCGGCCTGACGCCGTCCCGCCCGGCGTCGTCGGGACTCACCCGGCGCAGCCTGCTCTCCGCCGGGATCTTCGCTCCGGCCGCGGCGCTGCTGAGCTCCTGCGGAGACACCGGGCGCACCCCGGCGGATACCCTGCGGGTGATGGACTCGTACTCCAATGATCCGGACTACGGGATCATCGGCGAGGCGCTCCAGCAGGCCGCGGACACGGTCGGGGTGAAGCTCCAGCGTGTGGCGGTCTCCGGCCAGTCCCTCATTCAGCGCGTGCTGCAGCAAGGATCCTCGGGCACGTTGCCGGACATCCTCATGCTGGACAACCCGGACCTGCAGCAGATCGCCGCCACCACGGCGCTGCGCTCCTTCGACGAGCTCGGAATCCCCACCGCGGGATACCACGACGGCGTGCTGGACGCCGGCACTTATGACGGGCAGGTCTACGGTGTGGTGCCGACGGTCAACACGATCGCCCTGTTCTGCCGCACTGCCATGTTCGAGGATGCCGGGCTCGACTATCCGCGCACCTGGGAGGAGCTGCGCCGCTGTGCGACCGACCTGACCCAGGGGACCCGCTATGGGATCGCCTTCTGCGGCAATGCCACCTACGAGGGCACCTGGCAGTTCCTGCCGTTCTTCTGGTCCAACGGCGGGGACGAGCGGCATATCGGCACCCCGGAGGCGGCGGAGGCCCTCGGTCTGCTGTCCGACCTCGTCCAGGAGGGTTCGGCGTCGTCGTCGGTGCTGAACTGGGGTCAGGCTGATGTGAAGGATCAGTTCGTGGCCGGGCGCGCGGCGATGATGATCAACGGGCCGTGGCAGCTCCCGGAGCTCTCCGGCCTCGAGGACCTGGACTACGAGATCGTCGAGCTTCCGGTGCGGGACTCGGCCCAGCGCTCCGTCGCCCCGCTGGGGGGTGAGGCTTGGACGGTCCCCGCCACCGGCGATCGTGACAAGGAGGAGCTGGCCGCGGCGGTGCTCACCGAGTTCCTCTCCGACTCCAGCGTGCTGTCCATGGCCGAGCAGCGGTTCACCGTCCCCGGCCGGCCGGGGCTGACCGCAGAGTTCCTCCGGCGGCGCCCGGAGATGGACACGTTCACCGACCTCATTCCGGACGCCCGGGCGCGCACGGCCCAGCTGGGCGAGGACTGGCCCACCACGGCCTCGGCGCTCTACACCGCCGTGCAGCTGGCGGTCTCCGGGCAGGCCACCCCCGCCGAGGCACTTCACCGAGCGGAGGAGTACGTATGAGCATCACCAGTGTCCACGAGGCGACGACGGCACCTACCGCACCCGGTCAGCGCGGGGAAGGCCATGCCGCGCCGAGGGTCTCTGCCCGGGCCAGTGCGTGGCGCCACCGGCTGGTGACGGCCCTGTTCATCGGTCCGGCCGTGCTCTACATGCTCCTGTTCTTCGGCTACCCGGTGGTCCAGAACGTCATCATGGGGTTCCAGCACTACACGATCACCACCTTCTTCACCGGGGAGGCGCCCTGGGCCGGATGGTCCAACTACACCGAGGTCCTGACCAGCCCGCTGTTCCGGACCGCGGCGGCCAACACCGTGATCTTCACGGTCGGCTCGATCCTGGGCCAGTTCCTGTGCGGCCTCGGGCTTGCACTGTTCTTCCGTCGGCGGTTCCCGCTCTCCGGGGCGCTGCGCTCCCTGATTCTGCTGCCCTGGCTGATCCCCCTCATCGTGGCCAGCGCGGTGTGGAAATGGCTGCTCGACACCGACGCCGGTGCGTTGAACCGGGTGCTCATCGGGTCCGGGCTGGTGGAGTCCGGGATCCCCTGGCTGTCCTCCACCGGCCTGGCCCTGTTCACCGTGATCATGGTGAACATCTGGATCGGCATCCCGTTCAACGCCGTGATCCTGCACGGCGGTCTGCAGACCATCCCGCAGGAGCTCTACGAGGCGGGATCCATCGACGGCACCAGCCGCTGGCAGGCGTTCCGGCACATCACGTGGCCGATGCTGCGGCCCGTGGTCTCCGTGGTGCTGGTGCTCGGCGTGGTCTACACGCTGAAGGTCCTGGACATCATCCTGGGGCTCACCGAAGGTGGTCCGGCCAACGCCACGCAGACGCTGGCTACCCAGGCCTATCAGCTGTCCTTCGCCACGTTCGACTTCGGCCAGGGCGCGGCGGTCAGCAACATCCTGATCCTGATCTCCCTGCTGTTCGCGGCCGTCTATCTGCGCCTGAACCGGCGTCCCGTCGACGAGTGAGGTGCCCATGAACACGGTCCGACACCCCAAGCTCAACACTGCCCTGGGACTGGTGATCATCGCCGTCCTGCTGTTCCCGATCTACTGGATGGTCAACGCCTCGCTCCAGCCCGGCGGAGCCACGGTGGACACCGCCTGGCTGCCGCTGAACCCGGACCTCGCCGGCTACCGGACCGCGTTGGAGGAGCAGGGCGGAAACCTGGTGACCAGTCTGATGGTCGCCGTCGGCAGCGTGGCGCTGTCCCTGGCGGTCGCAGTCCCGGCGGCGTACGCTCTGGTCCAGTTCCGCATCCGCTGGGCGGACTACCTGCTCTTCGGCGTGCTGATCAGCCAGATGATCCCCGGCATCGTGATCGCCAACGCCCTGTACAACGTGTACGCGGAGATCGGCCTGCTGAATTCGATCCCGGGACTCATCCTGGCCGACTCCACGGCAGGGATCCCGTTCGCGATCCTCATCTGCCGTGCCCTGATGGGCTCACTCCCGCCGGCGTTGGTGGAGGCTGCCCACGTGGACGGCGCCGGACCGGTGCGCGCGTTCCTGTCCGTGGTGGTTCCGGTGAGCCGCAACGCCATCATCACCGCGGGGCTGTTCACCTTCCTGTTCACCTGGGGTGACTTTCTCTTCGCCCTCACCCTCACCACCACGGAGGAGGTCCGCCCCGTCACGCTGGGCATCTACAACTACCTGGGCGCCTATGTGAACGACTGGAGCTCCGTGATGGCGACGGCGGTGCTCGCGTCGTTGCCGGCAGTGGTGCTGCTGGCTGTGGCGCAGAAGTACGTCGCCGCCGGGGCCACTGGTGGAGCCGTCAAATGAGCGTCGCCGCCACCCGACCTGCCGTACCTGACCCTGACAATCGACAAGGATGGACCGATGACATCTGCTGACCAGCCCGCCCCCTCTCTGGCCTTCGCCCGTCCGATCCGGGTGACCGTCTGGGGCGAGAACCGCCACGAACAGGTCGAACCCGAGGTCGCCGCGCGCTACCCGGACGGGATGCACGGGGCGATCGCCGACGGCGTCCGCCACAACCTCGGTGACACCGCCGAGGTCCGCACGGTCACGCTCGACGACCCCGAGCACGGCCTCACCGAGGAGGCTCTCGCCGCCACCGACGTGCTGATCTGGTGGGGTCACGCCGCCCACGGAGAGGTGGCCGACGACGTCGTCGAGCGCGTCCACCGGCACGTGCTGGACGGCATGGGGCTGATCGTGCTGCACTCCGGCACTGGTCGAAGATCTTCATGAAGCTCATGGGCACCACCTGCACGCTGCGCTGGCGCACCGAGCATGACCGGGAGCTGATCTGGACGGTGGACCCCACCCACCCGATCGCCCAGGGCATCCCGCATCCGATGATCATCGACGAGGACGAGATGTACGGGGAGCACTTCGACGTTCCTGCCCCCGACGAGCTGATCTTCCTCTCCACGTTCTCCGGCGGGGAGGTGTTCCGCTCCGGGATGACCTACCGCCGCGGCTACGGGAGGATCTTCTACTTCCGGCCGGGCGACCAGGACTTTCCCACGTACTTCCATGAGGGCGTGCGCCGGGTGATCTCCAACGCCGTGCAGTGGGCGGTCACCCACCGGCCGGAGCGGACCACCCCGACTCTGCTGCGTTATGAGACCGAGGACTTCTACACGGGGCACGGCTACGCGGGTCCGATGGACTCTGATGCTGAGGAGGTGCGCGCATGAGCACCCCGCTGATCCTCGTCGGCGCCGGCGGAATGGGCCGGGCCTGGCTGCAGACCATCCTGGACGAGCCTCGGGCCGAGCTCGCCGCCGTCGTGGACCACGACATGGAGGCCGCCCGCGCCGCCCTGGCCGAGGCGGGCCGTCCGGACGTGCCCGTGGGG
>NZ_MDSS02000086.1 GCF_001758425.2 Nesterenkonia sp. PF2B19 | reverse complement strand
CGCCCGCCCGGCGGCCGAGCGCGCCGCCGTCCTGTACCGCACCGCCGACATCCTCGCGGCCCGGCGGGGCCACCTGGTCTCCATCGCCGCCGCCGAGGTCGGCAAGTCGGTGGCCCAGTCCGACCCCGAGGTCTCGGAGGCCATCGACTTCGCCCGCTACTACGCCCACCGGGCCCTGGAGCTGGAACAGGTGGAGCATGCCGAGTTCACCCCGGACCGGCTGGCGCTGGTGACCCCTCCGTGGAACTTCCCCCTGGCGATCCCCGCCGGCTCCACCTTCGCCGCGCTGGCCGCCGGCGCTGCGGTGATCCACAAGCCCTCGAAGCCCACCCCGCACTGCTCGATGGCGATCTTGGAGGCCCTCTGGGAGGCCGGTGTGCCGCGCGAGGTGCTCCACGGCGTCTACCCGGATGAGCGGGAGGCCGGCCAGAAGCTGGTCAGCCACCCGGACGTGGACCGGGTGATCCTCACCGGTGCCTCCGAGACGGCCGCCATGTTCCGCTCGTGGAAGCCTGACCTGCAGATCAATGCCGAGACCTCCGGGAAGAACGCCCTGGTGATCACCCCGTCCGCGGACCGCGACCTCGCTGTCCAGGACCTGGTGAACTCCGCGTTCGGCCACGCCGGGCAGAAGTGCTCGGCCGCCTCCCTGGGCATCCTGGTGGGCAGCGTGTACGGCTCCGAGCGGTTCCGCCGCCAGCTGGTGGACGCCGCCTCCTCGATGGTGGTGGACTGGCCCACCAACCTCTCCGCCACGGTGGGTCCGCTGACCGAGCTTCCCAGCGAGAAGCTCCACCGGGCGCTGACCACCCTGGAGGAGGGTGAGCGCTGGCTGCTGGAGCCGAAGCAGCTCGACGAGACCGGCAAGCTGTGGTCCCCGGGCATCAAGGAGGGCGTGAAGCCGGGCTCCTTCTTCCACAGGACCGAGGTCTTCGGCCCGGTGCTGGGCCTGATGCGGGCCAAGGATCTGGATGAGGCCATCGAGCTGCAGAACGCCGTGGACTTCGGGCTGACCGGCGGAATCCACTCTCTGGAGCCGCGGGAGGTCCGCACCTGGCTGGAGCGGGTGGAGGCCGGCAACGCCTACGTCAACCGCGGCATCACCGGCGCGATCGTGCAGCGCCAGTCCTTCGGCGGCTGGAAGCAGTCCTCGGTGGGTCTGGGCTCCAAGGCCGGCGGCCCCAACTACGTCATGCTGTTCGGCCGGTGGGCCGACGCCGCGTCCACCCCCACAGCGGGCGCCGCGTCGAGACCCCGCGGGCCGTCAACGGTGCGGCGGCCGCCGTGCTGGGCGCCGTGGAGGACAAGGGACTGCTCGACGACGCCGAGTCCTGGCCTGGCTGCGCACCGCGATCGACGACGACGCCGTCTGGTGGGATCGCGAGTTCGGTGTGGGCGTCGACAGGACCGGCCTGCAGGCCGAAGCCAACGTGTTCCGCTACCTTCCGGAGGCCGTGCTGCTGCGGGTGGGCGACGACGCCGAGGCTCGTGAGGCGGCGCGTACCCTGGCCGCCGCCGCGGCCGCCGGCTCAGACGTCTCCGTGTCCTACGACCCGAAGGTCGACAAGGCGGTGAAGAAGACCGTGAAGTCCCTCGCCGACGAGCTCGGGCTCGCGCTGCACAAGGAGACCGTGGACGCCTTCACCTCCGCACTGGCGGACGGATCCCATGACACCGGCGTCGGCGTGCGGGTGCGCGTGCTCGGGGCCCTCCAGGACTCCGTGCGACAGGCCCTGGCTCCGCGGCCGGAGGTGGCGCTGCTGGACGACGCCGTCACCGCCTCCGGGCGGGTGGAGCTGCGCCACTGGGTCAAGGAGCAGGCGGTCTCCATGACCCTGCACCGCTTCGGCAACCCCAGCCCGGCCTTCCATGAGCTGGCCGACGAGCTGAAGGGCTGAGGCCGGGCACCGCGCGGAAGCGCCGGTGGTCTCACGGTCACACCCTCGCACGACGACGGCGGCCCGCCCCCGCCCGGGATCACCGGGCTGGGAGGCGGGCCGCCGTCGTGCTGTGCGCTGGGGAACGGGGCGTCGGCTCAGCGCTTCTTCGCGTTGCGATAGGCCTCGACGATGTCGCGGTGCAGTCGCCCGCGGCTGGAGACCTGGTAGCCGTTCTTGATCGCCCATTCACGGATCTTGCGCGCCTCGTTCTGCGGCGACGGCGGGGCGATCGCCCGTCCCTTGCGGATGTACTTCTTCAGCAGCTCACGCAGTTCCTTGGCATGCTCTTCGCTCAAGTCGATCTCGTAGAAGCGAGAATCGAGACCGAATGTCACAGTCTCTTTCGCCTCGCTGCCATCAAGGTCATCGACCAGGACGACTTCAACTTTCTGGGCCATAAGCACCTCACTGCTCAACATAGGGTCGAACACAAGATCTCACGAAGAGTCCTCACTGATCGACCGGCGGGTTTCTCGGCGATTTCCTGGATTCACACCCCGACCAGAGTGGGCGAAGTGCGTCGATCTCAGAGACACCTCGAAGGACGAGAAGCACTGACCTCTGAATCTCGCGCCAGATGGACACCGTTGTCAGTTCCAGTCTTTCAACAAAAGACAATTATCGTCAACTGACGATCATTCAGGTAATTCCCAGGAAAGTGGTCAAAATAATGCATCGTCTGGTCAGCGCTGCCGGCATGACAGGATCCGGCCGCCCACCGGGCCGCCGGATCCTGTCCAGAAGGGTCTCAGGCGCGCGAGGCGTCCGCAGAACCCGGAGACGGCGCCGACGGCGCCTGAGCCGCGTCAGGGCGGGGATCAGGCCGCTCCGCGGCGAGCTCCCGGCGCACCTCGGCCTCCATGGCGCGCTCCTTCCGGTCGGCTCGGAAGATCGCACGAATGGCCAGCCAGAAGACCAGGCCGACACCTACCGAAGGCGCCAGCACCTGGAAATAGGTCCAGAAAGTCTCCATGTCATTCCCTGCCTGTCATCAGGTTCACGCGTCGGATGTGACGAAACACGTCGCCAGAGGATTCATCGCTGGGCGGTCGCGGGCTCGGCCGTCGGCTTCTCCACGGTGTTCTCAGCACCGGCGTCGGCCGCCTCGGGCTTCAGCAGCGGGAACAGGATCGTCTCGCGGATCCCCGCACCGGTGAACAGCATCACCAGGCGGTCGATGCCCAGACCGATGCCGCCCATGGGCGGTGCGCCGTACTCCAGCGCGCGCAGGAAGTCCTCGTCGAACTGCATGGCTTCGTCGTCCCCGCCGGCGGCCTTGCGGGACTGCTCCACCAGACGCTCCCGCTGGACGACCGGGTCGATCAGCTCGGAGAAGGCCGTGCCGCGCTCCATGCCGCCGATGATCAGGTCCCAGGCCTCGATGACGCCAGGCTTCTCGCGGTGCTCCCGAGCCAGCGGCTGGGCGGCCGGCGGATAGTCGCAGACGAACGTCGGCTGGATCAGCGTCGGCTCGACGATCTCGCCGAACAGCTCGATCACCAGCTTCTGAGCATCCCATGCCGGATTCGCCGCCACCTCGTGGCGGTCCGCAATCGCCCGCAGTGTCTCCACATCGGTCTCCGGGGTGACCTCCTGGCCGACAGCCTCCGACAGGCCCGGGTACACGCTGATCCACGCCCATTCGCCGTCGAGGTCCACCACGCCGTGCTCGGTCTCGATCTGCCGGCCCGCACCGACGGCGTCGGCGGCGTTGAGGATCATCTCCTTCATCCGGTCGGCCATGATGTACATGTCCGCCCAGGCCTCATAGGACTCCAGGGTCGTGAACTCGGGAGAGTGCGTGGAGTCCACGCCCTCGTTGCGGAAGACCCGGCCGATCTCGAAGATCCGGTCGATCCCGCCCACCACCGCACGCTTCAGGTACAGCTCGGTGGCGATGCGAAGCGTCATGTCCTGGTCGAAGGCGTTCAGGTGCGTCTCGAACGGCCGGGCCTGGGCGCCGCCGTGGATCAGGTTCAGCATCGGAGTCTCGACCTCGACGTAGCCGCGCCCGTGGAGGGTGTCACGGATGGAGCGCGTGATCGCGGCACGCCGGTAGACCATCTCGCGGGCCTCATCACGGACGATCAGGTCCGCATAGCGCTGCCGCACCCGCGTCTCCTCGTTGAGCTCCGCGTGCAGCACCGGCAGCGGACGGATCGCCTTGGACGCGACCTCGAAGGAGCTGGCCATCACGGACAGCTCACCGCGCCGGGAGGCGATGACCTCACCGGTCACCCGCACGTGGTCGCCCAGGTCCACCAGGGACTTCCACTGCGCCAGGGCCTCCTCGCCAACCTCGGCCAGGGAGAGCATCGCCTGCAGCCGGGCGCCATGGCCGTCCGGCCCGCCCTCCTGCAGGGTGGCGAAGCACAGCTTGCCGGTGTTGCGGATGAACATGACCCGGCCGGTGACCGAGACGGTCTCCCCGGTGGAGGCGCCAGGCTCCAGGTCCGGGAAGCGCTCACGCACCTCGGCCAGGGAGGACGTGCGTTCCACCGTCACTGGGTAGGGCTGGACGCCCTCGGCGAGCAGCCGGGCACGCTTGTCCATGCGCACGGCGCGCTGGTCGTTGGTGTCGAGGTCACGGGCGGCGGGATTCTGAGCACTCACGGTGCCCCATTCTACGCGTCGCCGCACCGGCCCATCACCACACCCCGTGACACCAGAGCACCCCCGAGCTCGGCCGACGGCGACGCCGCGAGGGCCGCCGTCGACCGGTGGAGCACAGGGCCGCCGTCGTCGGCCTGCCGGTGTTCACCTCACCAGATGGTCACGCGCTGCTCGGGCGCCAGGTACATGCCGTCGCCCTCGGCGGTGCCGAAGGCCTCGTGGAAGGCGTCCAGGTTCTTCACCACCTGGTTGGCCCGGATCTCCGCCGGGGAGTGCGGGTCGATGCTGATCAGCGTGATGGCCCGCTCGCGACGCACGATCTGCCGCCAGGCCTGGGCCCAGGAGAAGAAGTACCGCTGGTCGCCGGAGAGGCCCTCGACGACGTCGTCCGCCTCCGTGAGGCCCTGTTGGTCCAGCCAGATCCGGTATGCCTGGTGGGCGATCCCCAGGCCGCCGAGGTCCCCGATGTTCTCCCCCAGGGTGAGCTCCCCGTTGACATGGTGCTCCGGCGCCACCGACGGCGCCAGGGCGGAGTACTGCTCCACCAGCGCGGACGTACGCTCCTCGAAGGCGGTCCGGTCGGCGTCGGACCACCAGTTGGTCAGCGAACCGTCGGCCCCGTAGCGGGAGCCCTGGTCGTCGAAGCCGTGACCGATCTCATGCCCGATGACCGCACCGATCGCCCCGAAGTTGGTGGCCATGTCCCGCTCGGCGGAGAAGAACGGGGGCTGCAGGATGGCCGCCGGGAAGCAGATCACGTTCTCCAGCGGGTGGTAGTAGGCGTTGACCGTCTGCGGGGTCATGTGCCACTTCTCAGGGTCCGGGCCCTCGTCGATCTCCTTCACGTCCCGGTTCCACTCGGCGACGGCGGCGCTGATCACGTTGCCGACGGCGTCGCCGCGGTCCACCGCGACGTCGCCGTAGTCGATCCAGCGCGCGGGGTACCCGACCATCGGCCGGAACGCCTCGAGCTTCTCCAGGGCCTTGGCCCGGGTCTCCTCCCCCATCCATTCCAGGGTGGAGATTGAGCGACGGTAGGCCTCGACCAGCGCGTCGATGAGCTCGTCCATCCTGGCCTTGGCCTGCGGCGGGTAGTGGCGCTGCACGTAGATCCGGGCCACGTCCTCCCCCAGGCAGGAGTTGGTCAGCGCGACCCCGCGCTTCCACCGCTCCTTGAGCTCCTGGGCGCCGCCGAGCACCTGGGAGTAGAAGGAGAAGTGCTCCTGGACGAGCGCACTGTGCAGCAGCGGGGCGGCCCAGCGCAGCAGCTGGGCGCGCAGCCAGTGCTTCCAGTGCTCGAGCGGCTGTTCGGTGAGCGCAGTCTGCATGGCGGGCAGCACGTCCGGCTGGGCCAGGACGATCTCCGCCGACTGGGAGTCGGTGAGCCGCCAGCCGGCCAGCGCCTCGGTGATCAGCGGCATCTCGGCGATGACCTGTTCGCGGGTGCGCAGGTTGTAGCGCTTCTGCGCGTCACGGGTGGCCACCCGGTCCCAGTGGTGGGAGGCGATCACGGTCTCCAGGGCGACGACGTCGGCGGCGGCCTGCTCGGCGTCGGCCACTCCGCCCAGCGCCAGGAAGCGGCTGAGGTGCTCGCGGTAGGAGGACAGCGTGTCGGCGAGCTGCTCTTCGCGGTAGTAGGACTCATCGGGCAGCCCGAGCCCGTCCTGGATGATGTGCCACAGGACCCGCTCGGGGTCACCGGCGTCGCGGCTGGCCCCGGCGGCGAGCAGCCCGTCCACGCCGTACCGCTGCCAGGAAGCGGACAGGCGGAGCAGCTCGGCAGGAGAGGAGACGGCGTCGAGGGCGTCGAGCATGGGCTGGATGGGGGCGAGCTTCAGCTCCTCGGCGCGCTCGGCGTCCATGAAGGCGGCGTAGAAGTCACCGATGCGGGCGGCGACGGCGTCGTCCCCCAGGTCCGTGGAGCCGGCGGCGGCGTCTTCGAGGATGGCGCGCACGTCAGCCTCGGACTTGTCGCGCAGCTCGATGAAGGAGCCGTAGGCGTCGAGGTCCGCGGGGATCTCGGCGGTCTTGAGCCATTCGCCGTTGACGTGGCGCTGCAGGTCGTCCTGGGGGCGGGTGGCCGGGTCCAGGTAGGGGAAGGTCGGGGTGGCCGTGGTGGTGGGGGTGTCGGTCACGTCTGCCGGCTCCTTCGTCTCGGGTGGGGTCGATCGGAGGCGATCCGGAGATCCGTGGGATCTTTTCTTGAAGCAACTGTTTCACATGTCGTGCGGCCTGTGTCACATCTCCCTGTTCGCGGGGCGCAGAATCGTGGGGCGCAGCATCATGTTGTCGATGAGCCGCACGGGACCGACCCGGGCGGCGACCAGCGCGAGGGCCTCCCGCTCCAGGACTCCGTCGGCGGGCAGCGCGGCGGGACGCAGGGTCTGGGGGTCCGCCACCACCAGGTAGTCCAGCTCCACCCCCTCGGCGGCACGCAGCGCCGAGACGACGCCGTCGACGTCGAGCCTCTGGCCCGCCTCAGCACGCCGAGCCAGCGTGGACAGCGCCTCCACCAGCCGCAGGGCATGCTGACGCTCCTGCGCACTGAGGCGCTGGTTGCGGCTGGACAGCGCCAGGCCGTCGGCGTCGCGGACGATCGGCAGCGACCGGATGGTGACCTCAAGGTCCAGGTCGGCGACCATGCGGCGGATGATCGCCAGCTGCTCGGCGTCCTTCTCCCCGAACCAGGACTCGAAGCGCGCTCCGACGTCGGCCGTGACCGGCGGAGACATGATGCTGAACAGCTTGGCGACCACGGTGACCACCCCGTCGAAGTGCCCCGGACGAGAGGCCCCTTCCCACCGGCGGCCGAGCTCCCCCGCGCTGACCCGCACCAAGGGTCCGTCCGGGTAGCCCGGGTACATCTCCTCCACCTCCGGGGCGAAGACCAGGTCCACGCCGTGGGCGGTGAGGAGCTCGACGTCGGAGTCGAGGCTGCGCGGATAGTGACGGAAGTCCTCGGGATCGTCGAACTGCAGCGGGTTCACGAAGATCGAGGCCACCACGATGTCCGCCTCGGCGCGGGCGGCATCGGCGAGCGCGGCGTGCCCGGAGTGCAGAGCTCCCATGGTGGGCACCAGACTCACCGTGGGGCGGGCGACGCCGGCGGCGCGCCGGGCGCTGAGCAGCTCGGCCAGGGCGGCGCGGTAGGCGGAGACGGTGGTGAGGACCTGCGGTGCTGTCACCGGTCCATCGTAGTCCGGCCGCGACGAGTGCCCGCAGACGTCTCGGGACTGTGTGACGGTGATCGAGGCGTCAGTTCCCCGTGCATCTCCGCCTCCTGACGCGCGTCACCCGGGGGATGATGCGCGGGGAAGTGACTCCTCGATGTGTGGGGCGGGCGGCGACGCGGTGGGGCGGGCGCCGACGCGGTAGGGCTGGCGCCGGCGCGGTGCGGCGGGTGACCGCCCGCCGCTGCTCAGTCGGTGAGCACGTCGAGGATCGCGGCCGCCTGGGTGGAGCTGATGAGCCCGCGGTCCAGGGCCCGCTGCGCGGTGGCCCGGGCCATCTGCACATAGGCGGTGCGGATGTCGGCCGGCAGCTCGGACTCACTGAGCAGCTGGACGTGCCGCGCCACGGTGCCCACGTCGCCGCGCGCGATGGGGCCGGTCAGCGCGCCTTCCCCGGAGGCGAGCGCGTTGTCCAGGCTCGCCTGCATCAGGGGGCCGAGCACGCGGTCCGGGGCCTCCACCCCGATGCCGCGCAGCATCTCGGACGCCTGCCCGGTGATGGTGTTCAGGTGGTTCGAAGCATGGGCGAGGGCCGCGTGATAGATGCCTCGGTCGGACTCGGAGACGGTGACGGGCTCTCCACCCATCTCCACCACCAGGGCCTGGGCGATGGGCAGCACGGGCGCCGGGGCCGTCACTGCGAACGCGCAGGCGTTGAGCCGCTGCAGGTCCATGGTGAGCCCTGTGAAGGTCATCGCCGGGTGGACGGCCAGGGTGATCGCGCCGGCCTGCTGAGCCGGGGCGAGCACATCGGTGCCATAGCGGCCCGAGGTGTGGATGACCAGCTGGCCGGCCTGGAAATATCCGGCCTCGGCGGCGCCGGAGACGACGTCGGCGAGCGCGTCGTCCGGCACGGCCAGCAGCACCAGCTCGGAGCGGCGCAGGATCTCCGGGATCTCCAGGATCGGGACCCCGTCCAGCAGAGACTCCGCACGGCTGCGGGAGGCCTCCGAGACGGCGTGCACCCCCACCACCTGGTGGCCCGCGCCGCGCAGCGCGGCACCCAGCACCGCCCCCACCTTGCCCGCCGAGATGATTCCGACGCCGAGACGGCCGTCCCGCTGCGAGGGGTCCTTCTCGCTCGGATAGGGATCAGCGACGACGTTCATCGGGCTCCTCGTCGGGACGGGGCTCGGGGTATGGGCGCGGATGCGGCGGCTGACCGGGCTGCGGCCCGGGCGGCGGTGCAGCAGGCGGGGCAGCAGGCGGGGCGGCA
>NZ_MDSS02000085.1 GCF_001758425.2 Nesterenkonia sp. PF2B19 | reverse complement strand
CGGCGATGGTCAGCCGGGCGAGCCGCTCGGCCTGCCGGTCCGCCGCGGTGCCGTGCATGATCCTCCAGGCCTGTTCGACGTCGTCGGGCGGTGTGGTGCGCAGGGAGACCACGACGGCGACGACGCCGGCCACCGGGGCGGCCACCAGAGTGGGGGCCACCAGCAGCTCCCGCCACCAGGCCGGCTCCAGGAGGCTTCCGGCGGTGAACATGACCACCGCGAGCGCCCCGCCGGTGAGCA
Source organism: Nesterenkonia sp. PF2B19 (assembly GCF_001758425.2). Classification (GTDB taxonomy): domain Bacteria; phylum Actinomycetota; class Actinomycetes; order Actinomycetales; family Micrococcaceae; genus Nesterenkonia; species Nesterenkonia aethiopica. Next base: position 9,645 of record NZ_MDSS02000085.1, on the reverse strand, counting down.
TCCCGGCCACCGCACCCCGGGCGCTCAGGCGGCGCCACCAGATGGCCAGCACGATCACCGGGGTCAGCGTGGAGCCCGGCGACGGCGAACGCCCAGGTGACCATGGTGGCCACCAGGGACGGCATGGCGGGGGTGAACGCGTCGGGCCGCAGGGCGATGGCCAGGGCGGCGGCGGTGGCGGCGGCCACCAGGGTGGTGAGCCGGCCCGCCCACACCGCCTGACGCTGGGTGGCATGCGGGTTGATATGGCGTTCGTAGACGTCATGGCCCCAGGTGGCGGCGGAGGCGAGCAGCAGCCCGGCCGCGGTGGACATCGCGGCGATCAGCGCGGCGGCGGCCACCAGCCCGAGCCCGGATTCGCCGCCGTAGATGCGCCCCAGCACCGGCAGGGCGTGCTCGGGGATGCGCAGCACCCCGTCGATGGTGAGCGGCTCCAGCCAGGGGTGGTCGGCCACGGCGGCGGGGATGATGTCCCGCGCGGCGGTGCCCAGCATGACCGCCAGCGCGTAGAAGGCGCCGATGAGCATCAGCACCCAGACCGTGGTGGTGCGGGCGGCCCGCCCGGTGGGGGCGGTGAAGTAGCGGTTCATCACATGGGGCAGCCCGGCGGTGCCGAGCCCCAGGGTGACCACCAGCGCCACCTGGCCCAACTGGCCGTAGCGGGCGCCGGGCTCTCCGAACACGGCGGCCTCGCCGTCGTCGATGTGGTTGGTCTCGGGCTGGAGCTCCCAGCCCTGTGCCCCTTCGGCGGGATTGCTCAGCGGCTCCTGGCTGAGCTGCTCCACCGCCTGCCCGTAACGGAAGCCGTCGCCGGTGACCACCAGAGCCAGCCAGATGAGCGCGGTGAGCAGCAGCAGGAACTGGACGGCCTGGTTCCAGGTGGTGCCGCGCATCCCTCCGAAGGCCACGACGACGGCGATCACCGCGGTGGAGAGCAGCACCCCGGTGGCGTAGGGGCTCAGTCCCATCACGCCGTGGCCGACCAGCAGCTCCCAGGTGATGCCGCCGCCCACGGACTGCGGGATCAGGTAGAAGAGGATGACCAGCTGCACGATCCCCACGGCGGAGAGCCGGACCGCGTCGGACCCGAGCCGCCGGCCCAGGAAGTCAGCCAGGGAGAATTCGCCGAAGCGGCGCAGCGGGGCGGCCACCAGCAGCAGCACCGGCACGAACCCTGCGGCGAAGCCGACGGCGTACCAGGCGCCGTCGAGCCCGGAGACGTAGACCGCAGCAGCGACCCCGAGGAAGGAGGCCGCGGAGAGGTAGTCCCCGCAGATGGCCCAGGAGTTGGTGACGACTCCGACGCGCTGCCCGGCCAGGTAGAAGTCCACCGTGGAGGAATGCCGCGGGCGGGTGATGAAGGAGACCCCGAGGACGATGACCAGCACGGCGGTCAGCGTGATGATGGAGGCGGCGGTCATCGGCCGGCCTCCCGGTCGTCGTGACCGTCCTGCGGGTCGTCGGCGTCGGCGTCGGCATCGGCATCGGCATCGGCATCGGCATCGGGATCATGGAACGGCGATTCGGGCGGGACTGCGGCGTCGAGCAGGATGCGGCCGTCGTCGTCGTGCCGATCGTGCGGCTGCCTGCGGGCCTCCCTCGTGGTATTTTCCGCAGGCTCGTCGAGGACATGCTCCGTTCCGACCCCGGCATGGCCCAGCATGCGGGACTCCACCGAGGAGCTGAGAGTCGCGGCGGCGATGCCGATGACGGCGAAGACCACGTAGAGGCCGACGCCGGCAGTGAGGAAGCCGGGGCTGAGATGGCCGACCAGCTGGGCCTCGGACCACCAGTCCAGGGTCATGGTCAGCACCGGGAAAGCGGCCACCAGCAGCAGGAACACCACGAAATAGGTGGCTGCGATACGGCGCAGCGTGCGGAAGACGGCGTCGACCTCGGCCGGAGTGTCTCTGACCTCCGGGGAATCGCCCCAGGAGTCCCCGAACCCCCGCAGCCCCAGGTCATCGCGTCTCATGCCGCCAGTCTAGGCAGGCGCCCGGACCCTCCGGAGCGGCAGCGAGGCAACCCGGCCGACGGAGCGCTCATGCTGCGGGCCGCGCCCTCCACAGGCGCACGGCCACGCGGATCAGGACGACCGCGCCGCCGCTGGCGAGGATGAGCCCATGCCAGGCAGCAGGCCGCCCCAGGAGCCGGTCTGCGCCGAGAGCTGGACCAGCCGGACTCCCTGCGCCCCGACGATCAGGCCACCAGCGCCCCGGGGACGATCGCATGGGCGATCGCGAGGCCCCGCTTGGGGACGAAGCCTCCGGCGAAGGCCAGGAACCCGACGGCGAGGGTGACCACGCCCGGCCCGTCGGTGCCGCGCAGCGCGAAGCTCTCCCCCGCGATCGGGATGACGACCCACGGCAGGAACGCGGAGATGATGAGCATCAGACCACCGAGGATCATGGCGGAGCTGCCGGCGTGGAACACGCCCCAGCCCGTGGCGCGGCCAGCCCTGATGCGGGCCGTGATGCCGCCGAAGATGCCCTTCTCGGACCCGCCGGAGCCTCCGGCCCCCGCGGGCGAGGCCGTACTGCTGCTGCCCATCGCTGTGCCGTTCGCCGTCGTCGTCATGCCCCGATTCTACGAGTGACCAGGGTCACAGGGGCCACCCCGTCCGGCGAATGACCGCCGGACGGCAGTCAACAGTCCACGAACGGCAGGTTCCGCGCCGCGAGCGGTCACCGACACCCCGCACCGACCGCTCGCAGACCCATACCCGCCGCTGGCGAACACAGGGGCGCCGTCTGCGGAGCATCGCTTGTGAGCTGACTCACAGTGGGGTTTCTTGGTCTCATGACCTGCGCCGCCCGAGTGTGGCGCGCAGCCGTCCTGGGCAGCACCGCACAGGATCACTCCGCATTGGAAGGGAAGGGAGTCTCCCATGGCCGACACGGCATATGAGAGCACCTCCGGCGGCGCCCCGCCAGAACAGGACAACTCCTGGCGTGAGCGCTACTGGAAGAAGAATCTGCGCCTGATGATCGTCCTGCTGGCGATCTGGTTCACCGTCTCGTTCGGCTTCGGCGTGCTGCTGATCGAGCCGCTGAACGCCATCGAGATCCTGGGCTTCCCGCTCGGGCTCTGGTTCGCCCAGCAGGGATCCATCTACACGTTCGTGATCCTCATCCTGGTCTACGCCCTGTGGATGGACCGGATCGACGACGAGTTCGGCGTCTCGGAGCGCAACGGGGACGGTGAGCGAGCATGAGCGACATCCAGTTCTGGACCTTCTTCTTCATCATCCTGACCTTCGGGCTCTACATCTTCATCGCCTGGCGCTCGCGGGTGAAGGAGACCAAGGAGTTCTACGTCGCCTCCCAGGGCGTGCCGACCATCGCCAACGGTGCGGCGGTCGCCGCCGACTGGATGTCAGCCGCCTCCTTCATCGGCATGGCCGGCCTGATCGCCTTCCTGGGCTCGGACGGCTCGGTCTACCTGATGGGCTGGACCGGCGGCTACGTGCTGCTGGCCCTGCTGCTGGCCCCCTACCTGCGCAAATGGGGCAAGTTCACCGTCCCGGAGTTCGTGGGCGACCGCTACTCCGAGTCGGTGCGCATCGTCGCCGCCGTCGCCGCCATCGTGGTGTCCTTCACCTACGTGGTCGGCCAGATGAACGGCGGCGGCATCGTCTTCAGCCGCTTCCTGGGGCTCAACCTCACCTGGGGCGTCATCGTCGCCGCCGCGATCATCTTCTTCTACGCGGTGCTCGGCGGCATGAAGGGCATCACCTACACCCAGGTGGCGCAGTACACCGTGCTGATCATCGCCTACCTGATCCCCGCCGTCGCGGTGGCCCAGCAGACCACCGGCATCCCGGTGCCGCAGATCTCCTACGGGAAGATCCTCGCCGAGTTGGACTCCCTGAGCACGGAGTTCGGGCTGCATGAGTTCACCCAGGCGTTCGCCGGGCGCGACGGCGGCCAGATCGACGTGTTCCTGGTGACGGCCTCGCTGATGCTCGGCACCGCCGGCCTGCCGCACGTGATCATCCGGTTCTACACCACCAAGACCGTCCGCGGCGCCCGGTACTCGGCCTTCTGGGCCCTGTTCTTCATCTCCCTGCTGTATCTCACCGCCCCCGCGGTGGGCGCGTTCACCAAGCTGAACCTGCTGCAGGGCGTGCGGGGCGCCACCGTGGACCAGCTGCCGGCCTGGATCGAGACCTGGGGCGCCACCGGCCTGGTGACCGTCGCCGACGGCGTCGACACCATCGAGACGGTGTCCAACAACGCCGCCTCCGGTGCGGATCTGATCGTCAACAACGACATCCTGGTGCTCGCCTCTCCGGAGATCGGCGGCCTGCCCGCCCCGATCATCGGCCTGATGGCGGCCGGCGGCATGGCGGCGGCCATGTCCACCGCGGCCGGGCTGCTGCTGGTCATCTCCTCGGCCGCCTCTCACGACCTGTACTTCCGGGTCTTCAAGAAGGAGGGCGCCTCCGAGAGCCAGCAGATGCTGGTGGGACGTGTGGCGATGGCCGCGGCGATCGTCATCGCGATCTTCGCCGGCATCAACCCGCCAGCGTTCGTGGCCCAGGTGGTGGCGTTCGCCTTCGGACTGGCGGCCTCCACGTTCTTCCCGATCCTGATCCTCGGGATCTTCTGGAAGCGCGCCAACGGAGTCGGCGCCACCGCCGGCATGCTGACCGGTCTGGTCTTCACCGCTACGTACATGATCTACACGCTGGAGGTGTTCGGCACCGGATCCAACGACCACATCCTGGGCATCAGCCCCGAGGGCATCGGTGCCGTCGCGCCCTGGTCAACTTCATCGTCACCATCGTGGTGTCGAAGCTGACCGCCCCGCCGTCGCACGAGGTGCAGGAGATGGTCGAGTCCATCCGCTACCCGCAGCAGCGGAAGGTGGGCGCAGACGTCTGACGCTCCGGGTATCGGGCTCAGCCATCCCCTTGCCTGAGCCGCACATCCGGACGGTGGCGGCCCCGTTCGCGAGGTTCCTTCGGGACCTCCGGGCGGGGCCGTCGTCGTGGGTTGTGGGGTCCGGCCCACCTCACACCACCCCACCCCACCTCACACCACCCCACCCCGCCCCGCCGAGTTGGTCTGGAGTTGCGGGTATTCGACTCGATCGAGCCGAGTATCCACAACTCCAGACCAGCTCACGCCGGGGCGATGGTGTTCTCCCGCACCCAGCCCAGGTAGCCCGGGGAGCCGTCGAGGATCGGCTGGACGATCAGCTCGGGCTCCTCGTACGGGTGGTCCCTGGTCAGCAGCTCCTTGATCCCTGGGACGGCCGCGGCGGTGGTCTTCACCGTGAGCAGCTGCTCGGGGTCATCATGCACCTCGCCCTTCCAGCGATAGAAGCTGCGGACGGCGCTGACCTGCACGCAGGCGCCGAGGCCGGCGTCGAGAAGCGCGGCGGCCAGGCGTTCGGCCTGCGGCTCATCCTCCACGGTGGTCTGGACGGTCACGAACTCTGCGGCGGTGGGCTGGACATCGTCACACATGGCTCCAGTGTGCCGCACACCCCGCCGGTGACGTGGTCTGAAGTATGCGAAACTCGACTCGATCGAGCCGAGTACCCGAAACTCCGGACCAACTCGGCCCCAACGGACAGCCTGAGCCCGGGGGACGCCCTCAGTCCAGGTGCTTGGCGGTGGTGTCCGGGGCCAGGCGCAGCATCACGACGACGGCGGCCGCCACGCCCACCAGGCAGACGGTGAAGGCCCCCGCCAGCCCCAGCCAGGGCTGCAGCCAGCCCACGAAGAGCAGGGGCCCCACGCCCGCGCCGATGCGGGAGACCGTGGAGGCCCAGCCGAAGCCCGAGCCGCGCATCTCCGTGGGGTACAGCTCGGAGACGTAGGTGTAGAGCACCGGGATGGCGATCTGGATGATCAGCCCGAAGCCGAGCACCATGACCAGCACCAGGGACGGGACGTCCATGACCAGCGCGAGCCCCACCAGCAGGGCGGTGGCGACCGGGGCGCTGACCGCCAGCAGCGCCTTGCGGCCCGTGGCCTCCACCAGCACGGTGGAGATCAGCACCCCCACGAGCCCGACGCCGGCCATGCCGGCCGAGGTGATGAACGCACGGGACTGCTCGTAGCCGGCCTCGATGAGGAAGTGCGGCATCCACTGCAGGGCGATGTAGTAGACGGTCATCACCGCCAGGAACATCACCCACGCGACCGTGGTGATCCGCCAGCTGTGCGCCCACACTCGACGCAGCTGCACCACCAGGGAGCCGAGGGTCAGGCTGGAGGACTCCGTGCCCGGGATCAGCACGTACTCCCGCGGGGCCGCCCCGGTGCGGGCCACCATGCCGTCGATGATCCGCCGGGCTTCCTCGGTCCGGCCTTGTCGGATCAGATACATGGGGGATTCTGGGACGAAGAGCCGTACGGCGAAGACCAGCAGGGCGGGGAGGATCATGGCCAGAAGCGGCAGCCGCCAGTCGCCCCAGACGCCGACCAGCAGAGCGGAGACGAACCCGGCCAGCGCCGCCCCGATGGGCCACCAGCCGTCCATGGCGGTCAGCACCCGGCCCCGATGCTTGGCAGGGGTGAACTCGCCGACCAGGGCGTAGTCCACCGGCACGCATCCGCCCAGGCCGATGCCGGCCAGGAAGCGGAAGAGCACGAACCAGCTGAGGTCGTTGGTCATGGCCCCGGCGATGGTGAAGATCGAGAAGATCAGCAGCGTCCAGGCGAAGGCCTGCTTGCGGCCGATGCGGTCCGCGATGGTGCCCCACATGACTGCGCCGACCGCCATGCCGATGAGGTTGGCGGTCCCGATCCACGCGGCCGGGGAGGGCGTGAGTCCCCATTCCTCGCTGAGCAGCGGGATGAGGATGCCGTTGAGGGAGACGTCCCAGGCGTCGAACATGAAGCCGAGGCCGCCGATGAGGAAGATCCGGCCCTGAGTGTTCCAGCGCCACGGCAGGGACTGGACGATCATCTCCCCGGTGGGGCGGGCGTCACGGGGTGCGGTGGTGGTGTTCTGAGGCACGAGCACTGAGTGTAGAGCAGACGACGGCGGCCCCGGAGTCCATGGCCGAGCCGCCCTCATCGGACGTCATCTCGGCGTGGACTCTCGGGGCCGCCGTCGTCGTGCTGCTTCTGGGACGCGGGACCGACGAGCTCCGCAGAAGGGGCGTCAGTCCGTGGCGATCACTCCCAGGTGATCTCGAGCTCCTCGGCGGTCATGTCGACCACCGGGTCGCCCAGCCAGCGCGGGTCGCCGGTCCACAGCTCGTAGAGGTCGGTGCTGCCGCCTGAGCGTCCCTCGTACTCCACGTCGACGGTGATGCTCACATAGTCGGATCCCACCAGGTTCGGGTTGCTCCAGTCGAGCCGCGGCTCGATGTTCTGCAGGGCCTGCTGGTCGGAGGTCGACATCGAGCGCTCGATGGAGCCTTCGATGACTTCGGCGCCGGAGACCTCGTCGGGCATGTCCAGCCCGCAGCCGGCCTCCTTCTCATTGGAGGCCACGCAGTCCTCCACCTCGGTGATGATCAGGTCCCGCCAGGTGTCCTCAGCCTCTTCGGTCAGCGCCGGAGTCAGGTCCGCCGTGGAGACGTAGGTGTCGGTGGCGTGGACGACGCTGTCGCCGTCGAACATGAAGTTCTCGTGGGCGATGTCCAGCTCATAGGCCGCACCGAAGAACACGTAGGTGTCGGAGGTGGTGAACTCGACGCCATTGAGCGTGACGTCCAGGGAGCCCGCCGAGGGTTCGCTGATGCTGATCGCACCGTCGAGGAACCAGGAGTCGCCCTCGTCATCGGTGGAGGTCCAGAAGCGGTGGGTCACGGACTCCTCACCCAGGGTGAAGGAGGCGGTGACCTCCTCGCTGAACGCGTAGTCGCCCACCTCCACCTCGTTGACCGAGATCTCGGAGATCGGCGCGAGCTCCACCGAGACGTCCAGGACCTCCTGGGTCATATGCGTGGTGTCGGAGGGCGCGTCGATGAGCGAGAGCGCGCCCTCGACGTCTCCCTCCGCGAGCGCAGTCAGATACGCCTCGACTGCTCCGTGCGGTGTGGAGTCTGCGCCCGGCTCGACGCTCGACTCACCCTCGCCCTCGCCACCGTTCTCGCCACCGTTCTCCGCCTCGGCATCTCCTCCGCCGCGGCCGAGCACGAGGAACAGCACCACGGCGATGACGATGATCAGCAGCGCCGCGCCGCCGATCAGCCCGAAGATCAGGCCCTTGCCCGGCCCCTTGCCGGAGCCGTCGGGGCCGCCCGGGCCTCCGGGCTGGCCAGGTCCACCAGGCCGCCGGGACCACCGGGACCTGCTGCTCCGCCGGCGCCATAGCCGGCCTGCCCGTACTGGTCACCATACTGCTGGCCGCCGTAGCCCTGCTGCCCGTAGCCTGGCTGGCCCTGCTGGCCGTACCCGGGTTGGCCCTGCTGGCCATATCCGGGCTGCCCCTGCTGGCCGTAGCCGGGCTGGGCGCCATAGCCTCCCGCTGCCTGCGGGCTGGTTGCGCCCGGCTGCCGAGGGTCGGGCTGGCCCTGCTGGGGGTCCTGCCCCGGCTGCCAGCCGCCTTGCTGTCCGTATGGGTTGTTCTCCGACATGAGTCGCCCCTCTGTCAGTCAGTCGATGCTGACTCCGGTCCTGATCACAGTGCGGTGGATGGGTCCACGTGCCGGAGTCCAGACCCGAAGGGCTGACCTCGATGCAGGCGCGAACCATCGCGGAACACACTGGTCCCGCACTCTCCCTCGGGCGCAACCCTACCTTCATCATGTAGCGGGTTCCGCATGGTGACAGTCATGCAGACGGAATGTTGTGAAGTCGTGACGTACGTGTCAGGGCGGCACGCATAGCCGCCCTGTCGGCGTCGTTCTGGTCCTGTGCCGACGCGAGGGACGCTCTGCTGCGCTGCGGTCAGTCCAGGGTGCCCGCACGGAAGGAGCGGGCGGAGACCTCCAGCTCCTCGGCGGTGCGGATCAGCTGGTCCGCCCGGGCGGTCATGCGACGGGCGACGTCCTGGGAGGTGCCCTCATGGTTGTCCGCCCAGAGGGCCTCCCCGCGGGCGATGACCCGGCAGAAGGCGGCGGCCCGGTCGAAGGCGACGTCGATGTCCCCGGTATACATGCCCGCCAGGACCATGTCCGCCAGCTTGGTCATCTCATCGGACGTGGGCGGCTCGGGCACGCCCGCGATCGCAGCGGTGGTGGTGCCGTCCCCACGGCCGGTGCGGTAGTACTCGGCCAATCGGCGGGGGTTCTCCTGGACGGCGGCGCGGATGGCGTAGATCCGCCACAGGCTGCCTGCCAACGAATGGGCCGGGGAATCAGCCCACAGCTCCGCGATGGCCTCGATGCCCTCCGTCTCGGCGAGCCTGATGAAGCGTTCGGTGATCTCCGGATCGTCCGAGTCCCGGCCGTGGTACACCAAGGCGTGGGCGGTGTCGTGGGCGGCCTGCGAGATCGTCGCCGGGTCGGCGCCGCCCTCCTGCTCGTCGAACACCGCGGGCTCGGTCATCTTCGGTCGGCGATGGCGGGCTGTGCTGCTCATCACGTCTCCTTCCGGTGGGGGCAATTATGCGTGAATCGTCGCTGGTCACCAGGGTGCGACGAGACTCATGGAAAGTCCCCGCGTAGCAAGGGGCCGTGCCTCAGATGAAAGTCCCCGCCAAAGGTAGAGGACTCTGCAGGTGAGGATCGGTCACG
>NZ_MDSS02000084.1 GCF_001758425.2 Nesterenkonia sp. PF2B19 | reverse complement strand
CGGGCGCCCTGGGCGGGGCGCGACTCCTGAGGGGAAGCGTGCGAGGGTCCGGACTGGGCGCGGAGCGGCCCCGTCCGCCCGAGCTGCGTCCGCCCGAGTCCCGTGCTCCGGCGCCGAGCCTGCTGGCCGCCACGTCCACCCTGGCCGCCACGTCCGCCGCGACCGTTCTGGCCGCCACGTCCGTTCTGTCGGCCGCGACCGTTCTGGCCGCCGCGTCCGCCCTGCGGGGCGGGCGCCGGCTCCACGGGGGCGGCGATCTCGCCGACAGCTCGGCCACGGCCTCGGAGTCCGGGGACACCCGCTGCGGGGTGACCTTGATGGCGGCCTTCTTCAGCAGCGTCTGGGTGTCCCGGCGCTGTTCGGGCAGCATCACGGTGGCCACGTCGCCGGCGCTGCCGGCGCGGGCGGTGCGGCCGGAGCGGTGCAGGTACGCCTTGTGCTCGGCCGGCGGGTCCACGTGGACCACCAGCTCGATGCCGTCCACGTGCACGCCGCGGGCGGCGACGTCGGTGGCCACCAGCACCTGGACGCCGCCCTGGCCGAAGGCGGCCAGGTTCCGGTCACGCTGGTTCTGGGAGAGGTTGCCGTGCAGGTCCACGGCCGGGATGCCCTGGCCGGTCAGCTGCTTGGCGAGCTTCTTGGCCTGGTGCTTGGTGCGGGTGAACAGGATGCGCTTGCCCGTGCCGGAGGCCAGGGTGCGCACCAGGTCCTTCTTCTCGTCGGGGTCGACCTCGAAGACGTGGTGGGTCATCGCGGAGACGTGCGAGGTGGGGTCGTCCACGGAGTGGAGGATCTGGTTGTGCAGGAACTGGCGGACCAGCTTGTCCACGCCGTTGTCCAGCGTGGCGGAGAAGAACATCCGCTGGCCGTGCTCGGGGGTCTTCTTCAGGATGCGGGTCACGCCGGGCAGGAAGCCGAGGTCGGCCATGTGGTCGGCCTCGTCCAGCACGGTGACCTCGACGGCCTCGAGGCTCAGGGCCTGCTGCTGCAGGAGATCCTCCAGGCGGCCGGGGCAGGCGACGACGACGTCGACGCCGGCGTGAGCGCGTCGACCTGGCGCTTCTGGCTGATGCCGCCGTAGATGGTGGTGGTGCGCATCCCGTAGGCGGCGGCCAGGGGCTGCAGCACGGCGTCGATCTGGGTGGCCAGTTCCCGGGTGGGGGCCAGCACCAGTCCACGGGGGCGGCGCGGACGGCGGCGGGAGGCGGCGTCGTCGGTGCCCAGGCGGGCGATCATCGGGATGGAGAAGGCCAGCGTCTTGCCGGAGCCGGTCTTGCCGCGGCCGAGCACGTCGCGCCCGGCCAGGGTGTCGGGCAGGGTGTCCTGCTGGATGGGGAAGGCGGTGAACTTGCCTTCGGCTGCCAGCGACCGCACGAGGGGGGCGGGCACGCCGAGGTCAGTGAACGTGGTGTGTGACAAAGCGGTGTCGGGGCCTTTCATGGCGCCAGACGGCGGCGGCCCTGCGGTCCGGAGGACGGCGAGCGGCAGCTCTGGCTGAGGGGGCGGGAGCACCGGTCGGTGCTCTCGTTCGCCGCTAGAGAGAGGCTTCTTCGGCCGTGGACCGTGATGGCTCCAGAGGGCGAGGCGTCCTGGCGACGCAGGGAACCCATGAGAGGTTCGCAAGGATTCCCACTGTACCTGCTCGGACCCTGGAACAGCGATTCGTGCGTCTGGCGAGGCGTTCGAGTATGAATTTCAAATTTTGAGGAATGGAGGTGCGGCTCCTGTGGTTGTGCCTGCCATGACCACCTCGAACACTCCCCGCAGCGACCTCCAGGCCAGCGCCGACGTCGGCGGCCCCGACCGCTCCACCGAGCGGCAGGCGCCTCATGTCGAACTGGGACTGCATACCTTCGGCGACGTCACCGAGAGTCCCGACGGCACCCGTCGGCTCTCCCAGCCTGAGGTGCTGCGCAATGTCCTGGCCGAGGCGCGGTTGGCCGACTCGGTCGGCGTCGACGTCTTCGGTGTCGGTGAGCACCACCGTCCCGACTACGCGATCTCCGCACCGGACGTGGTCCTGTCCGCCATCGGTGCCGTCACGGAGCGGATGAAGCTCATCTCCGCGGTGACCGTGCTGTCCTCTGACGATCCGGTGCGTGTCTATCAGCGCTTCGCCACGATCGACGGGCTCACCGGAGGCCGGGCCGAGGTGTCCCTGGGGCGGGGATCGTTCATCGAGTCCTATCCCTTGTTCGGCTACGACCTGTCCGACTACGAGACGCTCTTCGAGGAGAAGGCCGAGCTGTTCACCGCCCTGCGCTCGGAGGGTCCGGTCACCTGGAGCGGCGCCACCCGATCGGGGCTGAAGGCGCAGCGGGTGTTCCCCACCACCGATCACGAGTTCGGCCTGCCCACCTGGGTGGCCGTGGGTGGGACCCCGGCCTCGGTGGTGCGGGCCGCGCGCCTGGGCGCCGGGCTGGAGCTGGCCATCATCGGCGGCGCGCCCGGGCGGTTCGCCCCGCTGGTGGAGCTCTACCACAAGGCCCTGCGCGAGTTCGGGCAGGAGGGTCCGCGGCGCATCGCCGTGCACTCGCACGGCTTCGTGGCCGAGACCGACCAGCAGGCGCGTGACACCTTCTACCCCTCCTGGGCGGACTCCATGGAGAAGCTCGGCGCCGAGCGCGGCTGGGGCACCGGCCGCCCGGGGCGTGACCAGTTCGACCAGGAGGTCGAGCACGGGTCGCTCTACGTCGGCTCTCCGGAGACCGTGGCGGCCAAGATCGTGAAGACCGTGCGGCTGCTCGGTGCCTCCCGCTTCGGCATGAAGTACGGCAACGGGTCCCTGGCGCATGAGCACATGATGCAGGCCGTGGAGCTCTACGGGGCGAAGGTCAGGCCGCTGGTGCTCGAGGCGCTCGGTCGGTGACGCTGATGGTGCCGGAGCGGCGACATCGCTGCCGGCACTCGCTAGGCTCGTAGTCGTGCCCGGCTGACGGGCGCGGACACGACGGCGGCGCACCACCACAGGGAGGCGAGCATGGCCGAGCAGACCCCCGAGGGAGTCTCAGCACGTGACGCGGAGGATCAGGGCGGACAGGACCAGCGCGGGCAGCAGGAGACGTCCAATCAGGGTCAGCGCACGCAGCACGAGGCCGAGCCCTCGGCCGAGGCAGAGGAGAAGCCGACCCTGGCGATCTACTCGGACCCGGGTCGCACCTCGATGCACGTGCGCAGACTCATCGAAGGGCGCACGCCCTGGGGTGAGGACCATGAGATCACCCACCAGCAGCTGCTGCTGCCGCTGCGCTCCGACGGCACCTTGGACCTGGACGAGGTCATCCGTTGGGCGGAGGAGGACGGCAGTGAGATCACGATCGTCGTCACCGAGATCCCCCGGCTGCAGGCCGGGCTGACCAAGAGCGTGGAGCTCGACTTCGAGAGTCAGCTCGCGGTGATCTCCATGGCCAGCCTGGGGCCGGTGGCCGTCATGCACTCGCTGCGCCGCGAGGCGGACCGAGCGGTGGAGGCCCTGGCCCACCGGTCCCTGGAGGAGGCCCGTGCCAAGGGCGGCCACGGCGTCCGGCTGGAGGAGGGCCGGGAGGGCCAGCGGGCCTACATCACGCCGAAGCACTCGCTGCCGGGTCGGGTCTGGATGACCCTGGGCATGGTGGCGAACAACGAGCCGCTGCTGTCCCTGCCGCGGCTCTCCGGCGTCTTCGCGGCGGCCTGCGCCACCGGCGCCTTCGGCATCTTCTACGACTCCATCTGGGACATGGCGATCAGCCTGCCGGGCTGGCGGCTGGCGGTCATCTCCTGCGCCGGGGTCATCTTCCTGGTGCTGTGGCTGATCTCCCGGAACCGACTGTGGGACCGGCCCTCCGCCGTCGGGGGCAAACGCCTGGCGCTGATGTACAACACCTCGACCGTGATCAGCCTGCTGGTCAGCGTGCTCTCGCTGTACGCGCTGCTCTATCTCGGGGTGCTGGTGATCTCCCTGGTGCTCATCGAGCCCGGGTACATGGCCGAGAGCCTGCAGGTGGAGGCGGCCTTCTCCAACTATCGGGACATCGCGTGGCTGGCGGCCTCCCTGGGGACCTTCGCCGGGGCGATCGGCTCCAACTTCGACGCCGATTCGGACCTGCGCAACCTCACGCAGGGGACCCGCGAGCGGCAGCGCTACCCGCGGGACGAGGAGCAGCAGTGAGGCGGGGCCAGGGTCCGCTCAGCTGATCGCCTCGTTCAGGTGATCAGCTGCAGGAAGCCCAGGCCCAGCAGGCCGAAGCCCGCACCCCAGAGGATGACGGAGACCAGCATCCACAGCATGACCGCCTGCCGGGAGGCGCCCAGCGAGACCATCAGCGGCGCGGTCACCTGGGAGGGCAGGGCCAGCGGCCCCAAGATGGAGACCCCCGGCACGCCGAAGCGGTTGAAGATCCGCATCACCCGCTCACGCTTGGCGGTCTTCTTGGTCTCGGCCGCCTCCGGGTCGCGCTTCTTCAGCACCGAGCCGCGCACCCAGTGCGCCGCGTAGACGACCAGAGCCAGGGAGAGCATGTTCCCGACGACGGCGGCGACGATGGCCACGGCCGGGTGGATGCCGGCGAGCACGCCCAGGAACCCGCCGCCGTAGGACTCCACCATGGGGATCGCGGCGATGAGGATGATGCCCAGCCACTGCCAGGCCGGGTGCAGCGCCATCGTCCACGCCTGGAGTCGGCCGTAGAAGCTGTCCTCCGGGACCATGGGGACGGCGGTGTCGGCGACGGCGGCGCCGGCGTGGGTCAGGTCAGCGAGGGCGAGGATGTCCATGGCCCTCATCCTTCCGGACGGGTCGGCGGAGGGCATCATCCTGAAGAAGGATCATCCGGATGATCCGTCATCCGCTCCGCCCGGCGGCTCCCCCGGGTGTTCCGCTCAGCGCTTCACTCAGCGCTTCACTCAGTGATCCGCCCAGCGCCGGTAGAGCTCCGGGCGGCGGTCCCGCAGGTACCAGGGTCCCTCCCGCGCCTCCTCGGGAGAGCGTCCCCCCTGGGCGGGGCCGACCTCGGCGATCAGCAGCTCAGGTCCTGCACCCGCGGAGGCGAGCACCACGCCGTCGGGTCCGGCGACCACGCTGGCGCCGTCGAAGAGCAGCCCGTCCTCCATCCCGGCGTGGTTCGTGTAGGCCACGGTGAGCTGGTTCTCCAGGGCGCGGGCCGGGATCAGCGTGCCGGTGACCCCGGCGAAGCCCCCGGCCAGGGCAGTGGGGACCAGCACGACGTCGGCGCCGCGCCGGGCGAGCTCGCGCACCGTCTCCGGGAACTCGATGTCGTAGCAGACCACCAGCCCCAGCGTCAGGCCGCCGAGCTCCGCCACCGGAGGGGCGTCCTCCCCGGGGACGAATGCGGCCTTCTCCTCGGGCCCGAAGAGGTGGATCTTGGTGTGGACGGCCAGGGTCTCGCCGTCGGGGGAGACCAGGGTGCCCTGGATGGGCCGGGCCTCGGCCGGGCCGTCGCCGGGGAGGCTGTGCACCAGCGCGATCCCCGCCTCGCGGGCGATGGTGGTGAGGCGCTCGCGGGCGTCGAGCACAGCCTCCGGCGTCACCGAGGCGCGGATCAGCGCCGGAGCGTACCCGGTGGCGAAGAGCTCCGGGGTGACCAGCAGCTCGGCGCCGGCGGCGCGCGCACGCTGGGCGGCGTCGGAGATCAGGCCCAGGTTGTGGTCGATGTCGAGCGGGACGGCGGTGTCCTGCAGCAGGGCGATGCGCATGCCTCCAGTGTGCCACCAGGGACCGTCGGGCGGCGCGCCGTGACGCGTGTGCTGTGACGCTTGACACAGCGATTCTGAGCGTTGATAGTTGGTCGGGAATGTTCAGTCCTGTTGGAATCGTGGGGTTGCGGAGGCGACTGTCCAGGGCCGGCCGGCCGGCGTCACCGCCTGACGGCACTGTTCCCTGACGGCACTGTTCCCTGACGGCTCGATCCCCTGAAGCACTGTGAGGTGACCGCTGATGACATCGCTCTCCCGCCGTCAGCTGCTCCGCGGCGGTCTCGGCCTCGGTCTGGGTGCCGGAGCGCTGGCGCTGTCCGGATGTGCGGTGCCCGGCACCACCTCCGTCAACGCCGAGCCCACCCGCCCGCCGGCCGGAGCAGGGGAGACTGTCACCCTCACCTACTGGGCGTGGCTGAAGGACCTCCAGCGGGTGGCCGACATCTGGAACGCCCAGAACCCCCACATCCAGGTGGAGATCGCCTGGATACCCGGCGGCAACGACGGCGGGTACCAGAAGCTCTACAGCGCGCTCGCCGCCGGTGCCGGGCCCGATCTGGCCCAGGTGGAGATGCGCACCATCCCCGAGTTCCTGATGGTCAACGGGCTGGTGGACCTCAGCCGCTATGACGTGGCACAGCACGAGGGCCGCTTCGACCCCACCCTCTGGGGGCAGGTGAGCTTCGCCGGCGGCGTCTATGGGATCCCTCAGGACTCCGGTCCCACTGCCATGTATTACCGCCCCGACCTGCTGGAGGAGGTCGGCGCGGAGCCGCCGCAGACCTGGGAGCAGTGGGCCGAGGTCGCCGCCGAGGTCCGCCAGGCGGGCATGTATATGGACTCCTTCCCGCTGGCGGACACCTCCGTGTTCACCGCTCATGCCATGCAGGCCGGAGCCACCTGGTTCCAGGCGGAGGAGGACGGCTGGGTCATCGACATGGCCGGGGAGCGCACCCTGGAGGTGGCCCGGTTCTTCGACGAGATCGTCGACGACGGCCTGGTCACCACCCAGCATCAGCCTTACAGCCCCGGCTGGTTCGCCGCCGCCGCGAACGACCAGATCGTCTCCCTGGCCTCCGCGAGCTGGGGCGACGCCCTGCTCTCCGGCGTCTCCGGGGCCGAAGGGAGATGGCGGGTCGCCCCGCTGCCCACCTGGCCCACCGGGTACGGCTCCTCGCATCTGGGCGGCTCCTCCACCGCCGTGCTGGCCAACAGCGCCCACCCCCATGAGGCCATGGAGTTCGCCGTCTGGCTCAACTCCAGCCCGGAGGGCATCGACTCGCTGATCGAGAACAGCGGCATCGGCTGGTCCACGAACCCCGATCACATCGGGACGCCGCGGGAGGGGGCCAGCGAGTTCTTCGGCGGGCAGCACTACAACACCGAGGTCTTCGAGCCCGCCGCAGGTGATCAGAACGCGGACTGGCAGTGGTGGCCCATCACGCAGCAGACCTTCAACATCCTCGCCGACGAGTTCCGCGGCAAGGCCCGCGGCGCCTCCCTGGTGGACGCCGTCGTCCGTGCCGAGCAGAGCACCATGGAGGTCTTCGCGACCAAGGGGCTGACCATCCGGAGGGCAGAACGATGAGCACACCCACCACGACGACGGCGGCCCCCGACGTCGCCCGATCGGGTGTCAGGAGGCGTCCGAGCCCCACGGCGGTGGCGCCGTGGATCCTGGTCACCCCGTTCCTGCTGCTGTTCCTCTTCACCTTCGTGCTGCCGATCCTCATGGCGCTCGGGCAGAGCTTCACCCTGGTGGAGCGGGAGGGACTCTTCGGCGAGGAAGGGGTCACCAGCACCTTCGCCTGGTTCGAGAACTACCGGCTGGCCCTGGCCGACGGGCAGTTCATCGCCTCCATCGGACGGATGCTGCTCTTCGGCGTGGTGCAGGTGCCGATCATGATCACCCTGGCCACCGTGCTGGCGCTGCTGCTGGAGTCGGCCTCGGCCCGCTGGCCGGGCTTCTTCCGAGCGGCCTATTTCATGCCCTACGGCGTGCCCGGGGTGTTGGCCACCATCCTGTGGTCCTTCCTCTACGTCCCGGGGCTGAGCCCCATCGTCGACACCGCCCATGCCTGGTTCGGACTGGAGATCGACTTCCTGGGTGCGGGCACCGTGCTGTGGTCCATCGCGAACATCGTGACCTGGACCTACACCGGCTACAACATGCTGATCATCATCGCTCAGCTCAAGGCGATCCCGCCCGAGCTCTACGAGGCCGCGCGCGTGGACGGCGCCGGGCCCGCCCGCCTGGCGTTCAGCATCCAGCTGCCGCTGATCCGCCCCGCCCTGGTGCTGACCACCGTCTTCTCCATCATCGGGACCCTGCAGCTCTTCGCCGAGCCGCAGCTGCTGGCCCAGGTGGCGCCGACCATCGACTCCCAGTACACGCCCAACCTGTCGGCATACACCACCGCGTTCGCCTACAACGACTACACGGTCGCCGCCGCCCAGGCGGTGCTGATCGCCCTGGTGGCGTTCGTGCTGTCCTTCGCCTTCCTCCGGCTGACGAACAGGAGCTCGCGATGACCCCGGCCGCCAGCACCGCCGAGACCGCCGCCGCGAAGGCCCACGAAGCCGACGTCGGGCCCCCTCCGCAGGGCGCCCGCGCAGAGCAGCCCCGCGGCACCGTCGTGCCGGGCGGCCGCGCCCGCGCGGCCCGGACGATCATCGTCACCGGGGTGCTGACCATCGTGGCTCTCTACTTCCTGGTGCCCGTGTACTGGGTGATCGTGGCGGCGTCGAAGACCACCGACGACCTCTTCGGCACCCACGGGTTCCTCTTCGCGGAGAACATCGCCCTGCTCAGCAACCTTAGCCAGGTCCTCAGCTACGACGGCGGCGTCTTCCTCCGCTGGCTGGGCAACTCGCTGCTCTACGCCGGCGTGGGCTCGCTGATCGCCACCTACCTGGCCGCCGCGGCCGGCTACGCCCTGTCGAAGTACGCGTTCCGCGGCCGGAACCTCATCTTCGGCCTCGTGCTCGGCGGAGTGCTGGTGCCCGGCACCGCCACTGCGCTGCCGCTGTTCCTGCTGTTCAGCCAGCTGGGCATGGTCAACACCTACTGGAGCGTGCTGATCCCCTCCCTGGTCTCGCCGTTCGGCCTGTTCCTGTGCCGCATCTATGCCGACGCCACCGTGGACACCTCGCTGATCGAGGCGGCGCGGCTGGACGGGGTGCGGGAGATCCGCATCTTCCACGTCCTCGGCCTGCGGATCATGACCCCGGCGCTGGTGACGGTGTTCCTCTTCCAGCTGGTCGGGATCTGGAACAACTACTTCCTGCCGCTGGTCATGCTCACCGACGAGCGGCTCTTCCCCATCACCCTGGGGCTCAACCATTGGCGCAGCCAGACCGACCGGCTGCCCGAGTTCTACGAACTGACCACCGGCGGGGTGCTGCTGTCCATCATCCCGCTGGCCCTGGCCATGATCGTGCTGCAGCGCTTCTGGCGCGGCGGCCTGACGGAAGGTGCTGTGAAGTGACCTCTGCCCCGATGTCCACCCCGGTGTCCGCTCCCGTGGACCACGTCTCGTACCGGCCCGGCGCCGGTGCCCTGGAGGCTCCGCGGTCCTGGCTGGTGGAGGCCAGCGACGCCGAGAGACGGGACCTCAGCGGTCCCTGGCGGTTCCGCCTCTCTCCCGCCGTGCCGGGGACCCCTGGTGGACACGGTGTGCTGGGGGAGGAGGAGCCGGAGGCCTTCGCCGCCCCGGACTATGACGACGCCGGCTGGGACACCCTCGAGCTGCCCTGCCACTGGGTGCTCGACGGCCGGTACGGCAGTCCCGCCTACACCAATGTGCAGTACCCCTTCCCGGTGGAGCCGCCCCATGTGCCCGACGAGAATCCCACCGGCGACCACCGTCGGCAGATCGAGGTCCCGCAGAGCTGGCTGGACACCGGCCGAGTGCTGCTTCGCTTCGACGGGGTGGAGTCCTTCCTGCAGCTCTGGGTGAACGGGCATCGGATCGGGGAGGCCTTCGGCTCCCGGCTGGCCCATGAGTTCGACGTCACCGACGCCGTCGTCGCCGGCACCAACACGGTGGCGGTGCGGGTGGTGCAGTTCTCCGCCGGCAGCTACCTGGAGGACCAGGACCAGTGGTGGATGCCCGGCATCTTCCGCGAGGTCACCCTGCTGCATCGGCCCGCCGGCGGCATCGACGACGTCTGGCTCACCTCAGACTGTGACCCGGCCACCGGCCGGGGGATCGTCATCCCCGAGATTACGGCGGATCCTTCGGCCTATCCGGTGCGCCTGCAGATCCCTGAGCTGGCGGTGGACGTCCGATGGCAGGCCCCCGAGGAGGTGGCCGCCGTCGTCGTCGGGGGTGAGGAGGTGGGCGAGCAGGCGCAGGTGCGGCCCTGGTCCCCGGAGGAGCCGGTGCTCTACGACGTCCTGGTCTCCTCCGCCTCCGAGACCCTGACGCTGCGCACCGGGTTCCGCCGGGTGGAGATCGACGGCGACCGGCTGCTGGTCAACGGCAGGCCTGTGGTGTTCTCCGGGATGAACCGCCACGAGACCCACCCGGACCGGGGCAGGGTCTTCGACGAGGACCACGCCCGCGAGGACCTGGCGCTGATGAAGCGCCACAACGTCAATGCCATCCGCACCAGCCACTACCCGCCGCATCCGAAGCTGCTGGACCTCGCGGACGAATACGGCCTCTGGGTGGTGCTGGAGTGCGACCTGGAGACCCACGGGTTCGAGGCCGACGGCTGGGTGGACAACCCCAGCGACGACCCCCGCTGGCGGGAGGCCTACCTGGACCGGATCCGCCGCACCGTGGAGCGGGACAAGAACCATCCCTCGATCGTGCTCTGGTCCCTGGGCAACGAGTCCGGCACGGGGGAGAACCTCGCCGCCATGGCCGAATGGGTGCACCGCCGGGACCCCGGACGGCCCGTCCACTACGAAGGCGACTACACCGGGGCCTACACGGACGTGTACTCGCGCATGTACGCGAAGGTCCCAGAGACCGAGTCCATCGCCCGCGACGACGACCTCCGCCCGCTGCTGGGCTGCTCGACCGCCGAGTCCGCCCGGCAGCGGTCCAAGCCGTTCATCCACTGCGAGTACGCCCACGCCATGGGCAACGGCCCCGGAGCGCTGGACGCCTACCGGGAGCTGGTGGACCGCTACGACCGCCTCCACGGCGGGTTCATCTGGGAATGGCGGGACCACGGCATCCGCACCACGACGGCGGACGGTGTGGAGTATTTCGGCTACGGCGGAGACTTCGGCGAGGTGGTCCACGACGGGAACTTCGTCATGGACGGCATGGTCCTCTCCGACCACACGCCCACCCTAGGACTGGCCGAGTACGCCGCCGTCGAGCAGCCCATCCTGCTGGAGCCCGGGGAGGCGGCGCACGCTGCGGGGCAGGTGCGGATCCGCAGCCGGCGCTTCACGGCCGACACCTCGGACCTGCGGCTGCGCTGGGCCGTGGAGCTCGACGGCCGCCCGCTGGCCGACGGCGTCCAGCCCCTGACCGACGACGACGGCGCCCCCGTCCCGGCCGGAGGAGAGGGTCTGCTGACGCTGATCGGTGTGGGCGACCAGCTCGAGGTGCTCCGAGACGCCCCCCGCGAGGCCCCGTGGGGCGAGCTGCACCTGAGCCTCAGCGTCGAGCTGGCCGAGGAGACCTCCTGGGCGCCGGCCGGCCACGTGGTGGCCCGGGCCCAGTGGGAGCTGCCGGACCGGCGCCGCGCATCCCGCAGCGGG
>NZ_MDSS02000083.1 GCF_001758425.2 Nesterenkonia sp. PF2B19 | reverse complement strand
CCCCTGCCGCCGTCTCGCCCTGGGGCTGGCCGCCGGCACGGAGGCGGTCCGGCTGGAGCGGGTGGGCGTGAACCTGCGCGACGCCCGCATCCCGGACAACGACGGCGCCCAGCCGGCCGACGAGCCCGTGGTCGCCTCCGGCGAGGGAGCGCTGTTCTCCACCCTGCGGCTCAAGGCCGCCCTGGCCCGGATCCGCGAGGCCGGGATCCCCGTGCACCTGTCCCTGAGCGCCGGAAGCTTCGTGTGCAACGACGTGCTCTACGCCCTGCTGCATGACCTCTCCGCCCGCGGCCTCGACGTGCCCGGGGGCTTCGTCCATGTGCCGGACCTGCGTGATCCGCAGTCACCGGTGAGCTTGGCCCAGGCCGTGGAGGCTGTGGAGCTTCTGCTGGCGGAGACGTTGCGCGGCGGCGCCGATTCCAGTGTCCCGGGCGGCGCCCTGCACTGAGCGACACAGCCGCGCCCTCTCGGTGCGTGTCAGTCGTGGCCCCTACCCTGGGAACAGGCGTCGAGACCCGGCGCTGATCAGGCAGGAGGCACCCCCATGCATACTCCCGAGCACACGCTGACCACCACCACGCGGTCCGGCCGCTTCGTCGTCGTCTTCGACTCCGCCGATCCCCAGGTCCGAGAGGACTCTGCCCCGGGGCTGCTGAGCACCGAGGGATTCTCCACCGAGACCTACTTCTCTCGGCTCGGCGTCGCCGTGGTGGACGCCGACTCCGACCACCTGAACGCGCTGCGCAGCCGCTGCCAGGCCGAGCGCCGCCCGGTCCATGTCCTGCCGGAGCGGATCTACCGCGTGCTGGACGCCGCCCCGGCCGCCCGACCGGCGGAGCTGCCGGACTCCTTCACGGACACCGAGGAGCTCACGTGGGGCCTGCAGGCCGTCCGCTCTCTGGAGTCCGGGTACACCGGCGCCGGGGTGCGCGTCGCAGTCCTGGACACCGGGGTGGACCTGGAGCATCCGGAGCTCGCCGGGCGCGGGATCGTCGCCGAGTCCTTCATCGACGGGGAGACCGCCCAGGACGGTCATGGTCATGGGACCCACTGCCTGGGGACGGTGGGCGGTCCGCGCAGCCGCGAGGACGGCCCTGGCTACGGGGTGGCGCCGGAGGCGGAGCTCTTCGC
Organism: Nesterenkonia sp. PF2B19; assembly: GCF_001758425.2. Taxonomy (GTDB): domain Bacteria; phylum Actinomycetota; class Actinomycetes; order Actinomycetales; family Micrococcaceae; genus Nesterenkonia; species Nesterenkonia aethiopica. The sequence continues at coordinate 10,433 of NZ_MDSS02000083.1, read as the reverse complement.
GGGCAAGGTGCTCGGCGACGACGGCTCCGGCTCGGACACCTCCATCCTCTCCGGCATCGATTGGGCCCTGCAGCAGGAGTGCGCCGTGATCTCCATGTCGCTGGGGGCCGACGTGCCGGAGGTTCACCCTCCGTATGTGGCCGCCGGACGCCGGGCCCTGGAGCAGGGGTCGCTGATCATCGCGGCTGCGGGCAACAACGCCCGGCGCAGCTCCGGGGAGAACGGCTTCGTGGGCGCCCCCGCGAACAGCCCGTACGTGATGGCGGTGGGGGCCCTGGACCCGCAGCTGGGCATCGCTGACTTCTCCGCAAGGACTCTGCCGGGTCGGGGCGGTCAGGTGGACGTGGCGGGCCCGGGGGTGGACGTGCTCTCCGCCTGGACCGGCGACCAGCGGCACCGGATCATCAGCGGCACGTCCATGGCCACACCGCATGTCTCCGGGGTGGCGGCCCTGCTGGCGGAGGCCACCGGTTTCCGGGCCCGGGAGCTGTGGGCAGAGATCGTCCAGGAGGCGGCCCGTCTGGAGCTGCCCTCGGTGGATGTGGGCTCGGGGCTCTCGCTGGCCCCGCCCGCTGAGGAGCAGCAGTGAGACGTCCCGGGAGGGCCCGCCCGCTGGTGCCGCCGGAGGGCAGGGCTGTCCGCCGACGCCGGCGCGACGTTACCCTGGCGGCATGACCTCCCCCGGAGAGCGCCCTGTCGGCTGGATCGTCACGGTGGACGAGGAACGGACCGCGCGGCTCGACGAGGTCGTCGCGGAGCTGCAGGCCGCTGGCCTGCGGGTCAACCGTGTGCTGACGTCGCTGGGGATGGTCCATGGCCGCGCCACGGAGGAGCAGCTGGAGGCTCTGCGCTCCGTGGACGGGGTGGTCTCGGTGGACCGCGAACAGGAGCACCGGATCAGCCCTCCCGACGCCGAGGTGCAGTGACCAGGGTTGAGCCCAGGCCATGTGAGCCCGGTCGATGCACGCGCGGGCGATGAGGGGCCGGCCACACCGGCCTGTCCCCTGGGCTCCGCTGTCACCCCTGCGCGCTACAGTGGACTGCCGTGAGCACCCGAAAGAAGCGTCCGAGCCCGCCGCCGTCCCGGAGCTCCGCGCGCACGGCGGGGCGGGCCGCGGGACCCTCTCGGCCGCCTGCATCCGCCCGACGCCCGCGGCGCCCCTGGGGCCGCTACCTGTGGGCCGTGGTGACCGCCGTGGTGATCGCCGCGCTGCTGTTCGAGTTCACGATGCTCTGGACCATCGGCGTCGGGGTGTACATGCTCGCGCTGCGGGAGTTCACCGGCCTGTGGTTCCTGGTGGGCGGCTATGCGCTGGCCTGCGTCCCCTGGGCCTTCGGCCTACTGATCGCCACCGGCCAGTTCTGGCGCAGCCTCACCCACGCCCTGTGGATCGGTGCGGTCTACGGCCTGGTCGGCTTCCTCTTCCTGGACAAGATCCTCGGAGCCCTCTGATCCGGTCGGCCGCGGTCGGCCGACACCTCGCTGCGCGCCTCGGCAGCATCGGGGAGGCCTCCGTCAGGTCCGGGCTGGGGCGGCCCGTCCTCCTCGACAGGCCGCCCCAGCGCTTCACGGGTCGTCGCAGACTCAGGCTGGCACCATCCCGTGGGGATCGATGACGAACTTGCGGGCCGCGCCGTCGTCGAACTCCTGGTAGCCGCGTGGTGCGTCATCCAGACTGATGGTGGTGGCGCTCACCGCCTGCGCGATCTGCGCCCGATCGTGGAGGATCAGGTTCATCAGCTTCCGGTTGTACTGCTTCACCGGGCACTGACCGGTGGCGAAGGAGTGCGACTTCGCCCAGCCGAGCCCCAGGCGGACACCGAGGGTGCCCTCCTTGGCGGCGTCGTCCACGGCCCCAGGATCACCGGTGACATACAGTCCGGGGATCCCGATCCCGGCCCCGGCGCGGGCGACGGTCATGCAGTCGTTGAGCACGGTGGCCGGAGCCTCCCCGGCGCCTTCCCCGTGACCACGGGCTTCGAAGCCGACGGCATCCACGGCGGCGTCGACCTCCGGGTCGCCGACGATCTCGGCGATCATCTCCGTCAGCTCCCCTTCGGCGGTCAGGTCGATGCCCACGCAGCCGAAGCTCTCGGCCTGGGCGAGGCGGTCCTTGTTCATGTCCCCGACCATGACCACGGAGGCGCCCAGCAGCTGGGCCGAGTGCGCGGCGGCCAGCCCCACGGGTCCGGCCCCGGCCACATAGACGGTGGATCCGGTGGTGACACCGGCCGTGTAGGCACCGTGATAGCCGGTGGGGAAGATGTCAGAGAGCATGGTGAGGTCCAGGATCTTCTCCAGCGCCTGGTCACGGTCCGGGAACTTCAGCAGGTTGAAGTCTGCATAGGGGATCATGACGTACTCCGCCTGCCCGCCGATCCAGCCGCCCATGTCCACATAGCCGTAGGCGGCGCCGGCGCGGGCGGGGTTCACGTTGAGGCAGATGCCGGTCTTGCCCTCGTCGCACATGCGACACCGCCCGCAGGCGATGTTGAAGGGCACCGAGCAGATGTCTCCCTCACGGAGGAAGAGCACATCCTCCCCGGTCTCCACGACTTCTCCGGTGATCTCGTGCCCCAGGGTCTGACCCTGGGGTGCGGTGGTGCGTCCGCGGACCATGTGCTGGTCGGATCCGCAGATGTTGGTGGTGACGATCTTCAGGATGGCGGCGTGGGGCGCCTTCTTCGTGATCCCGAAGTGGTCCGCCACCTCCTGAGGGACCTCCAGGGAGGGGAAGTCGATGGACTCGACGGCGACCTCTCCGGGGGACTTGTACACGACGACTCTGTTCGAACTCATGGTGGAACTCCTGATGGGCGAGATAGGTGAGGTGGATCACACTCCACCCGCACACCATGCAGACTGCAGAATGCGTCTGACAACAGCTCACGCTCCGTCTCAGCAGACGGACCCGTGTCTCAGGATGTGGCCGGCTTCAGCTCCCCCACGTCCACCCACCGGGAGAGCACCCGGGCGATGCCTTCGTCGTCGTTGCTGGAGGTCACGACGTCGGCGGCCTCCTGCGCCTCGGGGATCGCGTTGCCCATGGCCACACCGAGCCCGGCCGCGCGCAGCATGGTGACATCGTTGCCGTTGTCCCCGAAGGCGACGGCCGCCGCGGCGTCGATCCCTTCGGCCCGGCACCAGTCCAGGATGGCCGTGGACTTGTCGACGCCGGCCGCGGTGGCCTCCATGTAGATCGGTGAGGAGTAGGTCAGCTCGATCTGCTTCCCGTAGCCGGACCGCAGCTCCGCCTCCAGGGATTCGAGGACCGGACGTTCCGCGCAGTAGAGGATCTTGGTGGGCTCGATGCCCGGGGAGGTGATGTCGTCGACGACCCTCAGGCTCAGTCCGTTGCCGCCGGCCTCATGGGCGGCCTGCGGGTGGCCGTCGTCGGCCACGATCAGCTCGTCGTCGTGCGGGAGCATCAGCAGCACGCCGTGCCGGATCCCGGTGGCGATGAGTTCAGCGGCCAGCTGGGTCGGGACGGGACGCCGGGCCAGGGTGGCCCCGGTGGCCTGGTCGACGATCACCGAACCGTTGAGCCCGGCGAGGATCAGGTCCTCGCCGAGGCCGTGCCGCTCGGCAAGCGCCCGCAGGCCGGGAATCGGCCGGCCGGAGGCGAGCATGATGCGCGTCCCGGCGGCGCGCAGCCCGTCGAGCGCCCGCAGCGTCCCTGGTTGCGGCGTCTTGGTGGAGTCCAGCAGGGTTCCGTCGATGTCGAAGGCCACCAGGCGGGGCACCTCGACGGCGGGCCGGACACCGGGCTGGGCGGCTGGCTGGGCGACTGGCTGGGCGGCGGAGCGGGGTGGGGTGGTCACAGGCGAGATCCTATCGTGGACCCTTCAGCGCTCGTGCGGGGCGTTGCGGGCCGCCAGATCTCGGCCCCGTGCGGCCAGCGCCTGCCGCAGCTCGGGTGGTTCGATGACCTCGATGCCCGGCACAGCCAGCAGCTGGGTGCTCACGATGCCCAGGGATTCGGTGAGCAGCGAGATGTCGAGGTGGTCAGGCTGCGGCGCCGCCTCCTGCCTGAGCTGTCGCGCCGCTGCGGATGCGGCGTCGATGGCCGCATCGATGGCGGCGTCGATCCCGGTGCCGGGCAGAGCGGCCCGCAGGGCGTCGGCCGAGGCGACGGGGATTCGCAGCCGGACCGGCAGGCTCACCACGGAGGCTTCGAACTGGGCACGGCTCTGTCGCCAATGCTCGGCCAGAGAGAAGTCCGGTGGGCGCCAGGCGGACTCCTGATGCCGGGTCACCGATTCGATCCTGGAGAGTCGGTAGGTCCGCACGGAGCGCCGGTGCGCGGCCACCAGGTACCAGCGGTCGGTCTTGAGCACCAGGCCCAGGGGGTCCAGGAGTCGGCTCACAGGCGCCGCCGACGGATCGGAGCGGGTGTACCGGATGCTGATCCGCTGACCGGACCAGACCGCCTGAGCCACCTCGGCGAGCGCGGCGGGGCGTTCGGGCTCGTGGAACCACCGGCCGTGGTCCACGTGGAAGCGCTCGGCCACTGCGGCGTGCTGCCGGGCCTCGGCCCCGGGGGCTGCGAGCATCTTCATCCGGGCGGCCTGGTAATCGGCCTCCAGGCCCAGCTCCCGGGATCCTGTCTCTCCGAGCAGCAGGGCCTGCAGCTCGGCGGCGAGCATCCCGGTCAGCGGGGAGCGCCAGCCCTCCACGAGCCCCACTCCCCCGGCGGGCCCGGTGCGGGTCCATACCGGTACGCCCATCTCCTGCAGGGCGGCGAGGTCCCGTTGGATGGTGCGGGCGGAGACGCCGTGGCGCTCGGCCAGCTCTGTCACCGTGGTGCGCCGCAGGCGGGTCAGCTCCAACAGCAGGGCCACCAGTCGGGAGGTGCGCATGGGCTCAGCCTACGCAGTGACCCTGCTCATTGGCGACATCAGGTGTCGTCAATGGAGGAGATGATCATGCTGACGCCCCATCCGCGGGCGGTGGCGCACCCCGCCGCAGCACAGCACACTCAGGAGGACTCCATGACCGCATCGCAGACCGCTCCAGACCTGACCCGACGCATCGCCCTGGTCGCCGGCGCCACCCGCGGGGCCGGCCGGGCCATCGCGCGCGAGCTCGGGCGAGCCGGCGCCGTGGTGTATTGCACGGGACGCTCCACAGCGGGAGTGCCATCGGACTACGGGCGCCCCGAGACCATCGAGGAGACCGCGCAGCTGATCACCGCCGAGGGTGGGACGGCCCACCCCGTCGTCGTCGACCATCTCGACGTGGACGCCGTCGAGGCCCTGGTGGCGCGGATCGACGCGGAGCAGGGCCGGCTGGACATCCTGATCAATGACATCGGCGGGGAGGCCTACGTGCAGTTCGGCACCCCGCTGTGGGAGTACGACCTCGACGCCGGCCGGCGCCTGCTCGACACCGCGCTGCTGACCCATCTGAACACCAGCGCCTGCGCCCTGGAGCTGCTCATCCGAAACCCCGGCGGGCTGGTCGTGGAGGTGACCGACGGGACCCGTGCGTACAACGCCGCCCACTACCGGGAGACGGTGTTCCTGGACCTGGCCAAGACCGGCGTGGACCGGCTCGCCTACGCGCAGGGCCACGAGCTGGCCGCCCACGGCGGCACCGCGGTCTCGGTATCGCCCGGGTGGCTGCGTTCGGAGATGATGCTGGACCACTTCGACGTCACCGAGGAGACCTGGCGCTCCGTCGCGGAGGCGAACCGTGGCACGAGCGGCGTGGTCCCGCCCTATGAGTTCGTGATCTCCGAGACCCCCGCCATGCTCGCCCGCGGCATCACCGCCCTGGCGGCCGATCCCGACCGGGCCCGGTGGAACACCCGCTCCACCAGCTCCTTCGAGCTGGCGGCGCACTATGACCTCACCGATGTGGACGGCTCTCGGCCCGACGCCTGGAGCTTCATCACCGCCATGGAGGACACCCCGGTGGAGGAGCTCGACGTCGACTCCTACCGCTGAGCGGGACGCACGGCCTCGATCAGGTGCCGGGTGGAATGCGCGACGACGGGCCGACCCGCCCGCATCTGGCGGTCCAGCGCCCGCAGCCGGTCCATGTGGTCCTCCGTCTGGAATCCGGGCACCCACCAGGGGCACTTGCGCAGGATCCAGATCACCGCGCCGACGTCGTGGAACTCCATCCGGCACCGCGCGGTCCGCAGGTCGCGGATCTCCAGACCGGCGTCCCGGGCCTGCTCCGCCTCCCGGTCAGGGTGGCGGTGTCTCCGGGCCTCCGGCTGCGGGCCCAGGAAGTGCTCGATCAGCTCGAAGGCCGACGCGGGCCCCACATGCTGGGCGAGATAGGTTCCCTCCGGTCGGAGCACCCGGTGGATCTCGGGCCAGTCGGGGGACACCGGATGCCGGGAGGTCACCAGGTCGAAGGTCTCGTCGGCGAACGGGAGACCCTGGACGGCAGAGGTGTCGGCCACCTCGACCCCCCGGGGCCCGAGGCGGTGGCGGGCCACGGCGAGATTCGGCGGCCAGGCCTCGGTGGCCCGCATGGTGGGCGGCAGGACAGGGGCCTCGTCCAGGACCTCACCGCCGCCGGTGTCAAGGTCCAAGGCGCTGGTCGCCGCGGCGAGTCTGCCCGCCATCAGTCGGGCGTAGCCCCACGGGGGTCGCTCCTCGGTGGCTCTGCCGTCGAGCCAGCGGAATCCCCACCCGTCGACTTCGGCCTCGCAGGCTTCGCGCACAAGTTCCTGGAACGGTCTCATCATCTGTGATCCTAGACCCGATCGGGGCCTTCCCTCGCAGCGGCTCGGCCCTCAAGCAGGGGCAGGCCGTAGGCACCCCCGCTATGCTCCAGGAACGACTCGCCGCGACGAGAGAGGGGCCGCCATGTCGACCACGAAGGGTCCCGGCCAGATCGCCCGACGGGTCTTCCTCTGGGCGATGATCGTCTCGTTCAGCCTCGCCGCCGCAGCCGGCATCCTGGTGCTGCTCGGCGCCGACCTCGACGGCACCGGGTCCCAGGTGCTGCTGACCACCGTGGTGGTCGGGCTCTACAGCCTGGCGATGCTCTGCTGCGCAGCGGTGTTCACCCGCCCCTCACGCTGGGTGGGATTCCTCGGCGTCGCTGTGGCCCTGCTCAGCCTGGCGTGGTCAGTCGTGCTGATCTGGCGGGAGGCCAGCTGGTCCTGGGACCCGTTCCAGCTCCTGCTCTCCGGGGTCACGCTGACCGTGGCCTTCAGCTTCACCAGTCTGTTGCTGGCCCTGACCGCCCACCGCGACGCCCTCATCCGCTGGCTGCTCCGCGCGGCGCTGGCGCTGCTGACCGTGGCGGCCGCACTCACGCTGCTCCTCATCTGGGAGGTCGGCTGGGAGAGCGAGGCCTTCGGTCGGTTCTACGGCATCATGCTGATCCTGGCGGTGCTGACCGGAGTGGTCACACCTCTGCTCTCGGCGCTGCGCCGCCGGGCCGCACCAGGGGCGTCTGCGCCCTCGACGGCGCCCCCGCAGGCACCTGCACCGCCGATCGGCATCGACCCGGAGACGGCGGCCGCCCTGCAGGCCGAGGCCCAGCGTCGAGGCATCACCGTGGCCCAGCTGGTCGCCCCGCTGCTGGAGCGCCGGAGCCGCCCGTGACACTCCTTCCCACTGGTCAGTGACCTCAGATGCTCAGTGACCTCAGATGTCCTGCGCCATGTCCTGGAAGCGGGCATAGTGACCCTGGAAGGCGACCACGATGTCCCGGGTGGGGCCGTTACGGTTCTTCGCGACGATGATGTCCGCCTCGCCGGCGCGCGGGGACTCCTTGTCATAGACCTCTTCACGGTGCAGCAGCAGCACCATGTCCGCGTCCTGCTCGATGGAGCCGGACTCACGCAGGTCGGAGACCTGGGGGCGCTTGTCCGTGCGCTGCTCGGAGCCTCGGTTCAGCTGGGAGAGCGCGATGATCGGCACGTCGAGCTCCTTGGCCAGCAGCTTCAGGGTTCGGGAGAACTCGCTGACCTCCTGCTGGCGGGACTCCACCCGCTTGCCCGAGCTGAGCAGCTGCAGATAGTCCAGCACGATCAGCTTCAGGTTGTGCCGCTGCTTCAGCCGCCGCGCCTTGGCGCGGATCTCCATCAGGGACATGTTCGGGGAGTCGTCGATGAACAGCGGCACCTCGTTGAGCTTGTCCACCGCCAGGGACATCTTGTCCCAGTCGTCCTCCCGGATGTCGCCCTTGCGCAGGTCCTGGAACTGGATCTTCGCCTCGGCGGAGAGCAGACGCATGGCGATCTCATTGCGCCCCATCTCCAGGGAGAAGAACGCCGAGGTCATCCCGTGCCCCACCGAGGCGGCGCGGGCGAAGTCCAGGGCCAGGGTGGACTTACCCATGGCGGGACGTGCGGCGACGATGATCATCTGCCGCCGTGGAACCCATGGGTGAGGTCATCCAGATCCCGGAACCCCGTGGGGATGCCGGTCAGGCCGCCGTCGTGGCTGGCGTTGGTCTCGATCTCATCGATGGTCGGCACCAGCACGTCGGCCAGGGCCACGTAGTCCTCGCTCTGCCGGTTCTCCGCGACGTTGTAGATCTCCGACTGGGCCGCATTGACGATGGCCTCGACCTCGCCGTCGGCGGTGTGTCCCATCTGGGCGATCTTGGTGCCGGCCTCCACCAGGCGACGCAGGATCGCCCGCTCATGGACGATCTCCGCATAGAAGGCCGCATTCGCCGCCGTCGGGACCGACTGCGCCAGGTTGTGCAGGTAGGCCGGCCCACCCACTCGCTGCAGCTCCTGGCGTTTGGTGAGGTGGTCGGAGATGGTGACGACGTCGGCAGGCTCCCCGCGTCCGTAGAGGTCCACGATCGCGTCATAGATGAGCTCATGGGCCGGACGGTAGAAGTCCGGGCCTTTGAGGATCTCGACGACGTCGGCGATCGCGTCCTTCGAGAGCATCATGCCGCCCAGCACCGACTGTTCGGCGACGAGGTCCTGCGGCGGAGTGCGGGACTCCGCGGCCGGTGGGGCGTCATAGGCTTCCAGGCTCACCGTGCTCCTCCGTGGGGGTGGTTCTCGGGTGGCGCGGACTCCGCGGTGGCGGGCCGTGCCGGGGTCGGGCGACGCGGGTCAGCGTGGCTCGGCAGAGACCATCTTCTCACCCCGAGCTGACAGCTCCGAGCGCCCCTGCTCACGGCCCCGGTGACCGCAGTCCGGAGGGGCAGGACGGGCCGGATGGGCCTCCACATGGGCGGCCGTGCGCCCCGGCCACGTGGCCAGATCCTCCGGGGTGGCGGCGACGCCCAGGGTGGAGCCGCCGATGAGCCGGTGCAGCTCCTCTGCGGTGGAGACCGGGTGGGAGGGGTCGTCCTCCCAGGCGAGGATCTGGGTGGGAATCTGCAGCCGGGCGATCTGATCGGCCGCCGGAAGATCTGTGAGCGCGGCGCCGCGGAAGATCGCGGGCAGCAGCTCCTGGCTGACCGCGGGCACCTGTTCGCGAGGACGGTCGGCCAGAGCCGGCGGGGGCAGCACCTGGGCACCGATCCGCACGAAGGCACCGATCCCGTGGTCCTCCACCAGCTGGGCGGAGCGCCGGTAGTTCTCCGCTTGAGCAGCACGGGTCTGCCAGGCGGTGGGCGGGACCAGCAGGGTCAGGGTCGCGAAGCGGTCCGGGTCGGCCAGCGCGGCGTGGAGCAGCGTGGCCGCTCCCATCGAGGGGCCGGCGGCGTGGACCTGCTCCCCGGGGGCCAGAGCGTCCAGCAGGGCCAGCAGATCCTCGGCCAGACGCGGCCACCGGTAGTCCTCCGCGCGGTCGCGGCCGGTGGAGGAGCCGTGGCCCCGGGCGTCGTAGCGCAGCACGCGCATTCCCTGGAGACGGCCGGCCATGTCGAGGCCGGCCCGCTGCTCGCGGGAGCCGCAGGAGGTCAGGCCGTGGAGCTGGACGAAGGTCCCCGCGTCTGTGGGCTCGGGGGCGCTGAGGTCGTAGCTGAGGGACGCACCGTCGGTCCGGAATGTGCCCACTGCTCCTGCCTCACCTCGCTGTCCTCGCCTGCCGGCATGCGTCCCCGCTCGGCCCCCGTCAAGGGGTCCCGGGCGGAGGGATGTCCCTCTAGACTACGCCTATGCGGCTGACCAACGTCGCCCGGATGGACACCCGTCCGGGGAGGCTCTCCAGCTACTCGGTGGCGGTCCCCGCCGCTGAGGGCGCACCCCTGCCGGTCTCCTTCGATCAGAACCGCCATGTCAGCTTCGGCTCCCGGCCTGGCTCCTGGATGGCCGCGGCGTTCTCCCTGGAGCGTCCGGCGAGCCGGGACGAGGTCGCGGCGGCATGGCATGCCGTCATCGAACGTCATGGCACCCTGCGCACCACGTTCAGCTGGGCGGACGCCGAGCTGCGGCTGGACCCGGTGCGCATCGGCCCTGGTGGCTGGGAGCAGCTGGCCCCGGCCCACGCACGCCCGGTCGCCGAGATCAGCCTGCGTGCCGGGAGCGCGACGCGCGCGCGCGCGCGCGCGC
>NZ_MDSS02000082.1 GCF_001758425.2 Nesterenkonia sp. PF2B19 | reverse complement strand
CCGCCGCAGGCGCAGAGGACGCGGCCACGGAGACGCCGTCGACGCGATGCTCGACCGTCGCTCCGCACCGGCTCGACCGGTAGCGCCTGCGGCGACCCGGCCAGCCGGACAGGACCCCGCCCAGAACCCTGGACACAACCCCGCACCCAGTCCCACGCCGAACCCCACAGCGGCTACAGGTCCGAGCCCCAGCCCGAACTCCGGCCTGCCTCCGCGATCCCCGCAGCCGGAGCTGGGTCAATACACCGGCGGACAGCCGGAGGCGAGCCTGTCCGCACACACAGGGGGGAGCCCCCTGGCGCGCGGTGGGGCGCCTCAGCGCCCTTCGCGGCTCCGTGGCATCGGGATCGCCCTGGGGCTGATCCTGCTGGGCCTGCTGGTGCTGCTCTTCACCTTCTGGATCGTGCTGACCTGACCCGTCACTCCCGGTCCAGGCCGGTGCGGGCAGCGCCGGCAGTGCCGCTCAGCGCCGTTCAGGACCCGGCCCCCACGGAGGCGGCTCGGGTGCGGCACCGCCGGCGGGAGGCCCGTGGTCGTCGGGCCTCTGCCCATAGCGGCTCGGAGAGGACGGCGGCTGGCCATACGGTCCGGCCCCGTAGACCTGCTGTCCCTGAGGCGCTGGTCCCTGAGGTGCTGGTCCCTGAGGTGCTGGTCCTTGAGGTGCTGGTCCTTGCCAGGGGACGGGCCCTGCTCCGTCCGGAAGCGGTCGGGGATCCCGGATCACCCGGACCAGCACGATGGATCCGGAGCCGATCAGGAGCAGCCCGACCACGGCCAGGACCGCGACGACGGCCGTGCTGTCGCCCAGCGCGCTGATCCTGGTCAGAGCGCCGGTGCCGGGCCCGTCGGCGGTCACCTCGCCGCCGGAGAACGTCGGCCACGCGCCCTCGTAGTCGTCAGGGTAGGCGGGAGCGCCGTCGCCCGCCTCACCGAACGTGTCCAGGGTGAGGCGGTAGAGCAGGGAGAGGCTCTCGGAGGCGTCGTGCTCATCTGCGGTGACCACCAGGTAGTGGTCCCCGGCGAGCATGGTGTAGCTGAACTCCCGGTTGAACCAGCGGACCGGACCGGGGTTGACCCGGTTCTGGGTGGCGGAGGACGTGCTCAGCGTGCCGGAGTCATGGTCCACCAGCGCCCGCAGTGGGTTGGTGACCGCCAGGGACACCGAACCCATCCCGGCGAGCCGGTCGGCGCGCTGTTCGTCCGGCTCCGGGAAGAACGCTTCGGCCTGGAGGCGTTCGCCCCAGTCCACCGGCACACGGAAGATCTGCGTCTCGCCGGGTCGGATGGTCACTTCATAGGTGCTGCCGGGCTCGAGCTCAGGTGCCATGCCGAAGGACCGGCCGGGCTCGACCTCCAGGGCCCCCGAGACGTCACGGCCGATGTCTCGCCAGTCATGGTCGAAGCCTTCGTCCGGCGGAGGCAGTTCCCCCAGGCGTACCGGTCGCGGCTCTTCATAGACGAGGATCTCCAGCGGCTGGCCCACGCTGACGGCGTCCTCGGGGTCGGCGTTGAGTTCGATGGTCAGCACGATCTCCTCGGAGGAGCCGCAGGTCCCGTCGGCTCCTCCGTCCAAGGGCGGACCCGCGGCGACATGGGTGGTGCGCAGATGGTCCAGGAACCCGGAGGCAGAGCTCGAGATGGTGTCCGAGGCGCACAGATCGCCCTCCCAGGTGCCCATCTCCACCCGCACCTGGTCGCCGTCGCCGGACTGACCCAGCGTGGTGATCCCCACGTGGAGGGTCGAATGCGCCACCTCTCGGGGGATCCGATAGTGGAGCGTGCCGGTGGTGAACTCGTCCAGGTACTGGGTGCCGGAGCTGAGCGCGACGGCGTCGCCGGGGTTGGATCCGCCGGTGATCTCCTCACCTTGCAGGACCGGCTCCTGCACCTGCTCCTGCACCGGTTCCCGCACAGCCTCCTCGCCTGCGGCAGCGGCCTCAGGGCCGGGCAGCAGCATGACCAGCAGGGCGCCGCCCAGGGCGGCGATGGTCCGGTAGGGGGCTCTGATGGTCATCTCCCGGGCCTCTTCGACGGTGCGGTGCGGTGGGTCCTGGTGACCGGTCGCGGTGTGGCGGCCTCTCACGGCGTCCTCCCCGGGTGGTGCCCTCGATCGTGGGGTCGGCATCTCTGGCGGCATGTCGACGGCACGGTCTCGGGGACTGGAGGTCAGGAACCCTCATCGTGCAGTCTACTGGTGGCGGTCCCGGGCCAGGAGGGGCCTCCTCCCGGCCCGGGGCCGTCACGTGGACGAAGCGTGCGGTCGGGTGCGTGAGCGACCCTCCCTCAGGCCTGCCCGTCCTCCTGCTCGTCCTCCCGTTCGTCGCGCCCCGGTCGCAGCTCCTCGGGGTCCCCCGCGTACTCCGGGGTGCCGTCACCGGAGTCGCCGAAGGTGTCCACCGTGAGCCGGAAGGGAAGGCTGAAGGTGGCGCCGTCGTCGGTGTGGTCCATCACCAGCGTCACGTAGTAGTGACCGGCGGTGTCCGTCGCGGCGATCCCGGAGGTCGAGGACACGCGGTTGTGCCAGCGGACCTCTTGGGTCATGGCCTGGAAGATGTCCGAACGCTGGGCGCCGGTGCGGCCCGAGTCGTAGTCGACCATCCCGCGGTTCGGCGAGAGGATGCCCACGCTGGTGCGCAGCGAGGAGAACTTCTCCGCAGTCTCCATGTCCGGGGCCTCCAAGTAGGCCTCGGCCTGCAGGTGCTCACCCCATTCCACCGGCACCCGGAACACCAGGGCCTCACCGGGGATGATGTCCCCGTCATAGGTGGTGCCGGGTTCCAGGATCGGCGCGTGGTTGAACGAGGTGCCGCCGACCACGTCCTGGGCGCCCCGGGGGTCGCGGCCCATGTCGGTCCACTCCACCTCGCCGCGCTCCGCCTCGGCGGGCAGATCCGCGACGTTCAGCGCCTCAGGCTCCTCGTAGATCATCAGTTCGAAGGCCTGCCCCAGGGTCTCCGCCTCCGCAGGGTCTCCGATCTGCTCCACGGAGAGGATCAGCTCGTCGGCCTCGCCGCACGGGTCCTCCCCGGCGTCGCGCTCCGGGTCCCGGTATCCGCTGACCTGCGCGGTGCCGAGGAAGTTCAGTGTGGCGAAGTGGAAGCCTGACATGGTCTCCCGGTCGCAGCGGTCGCCGTCCCAGGTCTCCAGCTCCATCCGGATCCAGTCGGAGTCGCCGTGCGGATTGTGGGTGGTCAGGCCCACGTGGACCGAGGAGTTCTCCAGCTGGCGGGGAATCCTGAAGTGCAGCGTGTGCTCGGTCAGGGTGTCCACGTACTGGTGGCCCGTCTCCAGCTGCGGAGCCTCGCCCCAGTTCTCTCCACCGGTGACCTCCTCGCCGATCAGGCTGAACGGTTCGAAGGCCCGGTCGGAGACCCGCTCCAGGGTGCGGGTGAGCGAGTCGACGTCGTCGGCGTCGTAGTACTCCCCGTCAGCCACGGCGGCGATGCACTGCAGCTGCTCACGGGCGGTCTCCTCCACGTGGTAGCCCACGGTGTGGATGGTGACGTCCACGCCCTGGGAGGCGATGGTGTCGGCCACTTCGCAGGGGTCCGGCACGCAGTTCTCCTCGCCGTCGGAGACCAGCACGATGGTCCGCGGGCCGGTCTGGCCGAGGTCGCCGGCGGCCTCGGAGAGCGCGTGCGCCAAGGGAGTGCGTCCGCCGACGGCGTCATAGGCCTGGATCGCGTCTCGCAGCTCGGCACGGTTGTCGGCGCCGACCGGGACCACGAGCTCGGAGTCCTCACAGGCGGCGGGGTCGGTGTAGTCCGTGACCTCACCGGCGAACACGCGGAAGCCGACCTGCTGGTCCTCGTCGAGGCCGTCGACCACCTGGTGCAGGGCCTCCCGGGCCGCCTCGATCCTGGTGGTGCCGTCGGCGTCCGGCTCGGACATGGATCCGGAGGCGTCGAGGACCAGCAGCAGCTCGCCCTCGTCAGAGTCCGTCGGATCCTGGGTGATGTCAGGCCGCTCGGTCCGCACGTCGCGGTCCTCGCGGCGGTCCCGGTCATTCTGCTCCTCCCGGTCGTCGACGTCGGCGGTGATGCTGGCGTGCGCGGCGGGGGCGGCGGCACCGGTGAGGGCGGCGGCCAGGCCCAGTGCGGTCATGGTGCGCCATGCTGGGGTGTCCATGATGTTCTCCTCCGTGAGATGAACTTTGCACTAGCAACTCTAAGGAGTTGCGACTGCAAAGTCAAGGGTCTTCATGGTGGCCCTCAGGTGTCATCCGGTGAAGCACCAGCTCCATGGGGGATGGTCCGGTGGGGCGGGGGTGTGCTCCGGTGTTCGGGTGCCGTCGCATGCCGTCCCCCGGCGGAGTAGACTTCGCATGAGTGAATGACGGTGACGGATGGAGAGGAGGCGTCCATGACGGTGGAGGAGAACATCGAGGCTCAGCGGGCCGCCTATGGCGAGCCGCTGTCCGGGATCTTCGGCCGGGTCAAGCAGGCCTTCGGCATGAATCAGTCCGAGCTGGCCGGTGTGCTGGGGATGTCTGCGCCGATGCTCTCTCAGCTCAACAGCGCCCAGCGGGTGAAGATCGGCAATCCGGCGGTCCTTCAGCGGCTCCAGGCTCTCGATGAGCTCGCCGAGCAGCTGGATCAGGGTGCTGTGGAGCCGGCAGAGATTCCGGGTCGGCTCGAAGGGATCAGGTCGTCGACCGGGCGCTTCACCCGGACGACCTCGATGGTCTCGGCCGAAGGTGGGGATGCCGCCGTCGTCGCGGGTGTGCGCCACCTGCTGCGGGCTGTGGCGTCGGGGCAGCAGATCAAGGAGGCCGCCGACCAGCTCGAAGGGAGTGCTCCCGGGTTGGCCGAGGTGCTGCGGACCTATGGGCTCGGCTCCGTCGGGCCTGCCCTGGATCACTACACGCGCCACAAGGACCTCTTCTGAGAGGTCCTTGTGGGCTCAGCGGCGGCCAGAACGGGAGATTGTGCTCACTCCTGTGATCCGTAGGCCTCCTCGAGGACGTCCTCGGGGATCTCCAGCGCCGGGATCTCGTTGAACTGGGAGTACTCCGCGGTGATCTCCATACCGAGGTCGACCGGGTGCGGCGAGTCCTTCGTGTGCAGCGTGAAGGAGAGCTCCTCCACATAGAAGGTCTCGGGGTCGACCACGGCGTCGACGGTCATATCGGTGTCCTCCGGCTCATAGCCGTCGAGGCTCAGGGAGAAGGGCTCTTCGAAGGCGTCGAAGGCCGCCGGGTCGCTGCCGCTGTAGCTGAGTGTGTAGGCATCGTCGTCGAAGGTGACCTCGAGCAGCTGCTCCAGGTCGCCGATGCCCTGCACCACGCGGCTGTACCGGCTGTCGTCCTCGCCGTCCGCCGGCTTGACTCCGGGGTCGTCCTCCCAGCCTCCGTCGTCGGTGGTGGAGATCGCCATCCCGTCCGTGATGTAGGTCTCGAAGGACTCCACCACCTGTCCGTCTTCTGTGAGGGATCCGATGACGAAGACCTCGGAGAAGTCCTCAGCCCCCTCGGCGGTCATCTCCAACCGCTGGTCCTGAGCGGTCCAGAGGGCGTCGAGCTCGAAGGTCATGACCATCTCGGCGCGCAGGGTCTCCACGGTCTCCCGCGTCTCGAGCATGTGAGTGAAGACCTCGGCGTCCTCCACGGGATGGGCCAGGGAGGACCCCCGGTGCTCGTGGCTGGTCCGCTCCGCCTCGGGCGCCGGGGTCGATGCCGAGTCCACCTGGCTCTCTCCGGGGCCGAGGGTGACGCAGCCGGTCAGTGTCAGAAGCGCGATGCCGACGGATCCGGTGGCCAGTGCAGTGCGTGTCATGATTCTTCCCGTCTGTGAAGGGATCCCCGAGGATCTTCGCTGGTGTTCACAGAAGCAAATATAGATGTTCGCGATAGGGAAGTCAAGATGTGAACTTGATGGGTCTCCCATGCGAAGATGAACCACGCGCGGTCACCGGCCCGCACTCCGCCCTGGTGTAATGGCAGCACGCCAGCCTTTGGAGCTGTGCAGTCTAGGTTCGAGTCCTAGGGGCGGAACGGCCCCTCATGGCCTCGCCGCCGTTAGGATTGAGGGGTTCTCCGATTCCCACGTCAAGGAGCTTCTGCCCGTGGCTGTACCCGAGACCCGTCCCGCCGCAGTGATCGTCCTCGCCGCAGGGGCGGGTACCCGGATGAAGTCCCGCACACCGAAGATCATGCACAGCATCGGTGGGCGCTCCATGATCGGGCACGCTCTGTCCGCCGCGGCGGGTCTGCACCCTGAGCACCTCGTGGCGGTGGTCCGGCACCAGCGGAACACGGTGGCCGCTCATATCGACTCGCTGGGCACGCAGGCCGTCATTGCGGACCAGGATGAGATCCCCGGCACCGGCCGCGCCGTCGAATGCGGCCTGGCAGCGTTGACCGGCCTTGAGGCCGCTGAGCTGAGCGGGACCATCGTGGTCACCTACGGCGATGTGCCGCTGCTGACCACCGAGATGCTCGCCGAGCTGGTCAGCACCCACGAGGCCGAAGGCAACGCGACCACCGTGCTCACCGCGGTCCTCGACGACGCCTCCGGCTACGGGCGCATCATCCGTGCCGACGACGGCTCGGTCACCGGCATCGTGGAGCACAAGGACGCCAGCCCCGCCCAGCGCGAGGTCCGTGAGATCAACTCCGGCATCTACGCCTTCGACGCGGAGGTGCTCACCCGCGCACTGAGTCAGGTCACGACCGACAACGCGCAGGGGGAGAAGTACCTGACCGACGTGCTCGCCCTGGCCCGCGCCGAGGGCGGTCGAGTGGCCGCGGTCGTCACTGAGGACCGCTGGCAGGTCGAGGGCGCCAACGATCGAGTCCAGCTGCAGGCTCTCGGCGCCGAGCTGAACCGGCGCACCGTGGAGGCCGCGATGCGCGCCGGGACCACTGTGGTGGACCCCGCCACCACCTGGATCGACGCCACCGTGGTCCTGGAGGAGGACACCACCGTCCTGCCCGGCACCCAGCTGCACGGCGAGACCCGGATCGGTCGCGACGCCGTCGTCGGCCCGGACACCACCCTGACCGACGTGGTCGTGGGGGAGGGCGCCTCGGTGGTGCGCACCCATGGCTCCGGCGCCCGGATCGGCGACGGCGCGACGGTCGGTCCCTTCGCCTACCTGCGGCCCGGCACCGACCTCGGTCCTGAGGGCAAGATCGGCGCGTTCTACGAGACCAAGAACGTCACCATCGGCCGGGGCTCCAAGCTCTCCCACCTCGGCTACGCCGGGGATGCGACCATCGGCGAGCACACCAACATCGGCTGCGGCAACATCACCGCCAACTACGACGGTGAGAACAAGCACCGCACCGTCATCGGCAGCCATGTCCGCACCAGCTCCAACACGGTATTCGTGGCGCCCGTGGAGGTCGGAGACGGCGCCTACACCGGTGCCGGCGCCGTGGTCCGCAAGGACGTGCCGGCCGGGGCCCTGGCGCTGTCGGTGGCGCCGCAGCGCAATGCGGACGGCTGGGTGGAGCGGAAGCGGCCCGGCTCTGCGGCCGCCCAGGCCGCCCAGCAGGCGGGCCGCACCGCGCCGAACACAGACTCCGAGTAAGCAGTGACACCCCAGGGAACCGGAGAGAAGGAACTACAGCATGGATGAGATCAGGCTGAGCGGCGAGAAGACCCTGGTGGTCGCCTCGGGGCGTGCCCACCCCGAACTGGCCGAGGAGATCGCCACGGAGCTCGGCACTGAGCTGCTGCCGATGAGCGCCTACGACTTCGCCAACGGCGAGCTCTACGTGCGGTCCTCCGAGTCGGTGCGCGGCAAGGACGTGTTCCTGCTGCAGTCCCACCCCTGGCCGCTGAACAACTGGCTGATGGAGCAGCTCATCATGGTCGACTCCATGAAGCGTGCCTCCGCCAAGCGGATCACCGTGGTCTCCCCGTTCTACCCTTACGCACGCCAGGACAAGAAGGGACGCGGCCGTGAGCCCATCTCGGCCCGGCTGGTGGCCGACCTCTACAAGACCGCCGGTGCAGACCGCATCATGAGCGTGGACCTGCACACCGCCCAGATCCAGGGCTTCTTCGACGGCCCGGTGGACCATCTCTTCGCGGTGCCGCTGCTGGCCGACTACATCCGCGAGCAGGTCGCCGACGACGAGATCACCGTCGTCTCCCCGGACACCGGGCGCGTCCGCGTGGCCGAGCAGTGGGCGGAGCGCCTGGGGGGTGCACCGCTGGCCTTCGTGCACAAGTCCCGCGATCTGACCATGCCGAACAAGGCCGTCTCGAAGCAGGTCGTCGGCGAGATCGAGGGCCGCACCTGTGTGCTCATCGATGACATGATCGACACCGGGGGCACGATCTCCGGTGCGGTGAAGGTCCTCAAGGATGCCGGGGCCAAGGACGTCATCATCGCCGCGACCCACGCCGTGTTCTCCGACCCGGCCGCCGAGCGGCTGGCCGCCTGCGGCGCCCGGGAGGTCGTGGTCACCAACACGCTACCGATCCCGGCGGAGAAGCGCTTCGAGCAGCTCACCGTGCTCTCGATCGCCCCGATCCTGGCTCGGGCCATCCACGAGGTCTTCGCCGACGGCTCGGTCACCTCGCTGTTCGACGGCAACGCCTGAGGCCCACCCGCACACACGACGACGGCGCCGCCCTGAGATCAGGGGCGCGCCGTCGTCGTTCCGGCGGGGAGATCAGCCCGTGGGGCGGTCCTCCGGGTTCGTCAGCCAGGCCACCACGACGTCGCCGATCACGGACCTCAGCCGGTCACGGTTCTCGGCGGCCTCCAG
Source organism: Nesterenkonia sp. PF2B19 (assembly GCF_001758425.2). Taxonomy (GTDB): domain Bacteria; phylum Actinomycetota; class Actinomycetes; order Actinomycetales; family Micrococcaceae; genus Nesterenkonia; species Nesterenkonia aethiopica. The sequence goes on along the minus strand of NZ_MDSS02000082.1, from coordinate 3,052 downwards.
CTCCAGCTCGAACAGATGCCCGAAGGTGTAACGGTTGGCCACCTGGAACACGCAGTAGGCGCTGATCAGCAGGTGCACGTCGACGGCGTCGACGTCGTCACGGAACGAGCCGTCCTCGCGCCCGCGGGCGAGGATGTCCTCCAAGAGGCCCAGGGCAGGCTTGCCGAGGTCGCGCAGCGACTCGATCTGCCGGATGAATCGGCCGCGGTGGATGTTCTCGATGGCCACCAGCCGGATGAACTCGGTGTTCTCGAGATGGTGGTCATAGGTCAGCTCCGCCAGCCGGCGCAGGGACTCCGCCGGGTCCAGGTCATGGACGTGGAGGGTCTGTTCCTTGTCTCGGATGCCTCGGTAGGCCTTCTCCAGCACGGCCAAGTACAGCTGCTCCTTGCCGCCGAAGTAGTAGTAGATCATCCGCTTGGTCGTGCGGGTGCGGCGGGCGATCTCATCGATGCGAGCACCGGAGTAGCCGGAGTCGGCGAAGACCTCGGTGGCCACGTCGAGAAGCTCGGCACGGGTGCGGACAGCGTCGCGCTGCCGGATGTGCGTCTCGCTCACGGGAACCTCCCCTCTCGCTCCGCGAGATTATCAGAACCGTCTCGCCGGCCGGCGAGCAGACGGCGGGGGTTCTCCACCAGCAGCTGATGCTCAAGTCTGCTGTCCACCCCCAGGCGGCGCAGCCGCGGGAGGATCTCCGTATGCAGATGGTCCATCCGCCAGGAGGGTGCATGGGCCTGCCGCCACGACGGCGGGGTGACTCGGCTGAACACTGCGGCGTCCTGAGAGAGCAGGAGCTGACGGTCATAGCCCGCCTCCAGAAGGTCGAGCAGCCTGCGGAGGCGGTCCTCGTCGTCGCCGGTGTGCGCCATGCCGAACCGGTCGAAGCCGAGGAAGGAACCGGCCTGCGCCAGGCGTCGCAGCCGTGCGCCGTCGGGGCAGTCTCCGGCATGTCCGATCACCACACTGTCCATCGAGACGTCGAGGTCCCGGAGCAGCCGCTGCTGTTCGATCCCGCTGCGCGTGGCCGGGTCAGAGTGGGTGCTGATGGGCACGCCGGTGGCCCGGTGCACTGTGGCGGCGGCGGCGAACACCCGCGCCACATCCTCGGTGAGGCCCCGTGCGCCGGAGGCCACCTTGATGATCGCCGCCCGCACCCCGGTGCCGGCGATGCCGTCGGTGACATCCCGCCGGAACAGCTCCACCAGAGGATCCGGTCCATCGACGGTCCTCCCTGGACCGTTGAGATGGAAGAACGGCGGCAGGGCATCCATCGTGTACCACCCGGTGGCGGCCAGCACGCGCACCGGAGCTCGGCGGGCGACCTCCTGGATGAGCCGGACGTCCCGCCCCAGGCCCGGCACGGTGAGGTCGACGATGCTGTCGACTCCCAGGGCCGCGAGGCGTGTCAGGAGGTCGACGGCCTCGTCCACGGCCGTGGACTCCTCCATTCGGGGTGGGGGAGGTCCCGGGCCAGCTGCGGATCACCCACGAAGAGATGCTCGTGGACCAGCGTGGTGCCGAGCTGTTCGCCCGGCACCGCCCCGGTGACGGTCTCGACCAGACCCGCGGCCAAGCGGCTCACTCGCTGGTGGATCGGATGGCCTCGAAGACGTCGTGCGACTCGTCGTCCAGCGCCTCATCCAGGTAGTCGAGCGCCTGGTCCTGGAAGGCGTCGACGTCGACGTCGTCGATGACCTCCCAGTCGTCTCCGGCGCGCCACTCGTCGAGGGTGGCCTCCTCGTCCTCGGCCACGCAGTCGGTCACCGACGCCACCGCGGACTCCACGGCGGAGGTCAGGGCCTCCTGCTGGGCGTCGTCGAGCTCCTCCCAGCGGTCGGACATGATGACCAGGTTCGTGTTGAGCTGGTGGGCGGAGAGGCTCAGGTAGTCCTGCACCTCGGCCAGGTTCTCCGAATCGATGTTGGTGATCGGGTTCTCCTGACCGTCCACCGCGCCCTGCTGCAGGGAGAGGTACAGCTCCTCGTAGGCCACTTCGGTCGCGTCGGCGCCCAGGGCGCGGGCGTTCATCAGGAACTGGGGGGAGCCGGGGAAGCGGATCCGCAGACCGGAGAGGTCCTCCGGGGAGCGGATGGGATCGTCAGCGGTGAAGTGACGGGCCCCGGCGGACCAGGCGCCGAGGGTGTGGATGCCTGCGGAGTCCGCGAAGTCCTCCACCACCGCCTGGCCCTCAGGACTGTCCATGAAGGCGGCCAGGTGCTCGGCGTCATCGAACACATAGGCGGCGTCCAGGACGCTGATCGGCTCGTGCACCGCCCCCAGCGCGGAGGCTCCCTGGATGTCGAGATCGATGTCACCGGAGGCCACGGAGGCGATCCGGTCGGCGTCCCCGCCGAGTTGGCTGGACCCGAAGATCTCGATCTCGAGTCCGACGTCGGCGGCCTCCACCTCCTCCTTGATGAGGTCGGCTCCGCAGCGGGCCTGCGGCTGGTCGTCGTTGTAGCTGTGGGCCAGGGTCAGAGAGACTGAGCCCTCGGCGGCGTCGCCGCCGTCGCTTCCGCAGCCGACCAGGGCCAGCGCCGGCACCGTCGCCAGCGTCAGGAGGACCGGGAGTTTCGTCGTGCGTGTCATGATGCGACCTTTCAACGGGGAGTGGGGGACAGGTTCTGTTCGGCGGCGACCAGAGACTGGAGATCGGCCAGCATCGCGTGCCGGTCGGCCGGTTCGCCGGTGAAGATCTCGAAGGCCTCGGCGGCCTGGTGCATCGCCATGCCGAGGCCGCTGACGGTCCGGCAGCCCAGGGCACGGGCCTCGAGGAGAAGCTGGGTCTCCACGGGCCGGTAGATGACGTCGCACACCCAGAGTCCGGGATGCAGGTGGCGCCGGTCGACGGGAGTGCCCGGGTGGTGGGCCATGCCGATCGGCGTGGCGTTGACCAATCCGTCAGCGTCGGCGAGCAGCGCCGGCAGGTCCTCAGGAGTCGCCGGGACGCTGGCCACCTCGTGATGCCGGGCCACCGCCTCCGCGACCTCGCCGGCCCGGCGGCGATCGACGTCGACGACGTCAGGTCCTCCACGCCGGCCGCGGCGAGGGC
>NZ_MDSS02000081.1 GCF_001758425.2 Nesterenkonia sp. PF2B19 | reverse complement strand
GACGGCCGCGCGGGCAGCCGCGACGAGCGGGCGGGGCCGCGGCCCCGCGGGGTGCACTCGCCCGTTCTCCAGGATCCAGTGATCATCAGCCGCCCGCATGACGTCCTCGCGGTGGCTGATGATCAGCACGATCCGCCCCGCAGCGCGTGCCCGCAGGCGGGCCAGCACGGTCCCCGCGGTGTCCTCGTCGAGTGCACTGGTCGGCTCATCCATCAGGATCACCGGCCGGTCGGCGAGGTAGGCCCGGGCGATGGCCACCCGCTGAGCCTGCCCTCGGGACAGGGAAGCCCCGCCCTCCGCGATCAGGGTGTCCAGGCCCTCGGGCAGCGAGCCGAGCAGCTCGGCGAGTCCGGCGTCGTCGCAGGCGTCCAGGAGCGTCTGCTCGTCCCTGTCGCTGTCCCTGTCGCTGTCCCCGGGCGCCGCCAGGCGCAGATTCTCCGCAGCGTGCCCGAGAACAGCGACGGCGACTGGGAGACCACCGCGATCTCCTCCGGCAGCGGACGGCGCCCGGCCAACGTCACCGTCCCGGCCGTGGGCGTCAGCAGGCCCAGGATGATGTCGAAGACGGTGGACTTGCCGGCTCCCGAGGCCCCGGAGAGCACCGTGATCCGCCCCGGCTCGACGGTGATGTCGACCCCCTGCAGCACCGGCGCCACCGTCTGCGGGTACTGATGGTGGACGTCCTTCAGGTGCAGTGCCCCCGGTGCCGGTGCCGGTGCCGGTGCCGGTGCCGGTCGACGTGGCGCCGAGTGCGCAGCGGACGGGTCTGCTGCCGGGGCATCGGTCCGCATCGCCTCACCGTCTTCGTCTCCCGAGGAGTCGAAGGCACCGTGCTCGCCCAAGGCGCCCACCGCGGAGAACCCCAGGAACCCGGCGTGCCACTGCTGGGACACGTCGCGGATGGGGCGGAACGTCTCCGAGGCCAGCATCAGCATCGCGAAGATCCGGAACGGGTCCTCGGCGACGGCGCCCAGGGGAGTCGCCAGCAGCCCCTGCGGCTCGGCGCCCGCGGCGGTGAGGATCGCCAGGGCGGCCGCCGTCGCCGTGCCGGCCTGGATCATCAGGTCCAGGATCCCGGTCTCCCACAGGGAGGCTCGCATGGTGCGCACCGTCTCCCGATGCAGCCGCGCGGAGCGGGCCCGCAGCACCCGGCGGCGACCCGGCACGGCGCCGAGCAGCTGCAGGGTGCGCATGCCCTGCAGCGCCTCCTGGATGTCGGCGCTGAGGTCGTCGTAGGACTCCCAGCGCTCCTGTGACCGGCGTGCCATCCACCGGTTGAAGGCCCGGGGCGCCACGACGGCGGCCGCCACGAACGCCCCCAGCACGACGGCGACAGCGGGGGAGAGCACCGCCATGGCCAGCACCAACAGCGGGCACAGCAGCGCCACCTGCGCCACATGGGGAAGGTAGCGGGTGAGATAGGCGTCCACGCCGTCCACGGCGTCCACCACGGTCAGCCGTGCCGAGCCGGCACGGCCGCGCACATCATGCAGCCGTTCGGGCACGAGTATCCGGCGCAGCACCCGCGCCCGCATCTGCTGGCGCACCGCGGTGCCCAGCGCGGAGGCCAGGTGCTGCTGGTGCTGGCGCAGCAGGAGCCTGCCGGCCGCGGCCGCGGCCAGCACGCCCAGGCAGGCGGCCCCGGCCCCTGTCGCAGATCGACGACGGCAGCCAGGGTGCCGGCCACGGCCAGCGCCTGGAGGAGGTGGGTCAGCGAGACGCCCACCAGTGCACCGGTGAGCCGGCGGAACCGGCGGGGGTGCTCTCGTGTCAGCTGGACCAGTTCGGGAACGATCATCATGGGGCTCACCTCGGGTGGGGACGTCCTGCCGAGTCTAATGCGAACCATGTGCAACAAAAGGTCGACGTCGGGAGCCTCATTCCACCTGTCGCGAACGTGACGACGTCCCAGGTGCCGTTGTCAGGCACTGGCAGTACCCTGGTGCGCTAGGTGTACCCCCTTGTGTCTGACGGAGCTGCATGAACTTGAAGAAGATCTTCACCGGTCCGCTGTTCTGGATCCTCCTGGCGGTGGCGGCGCTGCTCATCGTGGTGCCCATGCTGTTCTCCTCGGGCCAGACCGGCGCCCGCGTGGACACCAATGTGGGCATGGAGCTCATCGCCGACGGCCAGGTCTCGGAGGCCAGGATCGACGACGGCGACCATCGCGTGGACCTGCATCTGACCGAGCCCTATGAGCAGGACGGGGAGGAGCTCGGCGACGTCGTCCACTTCCACTTCTCGCAGGCGCGGGCTGAGACCGTCGTCGATGCGATCGCCGAGGCGGACCTGGAGGGCTACACGGACGAGCCGGAGCAGTCGAACTGGCTGCTTTCGCTGCTGAGCTTCATGATCCCCTTCCTGCTGATCGCCCTGCTGTTCATCTGGTTGATCACCCGCATGTCCGGCGGCAACTCGCGGGTCATGCAGTTCGGCAAGTCCAAGGCCAAGATGTTCGACAAGGACATGCCGCAGGTGACCTTCCGCGACGTCGCCGGAGCTGAGGAAGCTGTGGAGGAGCTCCACGAGATCAAGGAGTTCCTCTCCGAGCCGGAGAAGTTCCAGCGCCTGGGCGCGAAGATTCCCAAGGGCGTTCTGCTCTACGGTCCGCCCGGCACCGGCAAGACGCTGCTGGCCAAAGCCGTGGCCGGTGAGGCCGGCGGCGCCTTCTACTCGATCTCCGGCTCCGACTTCGTGGAGATGTTCGTCGGCGTCGGCGCCTCCCGGGTGCGGGACCTGTTCAAGCAGGCCAAGGAGAACTCTCCGGCGATCATCTTCGTGGATGAGATCGACGCCGTCGGCCGCCAGCGCGGCGCCGGCGTGGGCGGCGGCAATGACGAGCGCGAGCAGACCCTGAACCAGCTGCTGGTGGAGATGGACGGCTTCGAGGCGAATGCGAACATCATCGTCATCGCCGCCACCAACCGCCCGGACGTCCTGGACCCCGCCCTGCTGCGCCCGGGGCGCTTCGACCGGCAGATCCCCGTGGAGGCCCCCGACTTCGCCGGTCGCCGGTCCATCCTCGAGGTCCACGCCAAGGGCAAGCCCATGGTGGAGGACCTGGACCTGGAGTCCATCGCTCGCAAGACCCCGGGGTACACGGGTGCGGATCTCGCGAACGTGCTCAACGAGGCGGCCCTGCTGACCGCCCGGTCCAACGCTGACCTCATCGACGACCGCGCCGTGGACGAGGCCATCGACCGCGTGATGGCCGGCCCGCAGAAGCGCACCCGGCTGATGAAGGACCACGAGCGCCGGGTCACCGCCTACCACGAGGGCGGCCACGCCCTGGTCGCCGCCGCCCTGAACTACTCGGCCCCGGTCACCAAGATCACCATCCTGCCGCGCGGCCGCGCCCTGGGCTACACCATGGTGGTCCCGGAGGATGACAAATACTCCACCACCCGCAACGAGCTGCTGGACCAGATCTCCTATGCCATGGGTGGGAGGGTCGCCGAGGAGATCGTGTTCCACGACCCCTCCACGGGGGCGGCCAACGACATCCAGAAGGCCACCGACACGGCACGGAAGATGGTCACCGACTACGGCATGAGCGCCAGGGTGGGGTCCGTGAAGCTCGGGTCCGGGGACACCAGTCCGTTCCTGGGCCGGGAGATGGCCACCGGCAAAGAGTACTCCGAGGAGCTGGCGGCGATCGTCGACGCCGAGGTCCGCGCCATCATCGAGGAGGCGCACGACGAGGCCTACTGGGCGCTCACGGAGAACCGGCACGTGCTGGACCGACTGGCCGAGGAGCTGCTCCGCGTCGAGACCCTCAATGCCCACGAGGTCGCGGCGATCTTCCATGACGTGAAGAAGCGACCGCATCGGCAGGTCTGGGAGTCCTCCCCGGAACGGCCCATCATCATCACCTCCGAGACCGTCGCGGACTCGCCCGATCCTGCTGACGGGGAGTTCATCGGCACCGAGCCCGGCGAGGCCGCCGGTGAGACGGCTCGCGAGACGGCCGACGAGACCTCTGAGGCCGGGGAGGACGTCCGATGAGCAGCACGATCACCACCCCTGGCAGCCCCGAGCTGCCGCAGGACGCTCCGGTGGACCTGCCGCGCATCGAGGCCGCCGTGCGGGAGATCCTGGTCGCCGTCGGCGAGGATCCGGAGCGGGACGGCCTGAAGGACACCCCGGGGAGGGTGGCGCGGGCCTATCAGGAGGCCTTCCGGGGCCTGCATGAGGACCCTGCCGAGCTGCTGGCCACCACCTTCGACATCGGCCATGAGGAGCTCGTCCTCGTCCGCGACATCCCGTTCTACTCCATGTGCGAGCACCACCTGGTGCCGTTCTTCGGCCACGCGCACATCGGCTACATCCCGTCGGCCGACGGAAAAGTCACCGGGCTGAGCAAGCTGGCGCGCCTGGTGGACATCTTCGCCAAGCGCCCCCAGGTGCAGGAGAACCTCACCACGGAGGTGGTCGAGGCGCTCATGGCGCACCTGGAGCCGCTGGGTGCGATCGTCGTCGTCGAATGCGAGCACCTGTGCATGTCCATGCGCGGGGTCTCGAAGCCCGGCGCGAAGACCATCACCTCAGCGGTGCGCGGACAGCTCCGTGACGCCGCGACCCGATCGGAGGCCATGAGCCTCATCCTGCACCGCTGAGCATCGCCCGCGCCGCCCCCGACGATGGGGTGCGGACGCGGACGGCGAGCCCTGACCAGGGCGGCCCGGCGGCACACCACCCCAAGGAGGACCCTGATGGACACCATGGGCGCAGCCCCGGGCACAGGCCCGAACACCGGACCCGTGAGCGTGGTCCGCCGCGCGGCGGCGAAGAAGACGGTGGCCGACCTGCCCACCGACAGGACGCTGGTGATGGGCATCCTGAACGTCACCTCGGACTCGTTCTCCGACGGCGGCCGGTTCGTGGCCCCGGCGGACACAGTGGTCGACCACGAGTCCGCCGTCCATGCCGGGCTCTCCCAGCACTACGCGGGCGCGGACATCGTCGACGTCGGCGGAGAGTCAACCCGACCCGGCGCCGACCCCGTGGAGCCGGAGGAGGAGCAGCGCCGCATCCTCCCGGTGCTGGAGGCGCTGTTCACCGGTGGCGCGGTGGTCTCGGTGGACACCCGCCACCCCTCCACCGCTGCGGCGGCGATCGCGGCGGCCCCCGGGCCGGAGCACCTGATCATCAACGACGTCTCGGGGATGGTGACCGCCGCGGAGATGCCGCAGGTCGTCGCCGACGGCGGCGTGCGGGTCATCATCACGCACAACCGGGGCGATGCGCAGACCATGCAGTCCCGCGCGCAGTACGACGACGTGGTCGCCGAGGTGGTCGCCGAGCTGCAGCAGATCCGCGACCGCTACCTCGACGCCGGGGTCCCGGCGGAGAGGATCATTCTGGATCCGGGCATCGGCTTCGCGAAGACCGCCGCCCAGAGCTGGGAGCTGCTGCGCCACCTGGACCGCATCGTGGCCCTGGGGCATCCGGTTCTGCTGGGCGTCTCCCGGAAGGCTTCCTGGGCGAACTGCTGGCCCGCTCCGGCGCCCCGCGCGAGGCTCAGGGGCGGGACGCCGCCACGCTGGCCCTGAACGCCCTGGCGGCCCAGGCCGGCGTCTGGGCCGTGCGTGTCCACGACGTCGAGCCGACGGTGGACGCGATGAAGGCGGTCGGCGCCCTGCGGCGGGCCTGAGCGCCGTCCGGAGGCCGGCGACGGCGGCCCTCCGGTCTCCACGGGTGTTCGTCGGCCTCTGATGTTTTCCTCGGCGCCATGAACCTCATTATGAAGCACTCTTTTCATAAAAATCGCGACATGGACCACCCCGTCGATTCGGGCATCTGAGCGCCGAGAGGGTCTGCGTCTTCCCGCAGTCGCCTCAGATGTCATGGCGGCGTGGCAGCTGTCGCGTTTCAGTCCATCGATTCCGGGTGAGGCGCCGGGGTTGCGGTGAGATGCCGTCTCGACAGGGCGTCGATCCCTGTGGTTACTGGGGAGTCGGGGTTCGTCACCTTCGGTCACGGAGGGGGTTTCTGGTGATACCCGAAGCGGGGATGCTCAAGCGCTTCAGGGCTTGCCTGGCCCGGATGGCTGTCGTGAACGGGCGTGGTGCAGACTGCATCGGCATCTCCAAGCCTCTTGACTGACCTGACGATGGTTGCATAGTGTCACCTTCGGAGGGGAATCCTCCCCGGGGGGCTTGATTCCAGCACCTGTATGGCATTGATGGCATGTCAAGACCGCTTGATGAGCCTTCGGAATGCGAAAGAAAGGGCATCACAATGACTAGCAGGTTCGCGGACGTCAGCCGGAGATGGCTGAAGACCGCAGCGACGACGGCGGCCACCTCCGCGCTCGTCATCGGCGGCGGCATCGCCACGGCGGCCGCCGGACACGCCGCCAATGACCATGACGGGCACGATGGACACGATGGGCACGAGGGCGGTGACGCCTGCGAGTTCTTCCTGGAGCACATGTGGGCCAACGAGGACGGCATTCCGCTGCTCGGAAGCTTCGCCCACGTGAACGAGTACCACACCGATCCCGCCTACGAGAACCTGGTCCTCTCGCTAGCGAGCGGCGCCATCGGGAACTCCGAGATGCCGATCATCGACATCTACGGCGGGCCCCTGGGCTGGATTCCCGTCTTCAATCCCTCGCACGTCAAGGGCCACAACACCGACTACGTCACGCTGCTGACCTCCTGCGGCGGCATCGGCATTCCGCTGGACAGCAATGATCTGACCACGCTCAACGTGCCCTCGGCTGACGAGCTGGCGGACCTGTCGGACCTGATCATCCCGGGACTGCCCACCCCGGAGATGCTGACCTCGGACTACCTGTGGGAGACCACTGACGCCTCCGCCATCCTGGACCGGGTCACTCCGGAGACGCTGCTCAACCTGGAGGAGTACGTCGGGTTCGCCGGGGACCACTTCGACACCTGGCGGCTCCTGTGGGAGACCGCGCTGGACGATGTGACCAGCGGGAACCCCACCGGGACCCTGGAGCTGCTGCAGATCACTGAGAACATCAACACGCTGCAGTCGCTCTCCGACGTCCTCGGCGACGACGCCTGGGTGACCTGCTCGGTGAGGACGACCTCGGCGAGCTCCTCGACGCCGGTGACCTGGAGAGCATCCTGGAGTTGGACGGGCTGCTGGACGAGAGCGGCCTCGGCGGTCTGCTCGACGCCGGTGAGCTGGACGGGCTGCTGGAGCTCGAGGGCCTGCTCGACGAGGGTGGTCTGGACGGAGTCCTGGACGAGGGCGGTCTCGACGGCCTTGTCGGTGACGGCGGCCTGGAGGACCTGTTGAGCCAGGACGGCCTGGACGGTCTGCTGGAGCTCGAGGGCCTTCTCGATGAGGGCGGCGTGGAAGGTCTGCTGGGCGGACTCGGTCTGGACGGCCTGCTCGACGGTCTCCTCGGGGGCGACGGCGGTCTCCTCGGCGGCGGCGCCTCGGCGGCCTGCTGGGCGGCGGGGGAGACTCCGGCGACACCGACGGCGATGCCTCCGTCACCACCGAGTACACCGTGCTGCTGGGTGGCACCGAGTCCTCCGGGCTGGGCCAGTGCGACGGCACCCTGACCGGCAATTCGCTGACGGTCAACTGCCTCTACGCCGGCACCACCTCGGACGTCACCGGCGTGACCCTGCACACCGGCGGCAGCGACCTCGAGCTGACGGCCTCCGGCGGCACCAGCGGCGCAGCCGGCGGCAGCTTCGAACTGACCGACGAGCAGGTCGCCGCGCTGCAGGCCGGTGACGCAACCGTCACCATCACCACCACCGGTTCGGCCGGGGGTGAGCTCAGCGGCAACGTCTCGCAGTGCGGCTGACTCGCTGAGCCCTCAGGTCCGGTGACGTGACCTGACCAGTGCACAGGGGGTGGAACCCCGGGGGAATCCCGGAGTTCCACCCCCTTGTTCTGTCCTCGTCGGTTCTGTGCTCGTCGGCGCCAGTCCTATGCTCGTCGGGGTCGATGATGCGGCGCGGGTTCAGGATCGGCCCGGAATGGGAGAAGGTAGAGGCATGCGCAGCGACATGATCCGCCTGACGGGCGTCACCGCCGTCGGCCATCACGGGGTCTTCGAGTTCGAGAGGCGGCAGGGCCAGCCCTTCCGTGTGGACGCCGAGCTCGAGGTGGACCTGAGGGCGGCCGGCCGTTCTGACGCTCTGGAGGACACGGTCTCCTACGTGGACATCGCGGAGCGCATCGAAGCGGCCATCACCGGGGAACCCTATGACCTCATCGAGGCGCTGGCCCAGAAGATCGCTGCCGACGTCCTCTCCGCCGATCATCGCATCGAGGCGGCGAGCATCACCGTCCACAAGCCGGAGGCGCCTCTGGAGCAGAGCTTCGCCGACGTCGCGGTCACGGTCCACCGGACCCGCGCTGAGCTGCAGGGCGGACGGATCCTCACCCGCACCGCGGCCGTCGGCGGCTATGACACCGTCTCCCTCGCCGACCAGGCCGACGCGGCCGAAGCCGGCGACCAGCACGCCTCTCCCTCGGCGCGGCGCGGCGCCGGGTCCCATGGCGTGGGTCGTGGGTCTGCCCTCCGCGACCCGGACCTGCCCGCGAGCTTCCCGGTGCGCGCCGTGCTCGCGCTGGGCTCCAACCTGGGCGACTCGGCGCAGATCCTCGACGACGCCGTCGCCGCCCTGGACGGGTCCGATCAGGTGGACGTCCTGAACACCTCTCCTCGCGCGCTCACCGCCCCAGTGGGCGGGCCCGTCGGGCAGCCCGACTTCCTCAACCAGGTGGTGGAGGTGGAGACCTCCCTGTCGCCCCACGCCCTGCTCGACGTCGCCCAGCGGATCGAGGCGGAGCACCACCGCACCCGCGAGGTCCGCTGGGGCCCGCGCACCCTCGATGTCGACATCATCACCTACGCCGGGGCGCATGTGGACTCACCCCGGCTGACCGTGCCCCATCCGCGGGCCGCCGAGCGCGCCTTCGTGCTGCTGCCGTGGTCCTGGATGGACCCCATCGCGCTGCTCGACGGCGTCCCGGTGCGGCAGCTCGCCGCCGAGGCCGCCGACGCCGAGGGCGTGCGCCGGGAGGTGGCGCCATGACCAGGCTGCAGCCCATGTGGCTGATGATCATCGCCGGCGCTTCGGCGCTGGTCGGACTCGTGGCCACCGTGCTCATGGTGACCCGAGGTTTCGGCTCCCCCGTGCTGGCCCCGGTCTCGCTGATCACCCTGGGCGGCATCGGGCTGGTGGTCCTGGGCCTGGGTATGGTGGTGTGGTGGGACCAGCGCGGCCTGGAGAAGGACGCTGACCAGGCGCGACGCGACGGTGAGCGACAGGACGCGGACCGGCGCTCCGGGAGACGGGGACCGCGGCGCGGGCGACGTCTGCACCCGCTGGAGGCCGCCCGCGTGGTGGTCGCCGCGCAGGCCTGCGGATATGCGGGTGCGGGCATCGCCGGCTGGCACGCCGGCGTGCTGATCGACCTGGGTCCCACGGCGGGGCTCGCCGCGCCGAACGCCCACGCGGCCCTGCTGATGATCATCGGCGGCCTGGTGTGGGTGATCATCGGGTTCGTGGTGGAGCAGCTCTGCCGCCTCCCGCCGAATCGCGGCGACGACGGCGGAGGGCCCGTCCGGCGGCCCCGCCGTGACTTCGGTCAGGAGCCCGGGACTGCAGGCGGGGCGGCACGCGAAGCCGCTCCTGATGTCGGATCGACCTATGGACACGCGCTGCGCGGCCCGCGCCGCGCCCACGCACGAACTGAGGAGGGACATGCCGGCGGAACCCATTGACCCGGCGGGAGTGACCTGGACCCGGGTCGACGAGCGGTACATCACGGTGCGCATGATCTCCGCGGTGATCGGATGGGCGGTGACGCTGCTGATCATCGCCGTGCCTGTCGTGCTCGACCTGGCAGACGTGATCAGCCTGCCCCTGTGGCTGGTGCTGGTGGTCGTCATCGGTGCGGTCCTCTGGGCAGCCGCCGATCTGATCCTCATCCCGCGCCGCATCCGCGCCATCGGGTACCACGAGCGCGCCGATGACCTGCTCATCCGCCGCGGTCTGCTGTTCCAGAAGGTGGTGGCCGTCCCGTACGGCCGCCTGCAGTATGTGGACATCGAGGCCGGGCCGCTGATGCGCCACTTCCACGTGTGCACCGTGCAGCTGAAGACCGCCTCCGCCGGGACCGACGCGTCATCCCCGGAGCCCACCGGGACGAGGGGGCCCGGCTGCGCGAAGAGCTGCCGGCCCGCGGCCAGGCCCGCCTGGCCGGCCTGTGAGGGGGCGAGAGATGACAGAGGCCCAGCCTGACGAGAAGTGGTTCGACGAGACCTGGACGAAGGTCCACCCGCTGAGTCCCTTCGTGCGCGGCTGGCTGACGGTGATCGCCGTGCCCGGCATCGTCTTCGGCTACAACTGGGAGATCTGGGCGGATCTGTGGAACCTGTGGCGATCCGGTGAGCTGTGGGACCAGGTGGACCGCAACCCGGTGGCGTTCCTGGCCGGCGGCGGAGGGCTCGTCCTCCTGGTGGTGGTGGTCTTCGGCGGGTTCATGCTCTCCTGGTGGTTCACCCGGTACAAGATCACCGACGAGCACGTGATGGTGAAGTCCGGGATCTTCGTGCGCCAGCACCGGCAGGCGCGCATCGACCGGGTGCAGGCCGTGGACCTGCGCCAGCCGCTGCTGGCCCGGATCACCGGTCTGGCGGAGCTGAAGTTCGAGGTGGCTGAAGGAGACGGCACCGCCGCGACGCTGGCCTTCCTGAAGAAGGGCCAGGCCGAGCAGCTGCGGGCCGACATCATGGACCGTGCCTCCGGGCGTGCCCAGTGGCGCCGCCAGCAGGCCGAGGCGGCGGCCTCCCCGGGCGCCGCTCAGCCTGACGGGTTCGGGGCCGCGCCGCCAGGTCCCCCCGGTGGCCGGCCCCCTCAGGGTGGGTCCGCGCCGTTCCCTCCGGGGCAGGCCATGCCGCCTGCCGGGCCGGCGCCCCTGTTCCAGGACGTGCCCGACCGGGAGATCACCCGGGTGCCCACCGGGCGCCTGATCGGCTCCGTCCTCATGGGCTGGGGGACGGTGTTCCTGCTGATCATCGCCGGGGCGGGTCTCATCGCCGCGGTGGTCGGCGGCATCGTGTCCCTCTCGATGGGCGTTGAGGACCCCTTGGGGCAGGCGGGGGCCGTGATCGGCACCGTCGGTGTGGCGGTCCTTCCCGGCCTCATCCCGGTGGGGATCGCCGTGGTGGCGGTCTACTACCAGCAGTTCAGCGGCGGATTCCGATTCACCGCCACCATGACCGGTGCCGGGCTGCGGATGCGCTACGGCCTGCTGGAGACCACCACCCAGACCGTCCCGCCGGGACGGGTGCAGGCGCTGCAGATCCACCAGCCGCTGCTGTGGCGGTCCTGCGGCTGGTTCCGGGTGCTCGTGGTCGTCGCCGGCTACGGATCAGGAGAGAGCCGTTCGGTGCTGCTGCCGGTGGGACGCCGCGAAGACGTCATGGCGGTCACCGCGGAGATGTTCCCCGATCTGCAGGTGCCGTATCCGGAGCAGCTGGTCAGTGAGGGCCTCACCGGCTCCGGCGCGGCAGGAGGCTTCACCGAGGTGCCGCGGCGCGCACGGATCTTCGACCCGTTCGTGCGGCGTCGGCGAGGGTTCTGCACCACGCCTGTGGCGGTGATGTTCCGTGACGGGCGCCTGTCCCGCCGGCTCACCCTGATCTCGCATGAGCGGATCCAGTCGCTGGCCCTGCTGCAGGGGCCGTGGCAGCGAGCCAAGCGCCTGGCGGACGTCCATCTGCACACGCCGGCTGGCCCGTTCCAGGTGCAGCTGGCCAATCAGGACCTCGACGCCGCCCACTGGCTGTTCGAGAACGAGGCGCGTCGAGCCGCCGTCGCCCGACGCATGAGCGACCGGAACCAGTGGATGCTCCCCGAAGAGCTCCACGAGTTCGAGCGTATGGTCAGCCAGACCCGCTCCCAGTCCGCGGACGGCTCTGTGGCCGCCGCCTCGGAGCCCGAGGGTCCCGTCGCCGGCCCGCCGTACTCAGGACAGCAGCACCCAGGTCAGCCGTACTCAGGCCAGTCATACTCCGCGCTGCCGCCGCAGCCTCCCGGGCCGTCCGCGCAGCCTCCGAGGACCCCCGCCCCGGGGAACCCTGGCCCGTGGCAGCCCGGTGCTCCACCAGCCGCAGCAGCGTACCAGCCGCAGCAGCCGGG
>NZ_MDSS02000080.1 GCF_001758425.2 Nesterenkonia sp. PF2B19 | reverse complement strand
CACATGATCGGACCAGGTGGGCCCGCTGCTGCGGTACGCCGCCTCGGCCAGCACCGGCACGGCCCGCTGCAGCGCGAGCGAGGCCCAGCGGACCTGCTGCTCGTCGAGGCCCTTCTGCGGGCCGAACACCTCCGCGGCCCCGTGCGGCCCCGTCAGCGGTGAATCCACATCGGCGGCGATGACGATCCGGGTCTGGGCGATCCGCGGATCCAGCTCCCGCAGGTCCGCGGAGGCCAGGCCGCTCAGCCCCGCGGCTCCCTCGGGGATGCGTCGGCCAGCCCGGTCCAGCAGTCGGACGCCCAGTGCGGAGAGCATACCGGCCCCGCCGTCGGTGCAGGCACTGCCGCCCAGCGCCAGGACGACCTCATCGGCCCCGCGGTCCAGAGCCGCGCGCAGCAGCTCCCGGTCCCCCGGCTGGTGGCCCGCATCGGGTCCGCCCCGGGCCCCATGTCATGGAGCCCGGAGGCCTCGGCGAGTTCGACGACGGCGGCGGTCGCTGCGCCGCCGTCGTCGTCCTCAGACCCAGCCGGGCCCGGGCCGGACGGCCGTCCGGCCCGGTGACCCGGTGGGCCTCGATCTCCCAGCCGGCGGCCGCCGCATCCAGGGTGCCTTCGCCGCCGTCGGCCATGGGCACCTCCACCACGCGGGCCCCCGGGGCGGACCGGCGGATGCCGGAGGCCAGCGCCTGGGCCACCTCACCGGCCCCGAGTGATCCCTTGAAGGTGTCCGGGGCGATCACCACGGTGGACGTCCGCGGCCCGGCAGCGGTGCTCGCCATGGATCTCACTCCGAGGCGGCGAGCGCCGTCAGCGCCGTGGGGGCGTCCTCCGGGCACTCGGCCAGCGGCTCGAACTCGTTGATCGCATCCAGAGCGGGACCCATGGCGATGTTCGTGACGCGTTCGAGGATGACCTCGACGACCACTGGGACACGGTGCTCCTCGGCCTGAGCGACCGCGTCCCGCAGGGCGTCGCCGATCTGCTCCGGGTCCTCCACACGGATGGCCTTGCAGCCCAGCCCCTCGGCCACCGCCACGTGGTCGACTCCGTAGCCGGCAGACTCGCCGGTGGCGTTGATGTTGTCGAAGGCCAGGGAGACCTCGTAGTCCATGTCGAAGGGTCGCTGCGACTGGCGGATCAGGCCCAGGTAGGAGTTGTTGACCACCACGTGGACGTAGGGCAGCCGGTGCTGGGCGCCGACGGCCAGCTCCTCGATCATGAACTGGAAGTCGTAGTCGCCGGAGAGCGCGACGACGGTGGTGTCCGGCAGGGCGCGGGCCACGCCGAGCGCCGCCGGGCCGGTCCACCCCAGCGGTCCGGCCTGACCGGCGTTGATCCAGGCCCGCGGGTGGTAGGCGTGCAGCATCTGCGCACCGGCGATCTGGCTCAGCCCGATCGTGGTCACATAGGTGACGTCCCGACCGAAGGCCGAGTTCATCTCCTGATAGACCCGCTGCGGCTTGATCGGCTTCTCGGTGAAGTTGGTCTTGCGGTGCAGGGTCCCCTTGCGGGCCGCACAGTCGCGGGCCCATTCGGCGAAGTCCGGCAGGGCGTCCTTCCGGGCGCGGGCCGCCTCCAGCAGGGCCTCCAGGGCTGCGCCGGCGTCGGAGACGATGCTGTAGTCCGGCGGGAACACCCGCCCGATCTGGGTGGGCTCGATGTCGATGTGCACGAAGCGCCGACCCTTGCGGTAGGTGTCCAGCGCACCGGTGTGGCGGTTCGCCCACCGGTTGCCGATGCCGATCACCAGGTCCGACTCCAGGAAGTTCGCGTTGCCGTATCGGGTGTGCGTCTGGATCCCGACCATCCCGGACATCAGCGGGTGGTCGTCCGGGATCGCGCCCCAGGCCATGAGCGTGGGCGAGACCGGGATGTCCAGCAGCTCGGCCAGCTCCACCAGCCTGTCCGCGGCGTCGGCGTTGATGACCCCGCCCCCGGCGACGATGATCGGGTGCTCCGAGGCGGCGACCATGTCCAGCACCCGGTCCGCCTGAGCCCGCGTGGCGGCCGGCTTGACCACCGGCAGCGGCTCATAGGTCTCGATGTCGAACTCGATCTCCGTCTGCTGGACGTCCAGCGGCAGGTCGATCAGCACCGGCCCGGGACGCGAGGAACGCATCAGCTGGAACGCCTTCTGGAACGTGCCGGGGACCTGGGCGGCCTCCAGCACCGTCTTGGCCATCTTGGTCAGCGGCGCGGCGATGGAGGAGATGTCCACCGCCTGGAAGTCCTCCTTGTCCAGGACCGCCACCGGCGCCTGGCCGGTGATGCACAGGATCGGCTGGGAGTCCGCCTGGGCGGCGTAGAGGCCGGTGATCATGTCCGTCCCGGCCGGGCCCGAGGTGCCCAGGCAGACGCCGATGTTGCCGGGCGCGGCACGGGTGTACCCGTCGGCCATGTGGGAGGCGCCCTCCACGTGGCGGGCCAGCGTGTGCCGGATCCCTCCGTGGGCCTTCAGGGCGGAGTAGAGCGGGTTGATCGCCGCCCCGGGCAGGCCGAAGGCCTCGGTGGCCCCCTCCTTCTCCAGGATCAGGGCGACGGCGTCGACAGCGCGCATCGTGGTCATGATGCTGCTCCTTCAAGGTCTCGTGTCTGGTGGGCGACGTTCCGCGGTGCGGTCCGCCGGTGAGGGACGGCCTGGCTCAGCTGTGCTGCTGCTCAGTCTGTGCTGCTGTCCAGGCCGTGCTGCTGCTCAGCAGGGAGGTGAGCAGCCAGCGGGAGTCAGGAGGTGGTGCCGTTGCGGCCGCCGAGGTCCTCCAGGACCGTGAACAGGCCGGAGTGGTCCAGACCGCCGTCGCCCCGCTGGACGGTGGAGGCGATCAGCTGGGCCACGGTGGAGGCCAGGGGGATGACGACGCCGGCCTCTCGGGCGGCGGAGGTGACGATCCCCATGTCTTTGTGATGCAGTTCGAGCCGGAAGCCCGGGTCGAAGGAGCGGTCCAGCATCTTCTGCCCCTTCTGGTCCAGCACCTTGGAGCCGGCCAGACCTCCGCCGAGGACCTGCAGGGCGGAGCCGGTGTCCACGCCGTAGGCCTCCAGGAAGAGGACGGCCTCGGCCAGCAGCCCGATGTTGCCGGCCACGATCAGCTGGTTGGCGGCCTTGACGGTCTGCCCGGAGCCGGCCGGCCCCACGAGCACGATCGTCTTGCCCACGCCCTCGAAGACGTCCTGGACGGCCTCGAAGTCTGTCTGCTCACCGCCGACCATGATGGACAGCGCGCCGTCGATGGCGCCCTGCTCACCACCGGAGACGGGAGCGTCCAGGGGCTTGAGCCCCGCCTCGCGGGCCTTCTGAGCGACCTGCACGGCGACGTCGGGACGGATGGTCGAGTGGTCGATCCAGGTGGCGCCGGGCTCGGCGTGGGCGAGGACTCCGTCCTCGTCGAGCATCACGGCCTCCACGTCCGGGGAGTCGGGCACCATGGTGATGATGACCTCGGCACCGCGCACGGCCTCCGCCACCGAGGACGCGGCGGCGCCTCCAGCCAGGGCGAGCTGCTCGGCCTTCTCCGGGGAGCGGTTGTAGCCCGTCACCTGGTGGCCGGCGCTGACGAGGTTCTTCGCCATGGGGAGACCCATGATCCCCAGGCCGATGAAAGCGATCTTCGTGCTCATGAGTGGTGTGTCCTTCCTGTCCGGCGGGGCTCGGCCCGGCCGTGTGGTGTGGGGTGTCTGCTGCGGGCCCGGCTCAGCGGGCGACGTCGACCGGTGCGGCGTCGAGCCAGTCGAAGGCCGTCTCGGTCTCCTGCTTGTACTCGAGGGCGATCGGGCCGGTGTAGCCGAGCTCGCGGCTGCGGTCGATCCAGGCCTCCAGCGGCAGCTCGCCCGTGCCGGGGGCGCCGCGGCCGGGGGCGTCGGCGATCTGGATGTGGCCGAAGGAGGCGGCGTGGGCCTCGATCACGGCGGCGACGTCGTCGCCGTTGACGGCCAGGTGGTAGAAGTCCGCCAGCAGCGCCACGTTGGCGGCCCCGGCGGCGTGGACCCTCTCGACGACGGCGAGCGCGTCCGCGGCAGTCTTCAGCGGGTAGCCTCGGCACCGGAGACCGGCTCGACGAGCACGATGCCGCCGATGGTCTCCACGGCCCGGGCGGCGTGGACGAGGTTCTCCACGGCCAGGGCGTCCTGCGCCTCGGCGTCCTGCCCGTCCTGCCGAAGGCCGTAGAGGGCGTTGAAGGCGCGGCAGCCGGTGCGGCGACCGATCTCCGCCGTGATCTCCACGTTGCGGCGGAATTCGTCCTGCCGGCCGATGACGGAGACCATGCCACGGTCGCCGCCCGCCATGTTCCCCGCCCAGAAGTTCAGCCCGGTCAGGGACACGCCGGCCTCATCCAGGGAGGCGACGAAGCCGTCGACCTCCTCGGGGCTCGGCGCGGGCTGTCCGTCGAAGGGCCACCAGAACTCAACGTCGGCGAAACCGTGGGCGGCCGCAGCGGCGGCGCGCTCGAGGACGGGCAGCTCGGAGAGCAGGGTGGAACAGTTCAGCACGTAGGACGTCGGCGTGCGGTGGGCGAATGCGCTGGTCATGGGGTCCTCCTCGATATGGACGGCTCGGTGTGGACGGCTCGGTCCGGATCGCCTCCCGCTCGAACCCGTCAACTTTCGGATTGCGGAAGATTGAATCCATCTTGTGGAAACAGACTAGGGCGACCGAGGCCCCCGCGTCAACGAGAGAATCGCCGACGATGCGAATCGACGCCTGGCCTGGCGAGACGATGGTCTACCAAATGGACATCGCGACTGATCCGCTTCACACTCTTGACGGAGGGCCTGTGAGCGGCGTTACACTCGTTCACGATGCGGAAGCTACCTACCGCATACCGAAATCCGTTGTATACCCAAAGCCGCACTGGGCACGGGCCGCACGGGGAGGGCCAGTCTTCTCCCCGCACCCCGACCTCGCACTCTCCCGCCCCTGGGTGCGCAGGCCCCGCCCGCGGCAGAATGAGGTGACCTCGACCATGTCGAAGACGACTGGTGCCGGCTCGCAGAAGCGCCGCACCCTCCCTGCCGGATCTGACCGGCCCGAGGACGAATGGCTGCCCGTCGGCAAGCTGATGACCTTCGGCCTGCAGCACGTGCTGACCATGTACGGCGGAATCATCGCCGTCCCGCTCATCATCGGAAGCGCCGCAGGCCTACCCGGGGAGCAGACCGCCCTGCTGGTCACGGCCAGCCTCTTCATCGGCGGCCTGGCCACGATCCTGCAGTCCGTGGGCCTCCCCTTCCTGGGATCCAAGCTGCCGATCGTGCAGGGCGTGTCCTTCGCCGCCGTCGCCACCATGCTGGCGATCCTCACCGGACCCGGCGGCGACCTCAACACGGTCTTCGGCGCCATCATCGGCGCCAGCATCATCGGCTTCATCCTGGCGCCGTTCTTCGCGCGGATCATCCGCTTCTTCCCTCCAGTGGTCACCGGCACGGTGATCACCGCCATCGGGCTGACCCTCATCCCGGTGGCCGCCAACTGGGCGATGGGCGGTGACTCGAGCACCGACGACTACGGCTCACTGGCCAACATCGGCCTGGCCTTCCTGACCCTGGCGATCATCCTGCTGTTCTCCAAGGTCGGCTCCGCCACCCTGTCCCGGCTGTCCATCCTGTTGGGCCTGATCGCAGGCACCGCCGCGGCCGCAGGCCTGGGCATGACCGACTTCTCGGACGTCGGCAGCGGCTCCTGGGTCGCCCTGCCCTCCTTCATGGGCTTCGGCGTGCCGACCTTCGACGTCGCCGCGATCATCTCCATGACCATCGTGATCCTGGTGATCAAGACCGAGACCGCGGCCGACATCATCGCCATCGGCGAGATCATCGACACTCCGGTGGACCGCCGCCGCATCGCGGACGGGCTGCGCGCCGACATGCTGTCCTCCGCCGTGGCGCCGCTCTTCGGCTCCTTCACCCAGTCGGCCTTCGCGCAGAACGTGGGCCTGGTGGCTCTGACCGGCGTGCGCAGCCGCTACGTGGTCGCCGGCGGCGGCGCCATCATGATCGCCCTGGGCGCCCTGCCGATCCTGGGCCAGGTCATCGCGGCCATCCCGATGCCGGTCCTCGGCGGTGCGGGCATCGTGCTCTTCGGCACCGTGGCCGGCTCGGGCATCCGCAACCTGAAGGGCGTGTCCTACGAGGGCAACATGAACCTGATCATCGTCTCCGCCTCCCTGGGCTTCGCGATGATCCCGGTGGTGCGCGAGGACTTCTACCACTCGTTCCCGGCCTGGTTCCAGACCATCTTCCACTCCGGCATCTCCTCGGCCGCCATCATGGCCGTGCTGCTGAACATCCTGTTCAACGAGCTCAAGGCCGGGAACTCGGAGAACCCCTCGGTGTTCGCCGCCAAGCCGGTGCGCATCCTCTCCCCCTCGGACCTGCGGGACCTCCGCGACGGTGACGTGTTCATCGACGGGAAGTTCGTCGACTGCGACGGCGAGGAGATCCCTCTGGTGCCGGACGAGAGGGTCGAGGAGGTCCGGGAGGCGATCGATCGGGGCGAGGTCACCGACACCAGCCAGGTGCAGATGATCATCAACGGCCGGGATCCCCGGGAGGCGACGCCGAAGGGCTCCTCAGAGACCGGCGACGACGATGCGGAGCCTGAGAGAGTGGCCGAACCTGACCAGGTGCCCGCTGACAACGGGCCGGCCGGGCGATGAGCCGCCCGTGAATCCCGCAGCGGACAGCCGGTGACGGCCCACCCGCGAACATCTGCCGGAGGCCCCCTCGAGCTCCCCACGGAGCTCGAGGGGGCCTCCTGTGTGCCGCCCAACCACCGAGTGCCCACAGATGCCGGCATCTCCCTCGGGACACGCCGCTGAGCACGCCGAGGTCCCGTCATCCGTGGCCACTCGTTCAATGTGAAGCACAGAAGAGGGCCGCCGCGGTCTGCGACCACGGCGGCCCTCTTCTGCTCGGCGCTCGGCGCGCTGACCTCAGTGCCCGACGCTCAGAGCTCCACCTGCCGGTTGACGTCCTTGTAGAGCAGGTAGCGGAACGGGCCGGGCCCGCCCGCGTAGCAGGCCTGGGGGCAGAAGGCACGCAGAGACATGTAGTCGCCTTCCTGCACCTCCACCCAGTCGGCGTTGAGCCGGTAGACGGCCTTGCCCTCGAGCACATAGAGCCCATGCTCCATCTCGTGGGTCTCAGCGAAGGGGATGGAGGCGCCGGGCTCGAAGGTCACAATGTTGACGTGCATGTCAAAGGCGAGGTCCTGCGGGTCGAGCATCCGTGTGGTCCGCCAGCGGCCCTCGGTGCCCGGCATGGGGCTGGGCTCGATGTCCTGCTCCTGTCCCACCACAGACTTCGGGCGGTGGCCCTCCAGCGGCTGGTGCCGCTTGCGGATCCAGTGCAGGCGGGCGGCATCGTCGCCCACGGAGCGCAGGGACCACTGCTCGCCTGCCGGGACGAAGGCGAATCCGCCCGGGGTGAGGCGGTGGGCCTCGCCAGCGATGACCACCTCGACCTCGCCCTCCATGAGGAACAGGAAGCCCTCCACCTCGGACTGCGGCTCCGGAGCCTCCGAGCCGCCGCCCGGGGCCACCTCGAGGATGGTCTGGGAGAAGGTCACCGCGCCGCCGGCCACCGGGCGGTTCAATACCCAGGATCGGGTGTCCCGCCACTCGGGGAGCACGGTGGTGACGATGTCACGCAGGACTCCGCGGGGGATGACCGTGTAGGCCTCGGTGACCACCGCCCGGTCGGTGAGCAGGTCGGTCTGCGGAGGGTGACCGCCGTGGGGCGCGTAGTACGGTGTCCTGCTGGTCGTCATCGGTGAGCTCCTCATCGTCTCGAAGGTGTGCATGGTCTCGAAGGTGTGCATGTCCATCGTGGCCCGCGATCGGGCCTCACGCACCCGTCCCTCGGCCGGACTCTTCCGGCCGAGGGACGGGTGCGCGGTCAGCCCTCAGGCTGGTCGTCCGGTACGGGCGAGATGCCGCAGGCCGGCGGCGTCGAGTCCGGTGGCGGCCACGACGTCGTCCTCGGTGACCGCGCCGCAGGTCAGCCCGCGCTGCAGGTAGCCTGCGAGCGCCTTGGCGGTGGCCGGCTCGTCCAGCACGGCACCGGACTCTCCGCCCACGTAGCGGCGCACCCGGCTCGCCGCATCGGCGAACCCCTCCCGGTAGAACAGAAAGGTCGCCAGGAAGCGGGTCGGCAGCTGGTGGGGGTGGAGGTCCCAACCCTGATAGATGCCGCGCTGCAGGTGGCGGCGCACGAGTCGGGCGTGCAGGTCCCAGGCGGCGACCACGCTGTCCGGGTCTCCCAGGGGGAGGATGTTGGTGGATCCGTCGGAGACGTGGACCCCGGTCTCGGCGGCGGCCAGCAGCATCTGCTGCTTGGCGAAGTCCGCGGCCGGGTGGTCCATGGACTGGTGCGCCGCGGCGATCCCCAGGGAGGCCGAGTAGTCGTAGGTCCCGTAGTGCAGGGACGTGACCCGCCGTCGCCCTGCGTGGACGGCGCCGGCCAGCGGAACGGTGCCGTCGGGGCCGAGGATCAGCTGCGGGGTCTCCACCTGGATCTCGAAGCCGATCCGGCCGGCGTCGATCCCGAGCTGCCTCTCCAGCTCCTCGACGGCGAGCACCATGGCACGCACCTGGTCGGCGGTGGTCACCTTGGGCAGGGTCAGCACGAGTCCCTCCGGCAGCCCGCCGACGGCGTCGTGGAGCTCTGTGAGGAACAGGTCCAGGGTCCGCAGGCCGCGGCGACGGGTCGCCGCCTCCAGGCAGCGGAAGCGGATGCCGATCCAACCGGGCGTGACGTTCTCGTCCAGCCCTCGGGCCACACGCCGGGCGGCCTCCTGGGCCCAGTGGTCCTCCTCGGCGTCGTCGCGGAGGCCGAAGCCGTCTTCGAAGTCCAGGCGGAGGTCCTCGATGGGGTCCTGGCGCAGCTTCTCCGTGACGGCCCGGGCCAGGCCGGCGACGTCGCCGGCAAGGCCGTCCCCGGGTTCGGCGCCGGAGAGCCGGATGACCCGTTCGGCGAGCTGCTCCATGCCGCCGTGCGCCTCGACCGCGGCCAACGCCTTCGCTCCCCAGTCCGCGAGCAGCCCGGGAGCCCAGGTGTCGGCGGGGATGTAGACGGTGTGCACGGGCTGCCGCCGGCCCCGGTCACCGGGGTACAGGTTCTCGAGCATCTGATCGGTGTCGGCCAGGAGCGCGTCGACGCGGCCGAGCAGCTCCTCGCCGAGCACGGGGCCGCGACTCATCGTGCGGCCTCCGCGGAGGTCGGAGCGGCTGTGCGGCCGTTGCGCCGGGCGGCGTCGTCCGTGTCGGCAGACCCTTCGGCGCTTCCGGCCTCCTGCCGGGCGACGCCGGCGACGGCCTCGGCGACGTTGGTCGCCACCCGCGGGTCGAAGACGGAGGGGATGATGTGCCCGGCGTTGAGCTCGTCATCGGCGATGGTCTCCGCAATGGCCTCGGCGGCCACGCGCAGCATCTCGTCGGTGATGTCGTGGCAGTGCGCGTCGAGCAGGCCGCGGAAGAATCCCGGGAAGGCGAGCACGTTGTTGATCTGGTTCGGATAGTCACTGCGACCGGTGGCGATGACGGCCGCATGGCGACTCGCGGCGGCCGGGTCCACCTCCGGGTCCGGGTTGGACATGGCGAAGACGATCGACCCCTCGGCCATGGCCGCGATGTCGGCCTCATCCAGAAGATCGGGGGCGGAGACGCCAATGAACACATCCGCACCCACCACAGCCTCCTTGAGGCTCCCTGTGACGCCGCGCGGGTTGGTGTGCTGGGCCAGCCAGGCGCGGTGCGGGTCGGCATGCTCCTGGGTCGAGGTCAGCGCCCCGCTGCGGCCGCAGACGACGACGTCATGGGCTCCGGCGGCCAGCAGGAGCTTCACGATGGCGTGTCCGGCCGCCCCGGCTCCGGAGACCACGATGCGCACGTCGCTCAGCTGCTTCTCCACGACCTTCAGGGCGTTGGTCAGTGCCGCCAGGGTGACGATGGCGGTGCCGTGCTGGTCGTCGTGGAAGACCGGGATGTCCAGCTCGTCCCGCAGCCGGGCCTCGATCTCGAAGCAGCGGGGGGCGGAGATGTCCTCCAGGTTGATGCCTCCGTAGGCCGGGGCGATCGCCTTGCATACGGCGATGATCTCCTCGGTGTCCTGAGTGTCCAGGGCCACCGGCCAGGCGTCGACGTCGGCGAACTGCTTGAACAGCACGGCCTTGCCCTCCATGACGGGCATGGAGGCTTCGGGGCCGATGTTGCCCAGTCCGAGCACGGCGGACCCGTCGGTGACGACGGCGACCGTGTTGCGCTTGATGGTCAGTCGCCGCGCGTCCTCGGGGTTCTCGGCGATCGCCTGACAGACGCGCGCCACCCCGGGGGTGTACGCGCGCGAGAGGTCGTCGCGATTCTTCAGGGTCACCGTGGGGGTCGACTCGAGCTTGCCGCCGAGGTGCAGCAGGAAGGTGCGGTCGGAGCTCTTCCGGACGTCCACGCCGTCGAGCGCAGCCAGGGCCTGCTCGATCTCCTGGGCGTGGTCAGGGCCGCGAGTGTCGCAGGAGACGTCCACCACGAGCTCGGAGCGGGTGGACTCGATGACGTCGAGCGCCGTCAGGGCCGCGCCGTGGTCGGCGATGACCGCGGCGAGATCGGTGGATGCGGAGAAGCTGGCGGGCGCCGCCACACGGTAGGTGATGGAATGCCCGGGACTGGGTGTCGCCATGATCCTGCCTTTCGATAGGTATTCCGCGATACGGACTTGATTATCTACTATACGGAACTTGAGGCAGTGCGTCGACCGCCCCGGCCACCACAGCCCACCTCGCCCCTGATCAGCCCCACATCCGACTACACTCGTGGGAGCGAGACCCTCAGGACGCCGTTGCGAGGCAGCTGGACTGCCCCCGAGATGGAAGGCCCGCACGCCATGAGCACTGACCCCACGGACACGCAGGACGCCGTCGACCAGGACCGGAGCGCGCGTCGCCCTGCCCGCGGAGGCGTCCAGTCCGTGGAGCGGACCTTCGACCTCCTGTCCTTCATCGCCTCCTCGGGAGCCAGACCACGCTGAGCGAGCTGGCCGCCGCAGTGAACCTGCCCATGCCCACGATCCATCGCCTCCTGAAGACGCTGCTCGGCCTCGGCATCGTCCGGCAGCTCCCTGATCGAGGCTACGCCCTCGGCCCCGGACTGATCCGCCTGGGCGACCTCGCCAGCCGTCAGCTGGGCGCCGTCGCCCGTCCGCATCTGCGCACCCTGGTGGAGGAGCTGGGCGAGAGTGCGAATGTGGCCACCCTCGACGGCGACATGGTGGTCTACGTGGACCAGGTCCCCTCGCCGCACCAGATGCGCATGTTCACCGAGGTCGGCCGCCGCGCCCACACCCACGACACCGGCGTGGGCAAGGCCATCCTCGCGACCCTCGACCCCGAGCAGGCGCGGCGCATCGTGACCACCGCCGGCATGCCCGGCCACACCGAGCACAGCATCACCACGCTGGAGGATCTCGAGCGCGAGCTGGATGCCATCCGCCGCCAGGGCTACTCCGTGGACGAGCAGGAGCAGGAGCTGGGCGTGCGCTGCTTCGCCGTGGCCGTCCCGGAGGCCCCCACTCCCCTGGCGATCTCCGTCTCCGGCCCCACCAGTCGCGTGGACAAGGCCTTCGCCGACCGCGCCGTGCCGCTGCTGCGCCGCGTGGCCCAGGAGATCTCCGAGGAGCTGCGGATCTCCTGATCCCGGCAGCCGGCCCCGGCCCCGGCCCCGGCTCGATCGAACAACGCGCCCCCCGCACTCCGCGACGCCGCTCATCCCCCTCCCGGCATGCCCCTCAGGCACGCCCCCCAGGCGCGCCTCTCTTCAGCGCCCCGGCCGGCTGCCACATCCCCTGCTTCGCCCGACCTGATCCGCCGGCACCCCTTGACTCTCCTGGACGTGGCACCGATACTGATGTCATAAAGCGGAATTCTTGTTCCATATCCTGGAATCTCGGAGCCTTGAAGAGGAGCTCACGATGAGTGCTCGCCCAGCTAAGGACGCCCCCTCGGGCGCCACGATGCCCCCGAACGACGGCGTTGCGGCCTCCGCGGTCCCGCCTGCGGCCCCCGCGTTCGACGGCGGCGGCGACGACCCGGACTTCTTCATCCCCGCCCGCGCGGCCCAGGCCCTGCCGCTGATCTGCAGGATTCCCGGGGTGGGCCCTCGACTGCCGCAGTGTCGCTGAGAACGCCTCGACGGCCGGCCATCACCGCCCGTCAGCCCGGGCTTCAGGCTCGGCGAGGGGCGGGTCGGAGCAGTGTCCTCCGACCCGCTGCTCCCCGTCCCTGACCGCCAGACCAGGGGCGGGCAGCAGGGGACTGCACGTCCCGTGATGATCTGCTCCCCAGGACTCGGACCGCGTGACCTCCCTGCGAGACCTCGCTGATACGTCCCGCCGCGTCCTGGGGAGCAGAGCCCCGCACCGCAGCATGTCTCCGCAGCACGTCTCGGCGGTGCTCAGCGAGCACCTGCCGGGCCCATGAGTGAGGGCCGCCGCCCCAGCCGGGACGGCGGCCCTCACTCATGCCTGACGAGCGCCTCACGCAGTGTCGGCGGCCCGCCTCGGGAATGCCCTCGATCCTGGGCTCAGGCATCGCCTCCTGTGGACCCCGAGGTCCCAGCATTGGGATCAGAGAGCTGGTACTTCTCGATCGCTTCCTCCGCCAGGCCTGGGTCCAGGGTGTTCTCTTCGGCCAGCATCTGCAGAGCACGGATGACCATGGAATGAGCATCAATACGGAAATGCCGACGCGCGGCAGCCCGGGTATCCGAGAACCCGAAATCATCTGCCCCTAGAGTCGCGAACCTGTTCGGGATGAACTGCCGGATCTGGTCCGGGACCTGTGTGGAGTAATCCGTGGTCGCGATCACTGGACCCGAAGCCCCGGCCAGCTGTTCAGTGATGAACGGGGTCTGCGGCTCTCGAGATGGATCCAGCATGGCAGAAGCCTGTACCGCCAGTGCTTCACGACGCAGCTCGTTCCACGAGGTCACTGACCAGACATCAGCAGCCACCCCCCAATCAGCGGCCAGCAGCCGCTGGGCCTCCAACGCCCAGGGCACCGCGACCCCAGAAGCCATCAGCTGCACCACCGGAGCA
>NZ_MDSS02000007.1 GCF_001758425.2 Nesterenkonia sp. PF2B19 | reverse complement strand
TGGAGGACCGGGCCGCCGTCGCCCGCGGAGCCAGCCTGGACGCTGAGGGAACCGCCCCTGCCGACGCCGCCGAGCCGGGCGCGGCGCTGGCGCGACGACCGGCTGGGGCAGCTGGTGGCCGGCCGGCTCCACCTGGAGATCGGCCAGGAGGATGTGCTGGTGGGGCGTGCGGGGCTTGAACCCGCGACCAAAAGATTATGAGTCTTCTGCTCTGACCAGCTGAGCTAACGCCCCGGAT
Source organism: Nesterenkonia sp. PF2B19 (assembly GCF_001758425.2). GTDB lineage: Bacteria > Actinomycetota > Actinomycetes > Actinomycetales > Micrococcaceae > Nesterenkonia > Nesterenkonia aethiopica. The sequence continues at coordinate 103,150 of NZ_MDSS02000007.1, read as the reverse complement.
CGGTCACCCTTCCCGACGCCTGGGCGTCGGGCGGAACCGAGGACATCCTATCGGGTGCGCCGGCGGCGCGGGCGGCGAGCCGCCGGACGCCACCCCTGAGCCTTGCCGTACTGCCCGGGGTCCACCCAGTCGGCACCGCGATAGAGCTGCTCGAAGGCCTCCATGGTCTTGGTGATGCTGTGGCGCGAGGCGATCTCCCGGCTGCGCCGGCCCATCGCCTCCCGCTGCTCTGAGCTGCGGGTGACGATGTCCTCCAGCTTCGCCGCCAGGTCTGCGGCGTCCCCCGGGGCGAACAGGTGCCCGTTGACGCCAGGCTCCACCAGATGCGGCAACGCCAGGGCGTCGGCCAAGACCACCGGGCGGCCGGCCGACATCGCCTCCAAGGAGACCAGCGACTGCAGCTCGGCGGTGCCCGGCTGGCAGAAGACGTCGGCCTCCAGGTACGCGAGGCGCAGCTGGTCCTCGTCGACGTGGCCGCGCATGCGCACCCGGTCCTGCAGGCCCAGCGCCAGGATCTTCTCCGCGAGCACATCACGCTGCTCGCCGTCGCCGACGATCTCCAGTCCGATGTCGAGGGCAGGATCGGTGGCGGCGACCGCGTCGATGAGCACATCGACGTTCTTCTCCACGGCCAGCCGACCCACGAACAGCACGGTGGGCCGCTGCCCAGGTGCGATCTCCTCGCCCGGCCGCAGCTGATAGTGGTCCACGTCGATGCCGTTGGACAGCGGCAGCACGTGGTCGAAGCCGGCACGCTCGCGCATGGTCTGCGCGGCCAGAGGCGTCGGGGTGGTCACCACCGAAGCCTTGCCCATCAGCCGGCCCATGTCCCGCCAGGAGTTCTCGGCCACGATGCGGCAGAACCAGTCGGGGAACGGCAGGAACGGGTCCAGGTTCTCCGGCATGAAGTGGTTCGTTGCGATCGTGCGGATCCTCCGCCGCTCAGCGGCCTCGATCGCGGCCTTGCCGATCATGTAATGGCACTGGACGTGGACGACGTCGGGCTGGACCTCCTCCATCAGCCGGTCCATGGCGGGTTCCACCAGCCAGGGCAGGCACAGCCGGTAGTACTCGTGCGTGGGAGCCTTGAAGGACCGGAACCGGTGGACCGTCGCATCCTCGGTGTGCTGGACCAGGTCCGGTCCGGAGTCGTTCCGGGCCGCTGCGATATGGACCTCGTGACCCATGCGGGTCATATGCCGAGCCAGCCGATGACAGAACACGGCCGCCCCGTTGACGTCCGGCGGGTAGGTGTCCGCCGCGATGAGGATGCGCAGCGTGTCCTGGGTCCTGGGCATGAGCCGCTCGTGTCCTCCTGGGATAGTCACCCGCCCGACTCCCGCGCCCACTGGGCACGATCGCGGGGCCTGATGCCCCGGCTTCGGAGCTGGCGCGCTTTGCGGTGCGCCTTCACAAGATAATCGATGGACGCCAGGATGTGCATCAGACATCCTGCCGCGAGCACTAGCTCCGCCGTGATGACCAGCACAGTGCCCTCCAGCTGCGGTGTGCGGCCCAGGAGGATCAGCGGCGCCCCCACCAGCAGGCAGGCGGTGCGGATCTTGCCCAGCACCGAGACGGTCAGCTGCGGGGAGCCGGAGAAGCGCACGGCCGCGTGGACGAACAGCACCAGATCAGGGATCACCACAGCGAGCACCACCCACAGCGGCGCCACCGAGAACACCACCAGCGTGATGGTGACGATCACCAGCGAGAGCCGGTCCGCCAGCGGGTCCAGCCACTGCCCCACTGTGCTGAGCTGGTCGAAGCGCCGCGCGATGTACCCGTCCACCCAGTCGGTAGAGCTCAGCACCGCCAACACCCAGAACGCCCCGAGATAGGAGCCGGTGGCGACCAGCCACACGAAGACCGGAAGCAGCAGAAAGCGCACGACCGTGACGACATTCGGAACGGTCCAGAATGTCTCATGCAGGGTGTACTCGAAACCCTCCCGGGTTCCGGCACCGATGAATCTCACAGGGTCCTCTGCTGGTCTCGGCGGGGAACCCCGTCGACGATCGCCGACGGGGACGGGTCGTGTGAAGTTGTGGTCAGAGGCAGCGCGACCGTGTCACGCGAGCTCGAGTCTGCCAGGTCCGCCTCAGCCGAGTCCCGAGCTCAGCGCTTGGTCAGTTCACGCAGGAACACCGCGCCGGCAGCCGCGGAGGCGCCCAGCACCGCCAACGGCTTCCACCGGGCCGCGACGAAGTCTCCTGCCGACGGTCCCTCGTGGCCGGCGCCCGAGCCCTGTGGGGCGTCACCGGCATCGGCGTCGCCCGCGGAGCGGCCGGCGCCGCGCAGCTTCTCCTTCAGGCCGGCCACGCCGCCCTGGGCCTCGGACTTGAGCGACTCCTTGTCGCTGCGCTCACGGATCTCATCATGCAGGGACCCCAGGTGCTCCCGTCGCTGAGCGGTGCGCCGCAGCAGCTCCCGGTAGCTCGGCTTCTTCGGGCTGCCCTCGCCGGGAGTCTTGGCCTGCTGCTTCTTGCGCTCCTGGGCCTCCCGCTTGGCCTCCTCCTTCTTCCGGCGACGCTCGGCATCCTGCCGGTCCAGCGTGCGCGGGTCGAAGCTGCTGCCCTCCTTGGCCACCCCCAGGTCCAGTCGGAGCCCTCGAATCGCGTCCTCGGGCATCAGCGGCATGGCCTTCTTCAGGCGCAGCAGGCCGATGAGCACGAAGACCGCCGCGATCAGCAGGAAGATCCCGGCGACGATCAGGCGGCCGCCCAGAGCTCGAAGATCAGTCCGAAGGCCGCCACGGCGGCGACGATCAGGGCGACCACCAGGAAGGTCAGAAAGACCAGGCCGACGACCATCAGGGCGGCGGCGATGCCTGCCGCGATGCCCTTGGTCTTCATCTGGCCGATGGCCAGCTGGATCTCGTCATTGATCTGCTTCGGCCCCAGGCGCAGGACGACCTTGATCAGGTCGACGAGCGATGGGCGGGGGGCAGCGGTGCGGGTGTGCCCTGCTCCTTGCTGAGCCAAGACAGCGCCTCCATCCTGAAATGACTGGTCGGACCTGTGGGACTGGCACAGCGGGCTGCGCAGCCTTCCGTGACCAAACTACCACCAACGCCCCTGGTGACCGGGACAGGGCTCCGCCGCCACCATCCCGTGCGCCGAGCGCTGGGCGGCGGGCACTACCATGGAGGCATGCCCGAGCAGCTGGACCTGGACGAGCTCTACGCGAACACCTTCACTGCGGAGGATCGCGCCGCCTTCGAAGCGCAGCCCACGTCCGAGAAGAAGTTCCTCGTCGCATGGGCGTTGGCGCTGTTCCTCGGACCGATGGGCGCCCAGCGCTACTACCTGGGCCGACTCCCCACCGGGGTTCTCAAGACCCTGATGTTCGGCACCGCGATGGTCGGCTTCGCCACGGGCGCGGTCAACCTCGGCTTCATCTTCATGGGCGTGGTGGGCGCTTGGACGATCATCGATCTGTTCCTGCTGCTCAGCGGCACGATGTCCGACCGTCAGGACGTGCGGCTGGACGGCTTCCGCCGCTGGGCCGGTCCCTGTGCCGCCGTGACGGTGCTGTTCCTGGTGGGCCTGCTCATCGCCGCCCTGGTCATCGGCACCAGCTCAGCGGTCAGCGGCTGAACATCCTTCGTACGCCGGCCCCGGTCAGGCCGGGTCGATCTGACCCACCGGGGTCCGCTTCTCCGCCTGGAACTGGTCCTCCACGCACCCGAAGGCCCAGTAGGCCGAGAGCGACATCCCCCGGCGGGGCAGTCCCCGCTCCTCGACCAGCAGCCGTCGCATCCGCTTCATCTGCTCACGCTCTCCGTGGACGAAGACCTGCACGTCCCCGGCAGGGATCTCCAGGCTCGCCACCGCCTCGACCAGCCGGGTGCTCTCCGGCGTGAACTCGCCGCCGCGATGCAGCCAGCGCACCTCCACCCCGTCCGGCGCAGCAGCGACACCTGGTCTTCGACGGAGGGCACTTCGAGCACGACGACGCCGCGGGCGTCGGCTCCAAGGCTTCGACCGCCGCCGCGATGGCCGGCAGGGCGGACTCATCCCCGGCCAGCAGGTGCCAGTCGGCCTCCTCCCGCGGCGCGTAGGCGCCCCCGGGCCCGAAGAAGCTGATCAGCTCCCCCGGGCGGACCTGCTGGGCCCAGCCGCCGGCGAGGCCCTCCTCGCCGTGGGTGACCATGTCCACCCACAGCTGGCCGGCGTCGTGATCGATGTGACGGACCGTGTAGGTGCGGGTCACCGGCATCTGCTCCATCGGCAGACGCTCCCGCAGGGCATCGAGGTCATAGGGCCGATCGAGCCCCAGCGCCGGATCAGCGAAGAGCATCTTGATGTACTGGTCCGTGGCGTCCTTGAACTCGAGGGCTGCGAACCCCTCGCCGCCGAGCACCACACGCACCAGGTGCGGAGACAGCCGCCGCACCTGCTGGACCGTCAGCACATGCTGGACCCGGGGCTTCCGGGCACCGCCGGCGTCGGGGCGCACAGGCGCCGGCTGATCAGGCGCCGGCTGATCCGGTGCGGACGGTGGGGTCTGAGGAGACATACGGCAGGTCCTTTCCACGGGTTCTGCACCGCGGAGTCTACAGGAAAGGCATGCCTCACCTGCCTGGCCCCGATAACGTCACTCAGCCGTAATGGAATCCATGCCCGTCGGGCCGTCGCTCAGAAGACGATGGTCGTCTGGCCGTTGCGGATGACGCGGTCCTCGCAGTGCCACTGCACCGCCCGGGACAGCACTGCACGCTCCACGTCAGCGCCGAAGCGGGTCAGCTGCGCGACGTCGTCCTCATGGGAGACCCGGATGACGTCCTGCTCGATGATGGGCCCCTCGTCCAGGTCCTTGGTCACGTAGTGCGCAGTGGCGCCGATCAGCTTGACCCCCCGCTCCTTCGCCTTGCGGTACGGTCCGGCTCCGATGAAGGCGGGCAGGAAGCTGTGATGGATGTTGATGACCGGGGCGCCCACCTCACGGAGGAAGTCCTCGGAGATGATCTGCATGTAGCGGGCCAGCACGATGAGGTCCACATTGCCCTTCAGCAGCTCCAGATGCCGGGCCTCGGCCGCTGCCTTGTCACCCTTGTCCACCGGCACGTGGATGTAGGGAATGCCGAAGGGCCGGACGTCGTCGGCGAGGTCCGGGTGGTTGGAGATCACCATGGCGATGTCCATCGGGATCTCCCCCCGGCGGTGCCGCCACAGCAGATCCAGCAGGCAGTGGTCCGCCTTGGAGGCGAAGATCGCCACACGCTTGGGCGTGCCGGCGTCGGTGAGACTCCACTCCATGTCGAAGCGCGCCGCCAGACGCGTCTGGACCGCCTCCTCGATGCTCGGCCGGGCGGCGGCGAGTCCGGGCAGGTGGAAGACCGTGCGCTGGAAGAAGCGCCCACCCGCGACACCGGTGCTGTACTGGTCCAGCGAGATGATGTTGCCGCCGAGATCGGTGATCACATCCGAGACGGCGGCGACGATCCCCGGCTGGTCCGGGCAGCTGATGATGAGCCGGGCGATGTCGGTCGGCGACGCGTCGACGGAGGTCATGGTCACTCCTGAGGTGAAGGCGGCGGGGCGGTCCGAGGACGACGACGGCGGCGACTCCCCGATGAGGAGCGGCCCGACCGGCGTCGGGGGTCGTGGGAGAGGATAGCAGTCACGCCGAGGGCGACGGCCTCAGGCTTCCGGCGGTGTCGGCTCCAGTGACACGAACGCCCGCAGCCCTGTCGGCGAGACGTCCCGGACCTCGGTGAACCCCAAGGCCTCGTAGAAGGCCCGCTGCCCGGGCTCGGAATCGGTGAGCAGGACCTTCTGCCTCACCTGACGCACCGGCGCCAGCACCTCCTCGACCAGTCGTCGCGCGATGCCGCGACGGTGCAGCTCCGGCCGCACCAGCACGTCCTGCAGATAGGCGATCGTCTCACCGTCGCTGAGGATCCGGGCCAGGCCGACCAGGCGGCGTCCTCCGTCTGCTCCGTCAGCTCTGTCGGCTCCGTCGGCTCGAGGAGCTGAATCGGAGGCCCAGGCGGTGGCCACCGCGAAGGAGCCCGCCACCGCTCGATGCAGCCGGGCGGGGTCCCCGGTGTAGGCGGTCCATCCGACGGACCCGTAGAGGTTCTCCAGCTGGGCGGCCTCGGGGACCTCTCCGGCGAGGATCTCCACCTCCGGGTCGGCCATGGGACTCAGACCTCCGTCAGATCGGTCGCGGAGGCGGCCAGCCTGTCCACAAGTTCTGGGACCTGATCGTCGACGATCAGCGCTCCCGCCGGGGAGGGGTGAGGAATCCGGCCTCGACCATGTGGTCCACCATGGCGAGCAGCGGCTGCCAGAAGCCTCCGACGTCGAAGAGCGCGACCGGCTTGCGGTGGAGGCCCAGATGCTGCCAGGTCCACACCTCGAAGAGCTCCTCCAAGGTGCCGGCGCCGCCCGGCATGGCCAGGAAGCCGTCGCCCAGCTCGGCCATGCGGCGCTTGCGCTCGTGCATGTCGGCGACGACGTCCAGACGCGTCAACCCGGGGTGGGCGATCTCACGGTCCACCAGCCCCTGCGGCATCACGCCGTGGACCTCTCCCCCGGCCCCCAGGGCGGCGTCGGCGAGGACGCCCATGAGCCCGACGTTCCCCCCGCCGTAGACCACCGTGATGCCGCGGCGCCCCAGCAGAGCACCGAGACGGCGCACCGCACGGGCGTGGGCCGGGTCATGCCCGTGGCTGGACCCGGTGAAGACGGTCAGGGATCTCACGCCCTGGTCTCCTCGCCCTTCAGCGCCGGGAGGACCTCCTCGGCCAGCAGGGGGGCCAGGTCTTCCGGCATCGGCTCAGCAGCCGGGGAGAGCCAGCGCAGCTCGGCGATCTCGGACGCCGGGGCGGCGTCGACGGCGGCAGGTGCGGCGTCGTGGAGGAAGATCTCTCCGGTGACCAGCCGACCGGGCTCATTGGCCGCTGCGGCGTGGAAGGTCCCCAGTTCGCGCAGATCCTCCGGCCAGAGCTCCACGCTGAGCTCCTCAGCACATTCACGCACCGCGGTCTGCACGGGGGTCTCGCCGGGCTCCGGCTTGCCGCCGGGCAGCATGAACCGGTCGGTGCCGCTCTTGCGCACCGTGAGCACTTCGCCGTCCGAGTTGCGGATGACCACCGCACTCACATGGATGGCGTCGGCGGACTCTGCCCGCCCCGGAACGGGCGCCGTCAGCGCCACGTCCGAGAGGGCCGCATGCCTCGGCGGGGAGGCGTCCTGGGGATGTTCAGTGGTCAGCACGGCGTCCATGGTAACCACGGATCATGCGAGGTCAGGCCTCCTGCCGCCCACAGACCCGTCGTAGAACGTGATCAGCGGCACGGTGGCAGTCCGCCGCCGCCGCGTGATTCCGCGGGTCTCGACCCTCGGCAGAGGCTCGGCGAACCCCAGCACCCCCGCCCGGCGTGTTGTGATGTGCGCCTCCTCGGCCCGTCCGATTTCCCTCGGCCGAGATTCGACTGCTACACTCTTTCAGTCGCAATCCTCCATAGCTCAACGGCAGAGCACTCGACTGTTAATCGAGGGGTTGCTGGTTCGAATCCAGCTGGGGGAGCTCATCGCATGAGGGCCTCGACTCGCCACGAGTCGGGGCCCTCTGCCATTGCCGCTCGCTGACACCGTCGCCCTCTGCTCTCGTCATCGTCGGCGCCTATCGCCGCCGGGACTCCTCGCATCGCCGGTCAGAGCCGAATAGCCACCCCATCGCGGATCCGTCGGACGGACACCGTCCCCGGGCAGGCGGTCGCCACCACATCCCCGTGAGGGATGATCTGAGTCTGCGGGTCCAGACCCCGCTCGCGGCATATCCGGGTGCACAGCTCGATGGAGATCTCGTAGGTGTCCTCGCTCGGCGCCCGCTCCGGGTCCGCAGAATGCTCGATGCCGATGCTGCGCCGATTCATCGCCAGGTCCCCCGCATGCCAGGCGGTGTTGATCTCGCTGACGTACTGGTGCAGAGCGCCTTCACCGATGCCGTAGTGAGCGCTGACCCCCGAGCCCGGGTCGGCGAACGTCGCATCCGCCGCGGCCAATGTGCCGACGATGTAATGGATGACGATGCGGTCCACCGACGTGCCCTCGCGTCCCGCCGAGTAGTTCTCCGTATGCTTCCACACCGGCTCCATGGCTCAGTCCCCTCGGCCCAAGGGGCACCCCAGGGCGTTCGCCGGATTGCGGCGCCGCCCGTCCTCGTCATACGCGGTGGGCCGGATCAGCCCCTCAGCGCCCTGACCCGGATCCGTCGAGGAGCTCGCATCGGACGCACGGGCGGGGGCAGCCCCGACGCTGAGCCCGACGGCCGCCGCTCCGGCACCGCTGACGAGGAACAGAGTTCGCCGTGTGAGATCCATGGGGTGCAAGCTACTGGAGCGTTGCGCAGGGATCAAGGGGCCAGGAGGCGCGTCACGACGGATCATCGGGCGCGGAACGTCGCCGGCACGTCCCCGTCGCCGGTCGCCGCGGCCAGGACCAACTCTCCGAGCAGCGGGGCGAACTTCGCCCCATGACCTGAACAGGGCGAGACCACGGTGACCCGCTCATGCCGGTCGATGAGGAAGTCCTCGTCGGCGGTGGTGGTGAACAGGCAGGTGGTCTCCGCATACGGGGTCGGTTCCACCCCGGGCAGCCTGTCGGCCACGAACCTGGTCACCCGGGCCCGTCCGGCGTCGTCGATCCTGCCGTCCTGATCCGCGGCAGACCCGATGACCTTGCCGCCGTTGAACTCGGCGACCTTCTGGCCCCTATGGTCGGCGTCGCGCCCGCCGGGCAGCCCATAGACGGTGATGTCACGGTCCCCGTGGATGAACGTGGGCCGGGCGGAGGCCTCCGCCGCTCCCCCGCGGTAGGGGTAGTGGAAGGCCTGCTCCTGCCGGACCGTCAGCCGGCGGTTCGCCGGGAGGAAGCCGGCGGGCAGCGGCAGCTCCCCCAGAAGCCGCGGAAGCCAGCCGCCCGCGCAGACGACCAGATGCTCGGCATCCCAACGGCGCCCGTCCGAGGAGGTCAGCCGGACCCCGGAGGCGGTCTCCTCCACCCGGCTGACCTCCCAGCCGGTCTGCAGCCGCGCACCGGCCCGCTGGGCCATCCGCAGCATGGCGGCCACCGTACGTTCGGCGTCGAGCACCCCTGCCCCGGGGTGCCACAGCACCTCCGAGTCGAAGGCGAACATGGGCCACCGGTCAGCGGCCTCGGCGGCGCCGAGCAGCTCGTGGTCGACTCCGGCCCCGGCGAGCACCTGTGCCAGCTCAGCGGGCCTGCGCGCCTCCCCGTGGTCCACCGCCCCGGTCAGGGTCAGCAGCGGCTCCTCCGCCTCGCGCTCCAGCTCCTGCCAGCCCTCGGCCGCCTGCACCACCAGATCGGCGTAGAACCGGTCCGGATAGGCGTAGCGAAAGATGCGCGCCGATCCGTGGGAGCTGCCCAGAGGCCCGGCGGGCACGTCCCGCTCCAGGACGGCGAGCTCGTGCCCGGCCTGCGCCAGGCGCCACGCCGCCGAGGCCCCGGCCAGACCCGCCCCGATCACCACGTGACGGCTCGACTCCCCCATACGTCCCAGCTCCCTTCACCGTCGCCGGCAGACACACCCCGGTGAGACCGGTGTGCCTCCGGCCGGTCACAGGAACCGGCCCAGGGTGACCACGTCCTGCTCGGTATAGTCCAGACGATCATAGAAGGCATGCACCGCCTGGTTCTCCCGGCGCACCATCAGCATCAGCTTCGGGATGCCCCGGGCACGGAGCCAGTCCTCGGCGGCTCTGACCAGACGCTCACCCAAGCCCTGACCCCGCAGATCATCACGGACGGCCAGATAATAGATCCATCCCCTGTGCCCGTCGTGGCCGACCATGACGGTGCCGCGCAGCCGACCTCCGCTCGCCTCGTCAGAGGCCCTCGACGTCGGCAGGCACAGCACTGTGGACTCTTTGCCCTCGAGGGCGCGACGGCAGTCCCCCTCCGGGTCGTTCCACGGTCGGGTCAGACCCGCCTCATGCCACAGCGCAACCGCGTCCGGCACGGCGTCGGTCGGGAGCTCGACGACGTCTCCGGGAGCCGCTCCCGCCGGCTGACCGGTCACCGGTGCACCGGCCGGATGGAGAGCTCCTCCACCATCGAGGCCTCCGGCATGTCCACCGCCAGTCGAACGGTGTCCGCCACGGACTGCGGGGCGATGTAGATGCTGCCGTCATAGTCCGTGTTGCCCATCTGGGTCTGCAGGTCACGTTGCATGTCCGTGTCCACCCGGCCCGGATGGATCGAGGTCACGCGCACCGTGCCGCGCTCTTCGTCACGCAGCGCGTCGGTCAGCGCCCGCAGGGCGAACTTGCTGCCGGAGTAGATCCCTCCCCCGGCCCGGGACGAATAGCCCGCGCCGGAGTTGATGGCGATGACCTGGCCGCGGGCCACCCGCAGGGCCGGCAGAGTCAGACGGGTGAGCTCCGCCACGGCGAACACGTTGACCTCGAACACGTGCCGCCACAGCTCCGACGTTGCCGTGCCGACCTCTCCGGAGTCGGCGACGCCGGCGGAGTGACCAGCACGTCGAAGCGCTTCGAGCCCGGCCGCCTCGACGGCGGCGGCCACCGCGGCGGAGTCGGTCAGATCCGCCGCGAAGCAGAGGCGCTCGCAGCGCGGCGACCACGGCCCCACACGATCGGGCGTCGTCCCGCCGACCAGCACGGTGATGGTGCGGCCGAGGTCCTCGGCGATGGCCCGGCCGATGCCGCGCGTCGCGCCGGTCACCAGCGCAGGGGACGTTCAGTGGCTGCTGCAGTCGATGTGCTCATGGGCCTCAGCCTATCGAGCTGGACTGACCCGTGCTCACGGCATGTCAGGCGCGGGCGGCGCCGTGGTCGGCCGGGTCCGTGCCGTCGGAGACGCCGCGGCTCGAGTCGGAGGCCGCCCCGGGCCCGCGCGAGGCCCCGCGACGCACGATCTGCATGATCACCGCGAGACCCATGGCGGCCAGCCCGGACATGGAGACCAGCAGATCCGGATAGATCAGCGCCAGGCCGCCGCCGACGAGCAGGAACCGTTCGGGCAGCGTGCCGCGCACCACCAGATGCCCGGCCAGCCCCGAGGAGACTCCGACCATGCCCACGATCACCGTGCTCAGGGCGATCACCAACTCCTGCCAGGAGCCCTCCAGCAGCAGCGCCGGCTGGAGGATGAACACATAGGGGATGAGGAATCCCGCGATGGCTATTCGCAGCGCCGAGACGCCCGCCGCCATCGGATTGGCGTTGGCGATGCCCGCACCCGCATAGGCGGCGAGACACACCGGTGGCGTGATATCGGCGAGGATGCCGAAGAAGAACACGAACAGGTGGGCGGCGATCAGCGGGACGTCGAAGTTGTTGTAGAGGATGGGTGCGGCCACCGTCGCGGTGACCACGTAGTTCGCCGTGGTGGGCAGCCCCATGCCGAGCACGATGCAGGCCACCATGACCATCACCAGGACCAGCAGGAAGCTGCCTCCGGCGATGTCCACCAGGCCCCGCCCCAGCTGCCCTCCCAGCCCGGTGGCGGTCACCGTGCCGGCCACGATGCCAGCAGTGGCACAGGCCGCGATCACCGGCAGGGCCGTGCGCGCACCGGCCACCAGCAGCTCCACCATGCCCCGCGGCCCCAGCCGTGTGGAGGAGCGCAGGAAGCTCAGCACGAACGCGGTGGCGATGCCCAGCAGGGCCGCCCGCATCGGCGACATCCCCGAGAGCAGCGTGCCGATGATGACCGCCAGAGGCAGCAGCAGGTCCGCCCGGGTGATCAGCGACCGCAGCGAGGGCAGCTCATCGATCGGCAGTCCCTTGATGTGGTTGCGCTTCGCCTCGAAGTGGATGGAGAGGAACGCGCCCAGGAAGTACAGAAGGGCCGGGATCACGGCGATGACGATCAGGTCGTTGTACTCCACATCCGGCACGTTCTGCGCCATGATGAACGCCGCGGCGCCCATGATCGGCGGCATCATCTGTCCACCGGTGGAGGCCGTGGCCTCCGTCGCGGCCGCCACATGAGGCTTGAACCCGGCCTTCTTCATGATCGGGATCGTGAAGGAGCCCGACGCCACGGTGTTGGCCACCGAGGAGCCGGAGACCATCCCCTGCAGCCCCGAGGCCGCGATGGCCGCCTTGGCCGGCCCGCCGGTGAATCGGCCGGCCGCGCGGAAGGCCAGGTCGTTGAAGAACTGACCGATGTTGGTGCGCAGCAACACCACGGCGAAGAACAGGAACAGGAAGATGAAGTTCGAGGACACCTGGATCGGCGTGCCGAAGACCCCCTGGCCGGTGGACAGGAACGTGCTGGTGGCGAAGTTCTCCACGGACATGCCCCGATGCGGGAACAGCGGGCTGTGGTTGCCGAAGATCGCATAGACCATCGCCAAGGTCGCGATGATGACGATCGGCAGGCCCACGCAGCGCCGCGTGGCCTCCAGCACCAACAGGATGCCGGCGACGGCGACGACGTGGTCCAGGTCCGAGTAGCCCAGGATCTGCACGGCGTTGCCGGTCAGGCGCTCATACTCGACGAAGATGTACAGGTTGCAGTACACGCCGGCCGCGGCCAGCAGTGCGTCGTACCACGGCACTCCGCGGCCCCGCCCGAGCAGCGTGTCCTTCCAGAGCACCCCGGTGGCGGGGCGGTCCAGCAGACGCCTGCTCGCCGGGTACAGCAGGAAGATCAGCGACGTCGCCCCCGCGAGATGGAGGGAGCCGTGCATCCAGTTGTTGAACGGTCGCTCCAGCGCCGCGTACAGGTGGTAGAGGGTGAAGACGACCGAGATGGCCCCCACGAGCCAACCCCACCAGCCCAGGTCCGTGCGGAACCGGCTGGAGGTGTCGTGCTCGCGGAGGACCTTCTCGGCCTTCGCCTCTGCGGCAGGATCGACCTGCCCACCTGCCGGGAGGGCGTCCCGACCAGGTGCGTCGCTCACGGCAGGTCGATGCCCTGCTCGTCGTAGTACCGCTCAGCACCGGGGTGCAGCGGCACGTCACCGATGCCCAGCAGGGCCTCCTCCATGTCGATCGACTCCCCGACATCCAGGGTGATCTCGTCCGCGTGCTCGAAGATCGCCGCGGTGATCTCGTAGCCGAGGTCCTCGCTGACCTGGGTCGTGGAGGCGGCCAGGGCGGCGAACACCGACACGGTCGCGACATCCTCGTCGAGGAAGTCGTAGGCCTCGGCGGAGATGTCATACGGCTCCGCACCGGAGTCGCCGGAGATCTCGTCGGCGATCGCGTCGTCGAGGCCCAGCAGATCCACATCCGTTGACGCGGCCAGCTGCGTCAGCCCTGCCACCGGGGTGCCGACGACGAAGATCGAGGCGTCGATCTGGTTGTCGGCCAGCATCTCGGTGGAGGCCCCGAAGTCGGTGACCTCCGGGGTGTAGTCCCCTTCCTCCAGCCCGTGGGCCGCGAGGATGGCGTCGGAGATCGCGCGCGTGCCGGAGCCGGCGTCGCCGACGGCGATGGTGGCGCCCTCCAGGTCATCGACCGAGTCGAAGCCCGAGTCCGCCCGCACCACGATGTGGGCGGCCTCCGGGTAGAGGTTGGCGATCCAGCCGATGTTGTTCAGCTCGACGCCGTCGAGGTCGTCCAGCTGACCGTTGACGCCGTCGTTGGCGGTGTCGTTCTGCGTCAGGCCGAGCTGCCACTCCTCCTGGAACATCTGGCCCAGATTCTCGCCTGAGCCCCCGGACTCGACATAGTTCACCGAGTCAGCGCTGGTGTTGGCCTCGAAGATGTCCGAGAGCTCACCGCCCAGCGGGTAGTAGGTCCCTGCGGTGCCCCCGGTGCCGAAGGTGAGATCGGTGACGAAGTCCTCCTCGCCGCCGACCTCCACGTCCTCACCGTTTCCCTCAGCGTCGTCGCCGCAGGCGGACAGGGCGACCATGGCTGCGGCCGCTGTGACAGCGGCGGCAGTGCGTCGGATCCTCATGGGGTGTCCTCCTCATTCACGTGTGCGAGCAGGTCAGAACGGGGGTCCCCCTTCTGACCTCGTCCAGTAAGGCTATGCGGACACAGCGCTCTGCAGGAGGATGGGAGGCCCTGGTTACGGAATCGTTACCTCCGCCACATCGGCCCCGACGGGATCGTCACCGTGCCAGGTCAGACGGATCGGCGCTGTCGGTCCGGCCGACACGCCCCAGACGTCCCGGTCCCCAGAGCAGCCGGCGACTGGGTCCTCAGAGCAGCCAGCGGCGCATCGACGCCAGGCACGCCCGCAGATCTCCGGCCGTGACGTGCTCGTCGTCGGTGTGGGCCAGCAGCGCGTCGCCCGGGCCGAAGTTCACCGCCGGCACGCCCAGCGCGGAGAACCGGGCCACATCCGTCCATCCGTACTTCGGCTTGGGCTCCCCGTCGACGGCGGCCAGGAAGGCCTCCGCGGCGGGATGCTCCAGGCCCGGCCGGGCCCCGGGAGAGGAGTCGGTGACCTCGATGAGCTCCTCGTCCACGCCGGCGGCGCGCAGCACCTCACGGACGTGGTCGTGGGCCTGCGCCTCGGTCTTGTCCGGGGCGAAGCGGTAGTTGATCTCCACGGTGCAGGCGTCCGGGATGACATTGCCGGCGATGCCGCCGGTGATCGAGACCGCGTTGAGGCCCTCCCGATACGCCAGGCCGTCGACGTCGACCGTGCGCGGCTCATACGCCTCCAACGCGGCGAGCACCGGCGCGGCGGCGTGGATCGCGTTGCGACCCTTCCACGCGCGGCCCGAGTGCGCGGCGACCCCCGGCACGGTGACACGCAGCCGGCACGTGCCATTGCAGCCGCCCTCCACGGCACCGTGGGTCGGCTCCAGGAGCACCGCGAAGTCAGCCTCCAGCAGCTCCGGAGTGCTCCGCAGCACCCGCCCCAGGCCGGATTTGGCGGCCTCGACCTCCTCGTGGTCGTAGAAGACCCAGGTGACGTCGCATGCCAAGCTCTGTGCGGCCGTCATCGTCCGCAGCCGGTCCGCGACGTCGGCGGCCAACGCCAGCTGGACGGCCACCCCGCCCTTCATGTCGGTGGCTCCGCGACCGTAGAGGACGTCGCCGTCGGGGCGCTCGCCGTCATCGGCGGATGCGTCCGCACCGTCTGCGGCGACCCACTGCGGCGGGACCGTCCCGCGGAAGCCGGGGTGCCACGGGTCTCCGGGTCGCTGGGCAGCGGCACCGTGTCCAGGTGCCCGGCCAGCACCACCCGCTGGTCCGCGCCGGTGTCGGTGCGGGCGATCACCGTGTCGCCGTCCCGGTGCACCCGCAGGCCGCCCAGGCCCAGCAGGGCAGACTCCACCGCATCGGCCAACCGGGTCTCGTTCCCGGAGACCGACTCGCAGGCGATCACCTGTTCGGTCAGCTGGGTGATCTCTGCGGTGAGGTCCAGCATCAGCGGAGCGGCGGGGGCGGAGGCACCGCCGGGAGCAGAGTCGGAGGACGTGGCGGAGGAGGTGCCGGAGGTTCTGTCAGCGGAGGTCTCATCGACGGGCATGACCCCACTGTAATCCGTAAGATGGGCGGCATGACTTCGACCGACACTGCTGCATCCGCCTCCCGCATCGCCTCCGGCCACGGCCTGGCCACCGTCACCGCCGACGGGACCGTGCTCGACACCTGGTTCCCTGCCCCAGTGCTGGCGCCGCTGGCCCAGAACGAGGACGCCGCGCTGCTGGCCTCCCTCGAGGCCGCCGTCGGCGAGGACAGCGACCGAGGAGTGCGCACCGAGGTGGTCTCCGTCGAGGCGGACCTCGACGCGCCGGCCGCCGGCACCTCGGACGTGTGGCTGCGTCTGCACCTGCTCTCGCACCGTCTCGCCCAGCCGAACACCCTCAACCTGGAGGGCATCTTCGGCCACCTGACCAACGTGGTCTGGACCAACTTCGGGCCCTGCGCGGTGGACGGCTTCGAGGCCACCCGTCTGAAGCTGCGCTCGCGCGGTCACGTCACCGTGCACAGCATCGACAAGTTCCCGCGCCTGGTGGACTACGTGACGCCGGTGGGCGTGCGCATCGGTGACGCCGACCGCGTCCGTCTCGGCGCACATCTGGCTGAGGGCACCACGGTCATGCACGAGGGCTTCGTGAACTTCAACGCCGGCACTCTCGGGGTCTCCATGGTGGAGGGCCGCATCTCTGCAGGCGTCGTGGTGGGCGACGGCACTGACGTCGGCGGCGGCGCCTCGATCATGGGCACCCTCTCCGGCGGCGGCACGGAGCGTGTGGCCCTGGGTGAGCGGGTGCTGCTCGGCGCCAATGCCGGCGTCGGCATCTCCATCGGCGATGACTCGGTGGTGGAGGCCGGCCTGTACGTCACCGCCGGCACCAAGGTCTCCGTGCTCGACGACCACGGCAACGTGGTGGAGGTCGTCAAGGGCTCTGCCCTCTCCGGCGTCCCGAACCTGCTGTTCCGTCGCAACTCCGTGTCCGGCCGCCTGGAGGCCGTGCCGCGCAAGGGCCAGAAGGTGGAGCTCAACGCGGCCCTCCACGCCAACTGAGCCGCAACGTCGTGACGCCGGACCGCCCGCCCCTTGGGCGTCCGGCGTCACGACGGTGGGCGGTTCCTGACACTGCGGCGGAGACGGATGAACACCTGATGGTGAAGCAGAGATGATGAGCAGACACCGGGCGGAGCGCCCGATCGTGGCGACCCGCGAGATGGTCCGCCGCCGGCGCCGTCGCCGCGCCCTGGCGGTGCTTGTCCTGCTGGCGATGGTCCTGGCGGGCGTCGTCTGGGCCACCTGGCGTCACATCGACGAGCAGGAGTATCTGCTGGACGCCCGCTGCGAGGTGCAGGTGGGCGGGGAGCTCCACGTGCTGACCCCGCACCAGTCGGCGAATGCCGCACTGGTGGCGGCACTGGCGGTGGACCGGGGACTTCCCCGGGAGGCCGCCGCCGACGCTTGGCCATCTCCCTGCAGGAATCTGACCTGCAGGTCCTCGAGGCCACCGACGAATACGACGCCCGCGAGCTGTTCCGCAGCGGGTCACCCAGCTGGTCGGACGATGACGGCCCGGTGGAGGTCGCAAGCTCCGTGGAGGGCTTCTACGACGCCCTGGAGTCGGCTCGGGACCACGAGGACGACCCGTGGACGCCTGAGCTCAGCGTCTCCGAAGCCGCCGACGTGCTGGAGCGTCCCATGGACCCCAGCTTCTACTCACGCCACGCGGAGCGCGGCAGGGCCTTCGCGGCGCCGCTGACCGGTGCGCAGCCGATCGGCATGACCTGCCGCCTCACCCGCAAGGACGCCCCCAACCCGGACCCTGACGGCCTCGCCCACGAGGTGGCGGGGGTCCTGGGCACCGCCCTTGAAGTGCCCGACGACGCCCAGGAGGCACTGGAGGCTCTCGGGTCCGAGGACGAGGACGAGGGCGCCGATGAGGACGAGGGCGCCGATGAGGACGCGCGGGACGAGCTCGAGGAGTTCGGGCCGATCCTGATCGACCGCAGCGCCGCCGCCGGTGATGACGCGGACGGCGCCGGTCCGGAGGCCGGGACCGTCGTCACGGTGAGCATGCCCGGCGGCGATGAGGACGACGAGCAGGCCGACACGACCCGGGAGCTGTGGACCCTGGCGCACTGGGCCGTGGCCACCGCCGACGTCTACGGCACCCAGACGGTCCACGCCGGGGCCTTTGAATGGAGTCGCGACTCCGGACGCTGGTCACGGGTGGAGGAGATCTCCGACGACGCCGTCGTCATCGGCTTCTGAGCGGCCCCCACCACGCAGACCGAGTCGTCACTTTCCCGGACATCTCCTGGTACTCAAGCGCTTCGCCTGGCGTGCGATCTGCGGGCAGATGACTCCTCGTACAGCTCCCTGCGGCGGCTCTGCCGCAGGCCCCACCCAGACCGCGGCCACCCGCGCGATACCCGTGCGACTCACGACAGCAGAAGACCCCGCCGCCGTGCTCCGGTTGCGGGGTCCTGCACTGACGGCGCCTCGGCCTCGGGTCAGGCGCCCGGGTAGCTGCGCTCCGGCTCACCGATGTAGAGCTGACGCGGTCGCCCGATCTTGGTGGAGGGGTCCCTCATCATCTCGCGCCACTGGGCGATCCAGCCGGGCAGACGACCGAGGGCGAAGAGCACGGTGAACATCTTCTCCGGGAAGCCCATCGCCTTGTAGATGAGGCCCGTGTAGAAGTCGACGTTCGGGTAGAGCTTGCGCTCGATGAAGTAGTCGTCCTCCAGCGCCTTCTGCTCGAGCCGCTGGGCGATGTCGAAGAGCTCGTCGTCGCCGCCGAGCTTGGCCAACATGGAGTCGGCGATGCCCTTCACCACCCGGGCACGCGGGTCGTAGTTCTTGTACACGCGGTGGCCGAAGCCCATCAGGCGGACGCCGTCCTCCTTGTTCTTGACCTTCTCCATGAAGGCCTCGGGGCTGACGTCGCCCGCCTGGATCTGGCGCAGCATCTTCAGCACCGCTTCGTTCGCGCCGCCGTGGGCCGGGCCGAACAGGGCGTTGATCCCCGCGGAGATGGAGGCGAACATGTTCGCCTGCGAGGAGCCCACCAGACGGACCGTGGAGGTGGAGCAGTTCTGCTCGTGGTCGGCGTGCAGGATCAGCAGGGTGTCCAGCGCTTTGACGATCTCGGGGTCCAGCTCGTACTGCTCGGCGGGCACACCGAAGCAGCCGCGCAGGAAGTTCTCCACCAGGTCCAGGTTGTTGTCCGGGTAGAGCATCGGCTGGCCGATGGACTTCTTGTACGCGTAGGCGGCGATGGTGGGGACCTTCGCCAGCAGTCGGTAGGTGGAGCGCTCGACGTGCTCGTCGTCGAAGGGGTCGAGCGAGTCCTGGTAGAAGGTCGACAGGGCCGAGACGGCTGAGGACAGCACCGGCATCGGGTGGGCGTCACGTGGGAAGCCGCCGAAGAAACCCTTGAGCTCCTCGTGCAGCAGCGTGTGGCGGCGGGTGACGTTGTCGAAGGCGTCCAGCTGCTCCGCGGTGGGCAGCTCGCCGTAGATGAGCAGGTAGCTCACCTCGAGGAAGTTCGAGTGCTGAGCGAGCTGCTCGATCGGGTAGCCGCGGTAGCGCAGGATCCCCTCGGCACCATCGATGTAGGTGATCGCCGACTTCGCGTTCGCGGTGTTCATGAATCCGGGGTCGTAGGTGACCGCCCCGGTGGTCTTCAGCAGCGGAGCGATGTCGAGCCCGTCATTGCCTTCCACGGCATTCTCGACGGGTAGCTCGAGCTCCTGGTCCTGATAGCTCAGGCGGGCTGCTGTCTGCTCAGTCATGCGGTCTCCTCATCAGAAACACTCGTACGCAACTCTGACAACCTACCTGGTCGTCACGTCGCGTCGCCAGTTGTGTCACGTTTCACGTCGGGCGCCGGGACGGGCCCGGCGCGGGGTCATCTCAGCCGTGCAGAGGCGGCGGCGATCCGCTCATCGGAGGCGGTCAGCGCCACCCGGATGAACCCGTCCCCGTGCTCCCCGTAGAACACACCAGGGCCGACGACGATGCCGCGCGCGGCCATCTGCTCCACCAGCGTCCACGAGTCGGAGGCGCCGTCGGTGCACCACAGGTAGAGCCCGGCGTCGGAGTGCTGCACCTGCAGACCGGCGGCCTGCAGGGCAGGCAGCAGCCGCTCCCGTCGCCGACGGTAGACCTCCCGCTGGGCGTCGACGTGCGCGTCGTCGCTCAGCGCCACCCGCAGCGCCTCCTGCACGGGTGCCGGCATGATCATCCCCGCATGCTTGCGGGTGTTGACCAGTCCGGCGATCAGCTCCGGGCAGCCGGCGACGAACGCCGCACGGTACCCGGCCAGGTTCGACTGCTTGGAGGCCGAGTAGACCGCCAGCAGTCCCGCGTGATCGCCGGCGCTGACCCGGGGATCGAGCACGGAGGGGACGTCGTCGACCATCCACGGCAGCTCGGCGTAGCACTCGTCGGAGGCGACGACGGCGCCGAGGCGCCGAGCCAGCCGAACCACCGCGGCCATGCTCTCGACGCCCGTGACCGCCCCGGTCGGGTTCGACGGCGAGTTCAGCCAGATCAGCTTCACCCGTGACAGGGTCTCCTCGTCCACCTCGGCCGGGTCCTCGACCGCCAGCGGGGTGGCCCCGGCGATCTGGGCCCCGATGTCGTAGGTCGGATAGGCGACCTTCGGCCGCAGCACGACGTCGCCCTCCCCCAGCCCCAGCAGGGTCGGCAGCCAGGCGACGAACTCCTTGGAGCCGATCGTGGGCAGCACGGCCTCCGGGTCCAGGCCCTCGACGCCGCGGCGCCGAGCGAACCAGGAGACCACCGCCTCGCGCAGCTCACGCCGTCCGTGGGTGGTCGGGTATCCCGGTGCATCCGCGGCGGAGGCCAGTGCCTCGCGGATCACTGCGGGAGTGGGATCCACGGGGGTCCCGATGGAGAGGTTGACCGCGCCGTCGGGGTGGGCGGCCGCCTGCTCCAGGTACGGAGCCATGGCGTCCCACGGGTAGTCAGGAAGCGTGAGCATAGGCGGCAGTCAGTGCTCCTGCGGAGGCAGTGCGGAGATGACCTCGTGGTCCTTGGCGATCATGCCGACCTTCGCCGCACCGCCCGGAGAGCCGATGTCGTCGAAGAACTCGACATTGGCCCGGTAGTACTCGGACCACTCCTCCGGGACGTCGTCCTCGTAGTAGATGGCCTCCACCGGGCAGACGGGTTCGCAGGCGCCGCAGTCTACGCACTCGTCGGGGTGGATGTAGAGCGACCGTTCGCCCTCATAGATGCAGTCCACCGGGCATTCCTCGATGCAGGCCTTGTCCTTCAGGTCCACACAGGGAAGGGCGATGATGTAAGTCATGGACTCCTCTGTCTCTCCTGGCCACCGGACGGTGACCCGGGAATGCCGGTCGGTGGGCGAGGCGACCGGCGACTGTACTCAGGTGCACGCGGCACATGGCGTGCCGGTGGACTCCAGTCTACCGATCCGGAGCTGCGGATGTCCCAGCGGGCGCCGGTCTCTGCGTCACATGAGGAAGCCCTCGCCCGGGGTCGGGCGGGAGCGGGCGACGGCGGCGTCGCGGGCGAGGATCCACTTCACCAGCACCATGGACACCAGCGTGATGCCCGCACTGCCCAACCACCAGATCAGTGAGGCGATCGTCGGCCCGGGCAGCAGCTCCATCGCCTCGGCGCTGTAGGGCACCATGAGCTGGTCCGGACCCGGCCAGAGATAGGCGACGGTGGCCACGGTGAAGGTGGTGATGCCCATGACGGTGGGCTCCAGCAGCGAGTCGGCCCGCAGGCCGGCCCAGAGCTGGGCGAGCAGGCACAGCAGCAGCGCCACCGCCGCGCCCCAGGGGATCACGAACCCGCTGTGGGTCTCCCCCAGCATCCACAGGTTGCCGTGCACCGCAGTGCCCAGCACTCCGATGACGGCTCCGGCGGAGAAGCAGATCCCCATCAGCACGGGGCGGTTCCGCGGGCGGTTGCGCGCTATGCGCTCGGGACCTGCCGGGTCCGAGGTCGCACCGTGGGCTGATCCGTCCGCTGCTCCGTGCTGATGGGGAGGGGTGGTCACTGGGCCGCGCTCTTCTTCTTCCGGGATTCCTTCAGGCGGTCCGAGGCGTTGAGGGTGACCTTGCGGATCCGGATGGACTCCGGGGTGACCTCCACACACTCGTCGTCGTTGGCGAACTCGAGGGACTCCTCCAAGGTGAGCTTGACCGGCGGGGTCAGGCCCTCGAAGCTGTCAGCGCTGGCGGCGCGCATGTTGGTCAGCTTCTTCTCCTTGGTGATGTTGACCTCCATGTCCTCGTTGCGGGAGTTCTCCCCCACCACCTGGCCCTCATAGACCTCGGACTGGGCCTCCACGAAGAAGGTGCCGCGCTCCTGAAGGTTGATCATGGCGAACGGAGTGGCCGATCCGGCGCGGTCCGCCACCAGAGAGCCGGAGATCCGGTACTCGATCTCGCCCTTCCATGGCTCGTATCCGGCCGCGTAGGAGGAGGCGATGCCGGCCCCGCGGGTCTCGGTGAGGAACTTGGTGCGGAAGCCGATGAGCCCGCGGGCGGGAACCATGAACTCCATGCGGATCCAGCCGGTGCCGTTGTTCGTCATGGTGGTCATGGTGCCCTTGCGGGCGGCCATGAGCTGGGTGATCGCACCCATGTGCTCTTCGGGGGCGTCGATGGTCATGTTCTCCATCGGCTCGTGGAGGACTCCGTCGATCTCACGGGTGACCACCTGCGGCTTGCCCACGGTCAGCTCGAAGCCCTCACGGCGCATCTGCTCCACCAGGATGGCCAGGGCGAGCTCGCCGCGGCCCTGGACCTCCCAGGTGTCAGGACGCTCCGTGGGGAGCACCTTGATGGAGACGTTGCCGATGAGCTCCTTGTCCAGTCGGTCCTTGACCTGACGGGCGGTGACCTTCGCGCCCTTGACGCGGCCGGCCATCGGGGAGGTGTTGATGCCCACCGTCATGGAGATCGCCGGGTCGTCCACGATGATGTTCGGCAGCGGCTTCGGGGACTCCAGGTCGGTGAGGGTCTCTCCGATCATGATGTCCTCGATGCCGGCCACTGCCACGATCTCGCCGGGCCCCGCGGACTCGGCGGAGACCCGCTCCAGCCCCTTGGTGGCCAGCAGCTCGGTGATCTTGACGGTCTTGACCGAACCGTCCTTGCGCGCCCAGGCGACCTGCTGGTTCTTCCGCAGAGTGCCGTTGAAGATGCGCAGCAGCGCCAGACGGCCCAGGAACGGCGAGGCGTCCAGGTTGGTCACGTGGGCCTGGAGGACCTCGTCGGCGTCGTAGCGCGGAGCGGGGACGTGCTCCAGGATGGTGGAGAACAGCGGCTCCAGGTCCTCGTTCTCCGGCAGACCGCCGTCGGCGGGCTGCTCGGTGGAGGCCCGGCCGGCCTTGCCGGAGGCGTAGACCACGGGGACGTCCAGCACGGAGTCCAGGTCCAGGTCAGGGTTCTCCTCGGCGACGTCGGAGGCCAGCCCCAGCAGCAGATCCATGGTGTCGGAGACGACGCCCTCGATGCGCGCGTCCGGTCGGTCTGTCTTGTTGACCACCAGGATGACGGGCAGCTGGGCGTTGAGCGCCTTGCGCAGCACGAAGCGGGTCTGCGGCAGCGGGCCCTCGGAGGCGTCGACGAGCAGCACGACGCCGTCGACCATGGACAGCCCGCGCTCGACCTCACCGCCGAAGTCGGCGTGGCCGGGGGTGTCGATGACGTTGATGGTGACCTGGTCGGTGCCGGCGTGCTCTGCCGCGGCGGGACCGGAGTAGAACACTGTGGTGTTCTTGGCCAGGATCGTGATGCCCTTCTCCTTCTCGAGGTCCCCGGAGTCCATGACTCGGTCCTCGAGGTCGCCATGGCCACCGACGGCCTTGGTCTGACGCAGCATGGCGTCGACCAGGGTGGTCTTGCCGTGGTCGACGTGGGCGACGATCGCGACGTTGCGCAGGTCCTGACGCTCGTCAGTGCCTGCTTGTGCGCGTACGGCAGCAGTGGTCATGTCGGGGCAGCGCCTTCCGGAGTAGAAAGAGGTGTGGATCGGGCGCCGCACCGCCGCTGAGCGGCGCAGGCACCCGATCCAGTGTACTGCCCCGGTGCAAACCGCCGGTGCGGCGTCGATCACCGCCCCGACGACACCGCAGCGTCAGGAACGCGGAGGCGGCCCGGTGGTCGCACCCTGTCCCACCGGGCCGCCGGTCCATGGACCGGCACGGTCGCAGGTCAGCCGGGCAGCTTCCCCTGGTCGGCGAGCAGACGGAGCCGTGCGGCGCGACGTTCGGCCTGGGTCACCGGGTCCGGGACGGGCGCGGCGGCCAAGAGACGCTGCGTGTAGCCCTCTCGGGGATACTGCAGAACCTGGTCGACCGGGCCCTGTTCCACTGTCCGACCGTTCTGCATGACGAGCACGTGGTGCGCGAGGGTGTCGATGACGGCGAGGTCATGGCTCACGAATAGGCACGCGAACTCGTACTGTTCCTGCAGTTCTCTGAACATGTCCAGCACCGCCGCTTGAACTGAGACGTCGAGGGCCGAGGTGGGCTCATCCGCGATGAGCAACGTCGGGCTCAACACCAGCGCCCTGGCGATGCTGATGCGCTGACGCTGCCCACCAGAGAGCTCGTGGGGGTACCGGTTGATCACGCCCGACGGAAGCCTCACGGCATCGATCAGCTCTTCGGCCCGGCGAACCCGCTCTCTCGACGTCCCGACCTGATGCACGACCATGGGCTCAGTGATGATGTCGCCGATCGGGAATCGCGGATCCAGAGACGCTGCCGGGTCCTGAAAGACCACCCCGATCTCCTTCTTCAGGGTCTTACGCTCCCTTGCCGGCATGGTGGGCATGTTGCGTCCCCGAATCAGGAGATCCCCTTCGGCGACGTCGAGCAGACCGAGGACTGCCTTGGCCACCGTTGACTTGCCGGACCCGGACTCCCCCACGAGCCCCATGATCTCGCCCTTGTTCACCGTGAAGGAGACGCCCTCAACAACACGCGTAGCCTTCCGACGGAACTTGTACTCCAAAGCGAGGTCCCGAGCCTCAAGGGCTGGAGTCTCCTCGAGGCGAACATCGTCCAGCGACCCTTCCGGCTCCGGCGAAACCTCTCCGACGTGAATCTCGGGATCCCGCAACAACGGCATCGCGTCGAGAAGTCTCCGAGTGTACGCATGCTGAGGCCGCGACATCACCTGCTGGACGTCACCAGTCTCAACAACTTCACCATTGAGCATCACGACCACACGGTCCGCCATATCGGCGACGACGCCCATATTGTGGGTGATCAGGAGGATCCCGGTGTCGAGTTCCTCCTTCAGCCTCCGCAGAAGATCCAGAACCTCGGCCTGGACCGTGACATCCAAAGCGGTGGTCGGCTCATCGGCGATGATGACCTTCGGCCCGCAGGCGATCGCCATGGCGATCACGATGCGCTGCCGCTGCCCTCCCGAGAACTGATGAGGATAATCTCTGATCCGCCTTCGGGCGTCGGGAATCCCGACCTTCTCGAGCAGGTCGACGGCTTTCTCCAACGCCTGGGCACCGAACGCCACGTCATGGACCTGCAGCGCCTCGACGAGCTGATCAGAGACACGCAGAACGGGATTCAGCGCCGTCATCGGCTCCTGAAACACCATTGAGATGTCCTGCCCACGCAGCCGACGACGTTCGCCGGCCGACATCTTCATGACATTCCGGCCGGCGAGGAGGACTTCACCGTCGACGGTCGCATTGTCAGGGAGCAGCCCCATCGCGGTAGAGGACGTCACCGACTTGCCCGACCCAGATTCTCCGACGACGGCCACAACCTCGCCAGACGCGATGTCGAAACTCACACCTTTGACGGCGTCCACTTCACCGAACTCTGTGGCGAAGGAGACTCGGATGTCCTTGTAGCTGAGAACGGGAGTGCTCATCGGTCATCATCCTTCTGCGGGTTCGGCGTGGGGCCGAGGTTCAATGTCTCGTCGTGCGTGGAATCATCGTCAGGCGTCCCACCGGTCCGGGCTGCGAGACGCTGCTGGGCCGTCGCGCTTCCCCGGAACCCGAGCACACCGCGCAACGTCGGCCTCTTATCACCCGTACGCTTCTGCCGTGGATCGATCGCGTCCCGAAGTCCGTCGCCGATGAAGTTGACACTCAGCGCAATCGCAATGATGAACAGGCCGGGGAACCAGAACAGCCACGGACGTGTGGTGAAGGCATTCTGGTTCAGGTCGATCAGCAGTCCCAACGACGATTCCGGTGGCTGGATGCCGAAGCCGAGGAAGGACAGTGAGGTCTCGAGGAGGATGGCCGCGGCGATGGCGAAGGTCGCATTCACGATGATCACCCCGACGCTGTTGGGGAGCATGTGCTTGACGATGATCCTGGCGGGGTGAGCCCCCATGGCTGCAGCGGCTGCCACATACTCCTTCTCCCGCAGCGAGAGGACCTCAGCACGCACCAGACGAGCCATCCCGGTCCAGGTCACGCAGCCCAGGAGGAGCGCCAACGTCAGGGTCCCTCCCGGCAGGTTCTGTGCGTAGCTGCCGAAGACGGCCGCCAAAGCCAGCAGGGGAACGACGATCACCGTATCCGTGAGCCGCATGAGCAGGGACTCGACCCATCCGCGGAAGTACCCGGCAAGGGCTCCGACCAGGACACCGATGACGGTGGAGGAGAGCGCGACCCCGAAGGCGACGATCAGCGACTGCTGGGCGCCTCGCATCACGAGAGCAAAGTAGTCTCGGCCGTTGTTGTCCTGCCCGAACGGATACTCTCCGAGGAAGCCGTCCCGGAACATCGTCGGGCGGCCGCCGTCGACGACCGGGTTGGTCTGGAGAAAGCTCTTCCCCCACCACCCGCCCTCACCGGTGGGGCCGATCGACGTGAACGCCACCACGATGATGGACAGCAGCACGATCATCGAGATGACCGCCGGCTTATGGGCGAAGAACCGTCGCCGGACCAGCTGTCCCTGGGAGTAGGACTTCTCCCGTTGCGCCAGGCGGGCATCCTCCATCTCCGCAAGGTCGGCAGCCGGCGCAGGATCATTCTGGGGGTCTCGGTTCATACTCATACTCGAATCCTCGGATCCAACACTGCGTAGAGCAGGTCAGCGATCAGGTTGAACAGCACTGCGGCCGCACCGGTGACCAGGACGAACGCCATCACCGGTGCTGGATCGGAGTTGCCGAGTCCGGTGGCGAAGAGCTCACCCATGCCTCTCCAGCCGAAGACGCGCTCGACGATGACGGATCCTCCGATCAGTCCCGCGAAGTCAAAGGCGACGATGGTGGTGACAGGGATCATCGAATTGCGGAACGCGTGCTTGAAGATCACCGTCCGCTCGTTGACACCCTTGGCCCGTGCCGTTCGGATGTAGTCCTGGTTGATGGATTCCAGCATCGACGCCCGCGTGTAGCGCGTATAGGTCGCCACTGAGACCACCATCAGCAATGTGGTGGGCAGCAGCAGCTGTGTCCCATGGTCCAGGGACACCTCCCAGAAGTTCCCGTCGAAATTCGGCGACGACGAACCGATCGTCGAGATGGGGCGCGGCTTCAGACTCAGGAACCCCGGCCAGTGGCGCATGAAGTGATCCAGCAGTACGAGCCCAGAGTACAGCGCCGCAGTCAGCACGCTCACCGCCGTGGCCTGCCCCTTGGCATGGCCCCCTACCGTTCGCCCGACGCCGACCGCCAAGCAACGGCCACGGCGAACAAGCCAATGATGGTCCACCATCCGCCAGGAGGGTCCAGCAGGAGCCAGAAGGTGGCGTAGTACGAGGCCAGGCCCAGGCCGACGATGATCAGCGCCGAGTAGAGGACTCGCCGATTCTGCAGCCCTGCAAGCAACGCGGTGAGGCCGAAGGCGAAGGCGACCCCGAGAAGCGTGATCACCAACGGCCCCATCTGCGGGTGACGGGCGTAGTTGAGCCAGTCGAACACCGGCATGATCAGCGCGACGAAACCGAACATCACCGCACCCGTGAAGACTCGACGGTGCAGGGACCCGCCGATGATGCCCGGCACGATGATCGCCGCCGCCGCGGCAACCACGATGATCTCCGCCCACGCGAACGAAGGATCAGCGATCCAATTGTTGAACCGAATCCCCATCCACTCCTTGGCGAGGACCGCAGCCCAGAAGACCGGGAGAGAGAAGAACAGGAAGATGATGAAGGAGACTGCATAATCCAGAGTGGAGTACTGACGGATCGCCGTGATGATCCCTGTCAGGACACCGATGATGATTGAGAACAGCGTCGCCAAGAACACGAGGCGCAGCGAGGCACCGGCTGCCTGCTGGACGAGGGCACCGACGTCCTGCCCCTGCATGTTGGTGCCCAGGTCACAGGAACCGACGACGCAACCGGCGACGCCGGTCAGCCACGTCCAGTACCGGGAGTACCACGGCTGATCGAGATTCATGAACTCGATGCGCTGCTGAATGAGGAACTCGACGTTCTCTGCATTCGACTCCCGCAGCTCCTGCAGCGGATCGCCGGAGTTGATGACGAGAACGTAGACGAGGAGAGATGATCCTAGGAGGACGAGCGCCGAACTGCCCAGGCGCTTCAGAGCATAGGTAAGCACGGGTGAGAACTAGCCTTTGTCGCGAGTCTGGTGACATGCCGGTGGGATCCGGCGACGGCGACCGCCGCCGAATCCCACCGGTCATCTGGGCCTGCCTATACGGCAAGAGTCATGCGTCGGGTTGCGCAGCTCACTCTGCCCGCTGCCACTGCTCAGCATTCCACGTGATCTGGTCCTGAGACGCTGTGTCACGGACGTTGTAGATCGTCGCGTCAGAGCCGGACAGCTGGGGGTGGACGTAGAGCGGGATGCCGTGGAGATCATTCCAGAGCTCCTGCTCAATCTGCGTCACCAGTTCATGCTGTTCGGCTTCGTCCTCCGAGGCCGCTACCTGGTTCCACAGGTCGTCCACGGTCTCGTTCGAGTACTCCCCATAGTTCTGCGGCAGATCCGTGGAGTAGATGTTGCGGCCGGAGACGACCTGACCGGAGCCAGCCCACGCGAAGAGCGCAATCTCGAAGTCTCCGGTCTCCTGCGCACCGCCCGGTGCGAAGAAGTCGTCCGCACCGTCGTCGATGATCTCGAAGCCAGCCTCATCACAGGATGCCTTGATCTCAGCCACCGTATCGGTGCGACGCGGGTTCGGGGCCTGATAGCCGATACGGATCTCGGTACCTTCAGCACCTTCGTTCTCGATGATCTCGCGGGCTGATTCGAGATCGACTTCATCATAGCGACCGTCGTAGCTCTCGGAGACGATCTCCTCGTAGTGGTCCTCGAAAGTCAGCACCTCACGGGCGTTGAGCACGGTGGCGTCAGGATTGATCGGTGCGATCAGGTTGTCCACGATCTGCTGCCGCGGCACACACATCGCGAATGCCTCTCGCAGCTCGGGGCTGTCGGAGAAGACCGAGCTGTCAGCGAAGTTGAAGTCCAGGTGCTCCCATGTGGCGGCTTCGCCCTCATGCATCACGAACTGCCCCTCCAGCCGCTCAAGCTGGCCGCGGGTGTCCACGGTGGCCTGCGGTCGGATGACGTTGAGGTCGCCGTTCTCGAGAGCCTGGACGTGAGCACCGTCGTCGACGAAGCGGAAGACGAGTCGCTCAGTACCCGCTGGAGTTCCCCAGTAGTCCTGGTTGGCCGAGAGGGTGATCGACTCCCCCGCCTGCCAATTGTCCAGCACATACGGCCCGGAACTCGGGATGAGCTCCTCGTCTGGGAGGTCGCCGGGATTGGTGAACCAGTCTCCGTCGTTCCAGAACTCAGCGGCCTGTTCGACCGTGTCCATGTCTTCGTCACGGATCGCCGTGACAAGCTCGTCAAGCTCAAGACCGGCCTCTTCGGCCACGACGTGAGCCGGCAAGGCCTCGGTCCCGAGGAAGAGCTCCCAGTCGGCGTAAGGCTCACCGAACTCGATGGTGAAGGTCTTTCCGTCCCATTCACCCTGGGGCCCCTCCGGAACGAACTCACCATAGGTGTGGGACACCGCGTTGAACAGCGGGGAGTCATCATCACCCGTGAACTCCGGGTTCTGTGATGCCCATTGCAGCACGTAGTCCGCCACTGTCACCGGAGTTCCATCGGACCACTGGACCTCGTCATTGATGGTGTACTCGACGGTGAGGGGGTCCTCTCCCACCACTTCGTAGGTACCCCACTCCTCGTCCGGGTAGAACACATTGTCCGTCCCCCAGTAGCCGAAGCTGCCGAAGAGATGGTTCGTCACCGTCGAGTTGTAGACGTTGTAGGTCTCCGGCGTCAGTCCGTTGTAACTCGTGAATTCAGTGTCGCCGAGCGACACCGAGATCTCGTCATCGAGAGTCTCCCAGTCGTCACCGAGGTCGGCCTTCCCCGTATCCGTGGGCTCCACCGTGTACTGCTGGCCTTCCGCGGTGATCGGGTCCTCTACCCCTCCGTTCTCCCCGCCATTGCCGTCGTCGCCGTTGCCGTTGCCGGCGTCGGGAGCACATGCCGTCATGACGAGCGCTCCAGACGCCAACAACGCCACTGCACTCGAGAGTCTCTTGAGCTTCACAGCTTCTCCTCACTACAGGTGCAAGTCATTACCGGGAAATGCCGCCACCACATTTGTGACGCATCTGACACCGGATCAAGGTGTGCACCAGAATACGGGCGCCACAGCACTCGCCAGCACCTCCCCAGGGCACGTGATCGAATTGTTACTGCAGTCACATTTCGGACTAACAGGCCTGATAGGACGCGGGGCGTCACTGTCAACTCCACCCCGTCAACATGCGCGAAACACCCCGCTGCCAAGCGGACGTGCAAGACATCTTTCAGAATTCCGCGTCGTTCCGCGGATCTGCGCATCCAGGTCATGACCAGGACCTGCACAGCCCGTGTTCACCATCACATTTGTCCCATCAGCAGGCGAAACATCGCCGTCACAGCAGCGGGGCCCCGGAGAGTTCTCCGGCCCCGCTGCTGTGACTGAACATGTCAGTATGTTACGAACCGGTCGGCAGCTTCAGGCCGACCCTGACGCCGATGCCACCCGGAGAGGGCGCTCACGCCGTCACATCCTCGTTGGCCTTGGCGTAGTGACAGGCCGCCTGCTGAGTGATGCCCGGCCGGGTGATGAGCTCCGGCACCTGCGTCTCACACAGGTCTGTGGCCATCCAGCACCGGGTGCGGAACCGGCACCCCGAGGGCGGGTTCGCCGGGTTCGGCGGATCGCCCTTCAGGACGATCTGCTCCCGCTGACCACGCAGTGTCGGATCCGGCACCGGCACCGCCGAGAGCAGCGCCTGGGTGTAGGGATGCGCCGGGGCCTGGTAGATCTCCTGCTCCGTCCCGATCTCCGCCAGCTTGCCCAGATACATCACACCCACGCGGTCGGAGATGTGGCGGACCACCGAGAGGTCATGGGCGATGAAGATGTACGAGAGCCCCAGTTCGGACTGCAGGTCCTCCAGCAGGTTCATCACCTGAGCCTGGACGGACACGTCCAGTGCGGAGACCGGCTCATCGCAGATGATCACCTCCGGGTTCAGGGCCAGGCCGCGGGCGATGCCGATGCGCTGCCGCTGACCCCCAGAGAACTGGTGCGGGTAGCGGTTGATGTGGTCCGGGTTCAGGCCCACGAGGTCCAGCAGCTCCTTCACCCGAGGCCGGATCCCCTGCGCCGGTTTCGCATCGGGGTGCAGCCGGAAGGGCTCCCCGATGATGTCGCCGACCGACATGCGCGGATTCAGCGAGGTGTAGGGGTCCTGGAAGATCACCTGGATCTTGCGGCGCAGCTTCCGCAGCTCCTCCCCCTTCACCGCGAGGAAGTCCTCTCCGCCGAAGCGGATTGAGCCCTCATCCGGCTCCTCCAGGCGCATCAGGAGTTTGGCCAACGTGGACTTGCCGCAGCCGGACTCTCCCACGATGCCCAAGGTCTCGCCCTTGCGCAGCTGGAAGCTCACACCGTCGACGGCTTTGACCGCCCCGATCTTCCGCTGGAAGATGATCCCCTGCGTCAGGGGGAAGTGCTTGACGAGGCCGTCGACGTCCAGGACCACCTCTGCGTCCGCGAACGGATCGGCCGGGCGGCCAGCCGGGCTGTGGTCATACAGGCTCATTCTGGGCCTCCTCGAGGGTGTGGATCTTCTCCGCGTAGTGGCAGGCCGAGGTATGGCCCGAGGCCACCTGACGCAGCTCGGGCCGCTCGGTGCGGCACCGGTCCGTGGCGAACTCGCAGCGGGGGTTGAACGGACAGCCGGGCGGCATGTCGGTCAGCATGGGCGGGAGCCCGGGGATGGCCTTCAGACGGTCCTCCTGGCCGTCCACCCGGGGGATCGACTGCAGCAGGCCGCGCGTGTACGGGTGGGCCGGCTGCCGGTAGATCTCATAGACGTCGGCGGTCTCCATGACGCGGCCGGCATACATGACCGCGATCTTGTCGGCTACATCCGCCACCACGCCGAGGTCATGGGTGATGAGGATCAGCCCCATGTTGTACTCCACCTGCAGCTCCTTGAGCAGCCGCATCACCTGCGCCTGGACCGTCACGTCCAGGGCGGTGGTGGGTTCGTCCGCGATCAGCACGTCCGGGTCCAGCGCGATGGCCATGGCGATCATGATGCGCTGCCGCATCCCGCCGGAGAACTGGTGGGGGAAGTCCCCCACGCGCTCCTCCGCGGCCGGGATCCCGACTCGGCGCATCATCTCGATGGACTTCTGACGGGCCTCCTTGCGCTTCATCCCCCGGTGCACGCGGAACATCTCCGCGATCTGCCAGCCGACCGGCAGCACCGGGTTCAGCGAGGACAGCGCGTCCTGGAAGATCATCGAGATGCTGGCGCCGCGCAGCTTCCGCCGCTTCTCGGCCGGCATCGTCAGCAGGTCCTCGCCGCGGTAGCGGATCTCTCCGCCGGCGATGTGCCCTGGGGGCATGTCGAGGATCCCCATGATCGTCTGGGCGGTCACGGACTTCCCGGAGCCCGACTCCCCCAGGATCGCCAAGGTCTCTCCGGCGTTGAGGGTGAAGTTCAGGCCGTTGATGGCCTGGGCGACCCCCGCTTTGGTGCGGAACTCGACCTGCAGGTCCTTGACCTCCAGCAGGGGGCCGTGGCCGTTCTTGGCCTGCCCGGTGGCAGGCTGTGTCTGATCCATGCTCATGCTCTCCTGCCTCACTTCTTGCCCTTGGGATCGATCGCGTCCCGCACCGCATCGCCCAGCGTCATGAAGCCGAAGACGGTCAGCCCCACGAAGATCAGCGGGAACAGGATCAGGTGCGGATGCGACTGCAGGTACGGCTGGGCGTTCTGCAGCTGCAGGCCCCAGGAGATGGAGGGCAGCTGAAGCCCGACGCCCAGATAGGTCAGCGTCGCCTCCGCGCCGACGATGATCCCGACGAACACCGTCGCGTAGCCGATGACCGGACCCAGCGAGTTCGGCAGGATGTGCCGACGCATGATGGTCAGATGCCCGGCACCGAGAGCCCGGGCGGCCACCACGTACTCGCTGTTGACCACCGAGAGCACCGAGCCTCGCATCAGACGCATCATGGTCGGCCAGGTGAAGAAGATCAGGATCCCGGCCACTTCCGTCACGCCGCGGTCCTCGATGGAGTTCAGGAAGACCAGGGCGCCCAGGATGTAGGGCACGGCGAAGACCATGTCCGCCGTGCGGGCGAGCACGGTGTCCACCATGCGGCCGAAGTAGCCGGCGAGCAGACCCATGACCACCGCGACGACGAACACGCCGATGGTGGTGATGAAGCCGATCGCGATGGAGTTCCGGGCGCCATAGACCACGCGGGTGTAGTAGTCGCAGCCCTGGACGTCGGTGCCGAACCAGTGCGCGGCCGACGGGCTCTGACGGCTGCGGCTCAGCAGGCATTCCCGCGGATCCGTGTTCGTGAAGAGCTGGGGGAAGATCGCCATGGTCAGCAGCACCACCAGCAGCGCCGCGGCCACGATGAACCAGGGGTTCTTCCGCAGCGTGCGCCAGGCATCGGCCCAGAGGCTGGCCTCTTCGGTGTGCTTCGCGTCCTGCACCTCAGCCTGGCTGGGCTGGTGGGGGTCGCGGGAGGGGTCCTGGGTGTGCAGTGCAGTGTCACTCATAGCGGATCCTAGGGTCGAGCAAGCCGTACAGGAGGTCGACGACGAGGTTCACGACGACGAAGAACATCACGAACAGCGTCACGATGCCGACGACGACGGTCCCCTCCTGCGCCTGGATGGACTGGAACACCTGATTGCCCAGGCCCGGCAGGTTGAAGATCGATTCGACCACGATGGAACCACCCATCATGGTGGCCAGGTCGGCGCCGAGGAACGTCACCACCGGGATGAGCGAGTTGCGCATCGCATGACGTCCCACGACGCGGCCCCGCTTCATGCCCTTGGCCGTGGCGGTGCGCACATAGTCCGAATGCAGGGCGTCCATGAGCTCGCCGCGCAGCAGCCGCGCCACCATCGCAGTGGAGACCGCGGCCATGGTGAGCCCAGGCAGGACGAAGCTGACCAGCCCCTCGCGGGCCCCAGCGATCGGGAACCAGCCGAGGTTCAGGCCGAAGACCAGCTGCAGCAGGAAGCCGATGGCGATGACCGGCAGCGCCACGACCACGACCGTGGAGACCTGGACGAGGCGGTCGATGAACCGGTCACGGTAGATGGCGGCCAACGCGCCGGCGATGATGCCGATCACGGCCTGGATGATCAGGCGACGGCGGCCAGCTGCAGCGTCACCGGCAGGCGCTGCTGGATGATCTCCAGCACGGGACGCCCGGTGAAGGTGGTGCCGAAGTCGGCGGCGGTGAAGACTCCCCAGATGTACTTGCCGTACTGGACGAGGAAGGGGTCGTTGAGGTTGTACTGCTCACGAAGCGTCTCCCGGACCGCGTCGCTCATGGGCCGGTCGCCGGCCAGGGCGCGGATCGGGTCTCCCGGCATGAGGAACACCATCGCGTAGACCAGCAGGGTCGCGATGAGGAGTACCGGGATGAACTGGAGCAGACGCCGAATGATGTAGCGGGTCATTGGTGTCCTAGGGTGGGTGCGCTTACAGAGGGCTTGTCAGGCGGAGGCCCGACGTCTCAGACCGCGAAGGGTCCGTGACGCCGGGCTCGGCCGCGAAGGTCAGGTGGTCTCTCAGTCGGTCACCGTCACATCCTCGACACGCACGAAGCTGCGCAGATCCATGTCCACATCAGTCACACGGTCGCTGTGCACGATGAAGTAGTCCTGGAACCAGAGGGGAATGACCGGCAGATCCTCCAGAAGCACGTCCTCGGCCTCCTGATAGATCGTGTCGGCCTCCTCGACGTCGGCCGCGTTGGCCTGGTCGATGAGCTCATCGAACTCCTCGGAGGCGTACCCCGAATAGTTCGACGGCGCCCCGGCGGAGTACAGCGGCTCCATCGCGTACTGCGGGCTGGGATAGGCCAGCAGCCAGCCCAGCCGGTACGGACCCGTGACGCCCTCGGACTCGTGCAGGTCCAGGTATTGGGCGAAGTCCAGCGACTCGTAGCGGATCTCCTCGATGCCCAGGTTCTGCCGCCACTGGTTGCCGATCGCCTCGACGTACTCATCATGTCCGGTGCCGGAATCGGTGTAGAGCGTCAGCTCGGACGGCCCTCCGGCGTTCTCGTACAGGTCTGCCGCCGCGTCGGGATCGAAGTGACAGTGCTCGCAGGCGTCGTCGCGCCCCTGCGGCAGCACCGGCGGCAGGATGGAGCGGGCCGGGGTCTGGGAGCCGTCGAAGATGTTCTCGATGATCTCCTCGCGGTCGATCGCCATGGACATCGCGTGACGGAGGTCCGGGTCCTCGAACTCCTCCTGGTACAGCGGGAAGCCCATGTACACGAAGCGTGAGGACTCGTGCTGGGACCAGTTGTCCCCGAAGTCGTCCTCGACGCCGGCGATCCGGTGCGGGGGAACCTCACCGAGGATGTCCAGGTTCCCGGCGAGCACATCGGTGTAGGCGGTGTCGACGTCGTTGTAGATCATCCACTCGATGCGCTGCGGGGCACCCGGGTCCTCCCCCGGCCACTCCTCGTTGCGTTCCATGGCGATCTCGACGTCGTGGACCCACTCGCCGTCCATCTGGTAGCGGCCGTTGCCGATCGGGGAGCTCTGGAACGCCTCCATATCGTCGAAGGCGACCTCAGGCATGGGGAAGAACGAGGTGTAGGTCAGCACGACAGGCAGCTGGCCGAACGGCTCGCTCAGCTCTAGTTCGAGCGTGTGCTCGTCGACGGCGCGCACCCCCTCCATCTCCTGAGCCTCCCCTTCGACGACATCGTCATAGCCGACGAACTTGTCATGGAACGTCGCGCCGGCCTGGGCGTTGTCCGGATCCACCACCCAGTTGAAGGTGTCCACGAAGGTCTGCGCGGTGACGGGGTCCCCGTTGTGGAAGGTGAAGTCGTCCCGCAGGTGGAAGGTCCAGGTGGTCTGGTCCTCGGTCTCCCAGCTCTCGGCGACCGCAGGCACGGCCTCGTAGGTCTCGTAGTCGATCTGGGTGAGCCCGGTGAACAGCTGCTCCAGGACCCGGGAGCCGCAGTTCTCGGTGTTGTTCCCCGGCATCAGGTTCTGCGGCTCGCAGTTGTAGATGCTCAAGGTTCCGCCGTCCTCGGCGGACGCGGTCTCTGCGCCGTCGTCGCCACAGGCGGTCAGCAGCAGGGCCGCGCCGGCTCCGACGGCGGCGAGGCGGGAGCCTCCGGTATGCGTCCTCATCAGGTGGTCGCCTCCTTCAGGCGTGTCACTCGGTGACCGTGATGGACTCGACGCGCGGCAGCCCTCGCGGGCTGACCTCGACGTCGGTGATGCGGT
Organism: Nesterenkonia sp. PF2B19; assembly: GCF_001758425.2. Classification (GTDB taxonomy): domain Bacteria; phylum Actinomycetota; class Actinomycetes; order Actinomycetales; family Micrococcaceae; genus Nesterenkonia; species Nesterenkonia aethiopica. The sequence continues at coordinate 66,961 of NZ_MDSS02000007.1, read as the reverse complement.
CAGTGTGGACCACGTGCTGCTGGTTGAACCACAGCGGAATCACCGGCAGATCCTCAAGCAGCACGTCCTCCACCTCGTGGTAGAGCGGCTCGGCGTCCTCGACGTCGGCCGCATTGGCCTGCTGGATCAGCGAGTCGAACTCCTCGCTGGAGTATCCCGCGTAGTTGCGGGAGGCCCCGGTGGAGTAGATGGGCTCCATCGCGTACTGAGCGCTCGGCGAGGACAGCGTCCAGCCGAGTCGGAACGGCCCGGAGGCGTTCTCCTCCGCGAGATCGTCGAGGTACTGGGCGAAGTCCAGGGAGCGGAAGGTGATGTCGTCGATGCCGAGATGCTGCTGCCACTGATTCGTCACAGCCTCCACCCAGTCGTCATGCCCCGCCCCCGAGTTGTAGTAGATCTCCATCTCGGAGGGCCCGCCGGCAGCCTCATAGAGGTCTGCGGCTGTCTCCGGGTCATACTCGCAGGCGTCGCAGGCGTCCTCGCGACCCTCGGGCAGCACAGGAGGGATGATGGACCGGGCCGGCTGCATGCCGCCGTCGAAGATCGTCTCCACGATGGAGTCGCGATCGATGGCCATCGACAGCGCCCGGCGCACGTCCGGGTCCTGGAAGTCCTCCTGGTACAGCGGGAAGCCCAGATAGGTGAAGGTCCCGGTCTCGAAGGCTTCCTGGTTCTCGCCGAAGTCGGCTTCCATATTCGGGATCTGCTCCGGCGGAGCCTGCTCCAGCAGGTCGAGCTGACCCGCCTGGACGTCCATATAGGCGGTGCCGACGTCGGAGTAGATCCTCCACTCGATGCGTTCGGCATTGCCAGGCACCTCACCCGGCCAGTCCTCGTGGCGGGTGACGGCGATCTGCTCGTCATGCACCCACTCGCCGTCCATCCGGTAGCGGCCGTTGCCGATCGGCGCCTGCTCGAAGGCGTCCATGTCCTCGTAGGCCGCCGAGGGGATCGGCGAGAATCCGAGCAGTCCCAGATGAACAGGAAGCTGACCGAAGGGGTCGGAGAGCTCGATCTCCAGGGTGTGGTCATCAATGGCTCGCACGCCGGAGAGCTCGTCGACGTCGTCGTCCTGCAGCTCGTCATAGCCGGCGATGATCTCGTAGAACTCCGAGTTGACCTGGGCGTTGGACTCGTCGGCCGTCCAGGTGAAGGTGTCCACGAAGGTGTGGGCGTCGATCTCCTCACCGTCGTGGAAGGCGTAGTCGTCGCGCAGGTGGAAGGTCCAGGTGATGTTGTCCTCGGACTCCCAGGACTCGGCCACTCCCTCGGTGGCCTCGAAGGTGTCGTAGTCGATCTCGGTGAGACCGGTGAAGAGCTGCTCGAGCACACGGGCTCCGCAGACCTCCGAGGTGTTGCCGGGCGTGAGGCTCTGCGGCTCACACGTATAGGCGGTGAACTCGCCGCCGTCGGCGGAGGCGTCTTCGCCGCCGCCTCCCTCGGCACAGGCGGTCAGCAGCAGCGCGGTGCTGAGCCCCGCGCCGGCGAGCAGACGGCCGCGGGCGGGCGTTGGACTCGGCGTCGGCTGAGATCGCTGGTCGGAGGCGGACAGTGCGGTCGCGTGCGGCTGAACGTTCGGCTCGGGGTTGTTCACGGGGCTCCTCGCTGGGTCCGGCTTGTGGCCGGCCCGGTCGGGGTCATCGGTGCGTGGCGGGCATGGTGTGCCGCGGATGACGCCGCGGCAGTGCGGCAGTGGTGCCGGAGAGGCGTGAAGGGTGGACACCTCCCCGGCATGGGACGCGGCCCGCACGGGCTTCTGGGCCGGTACGGGCCGCGTCCTCAGGGGTGCTGCGGTGGCTGGCTCAGTCCTCGGTGACGACGAGCTGCTCGACGCGCAGGAAGGTGCGCGGGTCCATCAGGACGCTGTCACCATCGATGTTCTCGCTGTGGACCACTCCGAAGTTCTGGAACCACAGCGGCATGACCGGCATGTCCTCCAGGAGGATGTCCTCGGCCTGCTGATAGAGCTCGGCCGCTTCGTCCTCCTCCAGTGCCCCGTTGGCCTGGTCGATGAGGTCGTCGAACTCCTCGTTGGAGTACCGTGCGTAGTTCGAGGAGACACCAGTGGTGTAGATGGGCTCCATCGCGTACTGCGGCGAGGGGTACGAGAGCACCCAGCCCAGACGGTACGGACCGGTGACCTCTTCGTTGTCGTGCAGGTCCAGGTACTGCGCGAAGTCCAGCGACTCGAAGCTCACGTTCTCCACGCCCAGGTGCTGCTGCCACTGGTTGGTGATGGCCTCGACCCACTCCTCGTGACCGGCGCCCGAGTTGAAGTAGACCGTGACGTCGGTGGGACCGTCGGCCTCCTCATACAGGTCCGCGGCGGCCTCCGGGTCGAAATCGCAGTACTCGCAGGCGTCCTCACGGGCCTCCGGCAGCATCGGCGGGATGATGTTCGACGCCGGTGTGAACGCCCCGTTGTGGATGGTGTCGATGATCTCCTGGCGATCGATCGCCATGGAGAGCGCGTGGCGGACGTCCGGGTCCTGGAACTCCTCCTGGTAGAGCGGGAAGCCCATATAGGTGAAGGAGGAGGTGTCGAACGTGTGCTGGTTGTCGCCGAAGTCGGCCTCCATGTTGGGGCGCAGATGCGGCGGCACGGTGTCCATGATGTCCAGGTTGCCGGCCTGCACGTCCATGTAGGCGGTGTCGATGTCCGCGTAGATCTTCCACTCGATGCGCTGCGGCAGCCCTGGGTCCTCGCCGGCCCAGTCCTCGAAGCGCTCCACGGCGATCTCCTCGTCGTGGACCCATTCGCCGTCCATCTGGTAGCGACCGTTGCCGATCGGCGCCTGCTCGAAGGCGTCGATGTCCTCGTAGGCCTCCTCCGGCAGCGGATAGAAGCCGGTGTAGGACAGCATCATCGGCAGCGGGGAGAACGGCTCCGTCAGCTCGAGCTCGAGGGTGTGGTCGTCCAGCGCACGGACGCCCTCCATCTCCTCGGCGTCGCCCGCGGCGACCTCGTCATAGCCGACGAACTTGTTGTGGAAGCTCTCGTTCTGCTGGGCGTTGTCCGGATCCACGACCCAGTTGAAGGTGTCCACGAAGGTCTGGGCGGTGATCGGCTCGCCGTTGTGGAAGGTCCAGTCCTCGCCGAGCTCGAAGGTCCAGGTGACGTTGTCGTCCGTCTCCCAGCTCTCGGCCACGCCGGGGCCCGCCTCCATGGTGTCGTAGTCGACCTGGGTGAGACCCGTGAACAGGTTCTCCAGGACCCAGGACCCACAGACCTCGGTCGAGTTGCCCGGGACCAGGAACTGGGGCTCACAGTTGTAGGCCGAGACGGTGCCGCCGTCAGCGGCCGCCTCGCCGTCGCCGGTGTCGCCGTTGCCGCCGCATGCGGTCAGCGTCAGGGCCGCCGCCGCGGAGACGGCCACCGCCCCGCGGCTGAACGTCGTATGTGTTCGCATCTGCGATTCTCTCCTCATGGGGTGCGAGCGGCGGAGCCTGAACAGACTCTGCCGCGACTGCGGTCGGGCGAACCGTCGGTGCGGCGGCTCGCCCAGGGGTGCGGTGAGCTACGCCGTCCTGCCACGCGTCATCGCGTCACGATGTTGCGTACGTCACCTGGTGCTCGGAGTCTATCAAGCAAATCTTTCACAAGTGTTTCAGGACTGCACCATCAGCCATGACGCAGGTCACGATCTGGTCACCGTCGCCAGACCTCGTCCGGGTCCGAGGTCTGCCCTCCGCTCATCCGCAGCGCCTGCCCCTGGGCCACCATGCGTTCATGCTTGGCCGCGGCCTTCTCGGCGGCCTTCACTGCCCGAGGCGAGAGCATCAGCGTCCGTTCCGCCTCGATGCCGGCCTGCAGCTGCCGTCCGCGCTCCAGCTCAGAGTCGAGTTCAGCGCCGAGGAGGAGCACCACGTTCATGATGTAGATCCAGAACAGGAAGATGATGATCCCGGCCAGCGCTCCGTAGGTGGCCTCGTAGTTCGCGAAGTTCCCGATGTAGAAGCCGACACCCATGGTGGCCAGCACCATCACCAGGATGGCGACGACGGCGCCCGGCGCGATCCACAGCGGGCCAGGCTGCCGGATGTTCGGCGTGGCGTAGTAGAGCAGGCCGATGCAGGCCGCCGCAACCAGCAGCAGCGCCGGGTAGGTGGCATAGTCCCAGACCACTACGGCCGTCTCCCCCAGACCCACGGTGCTGCCGATCGCCTCCGCCAGCGGCCCCGAGACCACCAGCATCACCGCCGAGAGTGCGACCAGGACGATCAGTCCCACCGTGACCGAATACAGGATCGGCCGCAGCTGCAGCATGGAGCGGCCCTCCTCCACCTGGTGGATGCGGTTCATGGCGCGGGAGAAGGCATTGACGTAGTTCGACGCTGTCCACATCGCCACCAGGATGCCGACCGCCAGACCCAGCCCCGCCCCGGGCGCCGAGGTCACCACGCCGACGATGTTCTCCACCGTCTCCATGAACTCGTCCTCCACGAGCTCGTCGAGCGTGCCCAGGATGAAGTCCTGCGTGCGCTGGGCCTCTCCGATCAGCGAGAGCAGCGAGACGAAGGCGATCAGCGCCGGGAACAGCGAGAGCACCGCATAGTAGGTCAGTCCGGCGGCCAGATCGGTGCACTGGTCGCGCCCGAACTCGGACAGGGTCCGTCTCAGGCTGTACCGCCAGGTGGACCCCGTCAGCCGCCACGGGGCGCGAGGCCTGACCGGGACGTCGTCGGACTCGGCGAACTCCAGACGCTGGAGGTCCTTGACACGATGCGGCTGATCCGCGGCCGCCGCCACCGTGCCGGGCCGTGCGCCGTCCTCATAGGTGGCCTGCTCGTCCGCGACGTCGGAGGGTTCCTCCTGCGTCCGCCGCACGCGGTGCGGGGGCAGGCCGTCATCGGAGGTCCGGGTGTCCTGCTGCGACTCCGTGCTCATGGGGCCACACTAGCGGCAAAGACGCCCCAGGTCAGCGGGTGATGCCGAGTTCCTGATCGTACATCTGCTCGAGGAGTCAGTCAGCGGTGGCGTCCCGCCGCGTCAGGCGCAGCTCATCGATGTGCGTGATGGCCGCCGGCAACGAGTTGTTGAGGTAGCCGGACCGGGCGATGGCCATGGATCCCACCGCTGAGGTCAGCAGCTGCGCGATGACCGCGATGAGCGCCTTGACGAGGTTCAGCCAGGAGAAGTCGATCAGCAGTGCGCCGACCACGATGGTCGCCACTCCCATGCCTGCGGACGTGCCCACACCCGAGGCCCGCAGGTACAGGTCCGGGAGCTTGAAGAGGCTGATCGCCGAGACCATGATGATGAAGATCCCGAGGAAGACCAGCACCAGTCCCACCACGTGGGCGCTCATGTCGAGGATGTGCAGATCCATCAGCGCTGTCCCCCCGATCCGAGTCGTGCCATGGAGATGGCGGCCATGAAGCCCAGCAGCGTGGCGATGAGGATGATGTCGAACAGGGCCTCGATGTCGATCCTCAGCCCGATGAGCGCGATGAAGCCGATCATCGCGAAGAAGATGAGGTCCGAGGCGACCGCGCGGTCCGAGGTGCGGGGCCCCAGGAACCCGCGGACGCCTGCGATGAGCATGGCCACGCCGAGCAGGACGAGGGCCAGCTCCAGAGTGATCTCCGTGATCACAGCGGATCACCTGCCTCGTTCTCGTCAACGTCCACCGGGGTCACCACAGGTGCCTCCAGCGGACGGGTCAGGTCGCCGACGTCGCGACGGGTCGCATGCAGCAGACGGTCCTCCATCTCCTGGATCTCGGTGACCAGCGATTCGCGGGTCTCCACGAACATGCCGTGCACGTAGAGGATGCCGTGCTCCTTGGACAGGGTGATGGTCAGCGTGCCGGGCGTCAGCGTGATCAGCGTCGAGATGAGCGTCCACTCGGTGTCGGTGCGGGATGCGGCAGGCACGGCGACGATCGCCGGGGTCATCCGCATCCTGCGGCGCGGACGCAGCACGTCTGCGGTGACCTTGAGGTTCGCCAGGAGAAATTCCTTGGCGTACCAGAGCAGGAAGCTCAGGATGCGCAGCGGCCAGGGCTGCCGGGAGAGTCTCTGGATGCTCATGCGCCGCTCACCGCCCTGACGTACTCGATCGGGTTCAACAGGTTCTCCGCCGCCGTGGCCGAGAGACTCATCAGCAGCTCCGCGCCCAGCCCGAAGAACAGCGTGACCGCGGCCAGCAGGGCTCCCGGGATGATGAGCTTCGGCGGGATCTTCACCGCACGCTCACCGGCCAGGACCTTCGTGGTGGTGGTCGTCGGCGGCCCGATGCTCAGCGTCGGCGTCTCCGCCTGGGCCTCCACCCGCAGGTATCGCCTCCCATGGGTGCGCTGCTGGTGGATGAGAGCGCGCTTCTCCAGGTTCTCCGGCTCGGAGCCCATGAACACCCCGGTCCAGATCTTCAGCATGGAGAGCAGCGTGAACACGGAGACCACGACGGCGGTGGCCGCCACCCAGTAGTGCGACTGCTCCAGCGTCCCCTGGATGATGGTGAACTTCGCGACGAACCCGGAGAACGGCGGCAGGCCCGCCAGGGACAGTGCGGCGACCATGAAGGTGATCGCCACCAGCGGCTCCCGCTTGAGCATACCGCCGAGCTTGTCGATCTCCCCGGTGCCGTAGGTCTCCTCGATCGCCCCGGTGGAGAGGAACAGCGAGGCCTTCACGATCATGTGGTGCAGCAGGTAGAAGATCGCCGCGGTCAGCCCCAGCATGGTGAACAGCCCCACGCCGATGAGGATGTAGCCGATCTGGCTGATCATGTGGAACACCAGGATCGAGCGTGTCGTCTTCTCCCCGATCGCGCCCAGCACACCGATGAGCATGGTGAGGCTCGTGATGAGCAGCGCCACCCACAGGAAGCGCTGGTCGCCGTCGAAGAGCAGCGAGTAGATCCGGTAGATCGCGTAGATGGCGACCTTGGTGTGGATGCCGGAGAACAGCGCGGTGACCGCCGGAGAGGTCAACGTGTAGGTGCGGGTCAGCCAGCCGTGCACCGGCACCACGGCGGCCTTGATGGCGATCGCGGTCAGCACTACGCCGCCGCCGACCGCCACCGCGGGGTCGTCCACGGCCGCACCGTGCAGCTCAGCCAGGTTGACCGTGCCGGCGGTCGCATAGACCAGCCCGACCCCTGCCAGCAGCAGCGTGGAGGCCATCAGGTTCACCGAGACGTAGATGCGGGCCCCGTGCGCCCCGAGCTTCGCCCCCATCATGGAGAGCAGCCCGTAGGAGGGCAGCAGCATGACCTCGATGAAGACGAACAGGTTGAAGATGTCGCCGGTCATCAGCGCCCCGGAGACACCGGCCATCAGGACCAGGACGAAGGGGTGATAGAACCGGGCGCGAGCCTCGTGGGTGGCCATCGCGAACAGCACCGAGGCGATGCCGAGGATGGAGATGATCATCAGCACCAGGGCGGAGAGCGCGTCGACCACGAAGGGGATGGAGACCCCGTAGTCCCACAGCCCCACCTGGTGGGCGATGACCGTGCCGTCATGGGTGACCACGACCAGCAGGATCGAGAAGGCGAAGAGGGCGGCCAGAGTTCCGAGGCTGATGATGTGGCGGACCAGCTTGTTCTGCCGGAACAGCGCACCTAGGCGCCCAGGAACAGCGGGATGCCGACCAGCAGGGGCAGCAGCGGGGCCAGAGTCTCGCTCATCGGGGACCTCCGTCTCCGCGCTCAGGGGCGCCGTTGCCGTGCCCGGGGAGCGCGTCAGGGAGATCCTCCGGGCCCTCGAAGTCGTGGACCGGGCTCAGCGGGCTGGCGTGTGCCCCGCCCGTGCCCGCGCCCGCGGCACCGGTGCACTCGACGTCGTGGCGCATCATGCCGGCGTCGTTGATGTCGCCGGTGCCGCCGGTGAGCACCATGATCGGCGACTCCTCCTCGTTCTCGGTGTCGTCGTCGGTGGTGGTGGTGATCGCCAGGGTCACCATGAACATGGTGATGGAGAAGGCGATGACGATCGCGGTCAGCACGAAGGCCTGGGGCAGCGGGTCGGCCTGCTCCCCCACCTCACCGGAGCCGATGTAGGGCACACCGCGGTAGGCGACGTTGCCGGCGGAGAACAGCAGCAGGTTCGCCGCATGCGAGGCCAGCACGAAGCCCAGCACGATCCTGACCATGCCGCGCTGCATGAAGAGGTAGACGGCCGCTGCCGTCAGGACCCCGATGGCGATGGCGATGCTCATCGGTCGCTCACCTCCTGCATGCTCGTCGTATCCTCTCCGGCCGTCGGATCCACCTCGAGGGGCACATCTCCGGGGTCCACGTAGCGATGTTCCGAGTTGTGCGGCTGGCCCTCCGGTGTGCCGAAGGCCTTGCGGTGGGCCCGCAGGAGCTCGGCCGGGTAGCGCTGGGCCTGGCCGAGCCGATCCAGCGCCACCAGGACCGCACCGATGACGGCGAGGTAGATGCCGACGTCGAAGATCAGCGCCGTGGTGAAGGTGAACTCCCCGCCCCAGGGCAGCGGAATGTCCCACATGATCGGCCGCAGGTAGGAGCCCTCCAGGAAGCCGAGCAGGCCCACCGCCGCGCCGGTCATGATGCCCCCGACGATGACCATCGCGTAGTCGAAGCGCAGCTTGACCGCGGAGTCCGACGGCGCCACCAGGTACCGCAGGGCGAAGAAGCCGCCGGCGACGAGCGCGGCGATGAACCCGCCGCCGGACTCGTAGTGGCCGCGGACCAGCAGCACCACCGAGAGCAGGATGATGAACGGCGCCATCCAGTTGAACACCATGCGCATCGCCGTGGTGTTGTCCTCGGCGTTCGAGATCGGGGTGCCGACCCACAGCCGGGAGGCCGCTGGGGCGTTGTCCGAGGTGGAGAACGCGGAGTTCAGCAGTGCCAGGATCGCGAACCCGGCGACGCCGAGCACCGTCAGCTCGCCGAACGTGTCCAGGGCGCGGAAGTCCACCAGGATCGAGTTGATGATATTGGTGGCCTGGGCCTCCTCGTAGGTGTTCTCCAGGTACCACTCCGCCACCGGGGACTGGCCGCGGCGGCCCGTCAGAGCGAAGGCTGCGATGAAGGCCATCACACCGAAGGCGATGGCGACGGCGGCCGAGACCACGGTGCGGGTGCGGGAGACCTCGTGGAAGCGCTTGGGGAGTTTGCGCATCACCAGCACCAGCACCACCACGGTGAGGATCTCCACCAGCAGCTGCGTCATGCCGACGTCGATGGCGCCGAGCAGGAAGTACCAGGCGGCCACCACGAAGCCGGCACCGCCGACCAGCACCACGGCCGCGGTGCGGCTCTGGGCGACGACGGAGCCGATGAGGAAGGCGACCAGCAGACCGATCAGCACCCAGTCGGTCATCCGCGTGTGCCCGGGGGTCAGCTCTCCCACGAACGGGGCGGCCAGGATGCCGGCGACGAAGATGCCGCCCAGCAGGATGCCGGGCACGGTCAGGTGCAGGCCATGCACATCGGTGCGGGTGATGTCTCCGACCCGACGCCCGAAGGCGATGGAGCCGGTGCGCAGCCGCTCAACGACCTGCACCCCGGTGAAGGGCAGGATGGTGCGCGGGATGAGTGAGTCCACCCTGGTCCTGGAGAGCACCAGCACGACGCCGACCACCATGACCGTGGCCGAGAGGGCCAGGTCCACGGTGAACCCATGCCAGAGGAGGAAGTGCGCCTCATACTCCACCGTGGAGGCCGCCGAAGCGGCCGCGCTGACCAGCCCGTCGAAGATCTGCGGCGTGAAGCCCAGCATCAGGCCGGCGGCCGCCGGAAGCAGGGCTGGCAGGTAGAACGACAGCGGAGCCTCGTGGCTGGCCTCGGGCCGCATGGGCTCCAGCACCTCGTCCTGACGGCCGGCGCCGGTGTAGGAGGTGAACGAGCCCAGGACGATGCGACCGCAGTAGGCGAAGGTGCCGACGGCCGCGAGCACCATCAGCCCGGTGATCAGCCACGTGAGACCGGCGCCGAACTCGGCGGAGAGGAAGCCGGCCAGCAGGTGTTCCTTGGAGACGAAGCCCATCAGCGGCGGGATGCCCGCCATGGACAGGCAGGCGATCAGCGTGATGACCCCGGAGACGCGCATCGTCCGATGCAGGCCGTTGAGCTTGCGGATGTCCCGCGAGTGCGCCTCATGCTCGATGATGCCCACCATCATGAACAGCGAGGACTTGAACAGGGCATGGGCGATCACGTGGATCGTCGCAGCCGCCAGCGCCGTCGGGGTCCCGACGCCGATCACGGTGACCAGGAAGCCCAGCTGGCTGACCGTGGAGTAGGCCATGATCTCTTTGATGTCGTGCCGCTGCATGGCGAACAGAGCACCGATGAGCGCGGTGATGAGTCCGCAGACGATGAGCAGGGTCTGCCAGATGACCACTCCCTCGAACGCCGGGGAGAACCGCAGCAGCAGGTAGATGCCGGCCTTCACCATCGCCGCGGCATGCAGGTAGGCGGACACCGGGGCGGGTGCCACCATGGCGTCCGGGAGCCACAGGTGGAACGGGAACTGCGCAGATTTGGTGAACGCTGCGAGGACCACCAGCACCGCCACGACCGAGGTGAACACGCCGTCCTGCTGCCAGACCTCATGCTGCAGGGCCTCGGAGATCCGCGTGGTGCCGGTGGCCACGATGGTCAGCAGCACCGCGGTGAGCAGGCCCAGCCCACCGGCCATGGTGATCAGCAGCGTCCGCTGCGCCGGTGCAGGAGCCTTGTCCCCGGACCGGTTGATGAGGAAGAACGAGCAGAGAGTGGTGAACTCCCAGAAGACGAACAGCAGGATGAGGTCATCAGCCATGACCATGCCGCTCATCGCAAAGACGAACAGCAGCATCCAGATGTAGTAGTCATTGGTGCGTTTCTGGGCTGAGAAGTACCGGGCACTGTAGGCCATGACCAGCGCCCCGATGAACAGCACCAGCAGCAGGAAGACCATGCCGAGGCCATCCAGCCGCAGGGAGATCCCGACGTCGACGGTGGGGATCCACGGCAGGTGTTCCTCGAGGACCTCTCCCTCGACGATCGGACCGATCCATGGCAGCGCCGCGGCGCCGAGGCCGATGAGAGCGGCAGCGGCGAACCACCCGGTGTCGCGGCCCAGGACACGATGCACGGCCGCGGAGACCGGCACGAGGACCAGCGAGAGGAACAGCAGCACCATGACCGTCATCAGCAGCCCACCGCCCGGATCCGCCCCGGCCTGCGCTCAGCGACAGACCCGCAGGGGGCCTGAGGTGCGCAGGAGGGTGGCGTGCAGAGGGGCAGGTGCATGGTGCGAGCCTCCTGTCGGTGCGGGGAACATGTCGCCAGCGGTCCAGGCGTCATCATCGTGCGGGAGCGTCCGTGGGCAGGACCGGCACGGGTGACGAACCGGTTCTGCACCCACTCGTCCCAGACCACGCGCTCTGCACACAGATTCTGCTCTTCGCCGACCAGTCTTCCCGGCACACCGAAGGCGACTATATCGAGCGCGGCAGAGCCCGAGCAATTCCCCGCACGGGCCGTCCCGGCCTGCGAGACCCATCGAGGTCGGCCGGCCATGCCCGGCATGACGCGGGTGAGGGCGACCACAGGCCGTCCCGCCTGCCCCTCTGACATGGGCGGGGGCCTATGGCAGAGGTCACAGGAGGACCGTGCTCACGATCCCTCGACGACGCCGCAGGCGCTCCGCTCACCGGCATCTCCGGCGCCGCGGGTCTCCTCATCCGGCCCCTGCGGGGCGTAGCGCTCCGGAATGTTGGCATGGTTGTCGGCACCGGCGTGGATGATGACCGCCGTGCCGTCCCCCTCCAGGAGCAGCTCAGGGTCCAGCCGGTCCGTGACGACGCTCATCCGGGCGGTGCCGTCCTGGGCCACGAGGAGGTTCGGCAGGTCCCCGGCATGTCCCGGGTGATCGGCACCGGCCTGGACATCCTCAGCGTCCTGCGGATCCCCGTCCGGCGCCTCGGCCTCCTCGGCTCCCTCGGCGTCGTCGGTCTCCGGCGCCTCTTCGCCCTCGACCAGACCGTGGTCCTCCTCGCCCTCCCCGGGCAGGTGACCACCCGCGGAGAGGAAATCGCCGATGTCGCCGTCGTCGTTCGTGGACTGCGGTTCGCAGGCACCGTGCTCGTGGATGTGGAAGCCGCGGAATCCGGACTCCAGGTCCTGCACCTGCACCTCCACCAGGACTCCCGCGTCGACCTCGCTGAACGTCACCTCGCCGACCTCATTGCCCACAGCGTCGGCCAGATCGGCGGAGGCGAAGGGTTCCGCAGAGGTCTCATGCTCGCCGGACTGCTCTCCATCGTCGGTCGACGCGTCGGCAGGATCCTGATCCGCGGCGTCCTGGCCTGCGGCGTCCTGGTCCGCGCCGGGCGATTCCTCGCCGCCGCAGGCGGTGAGTGCCAGCCCCAGGCTCAGGGCCAGCCCCACCAGCACACGAGGCGATGCGGCACGCAGGCCGCCGTCGAGGGGGTACGTCACGTCAGGGATCATCCGGTCACTCATGATGACATGATAGGGGGTCGACATCTGCTCCTGGCAAGCAGGTCCCCCACACGATGACACTCACGGCGCATCAGCCCCGGATCGGGCACGGCGCACGCAGGGTCCTCGACCACTGCGACACCCCGTGGATCCCCGCCATGACGGGGATCCACGGCTATGATGGTGCTGTCATGAGCACACAGCACACCTTCTCTGTCGACCGGCCCGGCCTGCCGCCCCGGTCCTACCGTCTGCCGCCCTCCTGGCCGCACAGCGTCGGTGACCTCGTCCCCCGCCGTGCCCTGCACGCCGTGCTGCGCGTGGACCACATGCCGCTGGTGCCCCGCATCGCCTATGTGGGCATGCTGGCCATGACTCTTTTGACCCTGGTGTTCCTGGTCCCGGGGTTCCTGATCTACCTGACGGGTCTCCACACGATCTCGCAGGTCGCGGGCCTGGTGCCGGGGCTCGTCGGCCTGGTGGTCATCATGGTGTCCCTGGTACTGGGGATCCTCCAGGTCGCTCTGGTGCTGAAGATCCCGGAGCGCCTGGAATGGGTCCGATTCCTGCTCACGATCCTGTTGGCGGTCTCCGTCCTGGAGGCGCTGCTGCGCAGCTGGGCGTACCCGTCGGTGCTCGCCATGGGCATGCGCTGGGACCTGGTGATCATCGCCGCGATGGTGGCGCTGCTGTGGCTGCCCTCCTCGAATCGGTGGTTCGTCGGCCGCTGACGGCCGCATGCACCGGCAAGGAGGCTCCGCTGCTGGGAATGCCTCTCAGAGGCAGTCGCAGCTTGGGCGTCTCGGTCCGCCTCTCCTTATGCTGGGATCCCGCTCGACACAGCGAACAGCCAGCAGAAGGCACAGGAGGACGGCGCCGATGGGCTCCCACCATGGACACAGCCATGCCGAGGCGTCCACCCACCGTGGGAGCCTGGCGGTGGTGTGCGGCATCACCGGCGTCGTGGTCATCGCCCAGTTCGCCGGCGCCTGGCTCACCGGCTCCTTGGCGCTGCTGACGGACGCGGTCCATTCGCTCACCGATTCGATCGGACTCCTGGTGGCCCTGCTCGCCGCCGTGCTGATGGGCCGCGCCCCCACCTCGACCCGCACGTGGGGCCTGCGACGCGTCGAGGTGCTGGCCGCCGTCGTCCAAGCGCTGCTGCTGCTGGGCATCGGGGTCTATGCCGCCGTGGAGGGCGTGGCTCGTCTCAGCGCGGCCCCGACCATTCCGCCCCTCGAACTGCTGATCTTCGGCGCTGTCGGACTCGTCGGCAATGTCATCTCCCTGCTGGTGCTCCGCGCGGGACGCCGCAGCAGCCTGAACATGCGCGCGGCCTTCCTGGAGGTCGCCGCCGACGGACTGGGATCGCTGGGGGTGATGGTGGCCGCCGTCGTCATCGCACTGACCGGCTGGCACCAGGCCGACGCAGTGGCCGCCCTGGCCATCGCCGCGCTGATCCTGCCGCGAGCCGCGCTGCTGCTGCGGGAGGCGGTGCGCATCCTGCTGGAGTTCACACCTCGCGGCATCGACCTGGAGGAGGTGCGCGAGCACATGCTCACCCAGCCGCATGTGCGGGAGGTCCACGACCTCCACGCGTCCACCGTGGCCTCCGGACTCCCAGTGATCACCGGCCATGTGGTGGTCGATGACAGCTGCTTCCGCGACGGCCACGCCCCGGAGATCCTCGAACACCTGCGCACCTGCGTGGCGGAGCACTTCCCCGTGAGCCTGGAGCATTCCACCTTCCAGATCGAGACGGCAGCGGTGGCCGCCCGGGAGAGGCACCGACACCGCTGAGCTCGCCCGCATCGCCCGCCGCACCTGGTCCAGCGGGCGCGACCTCGGCGCCTCGGCCTCAGGACCAGACGCCCGAGGACCCCCGGCGATGAGACCCGACCACGTGGGTGTCCACGATGCCGACGGCTTCCATGAGCGCGAACATGGTGGTCGGTCCCACGAACCGGAACCCGGCCGCGCGCAGCCGCGCCGCCAGCGCCTCCGACTCCGGCGAGCGCGACGGGACCTCCGCCATGCTCCGCGGCACCGGGGTGGCCTCGGGCCGGTGGGACCAGATGACCTCGGGCAGCCCTCCCTCGGCCCGCAGCGCCACCGTGGCGCGGGCGTTGCCGATGGTCGCGGTGATCTTGCCCCGGTGCCGGATGATGCCGGCGTCCTGCACCAGACGCTCGACGTCGGACTCGTCGAAGGCGGCGACGACGTCCGGCTCGAAATCCGCGAAGGCTCGGCGGAAGTTCTCCCGTTTGGCGAGGATGGTCGCCCAGGAGAGACCCGACTGGAATCCCTCCAGACTCAGCCGTTCGAAGAGCCCCCGCTCGTCCCGCACCGGCATGCCCCATTCGGTGTCGTAGTACTGCCGCATCATCTCGCTGCCCATCGCCCAGGCGGTGCGGGCCAGCCCGTCCTCACCGATGGCCAGCCCTTCGTCGCCCTCCCCTGAGCCAGCCCCCGCCACGGTGCTCTCTCCCGGGACTCTGTCGGCATCGAGATGATCCTCCGCGGACCGCCTGAGATCGCGCTGCTGTGCTGCCTGTCGCTGTGCTGCCTGCTGCTGTGCTGCCTGTCGCTGGTGTGCCATGTCCGCACAGTAGCCCAGACCGGGGACATCTCCCTGGCCTCAGGCCGGGTGGATCTCCAGACGGCGCCCGTCAGGTCCTGCACCACCAAGGCGGAGACCGGGCCCTCCGCTCGATGGACGGGGTGGCCGGCGGCCTCGAGACGTGCAGCCAGTGCGTCGAGCTCCTCAGGGGTCTGGAAACCCAGCAGCACCGGGGCGTTGAGTCCGGCCGGATTGTGTCCGCCCGGAGGCGGTTCGACCGCCGGTCCCGGCTTGTCTCCGCCGGGAGCGTGAAGACCGATCATCCCGCTCGGAGCCTCCGGCACGGCCAACGGCACCCACCCCTCGGCCTCCTGGCCCGGAATCGGCTCGTAGCCCAGATGCGAGAAGAATGCGACATCCGCACCCGGGTCCTCAGAGCTGCGCACCGCCACCACGGTCAGACCGTCCACCGCGCCCACCGGCGGTCCCGCGGTGCAGAGATCAGGCTCCTCGTGGAACCAGACGCCCTCCCCGGACGGCCCGGTGACCCCGGCGTGGCGTCGCTCCGCGTGCTCCCACCACAGACTGCGCAGCCCATCCTCCTGGAGTCGGGCCGCGGTGTGACGCGCGTCTTCGGCCAGGAAGACCAGATGGGTCTCTCCGTGCACGGCCCCGGTGACGGCCGGACGATCCGGGGCCAGCTGATGGAGGGCCACGCGGCCGGCAGCGGCCCTGAGGATGCCGGCGTCGCCTCCCGGGAGGGCCTCTGCGGCGTCATCCCGAGCAGCTCCAGGAAGTCGGCCATCGCCGCGGGCCGTTCGGTGAATCGGCGCAGGCACAGCGGATGGGCCGGTGAGCCGTTGGCATGGTGCGTCATCGCAACTCCTCCTTGATGTGGCCGGTTCGTGCCGTCGCCGGATCTCCCCGTCCTGATGTCACAGCTGCGCCCGACCTCCGGCGCAGAGGGCCGCCGCGGGGCGGCCGGCCCGCCGACTCACCCACCATCGGTTGCGTCACACAACATTCTGGCGGCGTTCCGGTGATACAAAGTTCCCATGACCGACGCCGCAGAAGAAGACTTCCACGACCTCGACCGCTACGTAGCCCTCCCCCGGCTTCAGGGTCTGACCATGAGCCCCGACGGCCGCCGCCTGGTCACCACGGTGACCACGCTCGATGAGAAGGGCACGGGCTACGTCAATGCGCTCTGGGAGATCGACCCCCTCGGCGAGCGCGACGCCCGGCGGCTGACCCGCAGCGCCCGGGGCGAGGCAGGCCCAGCGTTCTCGGCCTCCGGAGACCTCTGGTTCACCTCCGCCCGCCCCAGCGAGGAGGGCGACTCCTCGGACACGGCGCTGTGGCGCCTCCCGGCCTCTGGCGGCGAGGCCGCCCTGGTCAACCGGCGTCCCGGCGGCGTGAGCCGCGTGCACTGCGCTCCCGGCGGCCGACGTCGTCGTCGTCACCGCACCGCTGTTGACCGGCGCAGCAGATGAGGACCAGCACGCCGCCCTGCACGCAGCCCGCGAGGACGCCTCGGTCAACGCGATCCTCCACACCTCCTATCCGGTCCGCCACTGGGACCACGACCTGGGCCCGGCACGGCCCGCACTCTTCACCGTGGACGAGGAGCAGACGCCGACGGCCTCGCGCCCTCGCACCGGAGACGAGCTCCCCCGTCGGCTGCGCCACGTCACCGAGGGCCTCGGCTCCCTCTACGGTGAGGAGGTCACGCTCAGTCCCGACGGCACCTGGGCGCTGATCTCTGTGCACGTCCCGGAGGCTCGCGCGGACCGTCGCACCGCCCTGGCCCTGGTGGACCTGGCCAGCGGAGAGCGCCGCATCATCGCCGACGACGTGGAGCATGATCACACCCCGGGACCCATCAGCCCTGACGGACGCACCGCCGTGGTGACCATGACCCGGCGCCCGGTGCCCTCCCGGGCACCCGTGCCCCGCCTGCACCTGATGGACCTGGAGACCGGCGAACTCAGCCCCACCGGGCACGCCGACCTCGGGCTGGCTCCCTTCGACTGGCTGCCGGACGGATCCGGATTCATCGCCGGAGCGGACGCGGACGGGCGCGGCCCGCTGTTCCGCGTGGACGTCGCCGACGGTCGCGTCACCCAGCTGACCCACGACGATGCCACCTATTCGACCGCCGTCGTCGCCCCTGACGGATCCGCCGTCTATGGCGTGCGCGCCAGCTGCGCCTTCCCGCCCGAAGCGGTCCGGGTGGCTCTCACCGACGGCGCCGTGAACCGGCTGAAGAACCCGGTGCCGCGTCCGGAGCTTCCCGGTCGACTCACCGAGGTGGAGACCACCGCTGCCGACGGCGTGCGACTGCGCGCCTGGCTGGCCCTCCCGGAGGGCGCCGACGCCGAGGCTCCCGCCCCGCTGCTGCTGTGGATCCACGGAGGCCCCTTGAACTCCTGGAACGCCTGGTCCTGGCGGTGGAACCCCTGGCTCATGGTCGCCCAGGGCTACGGCGTCCTGCTCCCTGACCCGGCCCTGTCCACGGGCTACGGCCAGGAGTTCGTCCAGCGAGGCTGGAACTCCTGGGGAGACAAGCCCTTCACGGACCTGATGAGCATCACCGACGCCGCCGAGGCCCGAGAGGACGTCGACGAGACCCGCACCGCCGCCATGGGCGGGTCCTTCGGCGGATACATGGCCAACTGGGTGGCCGGGCACACCGATCGGTTCTCCGCGATCGTCACCCACGCCTCCCTGTGGGCACTCGACCAGTTCGGACCCACCACGGATGCGTCCTTCTTCTGGCGCCGGCAGATCGACGCCGCCATGGAGGAGAAACACTCGCCGCACCGCTTCGTGGAGGAGATCGTCACCCCGATGCTCGTGATCCACGGGGACAAGGACTACCGCGTGCCCATCGGCGAGGGCCTGCGGCTGTGGTACGAGCTGCTGGAGCGCT
The DNA here is from genome assembly GCF_001758425.2 of Nesterenkonia sp. PF2B19. GTDB lineage: Bacteria > Actinomycetota > Actinomycetes > Actinomycetales > Micrococcaceae > Nesterenkonia > Nesterenkonia aethiopica. The sequence continues at coordinate 49,063 of NZ_MDSS02000007.1, read as the reverse complement.
CCGGGCTCCCGGCCGACGCCGACGGCAGCACCGTCCACCGGTTCCTCTACTACCCGCAGGAGAACCACTGGATCCTCACTCCGCACCACGCGAAGATCTGGTACGAGGTGGTGCTCAGCTTCCTGGCCGAACACGTCCTGGGCGACGAACGGGCGCTGCCCGTCCAGCTCGGGCTGACTCCGCCGCCGTCGGGCGCCGAGGCGCGGAGCAGGGAGTCAGCACCCGAGGACGACGCCCTGCCGCACGCGGCCTCCAGCTGACCTGAGACTGCCCCGATCAGCCTGACGGGCCGGGGCAGACTGACGGGCCGGGGCAGGCTGACGGGCCGGCGCGGAGCCCCGTCCCCTCAGCGGCGGATCTCGAACCCGGAGTCCGGGAGGGCTGCCAGCTCGTCAGCGGTGGCCGCCCGTTCCTCCACCTGGTCCACGCGAGCGTTCTTCGGCCCGTGGTGGCACCAGCGGATCAGGGCGTCCACGGCAGGGCCCTGGCCTCCGACGACGATCTCGACCGCGCCGTCCTCCGTGTTGCGCACCCAGCCGGTGAGGCTGAGGTCCTCGGCCTCCGCCTGGGCGGAGGCCCGAAAGAACACTCCCTGGACCCGGCCGGTCACGCGCAGCATCCGACCGGTGGTGCATCGGCTCCGAGGAGTCTGGTGGTCTGCCATGTCACCAGTGAACCAGGCCGTCCCGCGGACCACCACCCCGGTGGTAATGTGCCGCACATGTCATCGCTGTCTGAGCTGCTGAGCCCTGAGGGCATCCGCCTCGACGCCGAGGTCGCCGACTGGCGGGAGGCCGTCCGCACCGCCGGAACTCTGCTGGAGGCCCAGGGAGTCGCCGACGCCGACTACACCCGGGCCATGATCACCACGGTCGAGGAGAAGGGCCCCTACATCGTGGTGGCCCCCGGCTTCGCCCTCCCCCACGCCCGCCCCACCAACGGCGTGGCCCGCACCGGGCTGGCCTGGCTGCGGCTGGCCACGCCGGTGCCCTTCGGACATGACTCCCACGACCCGGTCTCGCTGGTCGTGGCCCTGGCCGCCGTGGACTCCTCGGCCCATACTCGGGCCATGGCGCAGCTGGCCCGCAGACTGGCCGAGCCTTCGACGCGGGAGGCGCTCGACCTGGCAGGATCCGCGCAGGAGGTCCTCCACGTGCTCGACGGCGGAAAGGCCTCCGGAGAACGGCACCACCGCAACACCCCGGACACGGCCGCAGAGGCCGAGGACCAGCATCTCATCCTCACCGTGTGCGGCAACGGACTGGGCACCTCCCTGTTCCTCAAGAACACCCTCGAGCAGGTGCTGGACACCTGGGGCTGGTCCCGGCATGTGACCGTCGAGGCCACCGACACGATCTCCGCCCGGGGACGGGCGTCCGAGGCGGCGGCGATCCTCACCTCCGGGGAGATCGCGAAGACGCTCGGCGACGTCGGCGTGCCCGTCCGTGTCGTGGAGAACTTCACCAGCACCGGCGAGCTCGACGCCGCCCTGCGCGACCTCTACGACATCTGATAAGGACCCCGCATGGATCTTCTGATCACCGCCGCCCAGTTCCTCGTCAACGAGATCCTCAGCGTGCCCGCGTTCCTCATCGGCATCATCACCGGCGTGGGGCTGGTGGCGCTGCGCCGCTCCGCCGGGCAGGTCATCGGCGGGGCGCTGAAGGCCACTCTCGGCTTCCTGCTCATCGGCGCCGGAGCCACACTGGTGGTCGCCTCCCTGGACCCGCTGGGGGTCATGATCCAAGATGCCACAGGTGCTCACGGCGTCGTCCCCACCAATGAGGCGATCGTCGGCATCGCTCAGGAGCTCCATGGTGCGCAGGTGGCCTGGTTGATGATCCTCGGCTTCGCCGTCTCCCTGGTGCTGGCTCGGTTCACCCCGCTGCGCTATGTGTTCCTGACCGGTCATCACATCCTGTTCATGGCCACCCTGCTGACCATCGTGCTGGCCACCGGCGGGTACTCCGGCGCCGTCACCGTCATCGTCGGCGGTGCGCTCCTGGGCATCCTGATGGTCTCCCTGCCCGCCTTGGCACACCCCTGGACTCGCCGCATCACGGGGGACGACTCCATCGCCATCGGGCACTTCGGCACCGCCGGCTATGTAGCCGCCGGAGCGGTCGGCCGGCTGGTGGGCGGGCGGTCCAGCCGCTCCACCGAGGAGCTGAAGCTGCCGGAGTCGCTGCGCTTCCTCCGCGACTCGATGGTGGCCACGGCACTGTCCATGGTGCTGATGTATGTGGTCGTCGCCGCGATCTCCGTGGCCCGCGAGGGCGAGTCCGCGTACGAGGCCTTCGACGGCGGGGCGGAGAACCTGGGCAACTTCCTGATGCAGGCGGTCACGCAGGGGCTGCAGTTCGGGATCGCGGTGGCGGTGATCCTCTTCGGGGTGCGCACCATCCTGGGCGAGATCGTGCCGGCGTTCCAGGGCATCGCGGCCAAGCTGGTGCCGGGCGCGATCCCGGCGCTGGACGCTCCCATCGTCTTCCCCTACGCGCAGAACGCGGTGCTGGTGGGCTTCCTCTCCAGCTTCACGGGTGGGCTGCTCGGGCTGGCTGTGCTCTCGCTGTGGCTGAACCCTGCCTTCGGCCTGGCCCTGATCCTCCCCGGGCTGGTGCCGCACTTCTTCACCGGCGGCGCGCCGGGGTCTACGGCAATGCGACCGGCGGACGTCGGGGTGCGGCCGCCGGAGGCTTCGTCAACGGGCTGCTGATCACGTTCCTGCCGGCCGGGCTGCTGCTGGTGCTCGGTGACTTCGGCGAGGCGAACACCACCTTCGGCGACACCGACTTCGGCTGGTTCGGGATCCTCATCGGCTTCGGCGCCTCGATCGGCTCGGTGGGCGGGCTGGTCGTGGTCTCCGCCCTGGGCCTGCTGGTGCTGGGCTCGGCGATCCTCGTCCAGAAGAAGGTCGTCGACGTCGGCTGGGACCCCTCCCCGCATCGCAGCCGACCGGGTACAGCCCTGGACGGCGAGACAGACTCCTCGGCCGACGCCGACACAGCGACGACCGACTCAGGGGCATCTGCCGCGCCACCGCCGAAGATCGCTCCGCCGCGTGGGGCCCCGGCGCCGCCGCCGCGCCCGTGAGCACGACGGCGGGCGGGTGACGTCGGCCGGTGCCCCGTGACGTCCGATCTGCCCGACGGCCCGCCCGCCGCTCACCAGCGTTCCAGCACCGTGCCCGTCCGGGTCTGCTCGTCGTAGCTATAGACCTCCCGGCCGTCGATCCAGGTGCGCAGCACCCGGTGCCGGGTGTCCAGCGGGTCGCCGGACCAGAGGACCACATCGGCGTCCTTGCCGACCTCGAGGGAGCCGATGCGCTCGGCGGCGCCGATCACCTCCGCCGGGTTGATGGTGACCGCCTTCAGCGCCTCGGCGGGGTCCATCCCTTCGCGGACAGCCAGCGCTGCCTGGTGCATCAGAAAGTCGATGGGCACCACCGGGTGGTCGGTGATCAGGGAGACCTTGACACCGGCCTCCGAGAGGATGCGCGGGGCCGCCGCCGTGCGGTCCCGCACCTCGACCTTGCTCCGGGAGACGATCATCGGCCCGTAGAGCACCGGGATGCCGCGGGCGGCGATGACATCGGCGATCTTGTAGGACTCGGTCCCGTGGTCCAGCACGAGCTCATAGCCGAACTCGTCGGCCAGCCGGATGGCCGTGGCGATGTCATCGGCGCGGTGGCAGTGCTGCCGCCACGGGATCTCGCGGTCCAGGACCTTCACCAGAGCCTCTGAGATGAGGTCGGCGTCGCGCTCACCCTGGGGCTTCTCCGCCCACCGCCGGGCCTCGGTGAACGCCTTGCGCATGGTCATCGCGACACCCAGGCGGGTGTTGGGCGTCTTCTTCTGCTCGCCGTACACCCGCTTGGGGTTCTCGCCGAGGGCGGCCTTGAGCCCGGACGGCGACCGCAGCACCATCTCATCGACGATACGCCCGTGGGTCTTGATGGCCACAGCGAGGCCTCCGATGGGGTTGGCCGATCCGGGGTTGACGTTGACGCTGGTGATCCCACCGGCCAGGGCGTCGTCGAAGCCGACCTCGGTGGGGTTGATGGCGTCCAGGGCACGGGCCGCGGCGGTGACCGGGTCGGTGGTCTCGTTGACGTCGGCGCCGGCCCACCCTTCGCCCTCCTCATGCACGCCGAGGTGGACGTGGGCGTCCACGAGACCGGGCAGCACCCAGCGGCCGGCGGCGTCGATGACCTCATGGCCTGCGGGGATCTCAGCCTCAGCACCGAGCGCGGCGATCCGACCCTCGGTGACCACGATCCGACCCTCGACCGGCGCGGAGGTGACCGGCACGAGGTGGGCATTGTCGATGACATAGTTTCTCTCTGCAACCATAAGGGAACTCTAGCATCGACGGTTGCAGCGAGGAACTGAGCTGTTAGGGTCCGTAGGTGGCGGCGCCGTAGCTGCCCCATCGGCAGGCGCCGCACCGGCCGCCCCTCTGACAGGAGGCGGCCCCTACGGAACGTCCCACGATGAAGGAGGTCTTCGCATGACGACCACCGTCCACGACGTGACGGACCAGTACCCCACCCGCCAGGGCGACGCGCCCCGGGTGATCCCCCGCCAGGACCCGGTGGTGCAGGGCACCGCCGACCAGGGCCCGATGGACGCCGCCACACTGCGCGGCTTCGACGAGAAGGGCTACCTGACCATGGAGAAGCTCATCAGCGACGAGGAGCTGACGCTCTTCCGCGACGAGCTCGCCCGCCTGGCCGACGACCCGGAGGTCAAGTCCGACGAACGCACCGTCGTCGAGGCCACGTCCCAGGAGGTCCGGTCGATCTTCGACATCCACCGCAGCAACGAGGTGTTCCGGAGGATCGCCCACGATCCGCGGATCGTGCGGAGGGCCGAGCAGATCCTGGGCTCCCAGGTGTACATCCACCAGAGCCGGATCAACTACAAGCCCGGATTCGTGGGCAAGGACTTCACCTGGCACTCGGACTTCGAGACCTGGCATGCCGAAGACGGGATGCCGACCCCGCGGGCGGTGAGCATCTCGATCTCCCTGACCGACAACTACTCCTTCAACGGCCCGCTGATGATCATGCCCGGATCCCACAAGCACTACATCAGCGCGGTGGGCACCACGCCGGAGGACAACTTCAAGCAGTCTCTGGTCATGCAGGGCGCCGGTGTGCCCGACCCGGAGACGCTGACGGAGTTCGCCGACCGTTTCGGCATCGATGTGCTGGAGGGTCCGGCCGGCGGAGCATCATGTTCGACTCGAACTGCATGCACGCCTCCAACGGCAACGTCACCCCGTACCCGCGGTCCAACGTGTTCATCGTCTACAACTCGGTGGAGAACGCTCCGGCAGAGCCGTTCGCCGCCCCGGCGCCACGACCCGAGTTCCTCGGAAGCCGCGACGTCACCCCGATCGGCTGAGTACTCAGAACCCCTCCCCGGGACCCGCTGACCGGCCCTCGGGACGGGTGATGGCCCCATCGCGCCCGCGGTGGGGCCATCGCTGTGCTGACGTCGCCACGACGCCAGGCCCATGGACTCGCAGGCGCCACTCAGCGGGGTCGCTGCAGGGCGATGACCGCGTCCATGTCATCATCCGGGGCCAGCCGATTCCGGTCCGTGACCCCACAGGCGGTGCACCGGTGGATGAGGATGAAGCCCTTCTTCCCGGAGTGGTCGACGCCGACCGGCGCCATCACGGCCCCGCAGTCGGCAGACCGGTCCCCCGGCACGACGTCCACATGCCGTGAATGCAGGCAGAACGGGCAGTGGTTGCGGTAGCTGCCCCCGGAATGTCGGCTGACCTCCCGGCCGCAGTGCCCGCAGACGAATCCGGTGTTCTCCACCTCTCGACCGCCGGGCGCGTAGCTCATGGAGTCTCCCCCACGGCACCTCCGGCCTCAGCGCGCGCCATGGCTGAGGCGTAGAGGCACACGGTGGCCGCGGTGGCGACGTTCAGCGACTCTGCCTGCCCGTAGAGCGGGATGGAGACCCGACGATCGGCGAGCCCACGCTGCTCGGAGCTGAGCCCGTGGGCCTCATTGCCCAGCAGCCACAGCGTCGGGGATCCGAGATCCTCCATCTCCGGCAGCGGGACCTCTCCTCCGCCGTCGGCGGCCAGCACCTGCAGCCCCGCGCTCCTGGCGATGGCCACCAGCCGCTGCGGGTCCGTCCCGGTGAGCAGCGGGAGGTGGAAATGCGAGCCCGCAGCGGAGCGGACCACCTTCGGCGCCCAGGGATCCACGCTGCCCGGCGTGAGCACGACGGCGAACGCACCGGCGGCGTCGGCGGTGCGGATGATGGTGCCGGCATTGCCCGGGTCCTGGACTCCGAGCAGGCCTGCGACCAACCCAGCCGGCGCTCCTGAGCTCTCGGGCCCGCCGAGCAGGGACTCCAGCGGATCGGCCCCGCCGTCGCTCGCCCCCGTCTGCGGGATGCGGCACACGGCCAGCACTCCCTGAGAGGTCTCGGCGTCTCCCATGGCTGCCAGGACCTCCGCAGTGGCCTCGCGCAGGAAGAACCGCGCCGGCCGCGGAAGGGCGGCCTGCGGGTCGAAGAGAACACCCCGGGCCTGGTCCAGCAGCGCCTGGAGATCCGGATGGGCGCTCAGCGCCTCGGCGTCGAAGAAGAGCGCGTCCAGCTCCGGCAGGCCCTTGACGGCGGAAGCCGGGTGACGCGCCGCGCCGTCGGGGACGCCCTCCCAGCGGCGCAGCCACAGGGTCAGCGCCTCCCGCACAGGCTGAGGACCTTCGGCGAGGAAGAGCCGCTGACGACGCCGGCCCGCCCGGGTCGCCAGCGAGGCCACCTTCTTCACGCGGTCCGCATGGGGGTTGTTCAGCACTGCAGGATCAGTCATGGTCCTCATTCTTCCTCACCGGTGGCCGCAGCGGCCCCGACGTCGCCGATCCGTCAGAGCTCCCTGCGCGGACATGACGACGGCGCCCGCCCCTGGTGTCCAGGGGCGGGCGCCGTCCACAGCTGGTCTCAGCCGATCAGGCTCAGGCGGCCTTCTTGGCGTTGACGTCCTGCGGCAGAGCCTTGCGCGCCACGTCCACCAGGGTCTCGAAAGCCTTGGCGTCGGAGACGGCGAGCTCAGCCAGCATGCGACGGTCGACCTCCACCTCAGCGGCCTTCAGGCCCTGGATGAAGCGGTTGTAGGTCAGACCGTGGGCGCGGGACGCAGCGTTGATGCGCTGGATCCACAGGCGGCGGAAGTCGCCCTTGCGCTTCTTGCGGTGCTGGTAGTTGTAGGTGTAGCTGTGCAGCAGCTGCTCCTTGGCCTTCCGGTAGAGGCGGGAACGCTGACCGCGGTAGCCGGAGGCCCGGTCGAGGACCTTGCGGCGCTTCTTGTGGGCGTTGACGGCCCTCTTCACTCGTGCCACGTGAAATCTCCTAGTGCAGTGAGTCTTCTGGTGTTCATAGGCCCGGGAGGCGGCATGCTCATCGGCATGCCACGCCGCCCAGAGGCCCGGTCATCGGGATCGAGGTCGCAGGACGCTCAGATGCCCAGCATCCGCTTGATGCGCTTCTCGTCGGCCTTGGTGACAATGCGGTCACCGGCCAGACGACGCGTCAGGCGGGAAGACTTGTGCTCCAGGTAGTGGCGACGGTTGGCCTGCTGGCGCTTGATCTTGCCGGAGCCGGTCAGCTTGAATCGCTTCTTGGCCCCGGAGTGGGTCTTCATCTTCGGCATGGTGCCGTTCTCCTTACATCGTGCGGACCTGCAACGCCTACGAGGCCCGTCCGTCGACCCCGGAACGTATCCGAGGCCCCGGCCGGGCAGCGGCGCAGAGGTGGGGCCGACCGGCGTCGCGTCTCCGAAGTCCCGGCGAAGGACGCCGTGGACGAGGGTGTCGCGGGCCTCGGCCCCCTTGTCATAGGAACGACAGGATGTTGACGCGTGACGCGCAGGCACATCCTGCCGTGAACCCGAAGAGCCATTCTACGCCATGCGGCACCGGAAGGCATGTTGGGCATGCAGAGGCCCTCCGTCGCAGATCCGACGGAGGGCCTCTGTGATGATCTTCTGCGGCGGACCGCAGAGATCTAGAGGTTCTTCAGCTCGTCCGGGAGGTAGTCAGCCATGGAGTTGGACAGCGGCTTGACGTCCTTCTTCTCCGTGGAGACCCGCTCCTGGTTCTTGCGGGCACGCTTCGAGGGGGTGCCCTTGGGCTCCGCCTCTGCGGCCTCGGCCGCTGCTTCGGCGGCCTCCTGCTTCTTGACCTCTGCCTTGGTCTTCAGCGGTCCGACGACCATCACCATGTGACGCCCGTCCTGACGCGGGGAGGACTCGACCGAGCCCAGGTCCCCCACGTCCTCCGCGAACCGCTGGAGCAGTCGGACACCCATCTCCGGGCGCTGCTGCTCACGACCGCGGAACTGGATCATGGCCTTGACCTTGTCACCGGCGGAGAGGAATCCTCGGGCGCGGCTGACCTTGGTCTCATAGTCGTGGTCGTCGATCTTGAGACGAAACCGGACCTCTTTGAGCGTGGTCGTGGTCTGGTTCTTCCGGGATTCACGAGCCTTGACAGCGGCCTCGTACTTCCACTTGCCGAAGTCCATCAGCTTGCAGACGGGAGGCTTCGCGCGGGGCGCGACCTCGACCAGGTCCAGACCGGCCTCGGAGGCCAGCCGCTGGGCGTCCTCGATCCTGACGATGCCGACCTGCTCCCCCTGCGGGCCGACCAGGCGGACCTCCGGAACTCGGATCCGTTCGTTGATGCGTGGTTCGCTGATCTGTCCAACTCCTGTTTGATGACGATGGCGAGTGGGCGTCGTCGGTGTGGAACCCCGATGGCGGGGTGCGAGATGACGCCCGCTTCGGCGCTCAGGGCGCGCATCGCGCGCCTACCGAGACATGTGACAAGCTTACCAGCATGCAGAGTGACCAGAACAACCGTCCCGACGCCACCCCCTCCTCCGAGGGGCCCGACGTCGAGGGGATCAAGCAGGCCGTGGACCAGCAGGCCCGGGACATCGCCGAAGTCCCGGCCGTGGAGCTGATCAACACCGTGGCCGTGCACCTGATGAGTGCGGCCGCCGTCAAGACCGGCCTCGCCGACGACCCGGAGGCCGAGGCGCTGAAGGACCTGGACGAGGCACGCAAGCTCATCACCGCCCTGGCCGGCCTGGTCACGGCGGCCGCCCCGGAGGTCGGCTCCACCCACGCCGCGCCGCTGCGCGACGGCCTCCGCTCGCTGCAGCTGGCCTTCCGCGAGGAGTCGCTCGTGCCGGACGCACCGGGCAAGGGCCCCGGCGAGAAGTGGACCGGTCCGGTCAACTAACCCGACGCCGCTGACCGTCCCAGCGCAGCGCCCACCCGGCCCGAGGGCCGACTCAGGAGGGAGCGCCGTCTCCGGCGGCGAGCCATGCCTGAGTCGGCCCCACGAAGGCCAGCACCAGGGCCACGGCGGCCGGGACGAGGAACAGCGCACCGACCTGCCACACCCCCGAGGCGAAGAAGCTGAACGAGAGCACCACGATCATCAGCTGCAGGACCATCGCCGGAGTGCGGGCACCGGGCGCCCCCATGAACAGCCGGAAGCCCAGCAGGATCAGCACTGCCGCCAGCAGCAGATAGAGCACCAGCATCGCGATGTAGCCGACAGTGTCGAGCTGCTCAGGCTCCGAGGCGACGAACTGCGCCACGGAGCTGAAGCCCACGGCGAGCCCCTGCATCAGCAGGATCAGGAAGATCAGCCACACCGGCCACGGCCGCGGCCTGGCCTGGGTGAAGCGTCGGGGCCCCTGCGGGGCGTTGAAGTCCGGCTGGGGAGAGTCCTTCTCGGGCATGCCCACCATTGAACCACCCGGGCCCTATGAGCGCCCGGCCGGGGAGTCCCTCCGGCGGCATTCCGTCCAGTCCGCCCGCGCTGCCGGACCGCCGACATGGCCGCACCCGACGTCCGACCTCTCCGGCAACCCTGCCGATGCTCGGGGGCCCAGGGCCGTCCACCAGACTGTGACGCCCCTTGAGGACCGCACGCGGGGCACACGCAAGTCGCCCCAGGTCAGCCCGGGAGGCCGCCGAGGCGACCTCTCTGCGCCCGCCGGATCACACTTTCTGCTGTGAGCAATGCCACAGCGTTTCGGGCGTATTTCTGCCCTGCGAAGTCTTGTTTGCATCCTGTTAACGTGTCAGCCTTGAACACGTACTTCTCCGGGCTGGCAGTCCTCTGACTCTGCCTGCGCGACTGCGCCCTACGGTCAGGTCCCGCACCGACAACTGAAGCTTCTGCCTTCCGGAGGCGGCACGGACTCCCCGAGGCCTACCCCTGGGCCCCGGGTCGAGGAACTGCCGCAGCACCCCACCCGAGCAACAGCGTCCCACCACCGGACGCAAGGAGTAGTGATTCCCATGGATTGGCGCAGCCGAGCAGCGTGCCTGGACAAGGACCCCGAGCTCTTCTTCCCCGTGGGCAACACCGGCCCCGCCCTGCTCCAGATCGAGGAGGCCAAGAGCGTGTGCCGCCGGTGCCCCGTGATGGACACCTGCCTGCAGTGGGCGCTGGAGACCGGCCAGGACGCCGGCGTCTGGGGCGGCATGAGCGAGGACGAGCGCCGAGCGCTGAAGCGTCGCGCCGCACGCGCGCGCCGGGCCTCCTGAGGCCCGCGTCCGGACAGGACGCCGCAGCAGCCCACCACGGACGACGGGGCGGGACTCTCCTCTCGGAGCAGTCCCGCCCCTTCGTCTGTCGTTCGCCTGTCGTACGTCTGTCGCTGCACACCGCAGCGCCCAGGACGGATCAGTGGTGCTGCGGGCCCAGGATCGGCGCCTTCAGCACCGCACGTGTGCCGACCGGTTCGCCGTCGGGTCCCTCACCGTGGTCCCAGTCGATCACCCCGGAGAGCTCTCCCCGCACCAGCGTCCTGACGATCTGCAGGCCCAGGCCCGGCTCCCAGTCCGTCTCCGGCAGCCCGACGCCGTCGTCGACGATCTCCAGCTCCAGCCGCTCCCGGCCGGCCGCGTCCGCTGAGCGACTCACCACCATGCGTACGGTCAGGCTGCGCCGGGTCGGATCCGGGCCGAAACCATGCTCCACGGCATTGGCCACCACTTCGGTGATGACCAGCGCCAGCGGAGTCACCATGTCCGGCGGCAGCTGGCCGAAGCTCCCCTCCAGGTGCGTCTCCACCCTGCGCTCGGACTGGGCCATCTCCGCGGCGAGCCTCAGCTGCCGGCGCATCAGCTCATCGACGTCGACGCTCTCCTCCAGCCCCTTCGACAGGGAGTCGTGGACCATCGCGATGGTCTCCACGCGACGCATCGCCCGACGCAGCCCGGCCCGGCCCTCCTCCGAGTCCATGCGCCGCGACTGCATCCGCAGCAGCGCCGAGACCGTCTGGAGATTGTTCTTCACCCGGTGGTGGATCTCCTTGATGGTCGCATCCTTGCTCATCAGCTGGCGATCACGGCGCCGCAGCTCGGTGACGTCTCGGCACAGCACCAGGGCGGCGAACCGCTCGCCGTCCTTGTACAGCGGGATGGACCGCAGCGTCACCGCGGCCCCGTGGGCCTCGAGCTCAGCACGCATCGCCCGGCGACCCGTCAGCAGCAGCGGCCGGGTCTCATCCACCACACCACCGGTGGAGCGTTCGAGCTCCGCCCCGATCCCGGCCAGGGAGCGGCCCTCCAGCGAGTCCGCCACTCCCAGCCGGGACAGCGCGGAGACGGCGTTGGGGCTGGCGAAGGCGATCTTGCCCTCGACGTCCAGGCGCAGCAGCCCGTCCCCCACCCTCGGGGCGCCGCCGTAGGCGCTGAACTCCACGTGGGTCTCCGGCCACCGCCCCTGGCCCACCATGACCAGCAGATCGGCGGCGCAGCGCCGGTAGGTCAGCTCCAGCCGGGACGGGGTGCGCAGGGCGGTGACCGAGAAGTGCAGGGTCATCACCGCCAGGGTGCGACCCCCGCGGATCAGCGGGATCGCGGTGACCCGCATCCGGGCCGGGGCGGGCCGGCCCTCATCCGAGGAGTTCGTCTCCACCTGATAGCGCCAGGCCCGTTCCACCATGGGTTTGAGGTCCGCACGGATCCTGTCCCCGACGACGTCACGGTGCACCACCGTCTGTGTCGTGGAGGGGCGCGCCTGGGCCAGCGCGATGAAGGACCTGTCCTCCGCGGAGACGAATCCCTCCACGGTGTGAGGAAACCACAGGACCAGGTCGGAGAACGCCAGGTCAGAGAGCATCTGCCAGTCCGCGACCAGCGCATGCAGCCAGTCGGCATCCCCGTCATGCAGGTGCGGGTGGTCGATGAGCGGATCCTCGAAGACGGCCACGGCTCAGGCTCCGATGAGACCGCGCAGGTGCCGCAGCAGCACCGTCAACGACGCGATGTTGTCCGTCTTGAGCTGGTCCACCTCCGCCACCAGCCGCTCTGCCCGACTGATCTTCGCCTCGTTCTCCCGGCGCCAGGCCGCCATGCGCTCATCCGGCGTGCCCGGTTCGGTGCTCTTCAGCACCGAGGTCGTGACATCCCGGATCGCGTGGTAGAGCTCGTCACGCTGCGCGCCGCGGGCCAGCGCCTGCCACTTGTCCTTCCGCGGCAGCCCCGTGATGCGCTCCAGGAGCGAATCGGCGCTGAACTCGTCGTAGACCGTGTAGTACACACCCGCCACCTCGGCGGAGTCGACGCCGAGCTCCCGGGCCACGTCGGCGACGTCGAGCAGCGAGAACGTCTCGAACAGCTCGGAGACCCAGCGTGCCAGGTCCTCCGGCATGCCGGTGGCCAGCACCTCCTCCTTCTGCTGCAGAACGCGTTCCCGGTCCCCGCCCCGCAGGTGCTCCGAGAGGTTGCCGTACAGCGGTCGCAGGTGCTCGGCGAACAGCTCGACATCCTGCTGCACCGTGGTGCCCCGGGGGGCGTGGTTGACGCACCACCGGACCGCGCGGTCCAGCAGGCGCCGCATGTCAAGGTAGGTCAGCGCCCACCGCTCGCGGGGGAAGCTCACCGGCAGGCTGCGCATCGCGGCGTCGAACTCATCGAGGCGGAACAGTTCCCGCACCGTGGCGAAGGCCCGCACCACCTGAGCCTCCGAGGCGAAGGTCTCCTCCATCGCGCGGAAGACGAAGGTCGCCCCACCCATGTTGATCACGTCGTTCGCCAGCACAGTGGCGATGATCTCCCGATGCAGCGGATGCCGTGGCAGCTCCGAGGCGAAGCGGGAGGTGATCTCCTCGGGGAAGTAGTCCTCCAGCAGGGAGGTGAACCAGTCGTCGTCGGGAAGGTCCGAAGCCACCAGCGCACCCTTGAGCTGGATCTTCGCATAGGCCACCAGCACCGCCAGCTCCGGGGAGGTCAGCGGCTGGGACGCATCCCGCCGCTCCTCGAGCTGAGCGTCGGAGGGCAGCACCTCCAGCTCTCGGTCCAGTCCGGCAGAGTCCTCCAACCAGCCCATGAGCCGCTGGAAGCTCGGCGACCAGTCGCCCATCCGATGCCGGTCGGTCATGAGCAGGATGTTCTGGTCCCGGTTGGTCTGCAGGACCAGCTCGGCGACGTCGTCGGTCATCTCCCGCAGCAGCTCGTCCCGCTCCTCGGCCGCCAGGTGGCCCGAGGAGATCAGCTGGTCCACCAGGATCTTGATGTTGACCTCGTGGTCCGAGCAGTCCACGCCGGCGGAGTTGTCGATGGCGTCGGTGTTGAGCCGCACCCCCTGCTGGGCCGCCTCGATGCGGCCGGCCTGGGTGAGACCCAGGTTGCCGCCCTCGCCCACCACGCGGGCCCGCACCTGCCGACCGTCGACGCGGATGCCGTTGTTCGCGCGGTCGCCGACCTCCTCGTGGGTCTCGTGCGAGGCCTTCACATACGTGCCGATCCCGCCGTTGTACAGCAGGTCCACCGGGGCCTGCAGCAGCGCATGGAGCAGCTCCGGCGGCGTCATGACCTCGACGCCGGCCGGAAGGTCGAACCGCCGTCGCATCGGCTCCGTGATGGTGATCGTCTTCGCCGTGCGGGAGAAGACGCCGCCGCCGGCAGAGATCAGCGACTCGTCGTAGGCGTCCCAGCCGGACCGTCCGGCCGTGAACAGCCGCTGGCGCTCCCGGAAGGATGCGCCGGAGTCGGGGTCCGGGTCGATGAAGATGTGCAGGTGGTTGAACGCCGCCACCAGCCGGATGTGCTCCGAGAGCAGCATTCCGTTGCCGAACACGTCCCCAGACATGTCACCGATGCCGATGACGGTGAAATCCTCGCTCTGGGTGTCGTGGCCCAGCTCCGAGAAGTGCGACTTCACCGACTCCCAGGCGCCGCGGGCGGTGATGCCCATCGCCTTGTGGTCATAGCCCACTGAGCCGCCCGAGGCGAAGGCATCGCCCAGCCAGTGCCCGTACTCGGCGGAGACCGCGTTGGCCGTATCGGAGAACGTGGCCGTGCCCTTGTCCGCGGCCACCACCAGGTAGGCATCGTCGCCGTCGTGCCGGACCACGTTCTCCGGTGCCACGATCTCCATCTGCCCGTCGCGCTCCAGCTGGTTGTCGGTGATGTCCAGCAACCCTCGGATGAAGACCTTGTAGGCCTCGCGACCGGCTTCGAACCATGCCCCGCGGTCCTCCGCCGGGTCGGGCAGCTGCTTGGCGTAGAAGCCGCCCTTAGCGCCCGAGGGCACGATCACCGCGTTCTTCACCATCTGTGCCTTCACCAGACCGAGGACCTCCGTGCGGAAGTCCTCCTGACGGTCCGACCAGCGCAGACCGCCACGGGCGACCTTGTCGAAGCGCAGGTGAACCCCTTCCACCTGCGGCGAGTACACCCAGATCTCATGGGCCGGACGGGGCTGCGGAGCCGAGTCGATGGTGCCCGGCGTCAGCTTCAGGGACAGCCAGTCCCGGCCCTGGTAGGCATTGGTCCGCTGCGTGGAGTCGATGAGGTTCAGGAACGTGGAGAGCACCCGGTCGGCGTCGAGGGTGCGCACATTCTCCAGCGCGTCCAGGATCCGCTGACGGGTCTCCTCCATCCGCTCGGCGCGGTCTTCGTCCAGCTGCGGGTCGAAGCGGGCCTCGAAGTAGGCCACCAGCGCGGCCGAGACCTCCGGATTCTGCAGCAGCGCCTCCGCCAGGAAGGCATAGGAGTGCGCGGACCCCAGCTGACGCATGTACTTCGCGTAGGCGCGCAGAACCGTCACCTTCTGGATAGACAGCCCGAGCTGCAGGACCAGGCGGGAGAAGATGTCCGACTCGGCGGTGCCCACCAGCACGTGGCTGTAGGCCTCCTTGAGCAGCTCGATCGTCGTGTGCGGATCCACTCCCGCCGGGTAGCAGAGGCCCAGGTCGTACAGGTGGAAGGTCGTGCCGTCGTCGCAGGTCAGCGTGTAGGAGCGCTCGTCCAGGATGGAGAGGCCGAAATCGTCGAGGATCGGCAGCGTGTCCGTCAGCGTCTTGGGCTCGGAGAGGTAGAGCTTCAGCCTCATATGCGCCGAGTCGTCCCCGCGAGGCGGGTAGAACTGCATGCGTGGGCCGTCCTCGGGGTGCCGCTCCAGCGTCTCGAACTGAGTGATGTCCGCCAGGGCGTCGGAGACCTCGTAGAGCACCCGGTAGTCCTCCGGGAAGGCGTCGCCCCACCGGCGGGTCAGGTCCTCCGCCCGACGGCCGGAGTACCGTTCCTCGGCCTCCTGGGTGATGCCCTCGGCCCAGGAGCGGATGGCCCGGGCCAGCCTGTTCTGCAGCTCGTCGACGGTGATCCCCAGCTCGGCGGCATCGCCCGAGAGGCGCATGCGGAAGAACACCCGAGCCAGGACGGATTCGGTCAGCAGGACGTTGAAGTCGATGGACTCCGCGTCGATGTGGCGCCGCAGCTCCTGCTCCACCCGTTGACGCACCGCCGTGTTGTACCGGTCCCTGGGCAGATACAGGATCGCCGTCATGAACCGCCCGTAGTGGTCCTTGCGGAGGAAGAGCTTCACCCGCCGGCGCTCCTGCAGCTGCAGGATCTGCCAGGCAGTCTCCTCGATCTCCTCGATGTCCATCTGCAGCAGCTCGTTGCGCGGATAGATCTCCAGGATCTGCATCAGGTCCGAGCCGGAATGGGAGTCCGGGCTGAACCCGGAGCGTGCCAGGAGCTGCTGGGCCCGCGAGCGCAGCAGCGGGATGTTCTGGATCGACTGCGTGTAGGCCCGCTGGCTGAACAGACCCACGAAGCGGCGCTCTCCGCGCACCGACCCGTCCGGACCGAAGGTCTTCACCGCGACGTAGTCCATGTAGGTGCGGCGACGCACCGTGGAACGGGAGTTCGCCTTGGTGATCACCAGCGCCCGGCGCTCCCGGGCCCTGGCCCGGCCGGCCTCGGAGAGCTCCGTGGTCCGGTGGAGGGTGCCCTTGCCGCGCACCTGGGAGAGGATGCCCAGCCCGGTCTCCTCCAGCGGCTGCAGGTGCACCGAGTCGTCATCGTGCTCATCGAGCTCGTACTCCCGGTAGCCGAGGAACAGGAAATTCCCATCGGCCATCCAGTCGAGCAGGTCGGCCGACTCCTGGGACTCGTGAAGGCCTTCGGCCTCGCGCAGCAGCCCCGCTGCCCCGCGGGCCTTGCCGATCATGCGGTTCTGGTCCCGGTGGCTCGACTTCACGTCGTCGACGACGCTGTAGAGGCCCTCCACCAGCGCCTCCACCTGCTCGGCGGTGATCACCCGGTCCAGCTCCACGGCGATCCAGGACTCGACGTCGGTGCGCTGCCCCTCATCGGTCAGCACGGAGAGGTCCGGCAGGGTCTGGGTGTCGCCCGAGGACATGCCGCGCTGCGGAGCCGGGACGGAGCGCACACCCAGGACGTCGGAGCCTTCCGGGGTGCGGCTGACCAGGAAGATGGGGTGGACCACCAGGGACATGGCGTGCCCGTTCCGGGAGATCTCGGCAGTCACCGAGTCCACGAGGTGAGGCATGTCGTCGGTGACGACCAGCACGACGCTGCGGCCCTCCACGGTGACGACGTCCGCCTGCGGCGAGGAGTCCCTGCGGCGGCGGGCGAGCTCCAGATGACGAGCCACCCACTCTCTCTGATGCTCCGAGCTGACGGACCACAGATCCTCCGGAGCGACGTGGGCGAAGTACGCGCTCTCCAGAGTCTCCAGATCATCGCCACCACGAGTCCAGAGGGACTTCTCACCGGTCATGTGCACTCACTCTTTCTGGGTCATCGATGCCCCGGTCATGGGCCGGACCACGGTGTCCGACCGCCCGCACCCAGCCTACCGCCTCAGCAGGCGCCTCCGGCGCGTCGGAAGGGTCGCCCCGGCCAGGTCCGCGATCGCGTGGCGCAGGGCCGACTGGGGAGCCGACTCCGCCAGGACACGGCCGGTGAGCAGGGCGTCATCGCAAGCTGCACGGTCCCAGGGCAGGAAGGTCTCCAGCGCCTCGCCGGACCCGAACCGGTCCCAGGCCTCACGCAGCTGGTCCTCGGGGGCGCGGCCGACCGCCTCGCGCCGAATCTGGTTGATCAGCACCTGAGGCTCAGGGGCCTGCGGCAGGTTGAGCCGCAGGTCGTCCAGCGCCTTGACGAGGCGCGGGAAGGAGACGGGATCCGGCCCTCCGACCGCCAGCAGCGTGTCCGCCTCCTCCACGGCGGTGATCGTGGCCGCGTGACGCTGCGGGGCGCGGGTGTCGAAGGTCAGCTCCTCGTCGTGCTCCGTGGGTGCGGCGACGTCGACCACCACGTGGGAGAAGTCACGGGCCGCCCGCTGCAGGACCTGGCGCAGGGCCCCGCCCCGCAGTTCGGGCCACCGATCGGCGCGCGGGAGTCCGGTGAGCAGGTGGAGCCGGTAGCCGCAGATGTCCACCACGGTCAGGGCCCGCCGCAGCCGTGCCGCATCGAGCCGCCCGAGGTCCGCCTGGCGGCAGGCCTGCGCCAGCCCTGCCGACTCCTCGAGAAGGCCCAGATGCGTGGCGGCCGAGGATGCGACGGTGTCAGCATCGATCAGCAGCACACGGGCGCCGGTCAGAGCCAGCTCTGCGGCCAGATTGACCGCCACGGTGGTGCGGCCCGGACTGCCCGGAGCTCCCCAGACGGTCGTGATCCCCGGACGTCGCAGCGCGGCACCGGAGTCCTCCTCTCCGGCGTCCTCCTCGGCGGCTGCCCGCAGGTCCGCATTCTGCGGTCCGGCGTCGTCCCGCCCGGTAGTGCCCCGCCGGGCGGCACCAGCTGCGCGTACGGCATCGTCGTCCCGTGCGGAACCGGTTCCGGCTGCCGCCAGGGGCCTGTCGTCCGGTGTGTGCTCCTCCTGTGTGTGCTCCTCCTGTGTGGGCTCCGCCGAGGCGGCCTCGCGCCGGCTCCGGGTCGTCTCGGCCGCGCTGAGCAGTTCGGCCAGCTCTGCGTCCAGCGGGTGCTGCCCTCCAGGAGCGCCCTCACCCTCCTGTGTGCGCCCCGGAGGCGCCTCCGACTCCGCACCGGAGTCGTGCACTGCAGCAGCCTGTACGTCCGCCGGGTCGACGGGGACGTCATCGAGCTCCTTCCCCACCGCCGCTGGAGCGCCCAGGAGATCCTCATCGGCCGACTGCTCGGGGACCGGCAGTCCCCGCAGCGCGTCGGTGAGCGTCTTCGCGTCCACGGTGTCAGGCAGCGCCACGATTCCCAGAGCCCGCAGTCGGGCACGTTCCTCGGAGACGTCGGACACCGCCACCACGACCAGCCCCGGCTCGGTGAACTCCGTCAGCAGGCTTCCCGTGATGGTCTCGGTCTCCCCGATGATCAGAACCGCATCGGCCATTCCTGTCCGTGCGGCGGCCACCAGCTCTGCGAGGTCTGCGCACCGCCGATCGATAGTCACCGGACCATGGAGTCCCTCGACGGCGGCGATGTGATCCCGCTGAAGGTGACCGGCGGTGATGACCGAGCAGCGCCTCATGGCGCCTCCTCCTCGCCGCCCTCATCCTCATCGGCGTCCTCGCCCTCCGTGGACTCGCCGTCGGGGGCCGATTCGCCCTCATGGTCGCGGCCGCCGGGGCTGCGCCCGCGGGCACGAGGGACAGAGCCGCCGCCGAGCTCCGCGCAGCGAGCACCTCGGGAAGGTCGTCGGGGGCCACCAGCAGCTCCACCGTGACCGCCGACTGGGCGCCGAAGGTCGAGCTGGACTCTGTCACCGCGGAGACCTCGGCCCCGGCGACCACCTGGTCCACGCGGGCACCGGCGTCCTCGCCGATCGCGCCGGGGGTCGCGGCCCACAGGTCCACCGCCCGACCCGGCTCGACCGCACGGGCGAGAGTGTCCTCGATCTCCAACGTGACCGCCTGCCGTCCCAGAGGGTCGACCGCGTCGACGCTCGCGCGGGCACCAGCTCCCCCTCCTCCACCACGGAGACGAACTGCAGATCCGCAGGAGGCTCCCGGTCAGCGCTCAGGTACTGACCCGAGACGTCGTCCAGTCGCACGTCCACAACACGGAGGTCCTCAGCCGAGACCGGTTCGCCGACCGAGATCGTGCGGTCAGCCGCGTACACCGGGGCGGTGCGATCCTGGGAGCCGACCAGCGCCACGACGCCCGCCATCGAGACCACCACCAGGAGGACCCCCACGATGAGCCGCGGGTCCTTCCAGCTGGGCCGTCTCAGCCGATCCGCAGCCTCTGCCGCGGAGCGCGGCGCGGCGTCTGGGTGCTGTTTCTCTGAGGTCATGGATGTGCCCCTCGAAATCCGTTCCGTGCGAGTGGATGCGAGATGCCGTCGACATGGCATCGCCTCGCCTTCAGCGTACCGAATCCACCATCACCGCCGGGCTGCGCATGACAAGCTGTGGATATCCGCATCAACTGTGGACGAATCCCATCGAAGCCCACCGTCTGTGAGAGAATCACCTCATCGGGACGCGGCCGACAGGCCTGTCCCGACTGTCCGTGACGCCGTTCGAGTGAAGGAGACCGATGCGTCGCTTCCTCACCCTCCCCGACGTGGCCGAGATTCTGAACATCTCCATGGACCAGGCCCGCAGCCTCGTGCGCAGCGGAGACCTCGAGGCCATCCAGGTCGGAGGCCGCGGTCAGTGGCGGGTCGAGGAGGCCAAGCTCGATGAGTACATCGAGCGCCAGTATGAGGCCCAGCGCCAGGCGCGTCAGCAGCGCCGACGCACGACCCGCGCCGACTCGGAGTCCTCCGCCTGAATCAGACCGGGGGTCGGCCCTCCGCCCGAATCTCCGACATCGCAGCAAACGGCACGGTCCGCAGCCCGCGGGCTCCACGAAGCCGAGGCACCTCACCCGCGATGGTGAGGGCGACCTCGCAGTGGTCCCGGCCCACGCTGAGCAGCAGCCCGTGGACGAGTACCTCACCCGCTGTGCCTCGGATCTCCACGACGAGGCGATCGCGCGCCAGCCGTCGAAGCACCGCAGCCATCCCCAGACGTCGACGCACCGAGCTGCGCTCACGCTCCGCCCGCCGAGGCAGACCGTCGATCGCCTGGACTGCCACCCGGGGGATCACCACGCCATGATGCCCCTCGGCTCCGGCGATCCACTCCTCGCCCACGGCTCCTAAGCTCAGCTCCACCACGCGCCCTCCGGGCAATGTCACGGCCACCGTCTCCCCGAGGGCCGCCCGGAGACGATCTCCGAGGTCCACCGAGGCCGTCTCATGACGTGTGAACTCCGCGATGTCCCGGCCCAACTCAGCTGCGGCCTCCCCCGCCCACTGGCTCTCGAGGTCGGCGAACAGCGCGTCCCATCGCATGTGATCCCCTCCTCAGGCCCCACCGCCCCTGTCGTTGCGGGACCACACTATCCGAATCGGCCTGTCCCGTGTAACATTCAAGACCACCAAACCACATCAAATCGCATCATCTGATTACACTCGACGTCATGTCCTCCAGACGGCGATGAGGAGATGTGGATGAGCAGAAGGGATCAGGAAGGCCCATGAGCACGGCGACGCCTCTACGACGACGAGATCTTCACCGACCCGATCCACGGGGGCGGGCTGCACGGCGTGAACCGACCCGCAGCTCTGCCCGCCGCACCCGGCCCACC
Source organism: Nesterenkonia sp. PF2B19 (assembly GCF_001758425.2). GTDB lineage: Bacteria > Actinomycetota > Actinomycetes > Actinomycetales > Micrococcaceae > Nesterenkonia > Nesterenkonia aethiopica. The sequence continues at coordinate 28,138 of NZ_MDSS02000007.1, read as the reverse complement.
CGCACACGGACGATCCGGCGCGACGCCGGGCTGGAGGTGCCCGCACGGAGCGACCGCCTGCAGGACATGGTCCTCACGCTGCTCACCGTGGCGCTCGGCCCGGTCCTGCTGATCAGCGGTGCGGCCATCCTCGGGGTTCCCCTCGCGTCCATGCTCACGCCCCAGGCCCCGACGATCATGATGGAGAACCTTCCACGACTCGACGCCGGCCTGCGGGACGTCGAGCGAGTCGTGGGACTGGGCGCCGCGGCCGTGGGGCTGCTCCTGAGCGTGGCCTCACTGATCGCCGTGCTGGCCACAGCGCTGCTGGTGGCCCTCAGCCGGCTGGGGCGCGGCGAGGGCGGCCCCGCCCGGGCGCTGTTGGAACGACTCTCCCGGGCTTCATGCGACGCAGTCTCGTGGTGGCTCTGACCGCCCAGCTCGCCGTCGGCGGCGCGGCCGTGGCGACCCACCTGCATCATCAGCCGACCGACCAGACACCCGTGGCCTCCGCTCCGCAGGAGACCGGAGGACCCGAGTCCGGACCGATCCATGACGACGCACGAGGAAGCTCGGACGGACAGACGCCGCTGGATGAGACGCGCTCGGCAGCCTCAGACCGCCAGAACGCTCCAGGCGACTCAGGAGATCCCGGGTCCGGCGGAGACCTGACGGACGACAGGCCCGACGCGCACACCACCGAGCACGAGACGACACAGGAGGAGGACGTCGTGAGTCCACTGTTCACCCCGGACGCCCCTGGTCCGGAGAACGACCGTCACCAGGGCGTGGAGACTCGCGAACGGTCCGCCCAGGAGGTCACCGTCCGTGCCGGCGACACCTTGTGGAGCATCGCCGCCGACCATCTGGGGCCGCAGGCCACCGAATGGGAGATCGCCGAGGCCTGGCCGCAGTGGCACGAGGCCAACCGGGAGATCATCGGTGAGGATCCGCACAGCCTCCTGCCTGGCGCCGTGCTCACGCCGCCGGATGACGACGGCCCCGCCTGAGCGGACCGCGGGAACAGATCTACTCCCGGAGGCGGGGCTGAACCCGATCGATGACGAAGACGACACGAGCTCGGAGCCTTCGACCGCCCGAGCCGCATCACCAGAGAGGACCTGACCATGACTGCGACCCTGTCCGAGCAGCACCCTGAGACCACCGTCCCGGAGCAGGCATCCGGCACCGCCCCTCACCTGAGATCCAGGCTCGCGCGCCGTCAGCGTCCCGCAGAGCCCGGGTCGGCAGAACCCCTGCTGCGACTCGACGCCACGGTGAGGGATGATCCTGAGGCCCGATGGCCCGGAACGCCGCTGCGTCGCCTCAACACGTTCCGACTGCAGCGTGAGGAGCAGGTCCAGCGTCTGCTCCGCCGACGAGAGGCCGCCGACGCGCTCTCTGCGGCCGGCGCCGAGGACACGGACGGCCGACGTCCCACAGAACTGGCCACGCTCCGCGAAGAACGGCGCCAGGTGACCGCAGTCGCGCGCCTGGTCTGCCAGGCGACCATGGAGACGCTGGCCGGACAGCGCCCCGTCCAGCAGCTGGAGCGCTGGCTGGACCCAGGGGTCTTCGACAAGGTGCGCGAACGCGCAGAGCTTCTCGCGCACGCTCGGCGAGTCGACGCCGCCGACGACGCAGTCGCGGCCGCACGGGGCCCGCTCAGCCTGAAGCGACTCCGGTGCTGCGGCGTCTCCCGAGGCGTGTGGGAGGTCGCGGTGGTCTTCGCCGGCGAATCCCGGACCCGGGCCTGCGCGATGCGGCTCGAGGCGCACCGAGGCCGGTGGCGGGTCGTGGCCCTGGAGCTGGGCTGATCAGCTGGCAGGCTGATCAGCTGGCGCTGCGGGGCTCCGTCTGCTTTCCGCCCGTCTCCGTCGGCGCGGTGAAGTTCAGCTTCACCCGGCCCGGTTCCTCCTTCAGACCCGGAACGCTGACCTCTTTGCCTGCGGCGGCCACGCGCCCGTCCTTGACACCCGGCAGCTTCGTCGCCTGGGTCTTCGCGGCCGAAGAGGTCACCTCGGCGTTGAACAGGTAACGGACCGAGTCCTCACGGATCGAGTCGGCCATCGTCTGGAACAGCAGATAGCCCTCGCGCTGATACTCCACCAGGGGGTCGCGCTGAGCCATCGAGCGGAGACCGATTCCGGACTTCAGGTAGTCCATCTCGTAGAGATGCTCCTGCCACTTCTCGTCGATCACCGAGAGCAGGACACGACGCTCGAGCTGGCGCATGGCGTCCTCCCCGAGCTCCTCCTCCTTGCTCTCGTAGGCGATCTTCGCGTCAGAGACGACCTCCCGCTTGAGCATCTTCACGGTGATCTGATCGATCCCGCCGGCCTCCTCGACGATGTCCTCCACCGTCAGCGAGATCGGGTAGAGCGACTCCAGCTCCTCCCACAGGCCCTCGAGATCCCAGTCCTCCGAAGAGTTGGCCGTGGTCTTCTCGTCGATCATCAGACCGATCGCATCCTCGATGAAGTGCTGGACCTTCTCGTGGACGTCGTCGCCCTCCAGGATGCGACGGCGGTCGGAGTAGATCGCCTCACGCTGACGGTTCATGACGTCGTCGTACTTGAGCACGTTCTTGCGGATCTCGGTGTTCTGACCCTCACGCTGCTGCTGGGCATTGGCGATCGCACCGGAGACGAACTTGTGCTCCACCGGGATCTGCTCGTCCATGGCCTTCGAGTTCATGATCCGCTGAGCTGCTGCCTGGTTGAACAGGCGCATGAGGTCATCGGTCAGGGAGATGTAGAACCGGGACTCGCCGGGGTCGCCCTGACGGCCGGACCGGCCGCGGAGCTGGTTGTCGATACGGCGGGACTGGTGACGCTCCGTGCCCAACACGTAGAGGCCGCCGAGCTCGCGGACCTCGTCGCCCTCCTTCTCCGCCTCCTCCTTGGCCGCGGTGAAGACCTCGTCCCACGTGGCCTCGTACTCCTCGGCGTCCTCCACCGGATCCAGGCCGAGCTTCTCCATCGCATGGACCGCGTTGAACTCGGCATTGCCGCCGAGCATGATGTCCGTGCCTCGGCCGGCCATGTTGGTGGCCACGGTGACCGCACCCTTGCGACCCGCCTGGGCGACGATCGCCGCCTCCCGCTCATGGTTCTTCGCGTTGAGGACCTCATGCCGGATGCCGGCCTTCGCCAGGAGCTTGGAGAGGTACTCAGACTTCTCCACGGACTCCGTGCCGACCAGGACAGGCTGGCCCTTCTCGTGCCGCTCGATGATGTCCTTCAGCACCGCGTCGAACTTCACGACCTCGTTCTTGTAGACCAGGTCATTGTGGTCCACGCGCTGTCGCGGCTTGTTCGGCGGGATCGGGACGACGCCGAGCCCGTAGGTGGACATGAACTCGGCGGCCTCGGTCTCCGCGGTGCCGGTCATGCCGGAGATCTTCTCGTAGCCACGGAAGTAGTTCTGCAGCGTGACGGTGGCGCGGGTCTGGTTCTCCGCCTTGATCCGCACACCCTCCTTGGCCTCGATGGCCTGGTGCAGCCCTTCGTTGTAGCGGCGGCCCTTGAGCATGCGGCCGGTGTGCTCGTCGACGATGTGGACCTCGTTCTTCACGACCACATAATCGGTGTCCCGCTTGTAGAGCTCCTTGGCGCGGATCGCGTTGTTCAGGTACTGGATGAGGGTGGTGTTCTGGGTCTCGTAGAGGTTCTCGATGCCCAGATAGTCCTCGACCTTGTCGATTCCGGGCTCCAGCACGCCGACGGTGCGCTTCTTCTCGTCGACCTCGTAGTCCTCGTCCTTGTGGAGCTTCTTCACCAGAGTCGCGAAGTCGGTGTACCACCGGGAGATGTCGCCGGAGGCCGCGCCGGAGATGATCAGCGGCGTGCGGGCCTCGTCGATCAGGATCGAGTCGATCTCGTCGATGATCGCGTAGTGATGCTCCCGCTGGACCAGATCGTCCAGGGACTGAGCCATGTTGTCACGCAGGAAGTCGAAGCCGAACTCATTGTTCGTGCCGTAGGTGATGTCTGCGGCGTAGGCCTCACGCCGCTGAGCCGGCCGGAGATCGTTGGTGATGGTTCCGGTGGTCATGCCCAGGAAGCGGAAGACGCGGCCCATCAGGTCCGACTGGTACTTCGCCAGGTAGTCGTTGACCGTGACGACATGCACGCCCTTGCCGGTCAGCGCGTTCAGATAGGCAGGCAGAGTCGCCACCAGCGTCTTGCCCTCACCGGTTCCCATCTCTGCGATGTTGCCCAGGTGCAGCGCGGCGCCTCCCATGAGCTGGACGTCGTAATGGCGCTGCCCCAGGGTGCGCTGGGACGCCTCACGGACGGCGGCGAAGGCCTCCGGCAGCAGAGAGTTCAGCGACTCGCCGTCCTGGTGGCGCTCACGATAACGGTCCGTCTCGGCGCGCAGCTCGGCGTCGGACAGCTCCTTGAACTCATCCTCCAAGAGGTTGACGGCGTCCGCGTAGGCGCGCAGCGTCTTGAGGATCTTCTTGTCCCCGGTCTTGAGGATTCGTTCGAGCAGAGTAGGCACGGCCGGTTCTCCATCAGGTGTGTATCGGTGCTCGGCTCATCCACTGGCGCTCCCATGTGTCGGGGACCACCTGCACGGAGCCGCGTGTCAGTCTACGCGCTGAGGCTGGACTGCGCCTAAAGACTCCCAGCACGGTCGCCGGGGCTCTCGAGCCCCGGCAGGTCGACGGGGCCCGGGCGTCTCGCCCGGACCCCGTCGTCCTGATCATTGCGTCACTGTCGACGGTGACCTTCTCCGGTCCGGCCCGTCAAGGTCGGCCGAGGGGTCCTCCGTTCAGGCCACCCCCACCTTCCGAGGGGAGGTGCCGTTCTCCGGCCGGTAGCTCCGCTCCTCCGTGATCGGCGTGTCCGTCGAGTGCTCGGCATCGAGCGAGATGACGCCGTAGGTCCACCCACGACGTCGGTACACCGCCGAGGGCTGTCCCGTCTCGGCGTCGACGTACAGGTAGAAGTCGTGTCCCACCAGCTCCATCGCGTCGACGGCGGCATCGACGCTCATCGGCTCGGCAGGAAACACCTTGCGCCGGATCTTGATCGGCGCGCTGTCCCCATCATCCTCGCCCGGCGGCTGGTCGTCCGCGGCGGCCGCGTCCAGCACCTGCTGATAGAGGGGCCGGTCGGTGGGGACAGGTTCGAGTCCGGACATCGCGGTGGCGACGTCGGGGGCTCCGTTGCGGGAGGCGTTGTGAGCGCGGGACTTCTTCCGGTCCCTGGCGCGCCGGAGACGCTCGGTCAGCTTGTTGAGCGCGATCTCGAACGCTGCGAACTTGTCCTCGGCCTGGGCTTCCGAGCGCACCACCTTGCCTCGACCGATGACGGTCATCTCGACGGTCAGCGCCGTGTCGGCGCGACGGTGGGAGTTCTCGGAGGCGACTTTCACTTCCAGGCGATGGCCCTTGTCCGCGAGCTGCTCGATCTTGTCGAGCTTGTCCTCGACGTGCTCCTTGAAGGCGGAGGGGATCTGGATGTTCCGTCCGGTGTAGCTGACCTGAAGGGTCATGGTGTCCTCCTCGTTTCCGATGACAGCACAGCGGCCGACCAGGACACTCGTCCCGTCGCCGTTGCGATGGGACCCATCGTGAAGATACCCATACTCCACCCTAGGACGAATCGCTCCATTCGTCACGGGGGAATCCGGAACTCTCCGAGGGCTTCCGAGCAGGCCCTCCCCCGGCGCTCCTGTCCCGACGCGCGGCGGCCACCACCGCGGCCCCGGAGACATCCGCGCCGACCTCGCGGAGCACGCGATGCAGCTCATGCAGGGTGGCCCCAGTCGTGAGCACGTCGTCGACGAGGAGCACCCTCGCTCCGGGCAGCCTGCGGCGTCCGGCGGCCGTCACCCGCAGCGTGCCGCGCAGGGCCCGTCGTCGAGCCACCGATCCGCGGGTCTTCTGGCGGCCGCCCGCAGCAGCGAGCGCAGTGCGCGGAGGGCATCACCGTCACCAGTCCGCCGGTGGGCCTCAGCCCGACGGCGCGCAGCAGATGATCGACAGGCCGGTGGCTGCGGCGCAGCAGGGACGCCGGCGTCGGCGGAGGTGTGACCAGCAACGGCCCAGCCTGCTGCACCCGCCCCTGGAGCCCCGCGTCCCACCCCGGATGGCCCTCACCGTCCCGTGCCCTCTGAGGTTCGCCCACAGTCTCGACGGCGGCGCGCAGCGCCGGCGCCAGCAGGCGCGACAGGCCGACCACCTCGTGGTCCTTGAACGCCAGGATCGCGCGGGCGACGACGCCGTCGTACGATGCGGCGGCGACCACGGGCAGCACACCCATCCCGTCGTCCTCCCCCGCCGACGAGGGCACCAGCGGCAGCGCCAAGGCCTGGTCCTCCGCCCGAAACGGCGAACTCGTCCTCTCGGCCAGCAGCTGAGCACAGTCGCGGCACAGCACCGTATCCTCCCGGCCGCATCCGGCGCACCAGACCGGAGACAGGACACCGGCCAGCTCACGTGCCGCGCGGCGCAGCGAGGACGTCCAGCCCGTGGGCCGTGAGGAACGGTGGGCACCCATGCCGGCATCCTCCCCGACCGCGGTCACCGGCAGGAGCCTCCTACCATGGACTGTGGAGAGTCTGGCGTGTCCTCGCCGGGCCGACCGCCGCTGGGGAGGAGCGTGCCACGCGGCAGACGACGAGCGCACCCGACCGGGGCCGCAGCACACCGGGGGCCGCAGCACACGGGGCCGGAGCGCAGGATCCGTCATCCGGGGAAGGCGTAGTCCCGGACCTCCACCTGCTCGTTGATGTCCCAGCTGTCTCCGCTGCGGGAGTTGTACGGGGCGTCCACCCGCTCGGCGAAGACCGTGCGCACCCCTTCACCGGCCGAGATGTTCTGCAGTCCCAGCAACGGGCTGCCCATCGCCTGACTGGAACCGTTGAGGTTCACCCGTTCGGCGGTCTCCGCCGAGTCCTCCGAGTTCGCCCAGGCCACCAGAGCGTCCGACTCGAGCCACCGCACATCGTCCGGGGGCGTGGTGGTCTGCAGCGCGATGGGCTCTCCCAGCCCGCGCGGCGTCCCGGAGGAGTCGCGGACCACGCCGGCCAGGTAGAGCCCGGACTCGCCGCCGTCGTCGGCCACGACCACGGCGCGCGCACCGTCCTGCGAGACTCTCAGAGCCTCGACGTCGAGCGCCTCCAACCAGTCGGCGCTGACCTCCAGCGTCGACTGGGAGAGCGTCTCGTCATAGGCGGCCACGTGGACGTGGGAGCCGTCATCGTCCCGGGAGGTCGTCCAGGTCCATCCGAAGTTGTCCATGGAGGGCCGGGTGAGGTTCTCTCCGGTGAGCACGAGGTCCGGGTCACGGTGCGGCCGCAGATGGTAGAGGCGCTCCCCCTCACCGTCCAGGAAGGCGAAGATCTCCTCCGCCTGGGCGGGCACGGCGGGCTTCTGCGGCTCCAGCTCCGAGATGTCCGGCAGGCTGCCGATCGACAGGGTCTGCAGATCCTGCACGCGGACCAGGGTGTCGTCGAGGACTCCGACCTGGGTGTTGCTGACGCTGGGGTCCCGTTCGATGTCCAACGTGTCGGTGGGCTGCTCCGGCATCTCGTACTCGGTCTGGCCGGAGATGATCTCCACCTCCCGCACCGTGGGCAGGTCGAGGAGCACCATCTCCAGCTGATGCTTCATCAGGAGCCTCTCCTGGGCCGTCGCTCCGCGCAGGTGCTCGGCGTCCAGGTCCACCACGGCTGTGCCGTCCTCCACGGGGACCGTGGGCCTCTGCAGCTCCGTGCCGTCGGAGAAGGCCGACGTCACCGCGGGCTCCAGATACGTGGCCGGGCCGTCGAGCAGCGCACTGACGATCTCTGTGGGGACGCCTGTGCGGCTGCTGCGGAACCAGCGGATGTCCGGCACGGCGTACCGCTGCTGCGGATCATAGAAGTAGAGGGTATGGGACTCGTACACCGTGGGGAACGATCCGGAGGTCACCATCGTGCCCTCGGGCGCATCGGCGATGCGCCACTCGCCGTCGACCTGCTCCAGTTCGAACTCCTCGGTCTGGGTCTGCCCCTCCGGGAACTGGGTGAGGATCCCGGTCTCGTCCACCGCAGACTCCACCTCCATCTGCACCGAGTAGCTGTCATCACCCATGGAGAGCACATTGGGGTCCCCCGAGTAGACCAAGGTGCGTGCGCCCGAGCTCCATCGGGCTCCTGCCTCGTCGGTCATGTACTCCCGGGCGACCTCGTACTGGTTGGTCGGCTCCACTCCGGCGTTGATGAAGCCCAGCACGATCTCTTCCGGATCCATGCCCTGCACCGGAGAGGCCGCCTGGATGGAATAGGCGGGGTCTCCGCCGACGTCGAGCTCGGAGGTGCCCACCGGCCCGTCGGTGGGCACCATGGGCGTGCAGCCGGAGGCCACCAGGCGGCCCCGGCCAGGGCGGCGATCAGAGCGGCCAGGCGACGGCTCATCCTCAGCTCCCCTCCTTCGGCTCGAGCAGCGACTGTTCGGCGATCCGGTCATGGTCGACCTCCCCGGTGACGGGTGTGCCGTCCACGGGGGTGGCGATGCTTCGGCGGTCGGAGGACCGATAGACCGGCGGCAGCGCCAGCGGCGAGGCACGGTACGGCTCCCCCAGCCTCCGGGGCAGGACCAGCCGGAAGCAGGAGCCCTGCCCCTTCTGGCCCCACGCGTCGAGCGCGCCCTGGTGCAGTCGGGTGTCCTCCGTGGCGATGGACAGGCCGAGCCCGGAGCCGCCGGTGGTGCGGGCCCTCGCAGGGTCCGCACGCCAGAACCGGTCGAAGACATGCGCCACCTCCGACGGGCTCATGCCGATCCCGTGGTCCCGCACGGCGACCCCGACGCAGTCGGCGAGGAGGCGATCACCAGGTCCACCGGCCGCGCCTCAGAATGCTCGATGGCGTTGTTGATCAGGTTCCGCAGGATCCTGTCGATGCGCCGCGGATCCGCCTCCACGACGAAGTCCTCCCCCTGGACCACGATCGACAGCTGCGTCCGGGACTGGTCTGCCAGCGGCAGGGCCGCAGTCAGGGCGTCCTCGGCGAGGCTGCGCAGGTCCACATCGGCGAGGGCGAGCTCGGCCGCGCCGGCGTCGAAGCGCGACATCTCCAGCAGGTCCGAGAGCATCGCTTGGAAACGCTCGACCTGGTGATAGAGCAGCTCCGCGGAACGCTGGTTGACAGGGTCGAAGTCCTCCCGCGACTCGTGCAGGACCTCAGCCGCCATGCGCACCGTGGTCAGGGGTGTGCGGAGCTCATGGGAGACGTCGGAGACGAATCGCTGCTGCATCTTGGACAGGTTCGCCAGCTGGGTGATCTGCTCCTGCAGGTTCGAGGCCATCCGGTTGAACGAGATGCCCAGCCGGGCGATCTCGTCCTCTCCACGCACGGCCAACCGCTGGTCGAGCTGGCCCGCAGCGATACGTTCGGAGACTTCGGCGGCCTGCGAGATCGGTGAGACGACGGAGCGGGTGACCCAGGCCGCCACCGCCATGTTGAGCACCAGCAGCGCCAGTCCGGCCAGCAGCATGATCCTGGTCAGGAAGGCCAAGGTGTCCTGGACGGTGGAGAAGTCGTAGAGGAAGTACAGGCCCATGATGTCCCCGGAGGCAGCGTGACCTGAGTGCCGAAGATGACTCCGGGCACCTCCACTCCATCCCGGGTGAAGCCAACGGACTGCCAGTACTGGCCGGTGCCGCCGGCCACGGCGTCGCGCAGCTCCTGGGACACCACCTCTTCAGCGGCGACCTCGTCGCCGATGGGGATCCGACCGGCCACCGCACGGGTGTCGGACTCGTCGTCCAACGGGAGCAGGTACACGTAGCGCCGCACCTGGGAGCCGGTGTCCTCCTGCTCCGAGAGGGTGGACTCCACCAGACGGTCGGCCTCGCTGCGGTCGGCGGTGGAGGCCGAGCTGAACTCATTGCGGATCCGCTGCATGCCGTTGGCGGCTTCGAGCTCCACCTGGTCGAAGCGCTCCTGGAACAGACCCGTGGTCACCTGCTGCGCCAGGAAGGCCGCCACCAGGCCCGTGCCGAGCATGGTCAGCAGGCCCGTGAAGGCCACGGCGCGGAACAGCAGCGAGCGTCCCCACAGCCGCGGGATGCGGGCCAGACGTCGACCGGCACGGCGGAACAGCCCGGCAGCGGGCTCCCTCTCCCGGACCTCCGGTGTCTCCGCCGTCGTCGGCGCTCGGTGCGGGCCTGCCGGATCACCGGGATGGATCCGGTCGTGGACGCTACTGCTCGGGAGGCGGAGGCGCGGCTCTCGTCCTCGGTGATGTCCTACCCCTGTCCGCCGGCCTTGTATCCCACGCCCCGGACGGTCTGGACGATCTCCGGGTGCTCGGGGTCCTTCTCGATCTTGGAGCGCAGGCGTTGGACGTGCACGTTGACCAGGCGGGTGTCGGCCTGGTGCCGGTAGCCCCATACCTCCTCGAGGAGCATCTCCCGATTCCACACCTGCCAGGGCTTCTTGGCCAAGGCGGTGAGCAGGTCGAACTCCAGCGGGGTCAGCGAGATCCGCGTCTCGCCGCGGCGCACCTCATGACCGGCCACATCGATGGTGAGGTCGCCGATGCTCAGCTGTTCGCTGTCGGGCCGAGTCTGCGTCTCAGCCGGGCGCAGCCGAGCCCGGACCCGTGCCACGAGCTCGGCCGGCTTGAAGGGCTTGGGCACGTAGTCGTCGGCACCGGCCTCAAGGCCCCGCACGACGTCGGCGGTGTCCGACTTCGCGGTGAGCATGATGATCGGGGTGTCGGCCTCGTCGCGGATCTCGCGGCACACTTCGATGCCGTCCTTGCCGGGGAGCATGAGGTCCAGCAGCACGACGTCGGGCTTGGTGCTGCGGAACTCGTCGAGGGCGGCATCTCCTGTGGTGCAGAAGGTGGGTTCGAAGCCGTCGTTGCGCAGCACGATGCCGATCATCTCGGCCAGCGCCTCATCGTCGTCGACGACCAGAATCCTGGCTTTCATCAGCTCTCCTGTTCCTCTCGTCCAGCCCGCGCACGGTCCGTCCCGCCAGGATATATGACGGGGCCCTCACGACCGACCGCCGTGCATGTCATAGGGGTGTCAGCCGAGGGGCCCGGGCTATAGGGTGAAAGTCTCAGCCTAGTCCGCAGATGTGATCGCAAGGGGACCCATGACCGCACAGTGGAGCACCGAGGAGCCGACGCCCGCCCGGCCAGGGACGGTCTTCCCGATCCGTCGCATGACCCTCGGCGAGGTCCTCGGCGGCGGGTTCACGATGATCAGACACTCCCCCAAGGCTGTGGTCGGCGTGCCGTTCGCGGCCGGCATGATCAGCTTCCTGCTCTCTCTGGTGATGTACGCCACGATGCCCATGGGCGGATTCATGCGACTGATGTATGACCCCATGGCCTTCGAGGACGAGGAGCTGCTGTTCTCGCTGTTCTCCAGCATGGGGTTCTGGAGCGGGATGATGGCGATCTCCGTGGTCCAGTACCTCGTGCTCACGGTGGCCTTCGCACTGATGGTGATCCCGACCCTCCGCGCCGCCTACGGCTATCGGACGGGTTTCATGCAGGTGCTGCGCCTGCGCGCTGACAGGATCGGCTGGCTGCTGCTGCACATCGTGGTCATGAACGTCCTGCTCTTCGTGGTCGGTCTGGCGGTCATCGCCACGACGGTGATCACCGCCGTCGTCACCATCGGGTTCGGTCTGATCGTGGCGTTCCCCGGCCTGCTGCTCCTGGCGGCCTGGCTCACGGCGGGACTCATGTACGCCCCCCTGGTGGTCCTGGTGGAACGTCGGGGCCCTCTGGCGGCGATCGCTCGCTCCTGGCGGCTGAACCGCGGCCGGTGGTGGATCAACATCGGCACGGTGGCTCTGATCTATCTGCTCCTGGTCGTGATGACCCTGGTGGCCTCCCTGCCGATGGGCATCGTCGCCGGCATCGGCGGAGAGATGGCGATGACCTCTCCGGAGGGAGGCACCGGTGCCTCGACGGTGCTCTTCGTGCTCGCCTCCTTCTTCGATTCCGCGGTCAGCGCGATCTTCCTCGGCCTGGCTGGTGCTCTGGTCTCGGTGATGTATCTGAACTGCAGGATCCACCAGGAGTCCGCGGACGTCACCCTGCTGGCCGCCGCCGAGGGCGCCTCCGACGACGGCACGGTGATCCCTGCCTCATTGGAGCATCTGGGCGAGCCGACCGTGACCTCGGGGCCCCCGTGGGGAGCGCCGCAGCCGGGGTGGGCGGGCTACGGACAGGGGCCCTTCGGCCAGCCGCGCCCCGGTCCGGACCCGTACGGGCAGAACCCGTATGGCCAGTCTCCGTATGGCCAGTCTGCGTATGGCCAGTCTCCGTACGGGCAGAACCCTTATGGCCAGGACCCCTCCGGCCAGGCGCCTGCTGGCCAGAATCCCTACGGGCAGAACCCGTATGGACAGAACCCGTATGGACAGAGCCCTTATGGACAGAACCCATATGGACAGAACCCTTATGGACAGAACCCGCACGAGCAGGATCCCTCGGGCGGGGACCCTTACGGCAGGCCGCCCCAGGACCCCCGCGGCCAGCCAGGGTCCGACGACTCCGGCCGTGACGGGCAGGGCCCGGACTTCGGGCAGCCGAGGTGAATCCCGCCCATGCTCCTGGTCGCCATCACTCCTCCGACGGACCTGCCTGGTCCGGTGCCGTCGCCGCTGAGCGCCTCCACGCCCCTGACGCCCAGCCCCGATGAGGGGCGGGAACTGCTGGAGCGCGAGCTCGCGGACCCGACGTACCAGAGGGAGTTCACCGGGCCGGTGCGACAGGCGATCGAGGACTTCCTCGCGTGGCTCAGTGACCGCATGGGCTCCATCGGCGGCGTCGACATCCCCTATGGTCCGCTCATCATCATGGTGCTGCTCATCGCGGCGATCGTGCTCATCATCCTGCTCGTCCGACCGCGGCTGCAGCGGACCGGCGGCGCCGACGAGGCGCTGACGATCGAACCGGGCATCAGCAGCGACGAGCTGCGCGCTCGGGCCGAGGAACACCGACGGGCCGGCCGCACCGACGAGTGCTTCCGGGACCTGTACCGTGCGGTGGTCCGGGCTGCCGAGGAGCGAGAGATCCTCACGGAGCTCATGGGACGCACCGCCACGGAGGCGGCCCGTGAGCTCACCGCTGTCTTTCCCTCCCATGGGCCGCGGATCGGAACCGCCGCCGAGCTGTTCAACCTCTCCCGCTATGGCGGCCGCTCACTGACCGCCCAGGACTGTGAGGACCTGAGTGGGCTCGACGCCACGCTCGCTGCGGCCGAGCCCCAGACATCCCAGTCCCCGGCAGCGCCTCAGGTGGTGGCGCCACGATGACCGCACCGATCCCGCAGCGGTCCGGAGCCCCGTCCTCCCCCGTCCTCCCGGCGCCGGACGACGCCGCGCCCCGTGAGTCCCAGACCCGGCCGCCCACGGTGCGAAACCTGTCCGCCGCGCTGCGCTCGACCCTGCGTCGCTGGCAGTTGTGGCTCCTGCTCGTCATCATCGGGGTGCTGTTCTCCGTCGTGGTCCAGCTGCTGTCCGTGGAGGACCAGGAACGTTACGGGCTGAACAACACCGAGCTGGACGGCTATGCCGCGATCGCCGCGGTCCTCCAGGACCAGGGAGTGGAGATCCATCCTGCCTCCACAGCAGAGAGCGCGCGCGCTCTGCTGGAGGACATGCCCGAGGCCTCGATCGTCGTCCACGAGGACCGCTGGGAGGCCAGCCGCTCGCTGACCCGCGATCTCCGTTCCCAGGATCGGCCCCGAGTGTGGATCACCCCGTCGGCCGCCACCCGCGAGGAGGCGCTCGGCGGGTTGGCCCCCGCCCGGGCGATCCCGCACTCCTCCACGACGGACGTGCCCGAGGTGCTCGACGCCGGGGAAGACTGCACGGTGCCCGCGGCTCAGCGCGCGGAGACGATACGCGCCCCGGGCCAGCTGTACGACGTCAAGGCGGGGTGCTTCCTGGGGCGGCCCGACCCCACGCAGGACGACGTCGGTCGCGTGCTCGCGGCCACCGACGCCGGCCTGGTCTTCGGTGCTCCCGATGCCTTCACCAACCGCCACATCACCTCCGAGGGGAACGCGGCGCTGGCCCTCGGCCTGTTCGGCGAGCAGTCCGATCTGATCTGGTACACCCCGTCCGGCGTGGACACGCTGTCCGCCGACGAATGGGCCTCCCCCTGGGACTTCATGCCGGACTGGGTGGACATGCTCACCTGGTGGCTGTTCGTCTGCGCGCTGCTGCTCATCCTCGTGGCCGGACGCCGCCACGGCCCGGTGGTGGTGGAGCCGCTGCCCGTGGAGGTCCCCGCCTCCGAGTCCGCCGAAGGGCGAGGCCGGCTCTACCAGCAGGCGGACGCCTCCACGGAGGCCTCACGGACGCTGCGCTCCGCGCATCTGCTGCGCCTGGCCCGACTCCTGCGACTCGGCCCGGGCACTCCGGAGCAGCAGGTGATCGGCGCCGTCGCGGCCCAGACCGGACGGAGCGAGCAGGAGATCGCCCGCACCGTGGACGCCGCTGCCGTCAGCGGCAACACCGCCATGGTGAGATATGCCCAGGGGCTGGCCGCCCTGGAGGACGAGGTCCGGATCCGGCTCGGCCATGGGCCGCGTCAGATCCTCCGTCCGTCGCAGACGCCGCCCGCCCCGCAGGATGCCGCAGCATCACACGACGGCCCGACACCACACGAAGACCCCACACCGCCGACCACGCCGAGGGAAGAAGCACCGTGATCCCACACCAGTCCGACCAGACTCCGCCACAGGCCCCCGCTCCCCAGGCCCCTGCTCCCCAGGGCTCCACCCCGCACCCGGCCGCAGCGGCCAACTCCGGGGTCGGCGCCATGGACACGCTCCGCGACCGTTTCCACCAGGTGCGGCACGAGGTCGCCAAGGCCGTGGTGGGCCAGGACGGGGCGGTCACCGGTGTGCTCATCGGGCTTCTGGTGCGCGGCCATGTGCTGCTCGAGGGAGTGCCGGGCGTGGCCAAGACGCTGCTGGTCCGGGCGATGTCGGCGTCGCTGTCTCTGAACACGGCCCGGGTCCAGTTCACCCCGGACCTGATGCCCGGAGACGTCACCGGCTCGCTGGTCTACGACTCGGCCACCGGTGACTTCACCTTCCGGGAGGGGCCGGTCTTCACCAACCTGATGCTGGCCGACGAGATCAACCGCACTCCGCCGAAGACACAGGCCTCCCTCCTGGAGGCCATGGAGGAACGGCAGGTCTCGGTGGACGGGATCGGACGCCTTCTGCCGGACCCCTTCCTGGTGGCCGCCACGCAGAACCCAGTGGAGTACGAAGGCACGTACCCGCTGCCGGAGGCGCAGCTGGACCGCTTCCTGCTGAAGATCACCCTCGAGCTGCCGCAGCGCGGCGAAGAGATCGAGGTCATCCGCCGCCACGCGGCCGGCTTCAACCCCTCCGACCTGGCCGACGCGGGGGTGCGTCCGGTCGCCTCCGAGGAGGACGTCAGGGCCGCCCGCCGGGAAGTCTGGGCCTGTCCCTGGCTCCTGAGGTGATCGCCTACATCGTGGACATCGCCCGGGCCACCCGCCAGGCGCCCAGCTTCCAGCTGGGGGTCTCCCCGCGCGGAGCGACCGCGCTGATGAACTCCGCGAAGGCGTGGGCCTGGCTCTCCGGGCGGGACTTCGTCACTCCCGACGATGTCAAGGCGCTGGCGCTGCCCTGCCTGCGGCACCGCGTCTCGCTGCGCCCGGAGGCTTCCATGGACGGAGTCCGCGTCGACGATGTGCTGCAGGGCATCCTCGCCACCGTGCCGGTGCCCCGCTGAGCCCTCGCCGCCCTGTGCCCTTCTCCCTCCGACCACCTGATGTGAGGATCCCTCCATGGTGCTGACCCGCCGCCTGCTGTACGTCGCTCTGGCGCTGAGCGTCGTGGTCGTCGCGCTCCCCGTGGCCTGGGCATGGTGGACCTGCCTGACGCTGCTGGTGGGGCTGGTCGTCGTCGACATGATGCTGGCCGGCTCCCCGCGGCAGGTCCGGGTGGAGAGGGTCCCCGGCGCGGCGGTCCGGCTGAGCCGCACGACGACGGCGGAATCGGTGCTCCATCACAGCGGCCGCCGGCGGCTGCGCGGCTCCGTGAAGGACGGCTGGCAGCCCTCGGCCGGGTCGCTGCGACCGGTGACCCCCGTGGACATCCCGCCGGGCGGACTGCGGCGGGTCAGCGTCCCGCTGCGCCCGAGCCGCCGCGGCGACCTGGCGAGCCAGCACGCTGGCGGTCCGTTCCCTGGGCCCGCTGGGGCTCGCCGGCCGGCAGGTGGTGCACCGTTCCAGGCACCTGCAGCGGGTGCTGCCTCCGTTCCGGTCCCGCAAGCACCTGCCGTCGAAGCTGCAGAGGCTGCGTGAGCTCGACGGCCAGACCGCGGTGCAGATCCGCGGGGCCGGCACCGAGTTCGACTCGCTGCGGGACTACGTGCGAGGTGACGACGTCCGCTCCATCGACTGGCGCGCCACCGCCCGTCGGCGCACCGGCGCCGGGCACAATCTGGTGGTGCGCACGTGGCGCCCCGAACGTGACCGGCGGGTCATCCTGTGTCTCGACTCCTCCCGCACGTCCGCAGCCCGCATCGACGACGAGCCGCGGCTCGACACGGGCATGGAGGCCTCCCTGCTGCTCGGGGTGCTCGCCGCCGGGGCCGGAGACCGGGTGGACTTCATCGGTTTCGACCGCGGCATCGTGGCGCGCGCCCGCTCGTCGTCGTCGGGTGACTTCCTGCACCAGATGGTCAACGCGATGGCCACCATGGACCCGGAGCTGGTGGAGGCGGACTTCTCCCAGCTGCCCTCGCATGTGGAGGCCATCAGCTCCCAGCGCGCCCTGGTGGTGGTGCTGACCTCGTTGGAGTCCGGCTCCCTGGAGGAAGGGCTTCTGCCGGTGCTGCCGGCCCTGACGGCCAAGCATCTGGTGCTGTTGGCCGCAGTGCGCGATCCCGACCTGGACCGGAGGACGGTGGAACGGGCCACCGCCACCGAGGTGTACCGCGCGGCTGCCGCCGAACGGGAGATCATCGAGCGAGAGGCGAAGAAGGCGCAGCTGGTCTCGATGGGGGTGGAGGTCGTGGACGCGACTCCGCATGAGCTGCCGCCTCAGCTGGCCGACACCTACATCCGGCTCAAGGCCACCGGTCGGCTGTGAGCCTTATGTCCGCCCCACCTCAGCGGACCCTCACCGCCCCTGCTCCTCCGGACTGGGAGCGCACCGGGCGGCTGTGAGACCCTGGAAGGCGTCATGAAGGTACTTGCTGCGATGTCCGGAGGCGTGGACTCGGCCGTGGCGGCCGCCCGCGCCGTCGACGCCGGCCACGAGGTGGTCGGCGTCCATCTTGCCCTCTCCCGCATGCCAGGGACCCTGCGCACAGGCTCCCGCGGCTGCTGCACGATCGAGGACTCCTCCGACGCGTGGCGCGCCTGCGAGAAGCTCGGCATCCCGTTCTACGTCTGGGACTTCTCCGAGCGCTTCAAGACCGACGTGGTGGACGACTTCATCGCCGAGTACGCGGCCGGTCGGACCCCCAATCCGTGCATGCGTTGCAATGAGAAGATCAAGTTCGAAGCGCTGCTGGACAAGGCGATCGCGCTGGGCTTCGACGCCGTGGCCACCGGCCACTACGCCTCGATCGTCGACCGCCCCGACGGTACCCGGGAGCTGCACCGGGCCGCCACCTGGACCAAGGACCAGTCCTATGTGCTGGGCGTACTGACCACCCAGCAGCTGGCGCACTGTCTGTTCCCGCTCGGCGACACCCCGTCGAAGGAGCTGGTGCGCGCCGAGGCCGCCGAGCGTGGCCTCTCCGTGGCGAAGAAACCGGACTCCCATGACATCTGCTTCATCCCCGACGGCGACACCCGCGGCTGGCTGGCCGAGCAGATCGACCTGCAGAACGGCCCCATCCTCGATCCGGCCGGTGAGCAGATCGGCGAACATGAGGCTCCCAGGCCTACACCGTGGGTCAGCGGCGCGGGCTGAAGCTCGGCCGCCCCGCCCCCGACGGCAAGCCCCGGTTCGTGCTGGAGATCCGGCCGAAGGACAACACGGTGGTGGCCGGCCCCCAGGAGCTGCTGGAGATCGACCGGCTCACCGGCATCCGACTCTCCTGGGCCGGCCCCGCCGTGCAGGAGGCCGAGACCGGTGACTGGTTCCCGGTGGATCTGCAGATCCGGGCCCACGCTGACCCCGTCCCGGCCCGAGCGCGGGTCCAGAGGGCCGACGACGCCGTCGGCTCACCCGACAGCGACGGCCTGGACAGCGACGCAGGCGGGAACAGCGTGGAACGGCTGGTGGTCGAGCTGGAGGAGCCGCTGCGCGGCGTCGCTCCGGGACAGACCGCCGTGATGTACCAGGGCACGCGGGTGCTGGGCCAGGCGACGATCGACACCGCCCGGTCGAAGAACTACCAGCCCGCCGTCGGCGCCTGAGGCGGTTCTCCGGCGTGTCTGAGGGCAGATCCCGACCGTGGGCGCCGCCGGATCGACGTAAGCTGGAACCATGACTTCGAGCCCTGATCAGCGCGCCGGCGACGCCGCCCAGCACGTGGACCCGGAGGTCCTGGAGGATCTGTTGGCGATGCGCGCCAGCATCGACAACATCGACGCCACGCTCGTGTATCTGCTGGCCGAACGGTTCAAGGCCACCCAGCGGGTGGGGGTGCTCAAGGCCCGTCATCAGCTGCCCCCGGCGGATCCGGCCCGCGAGCGAAACCAGATCGCCCGGCTCAAGCGCCTCGCCGAAGACGCCCAGCTGGACCCGGAGTTCGCGGAGAAGTTCCTCAATTTCATCATCGAGGAGGTCATCCGCCACCATCAGGCGATCTCCGCCTCCGAATCGACCCCCGACCCGTCCCGCCCCGGCGGCTCCCGTGAGGTTCGATGAGCGGGCGTACCCGACCCGAGGCTGAGCAGGCCGAGGACACACGCCCACAGGCGGTGCTCGCCACGGCCGACGGCGTGATGCCCGGCGACCAGTCCCTGGTCTCCTCCCAGCGGTTGGAGGAGGAGCTCTCCGGCCACCTGCCGGCCCTGGCCGAGCTGCCCGCCCGCGGCCACCACGCCACCCTGCGCGGACGCGCTATCGCGATGCTGGCCGAGCTGCCTGCGGAGCTGACCTCCTACGGCTGGCGGCTGGTGGACCGGCCCGGGGCGGACCATCGGCGTGCCGTGCAGCTGCTGCGCGCCGACGTCGACACTCTCGCCGACGTGCGAGGGGCGCGCGCGGAGGACGGCGGCGACGACCAGCCCGCGGAGCTGGTGCTGCACCTGCTGGGACCGGTCAGCCTGGCCGCCCAGCTGGCGCTGCCGGGCGGGGAGAAGCTGCTGGTGGACCACGGGGCCCGCCGGGATCTGGCCGACTCGCTGGCCGCGGGAGCCGCCGAGCACCTGGCCCACGTGCGCCGGTCCTGCGCTCCTGCCGCGCTGCGGGTGGTGCTCCTCGAGCCTGACCACCAGCGGGTGCGCACCGGCTCGGTGCCCACGGTCAGCGGCTACCGGACCATCCGCGCCCTGCCCCGGGATGAGACCCGTCGCATGATCGGCGTGGTCGTGGAATCGCTGCGCGCCGCCGGGGCTGACGAGGTGCTGCTGGACCTGGGCGAGGCGCCCCTGCTGGAGCATGTGGAGGACCACCGAGCCCCCACCGGCACCCGGGTGGACGGCTTCGGCCTGCCCGTGCCGGCCCTCACCACCGGCGACTGGGAGCGGGTTGCCGGGCTCGTCGAAGAGGGCACCCGGTTCCATGCCGGACTGCTGCGCTCCGTCCCCCGGTCGATGCAGGAGACGCCGCAGGTCAGCGTCCTGGCCCGGCGGCTGAGCGAGCCCTGGCAGGCGCTGGGGATGCCGTCGTCGTCATTGGCGGCGCTGTCCGTGACGCCCCTGGCCTCCGCGGCCCGGGACCAGCTCGCCGCGGTGAGCGAGACCGATGCCCTGCGGCTGGTCAGCCGCACCCGGAACGCCGCCGAGGCGCTCACCGACCAGATGACGGCATGACCAGATGACGGCATGACCAGATGGAGGCATGACATGAGGACGCCCACCAGCACTGATCTGCGCGACGAGATCCTCCTGCGCTTCATCCTGCAGAAGTTCGACCAGCTCGTCACGCTGGTGGGGTCCCTGGAGGAGGCCGACGCCGGCCGCGACCTCGGCGAGCACACGGGCCCCGAGGTCTCGACGAACTCGGCGGTGCAGCTGCTGGTCCATGTCTGCGGCGTCATGCGTCGCTGGTCGTCGTCGGTGAACCTGGGCGTGCCGGTGCCCCGCGACCGGGACGGGGAGTTCACCACGCAGATGCCGGCCGCCCAGGCACTGGAGCTCGCCGCACAGGCCCGGGAGGCCTTCCTCGACGACATCGCCGCCACCGACTGGTCAGCGGCGCCCGCCGCCCTCCCTGCGGGCCGGGACGAGCAGTGGACCGTCACCTGCCATGGTGTGCTGCTTCATGTCTTCGAGGAGATCTGTCAGCACCTGGGCCACGCCGAGATCACCCGTGACGTGGTCACCGCCCGGCGGCCATCCCTGCCGCCCGAGCCTGCGCGATGATTCTCGGCAGGGCGGCGGCGAGCGCCTCGACGTCGTCGGCGGTGGTGGTGTGCCCCAGAGTGAGGCGCTGGGCGCCGCGAGCCTGATCCTCGCTGAGCCCCATGGCCAGCAGCACATGGGAGGGCCGCGGCACACCGGCGGTGCAGGCAGACCCGGTGGCGGTGTCGAAGCCGGCCATGTCCAGCATGAACAGCAGCGAGTCCCCTTCGGCGCCGTCCACGGTCAGGTGCAGGTTGTTCGGCAGGCGGCGCTCCGGGTGGGTGCGCGGGTCCGGACCGCGCAGGGTCACCCCCTCGACGTCGATCACGGCCTCCAGCAGCGTGTCCCGCAGCGCGGCGATCCGGGCCGACTCCTCCACCCGCTGGGCGACGACCTCCTCGGCGACGGCGGCGAAGGCGCACAGTCCGGCGGCGTCCAGAGTCCCGGAGCGGATGTCCCGTTCCTGTCCCCCGCCGTGCAGCACCGGAGTCAGGGGGACGTCCCGGCGCACCCAGCAGCGCGGCGATCCCCACGGGGCCGCCGATCTTGTGCGCGCTGACCGCCAGCGTCGCCGCGCCGCTGGCGGCGAAGTCCACCGGCTCCGCTCCGACG
The DNA here is from genome assembly GCF_001758425.2 of Nesterenkonia sp. PF2B19. GTDB lineage: Bacteria > Actinomycetota > Actinomycetes > Actinomycetales > Micrococcaceae > Nesterenkonia > Nesterenkonia aethiopica. The sequence goes on along the minus strand of NZ_MDSS02000007.1, from coordinate 7,065 downwards.
GGCTCGCCGCCGAAGGCCTGGACGGCGTCCGAGTGCAGCGGGATGCCGTATGCGGCGCAGGCTCGGGCGAACGGGGCCACCGGCTGCAGGGCCCCGGTCTCGTTGTTGGCCCACATGAGGGTCGCCAGCGCCACGGACTCCGGCTCCTCGGCGATCAGCTCCTCCAGCAGGGCGCAGGAGGCCTCGAGGTCCAGCACACCGTCAGCGCCCACCGGCAGGAGGACCAGTTCGGCGTCCTCCTGGGACTCGAGCCACTCGGCGGTGTCGAGCACGGCATGGTGCTCGATGCCGGGCAGCAGCACCCGACGACGGCGGGGATCCTCCGCTCGGCGGCTCCACCAGAGGCCCTTCAGCGCGAGGTTGTCCGCCTCGGTGCCGCCGGAGGTGACGATCACCTCGCTGGGGTGGGCGCCGAGCGTCGTCGCGAGACGGGCCCGGGCCTCGTCGACCTCCAGGCGGGCACGGCGTCCGGCCCCGTGCAGCGAGGCCGGGTTGGCCAGCCGGGGCATCATCTCGGTGAGCACGCGCACTGCGGTGTCACGGACCGGTGTGGTGGCGGCATGGTCGAAGTACCGGGAAGGACTCGTCATCGTCCCCTGATTCTACGAGCTCCCCGGCGACCGGGCTGGCAGGGCTCTCACCGCCGATGTCCGCGGTGGGCTGATCCGTGGCCGCCGACGGGCGGGGCGGCAGGATCAGGCGCTATCGTGAGGGAGCGATGAGCAACCAGTCCTCCCCCGGAGTCCCCGGCGCAGACCTCTACGGCGTGCTCGGCGTGCCTCCGGAGTCCGATCTGAAGACCATCCGGATCGCCTACCGGCGCCTGGCCCGGGACAACCATCCGGACAGGGGCGGCTCCGCTGAGGACTTCCACCGGATCCAGGCGGCCTGGGAGGTGCTGCGCTCCGCGGAGTCCCGGGCCGCCTATGACCGGACCCGCCGCGACGGCGGCACCGGCACCGGGGAGTCGACCGACGACGTCGACGCCGTCCGCTACGGTCCCTCCGGCACCTGGGCGGCTCCCAGCGGCCGGAACCGCGGCAGTTCGGAGCGGGGGGCCCAGCGCACCGCCTCGGGCGCTGCGCATCTGCCTCCGGAGTACCGGCCGGCGCTCTCCGATCCCCGGCCGCTCTCCCTCTCTCTGACCAGCCAGCGCGTCCACGGCGAGTTCCGGTCCCACGGGCTGTTCGGGCGCAGCCGGGTCCAGCGCCGCCACGAACGGACGATCGAGGTCCTGCAGCGCCACGTGCTCGACGAGCTGCCGGCGGCCCGGCTGTTCAACGACGTCCACCTCGACGCTCCGACGGTGGATCGTCGGGGGCGCCGTCGCTCCTCAGGAGGCGAACGCGCCGAGCATGTGGTCGTCTGCGGCGACCGGCTCACCGTGGTCTTCGCGCTCGAGGTGCCCACCCCGGCCGCGTCATGGGACGGGCAGGTGCTGCGCGCCGCCGGACGCAGTCTGGCCCTTCCGGATGTCGGCGCTCAGGCTCGCCGGCTCCGGGAGACGCTGACCCAGCGGCTGCTCGACGAACGGGGTCACGAGGTGGTGCTGACCGTGGATCACCAGGTGATGCTCCACTCCCCCGACGGCAGCCTGCTGTCCCCGGTGGTGGAGGCCTCCCGCGGCGGCGCTTCGGCCCCGTCGGCGGCCGGACGCGCCGCGCGAGCGATCGTGGGCCAGCTCGGCACCTCACCGCGGGCCAATGTGGTGGACCGCCATCTGCTGGGGGTCCTGCGAGACCAGCTCGCCTCCCCCGACGAGACGTAGCGGGCGGCGCGCCGGGCCGCCGCACGCGTCGTAGGATGGTCGCCGTGGAGAATCCGATCCGAGTGCTCGTGGACCAGCCGGAGATTCCCGGGAACACCGGGAACCTCATCCGCCTGGCGGCGGTGACCGGCATGCAGCTGCACCTCGCCGAACCTCTCGGCTTCGACTTCGCCGATGCGAAGCTGCGCCGTGCCGGACTCGACTATCACGACCTCGCGGTGATGACCGTCCATCCGAGCCTGGAGGCGGCCTGGGAGGCGCTGGCCCCCGAGCGGGTCTTCGCGTTCACCGGAGACGGCGACACCGGGCACACCGCCGTCGACTACCGACCCGGCGACGTGCTGCTCTTCGGCCGGGAGTCCACCGGGCTGGACGACCACGTCAAGGACGACCCCCGCATCACCGCGAAGGTGCGCATCCCCATGCTGCCCTCGCGGCGTTCCCTGAACCTGGCCAACTCGGTCTCCATCGCCGTCTACGAGGCCTGGCGTCAGCACGGCTTCGACGGCGCCCGCTGAACCTCCTCCGGACTTCCGTCCAGCGGTCCGCCGGCCGACATCCCGCCGACTCCGAGCGTCGGTCCCGGGCGGGGGCGGTCCCGGTCGCTAGACTCACGGAACATGGAGACTGCTTCCCCGCGCCGTGACGGCGACCAGCCTCACCCCGAGGACCAGGAGACGTCGGGGGTGTCCGTCGCGCCTGACGACGCCCCGGGACACGATCCGCGGCAGGATCCCGGCGCACACACCGGGGAGCCTTCCCGGAGCGCCGAGCCGACGACGGCGCCGCAGCTCTCCGAGGACCCGACGCTGGGCGAACTGCTGACCGCCACCGCCCATGGGGATCAGGCCTCCTTCGCAGCCTTCTACGAGGCCACCGCCGACGTCGTCTACGGTCTGGCGCTGCTGATGCATGAGGATGCCGCCGGCGCCGACGCATCCTTGGTGGCCGTCTATCACCACCTGTGGGACCAGGCTGACGTGCGGGCTCGCGACCTGCGGCTGCAGACCGCCGCCTCCGAGACCCTCACCGACGAGCACGCCGAGGCGGAGGCCGACTACCGCCCCAGCGAGTACGAGCTGGTGTTGGAATGGCTGGTGCCGCTGGCCCACCGGATCATGGTGGACAGGTTCCGGGACGGCTCCGTGGCCCCGATCAGCCTCGCGGCGATCTCCGACGGCGGCGGCGTGGCCGGGCTCCCCGAGGAGATCCTCGGCGACTTCGAGGTGCTCTCGGACTCTCAGTCCCAAGCGCTGGCGCTGAGCTACCTCACCGGGCTGACCCACCGACAGATCGCGGAGACCGTCGGCGCCGCCATCCCCGCGGTGAAGTCCCGGCTGCGCGACGGCATGACCCGGCTGCACACCCAGCGCAGCGCCCGCGACGAGGAGTTCGATCCGATCCTCCGGGCCGCCGTCACCCGGCGGGACCTGGAGCGCGGCACCGGGGTCAACCGCAACTTCACCCGGGAGATCGCCGCAGACCTGGACAAGGACCTGCTGGTCGAGCTCGCCGAGGTCTACGCCCTCGACGCCGTCGACGACCGGGAACGCTCCCTGCTGGACGAGATCGTCCTGGATGCTGACGAACGCACCGCCCAGCAGTGGGACACCAGGGTGCTGGCCGCGCGCCGCACCCTGGCGGAGATCTTCACCGCCCACCCGACGGTGCCTCCGGCCCACCTGCTGGAGGAGGTGCTCCTCGACCTCGGGGATCAGGAAGTCGGCATGGGCATGGTGGAGGAGTTCTCCACCCACACGGAGGAGACCGCCAAGCGCGAACCGATCATGAAGCGCTGGATGGTGCTCACCGGACTCGCGGTGGTGGTGCTGCTGGCCGTCGTGCTGGTCTGGCGGTTCACCGGCGGCCAGGACGTGGTCGCCACCGCCGACGGTGCCGAGGACGCCCGGGTGCTCGACGGGCTCGAGCTCGCGGAGGGCGGGACCGCCGAGGCGGTGCTCTCAGCCTCCGAGGACGTCGGCTATGTGGACTTCCAGGATGTGGCGGACCTGGATGGGCTCTCCTACCAGGTCTGGCTGCTGCCCTCCGACGAACGTCCTCCCAGCTCCCTGGGAAGCTACAGCGCCGAAGAGCTGGAGGAGGAGATCATCACGCTGCGCGCCATCGGCGGCTATGAGCAGCTGTTGGTCACCGCGGAGCAGATCCGCGGGGAAGAGAGGCCCACCGGCGAAGTGATCGTGGAGATCCCGCTGCGCGACCGCATCACCGAAGGCCCCCAGTACGGGGGCGGCACGTCCGCCGGCGAGGACGAAGACGACGAGGAATGACCTCCAGGAGGAGTCGACGATGACCGCTGAGTTCACCACCTGCGATCTCTATGACGCCGATGAGAGCCTGCAGTCGGTCTCCCTGCAGATGCAGGACCTGGGCGGGCGGACCCGCTTCGCCGGACCGGTCCGCACCATCCGCTGCTTCCGCGACAACGCCCTGGTCAAGACCACGCTGAACAGTCCGGGCGACGGAGCGGTGCTGGTAGTCGACGGCGGCGGCTCCCTGGAGTCCGCCCTCATGGGCGACATGATCGCCGAGGCGGCAGTCGCCCACGGGTGGGCGGGGGTCGTGATCAACGGCGCCATCCGCGACCGGACCGCCGTCGCTCAGCTGGACCTTGGTGTCAAGGCGCTGGGATCGAATCCGCGCAAGTCCTCGAAGGAGGGCACCGGCGAGCAGGATGTGCCGGTCGAGTTCGGGGGCGTGGTGTTCCGTCCCGGCGCGATGCTGCACGCCGACGAGGACGGCGTCCTGGTCGAGCCCTGATCCTCGGTCGAGCACTGTTCCTCGATCGAGCTCTGCTCCTCCCGGAGGGGCCGGGCAGTGTTCAGAAGCCGGCGAAGGTGTCCGGCCCGTTGACCACGACCCAGTGGAAGTCCTCAGCCAGCCCCCCAGCCAGTCCCTCTGCCGGTCCCTCGGAGGACGTGTCGACGATGCCGGCGGCGGCATGGATCCGCCGCAGACGGGTGAGCACGAACTCCTCCATCCGCGCGGGATCAGGGTGCTGGCTGAAGTGCTGGCGCAGCGCCTCCAGCTTCCTGTCCTCGTAGCCGCTGACTTCCACGCGCAGATTGACCCGCTCCTCCGGGGCGGCCATGAGCATCAGGTGTCGGATCTTGAAGGCCTCCAACCCCTCCTGCTCCGCCAGCTCCGGGAACGCGAAGGGGTTCTCCACCGCCGGATAGCAGGCACGAACCACCGCCTCGCCGCAGGCCAGATGGTCCGGGTGGGACTTCTGCATCCTGTCCCAGGCCCGCTCCGGGTGCGGGGACATCACGACGTCGGGCCGCACCTGCCGCATCACCCGTACGATCTGGCGGATCAGGTCAGCCGTCGGCTCCACCCAGCCGTCCTTCTCGTCCAGGAGGATCACCTCGCGGACCCCGAGGACGGCGGCCGCCTCCTCCTGCTCGGCCTGGCGACGACGCGCCATCTCGACTCGGTCATGCCCGGTCTCGAAGCCGCCGGCATCGCCCGCGGTGAGCAGACAGAGGGTGACGTCCACTCCACGCTCGGCCAGCGCCGCGACGGTGGCGGCCGCGCCGAAATCGACGTCGTCGGGGTGGGCGCCGAAGGCCAGCACGCGGCGGACACCCAGCACGTCGATCAGGGCGTCCGGGCTGTACAGGGTGGAGCGCCGGTCAGAGGTCATCGGAGCCTCACATCCCGCCGAGGGTGACCTCGGCCTCGTGCTCGTCGCCGTCGCGCAGATAGGTCACGGAGACGGTCTCCCCTGCCCGGTACTCGCGGACCGTGGCGGTCAGGGTCAGGCTGTCGTCGATCCGACGGTCATCCACGTGGGTGACGATGTCGCCCTCCTGAAGCCCGCCCTCAGCCGCCGGGGACCCGTCAGCCACCTCCTCCACGTAGGCACCGGTGGTGAAGCTGCCGCCGGACTCCAGCGGCTGCTCGCCGGCGCCCGCGGCGTTCACGGTGACGCCCAGCAGCCCGTGGGAGGCCTCGCCGTCGGCGATGATGTCCTCGGCCACACGCTGGGCGTAGTCGATGGGGATGGAGAAGCCGACGCCGATGCTGCCGGCCTCCGCCTCGGAGATCCCGCCGCCGGTGGAGGCGATGGCCACGTTGACGCCGATGACCCGTCCTTCGGAGTCGACGAGGGCCCCGCCGGAGTTCCCCTGGTTGATGGCGGCATCCGTCTGGATCACGTTGAGGTGGATGGACCCCTGGGACGGCGAGGTCTCCAGGTCGGGGAAGTAGAACTCGAAGCCCTCACCGTCCTCTTCCTCCTCGGGCTCGGGGGCGTCCGGGGTCTCCTCCTCCACGGCGGCGGAGGCCACCGAGATGGTCCGGTCCAGGGTGGAGATGATGCCGTCGGTCACGGTGCCGTCGAGCCCCAGTGGTGCGCCGATGGCGATCGCCTGGTCGCCCACGTTCAGGTCGGAGGAGGCGCCCAGCTCTGCGGGCTCGATGCCTTCGGTGTCCTCCAGCTGGACCACAGCGAGGTCGGAGAGCGGGTCCGTGCCGACCACCTGAGCGGTGCGCACCGAGCCGTCATAGAGCTTGACGTGGATCTCCGCCTCGGCAGTGGCCCCACCGAGGGTGACCACGTGAGTGTTGGTGAGGATGTGGCCCTCGTCGTCCAAGATGATGCCCGAGCCGGAGCCGGCCGCAGTGGAGCCGGCCACCGACAGCGTCACCACCGACGGCGAGGCCTTGGCTGCGGCCGCGGTCACCGCCGTGGCACTCTCCGGGTTGTTGATCTGGATGCCGGAGCCGCCGACGTCGACCTGCTGGTCCCCGCCGAGGAGTCCGACGGCGCCCGCACCTACTCCCCCGCCGATCAGGCCGGCCGCCAGCACGCCCACCAGGAACAGCGGCATGCCGACTCCGCGACGACTCTTCTCCGGCTCAGCGGGAGCCCTGTGGTGGCCAGGGCCTCCTGGACCACCGCTGCTGCCACTGCCACCGGGGCCGCTGGGGCCGCCGTACCATGGCTGGCCGGAGTGCGGGGACTGGCCAGCGTGCGGGGCTGGCCGGAGTGCGGGGACTGGCCAGCGTGCGGGGACTGGCCAGCGTGCGGGGACTGGCCAGCGTGCGGGGACTGGCCGTAGGGGGCCACCTGTGCCTGGTGCGGGTGGGCGGCCGCCCCCGCAGAGGACGAAGCGGACGGCGCTGCCGGAGGCGGGAATCCGGGCTGGGCAGGGCCAGCCGGCCGATAGGGCTGCATCGCCGGGCCGGACGCGTAACCATGCGCCGAAGATGCCGGAGACCCCTGCTGGGGAGAGCGGGGCGCGGCCGTTCCGGGCGCGGGCACGGATCCCGCG
>NZ_MDSS02000079.1 GCF_001758425.2 Nesterenkonia sp. PF2B19 | reverse complement strand
GTCGTCGAGCGTGCCGCACGCCTGGATGCGGCCGCGCTGCGCGCCCATCGGCGGCGGCTGCCCACCGCGGAGACCGTCGCCCCGCAGCATGCCGGCTACGGCTTGGCGGGGGCACGGACCGCCGATGAGGACGACCATGACGCGCTGCTCGGCCAGGACTCCGCCCACGGCGAGTTCGATCAGATGCCGACCCGACGCTCCGGCGACCGCCTGGGCCTGTTCCTCATGCTGCTGGGCCTGACCGGGATCTCCCTGCTGGTCTTCCGTGATCTGCTCACCGCCGAGGCGCTGACCGGTGGCGCGGCGTTGCCGGTGACGCCGTCCACGGCCGAGATCGCCGCGTCCACGGTCAGCCTCATCGCCCCGGAGGGTCTGGGCTCCCTGGCCGGCGCGGATCCTTTCGCTCTGGTCCTGCTGATCCTGTCTCTGCTCACCGGCGGCCACGCCTCCCTGGTGCTGATGTGGCTGACGGTGCTGGCCCTGCCGCTGGCCGGGCTGACCGCCTGGCTGGCCTCACGGCTGGTCACCGATCGGGCCACCGTACGGGTGGTCGCGGCGCTGCTCTGGGTGGGGGTGCCGAGCCTGCACATCGCGCTCGGTGAGGGCCGGGTGGGTGTCGTGCTGGTCCACGTGCTGCTGCCGCTGGTGCTGCTCGCAGCCGTCCGGGCTCTGGACCTGGACCCTTCCGGCCGCGGCTCCGGGCTGTACGCCGCCTCCTGGGAGCACGCGGCGGCAGCCGCGCTGCTGCTGGCCGTGGTCACCGCCGCGGCGCCGGTCCTGCTGGTGCTGGCGGTGCTGGTCTGCGTGGTGGGCGCGCTGGTGCTGCGCCGTCGGGGCCGGGTGCTGTGGCTGATGCCGCTGCCTTCGCTGGCTCTGGCCGCGCCGATGCTCGGCTCCGCCCTGCTGACCCGCCAGAACGTCGTGGCGGTGCTGCTCTCCGATCCGACCCGCCCGATCAGCGCCGCGGATGCGCCCCTGTGGCAGCAGCTGCTCGGCCACTCTCGACCCTTCGATCCGCTCGCCGGCCTGCAGGGGAGCGCCATCCCGGAGCTGTTCACCGGGGACCTGTGGAGCCTGCGGCTGGCGCTGATCGTCGGCGCTCCGCTGCTGTTGGTCGCCCTGCTGGGAATCGCCACCGCCACCGCGCGCAGCACCCATGCCCTCGTCGCCGGCGCGGTGCTGCTGGGCGCCCTGGGGCTCTCCGCGGCGGCGTCGCGCCTGGCCGTCGCGGACGACGGCGTGGCCCTGATCTCCGCCGACGTCGGACCGCTGGTCACGGTGATGGCCTTCTGTCTGCTGATCGCCGCCGTCGGGTCCCTGGACCGGTTGCCGCGTGCGTTGCCCCGCTGGGGCGCCACGGCGGCCCCGGTGGCCGCCACGCTGCTGGTCCTGGCGGTGGTGGCGTCCTTGGGCTCCTGGGCGGTGCCGCGGGCCCTTCCGTCGGCGCATCTGACCGGCGAGGCGCTGACCCCGGTGAGCCAGGACCTCGTGCAGATCGCCCCGGGGCAGGTGCGACAGGTGCCCGCCACCGCGGCCGACCAGGGCACCGGGCCGGCGCAGCAGCGCACCTTGGTTCTCGACGCCGGCAGCGAGGGCGTGGTCGGCGAGCTCGTCTCCGGCCAGGGACGCATGCTGGACGCCCAACGCGCCGTGGTGACCGCAGGGGGTGTGCCGGACCGCCAGCTCAGCGCCGGGGACCGTCGGCTGGGGCAGCTGGTCGCCTCGCTGGTGACCCCCGGCTCCGGGGAAGTGGGTCCCCTGATGGAGGAGCTCGGGGTCGGGCATGTGCTGATCCGTTCCGTGGAGGACTCACCGTTGGTGGACGCCGTGGACACCGCCTCCGGCCTGATCGCAGTCGGCCCCACCGACCGTGGGCTGCTCTGGCGGGCCGAAGTGCCGGAGGACCGGGAAGTCCTCACCACGGAGGAGGTGGAGGGTGCCTCCACCTCCTGGGCCCGACTGGTGGACCAGTACGGGCAGACGGTCGCCCTGCTGCCTTCCCAGGACGGACAGGTGGAGGTGGACCTCGAGGGACTCCGCGACGCCGAGGGGCAGCCCCTGGCGGCGGAGGAGGATCTGATGCTGCGGATGGCCACGGCGCAGGCCTCGGGCTGGACCGCACAGCTCAACGGGAAGGACCTGGAGCCGGCACCGGGCGGCACGTGGGCGCAGAGCTTCCACCTGCCCGCCGGAGAGGCCTCCGGTGTGCTGACCGCCTCGCATTCGAGCCCGTACCGGTGGCCGATGCTCGGACTGGTGGGAGGGTTCCTGCTGCTGGTGGTGCTGATCGCCGTGCCGCTGCCCGCGGGGCCCGACTGCTCCCGGTGGCCGGCGATGAGGAGCTCGCACAGATGGCCGGACGGCACACGGCCGGGCGATCCGCAGATGGACAACCTGCAGACGGACGAGGGGAGCGGCCATGAACGCGCGGACGGTCCGTCGCCACCTCCGTCAGGCGAAGAGACAACGCCGCCGCGAGGAGGCAGAGCAGCGTCGCCAGGCCACCGGGCGCAGCCCCCGACCTCCCGGGTCGGGAGCGCGGGTGCTCGCCGTCGTCGTCGCGGCGGGCGTGGCAGGGATCGCGGTGGGATCGGCGGTGCAGGACCGCGCGGGGAGACGTGGGAGCCGGCGCCGGTGGATGCGGCTGCGTTCCCGGCTGCGGGATCGGGCACGGCCCACGTCTGCCCGCCGATGCCGGGGCTGGCCGCCTCGCTGACCACCGACGGGCTGCTGCAGTACCGGCAGCGCGACGACTCCGCGCTCGGTCGCTTCCAAGCCCTGGTGCTCGCCGCCGACGACGCCGGCACCTTCCCGGCGGCCGCGTGGGCACAGCTGGGCGAGCGGTATCGGGTGAACACCACCGAGCTGACCGAGGCGGAGGAGACGGTCACCGGCGACGTGGTCTATGAGGTCCTCGGCGCGATGACCCGCACACCGTTCCTGGAGATCGAGGCGCTGCCCGAGGGAGCCTCCGGCGCCGCCGCCGCCCGGTACACCTACGCCGCCGACACCGGACCAGTGACCGGTCTGGCCACCCGGGACTGCACGGTCCCGCAGCGCTCCCACTGGTTCTTCGGCCCTGAGCTCGGCGCTGGGGCCACCGCCCTGCTGACCTTGGCCAATCCGTACGACCGGCCCGCCACCGTCGAGGTGGTCGGCTATGACACCGACGGGCACCGGGGCTCCTCGGGGACCCGGACTCTGGTCGTGCCGGGGGAGACGGTGCGCACCGTGAACCTCGCCGCCCTGGCGGGCACGGACGCCGAGCTGGGGATCTCCGTGGAGTCCTCCGGAGCCCCCGTGACCGCCCAGGTGCAGTCCTCGCGGGCGGTGGGCCTGACCGGTCAAGGGGTGGACTTCCTGCCGGGGATCTCCGCACCGGACACCGAGCACGTGATGCCGGGGGTCCCGGTGCCCGAGTCCACCGAGGAGGACCCCGCCGCTCGGCCCGCGGAGCTGTGGATCCACTCCGCCGGACAGTCACGGACCACCCTGGAGCTGCAGGTCTACGGCGACGACGGCGTGGAGCTGCTGGACAACCCGGCCGTGTTCACCGTGGAGCCCGGCGAGGTGGACGCGGTCCCGCTGCAGGGGCTGGAGGCCGGGGTCTACGACGTCGTCCTCCGATCCGATGAGCCCACCTATGCGGCGGTGTCCAGCCACGGCGTGGCCGGAGGAGACGGCGACTCCGCGACGGACTTCTCCTGGCAGGCCTCCGCGGTGCCGCTGACCGAAGGCTCCGGGACGCTCATCCCGGATGTGGGTGAGTCCTCGCTGCGGCTCACCAGCCTGCAGGCGGAGGGCCAGGTGACCTATCGGCTGGTGGAGGCGGACGGCACATTCTCCGCGGCGGAAGAGGTGACCGTGCCTGCGGAGGGGGCATTGACCCTCGAGCCGGAGGACCTCGGCGACGCCGTCGCCGTCGTCGTGGAGGAGACTGCTCCGGGGCTGTATGCGGCGCTGACCACCCAGGATGAGGGAGGGCTCGCGCTGAGCACCGTGGACCTGCTGCGGGACCCGGACCGGACCGTGCCGGTGCGGCTGCGGCACTGACCCGTTCTGCGGACCCGAGTCCGCCGGTGCGCCTCCCGGTCCTTGTCCGTGACGTCGGCTAGGGTGGTGCACCGTGGATTCCTCGCGACGATGCACTCGAAGCGGCTGTGAGCGACCGGCGGTCGCCACGCTGACCTACAGCTATCAAGACTCCACGATCGTGGTGGGGCCGATGAGCGTGTACTCCGAGCCCCACACCTATGACCTGTGCAGCCACCACGCAGACACGGTGAACCCGCCGCGCGGCTGGGAAGTGGTGCGCTTGGACTACCCGTCGACTCCTGCGGAGCCGCAGGACGACCTCCTCGCCCTGGCGGACGCCGTCCGCCACCGTGACGACGACGCCGGCGCACGTCGGGCAGGGCGGTCCTCCTCCGAGGAGGACACCGGCTCCCACACCCCAGGCACGCTGCCCACCCGGGAGAGCCGCGCCCGCCTGGAACCGCCTACTCCGGAGGCGGCCCTCACTCGGGGTCATCTGCGTCTGCTCAGGGACTGAGACCTCACCCGCGCCCCGGTGCTGAGGGCGGTGTGCCGTGGCGCCTGGTGTGGCTCCCGTGGAGCGCTCCCATCGAGGGTCATAATTCCATACATCTCCGCGCGGGTGACGCGCGTAAGCTGCACCAGGTGCACGGAGAAATGACCCCTCGACGCTGTGGGCGGGTGTGCGCCCACGTCCGCTCCGGACTCACCCGCATCACGCACTGCGGCCCCCGCCCGGATCTCCCTGGGCGGGGGCCGCGTCGTTGTGCTGGTGCTCTGCCTCGGGGCTGCGGGTCAGGGGTCAGTAGCGGTAGTGCTCCGGCTTGTAGGGGCCGGCGACGTCGAGGCCGAGGTAGTCGGCCTGGTCCTTGGACAGCTCGGTGAGCGTCGCACCCAGCGCGGGAAGGTGCAGACGTGCGACCTTCTCGTCGAGGATCTTCGGCAGGGTGTAGACCTCGTTCTGGTAGCTGCCGTCGCCGGGGCGGACCTTGTGGGACTTCGCGAAGATCTCGATCTGGGCGATCACCTGGTTGGCGAAGCTGGCGCTCATCACGAAGCTGGGGTGGCCGGTGGCGTTGCCCAGGTTCAGCAGGCGGCCCTCGGAGAGCACGATGATGGAGCGGCCGTCGGCCTCCGGGAAGACCCACTCGTGGACCTGCGGCTTGATCTCCACCTTCTTGATGCCGGGGATCGCGGCCAGACCGGCCATGTCGATCTCATTGTCGAAGTGGCCGACGTTGCCCACGATGGCCTTGTCCTTCATCTGCTGCATCGCCTCGGCGGAGATGATGTCCTTGCCGCCGGTGGTGGTGATGAAGATGTCGCCGATGCCGACGACGTCCTCCAGGGTGGACACCTGGTAGCCGTCCATGGCGGCCTGCAGCGCGGTGATGGGGTCGATCTCGGTGACGATGACCCGGGCGCCCTGTCCGCGCAGCGCCTCGGCCGCGCCCTTGCCGACGTCGCCGTAGCCGCACACCACGGCGACCTTGCCGCCGATGAGCACGTCGGTGGCGCGCATGATGCCGTCCGGCAGGGAGTGGCGGATCCCGTACTTGTTGTCGAACTTGGACTTGGTCACCGAGTCGTTGACGTTGATCGCCGGGAAGAGCAGCTGACCGTCGCGGGCCAGCTGGTAGAGACGGTTCACTCCGGTGGTCGTCTCCTCCGTGACACCCAGCAGGGTGCTGGCCACACCCGTCCACCGAGACGGGTTCTCCGCCAGGGAGGACCGCAGGGTCTCCAGGATGATCCGGTACTCCTCCGGGTCCTCCTCGGTGGCCGAGGGGACGGCGCCGGCGGCCTCGAACTCGACGCCCTTGTGCACCAGCAGGGTGGCGTCACCGCCGTCGTCGAGGATGATGTTGGCACCCTTGGCGGGGTCCTCATCCACACCGGGCCAGGCGAAGATCTGGCTGGCTGTCCACCAGTACTCCTCCAGCGTCTCGTTCTTCCAGGCGAAGACCGGCACGCCCTGGGGGTCCTCAGGGGTGCCGTCACCGACGACGACGGCGGCGGCGGCCTCGTCCTGGGTGGAGAAGATGTTGCAGGAGGCCCAGCGGACCTCGGCGCCCAGGGCGGTGAGGGTCTCGATCAGCACGGCGGTCTGCACGGTCATGTGCAGCGAGCCGGCGATGCGGGCCCCGGCCAGCGGCTGGGACTCGCCGTACTCCTCGCGCAGGGCCATCAGGCCCGGCATCTCATGTTCGGCCAGGCGGATCTGGTGCCGGCCGGCCTCATGCAGGGAGATGTCGGCGATCTTGTAGTCGAAGCTCATGGGGTAGGGGTCTCCTCGTCGGTGGTGCTGGAGGCGGCGTCGGCCAGGAGTCGGGGCACGCCGTGCTCGATGGGGTAGCGGATGGTGTCATCGCTGACGGAGACCAGGTGGTCGCCGTCCTGACGCAGCGGTGCTGCGGTCACGGGACAGCGCAGGATCTCGAGGACGTCGGGGGAGATGACGGTCGTCTGGGGTGCACTGGGCATGGATCCCAGCCTATCGCGGGGCTGTGGCGCCGACCGGTGAGGACGTCACCTGCGGACACCTGAGGACGCGGTCGCCAGGTCAGGAGTACGGGAGCGTGTGCAGCCGGCGGCTGAGCTCTCCGGTGCGTTCCTGCTGGCGGCGCAGCCTCCGGTACTCGCGGTTGCGTCGCTCGGCCATGACGGCGATGAGGAAGTCCATGGAGGACGACGGCGGCGGGGGAGGGGAGATGTGCGGGCGCAGCTGATCGGCGAGCTGGTCGGCGGTGCGGTGCAGCACGCCGAGGTTGTCCCCGCGGCCGGTGGTCTCCATGCGGCGCAGCAGCCGGGAGATGCGCAGCGCGAGCGGGTCCGGGATGCGGCCCAGGTCCGCGATCTGGGTCCAGGACGTCAGGTGCTGGGGCACCGGCAGCATCATGGGCTTGACCTTGGGCTGGCGGACCAGGATGCCGTAGGTGCCGGCGGCCATGTCGCCCAGACGCTTGCCGCGGGCGTTGATCATGCCGCAGAAGAGCGGCAGCACTCCGAAGGAGAGGAAGATCTCCGGGAAGCCGATCAGCCCGCGGATCAGCGCATGGCGCAGCCGGACGGTGCCGCCGTCGTCGCGGACGATCCGCACCCCCATGATGAGTCGGCCCACCGAGCGCCCTCGGGAGAGCGTCTCGATGGTGATCGGTAGGATCACGAAGCACAGCACCACGGTGCTCAGGGAGAATGCCGCGTACATGGCAGGGTCCATGGTCTGGAAGATCTGTCCGGAGTAGTACCCGAAGAGCAGCTGGATGCCGATGTAGATCAGGACATAGATGACCAGATCAATCAGCAGCGAGGTGCCGCGCACCGCCACGGAGGCCGGCGGCAGCTCGAGTCTGACGGCCTCGCCGGTGATCACGGTGCGCATGACACCCACTGTACTGGGACCGACGTCGCACGTCAGCGTGTTGAGCCGGCCCTGGGTTAGGCTCGGTGCCGTGGACATCGATGCGTTCGTCGCCGTGCATCAGTCGGAGTGGGACCGCCTGGCGGTCCTCTCCGACCAGCGCCGCCTGAGCGCGGCGGAGGCCGACGAGCTGCTGCGCCTCTATGAGCGCACATCCACGCATCTGTCCATGGTGCAGGCGGTGGAGCCGGGGGGCTCCCTGGCCGCGGGACTCTCCGCCCGGCTGGGGCGGGCCCGCACGCAGCTGACCGGCTCGGGCGCAATGTCTTCGAAGGCATCGCCTACTTCTTCGCCCAGTCGCTGCCGGCCGCGTTCTACCGGATTCGCTGGCTGACTCTTATCCTGGGGGCGGCCTTCATCGCCGTGGCTGTGGGCTACGGCATCTGGACCTATCATCATCCGCAGCTCGACCTGCTGATGCCGGAGGCCGAGCGGGAGGCCTATGCCGGCTCTCAGTTCGAGGACTACTACTCCGAGCATCCCAACTCGTCCTTCGCGGCCCAGGTGTGGACCAACAACGCCTGGATCGCCGCCCAGGAGGTCGCCTTCGGGGTGACCGGCGTGTGGGTGCCCTTCATCCTGTTCCTCAACGCCCAGGGCGTGGGCATCGCCGGCGGCATCATGGCGGAGCAGGGCGCAGCCGACGTGTTCTGGCTGAACATCCTGCCGCATGGGCTGATGGAGATCACCGCGATATTCATCGCCGGTGCCGCGGGTCTGCGGATCTTCTGGGCCTGGGTGGCGCCGGGGCAGCAGCGGCGCCTGACCTCACTGGCCTATGAGGGGCGGCGGCTGATCACCGTGGCCGTGGGGCTGGTGGTCGTGCTGCTGGTCTCCGGGATCGTGGAGGGCTTCGTGACGCCCAGCGCCATGCCGCCGTGGCTGAAGATCGGCATCGGTGCGCTCGTGCTGGCCGCCTACTGGGTGTACACGCTGGTGCTGGGCGGCCGCGCCCACCGGGCCGGTGTCACCGGCGATCTGGGCCGCTACGACGCCGGCTCGCATGAGCTGACGGCCTGAGCCTGCGTCGCCCGGCCGGCGGTTCCGACACTCTGCGGCAGGTCTCCACGGAAATGCCGTGTCAGGACCGTACGCTCGAGAGTGGAAAGCACTGCGTGGAGAGGCGATCATGAGCGCGAATTCGAAGCGGCCTGAGAATGAGGAGACCGCCGGGACCGGCAGCGACTTCGAGTCCGGTCTCGACTACGGGGCCTTCGCCGAGGACGCCCCGGACTTCCCGGAGGATCGGCTCGAGGGCACGGCCCAGGACGGACCTGCACAGCAGGCATCTGGCGATGCTGCCGCGCCCTCGCCGGGCGAGGGCGACACCACGGCGGTGTCGCGTCCCGACCAGGACGCGACCCGCCCGCTGGACGACGTCGCGGCGACAGAGCCGGTCCCCGAGCCAGTCCCCGAGCCAGTCCCCGAGCCTGCGGACTCGGACACCTCCGCGACGGCCGCGCTGCCGCGGACCGGAACGCCGGAGGGGACGGCCTCCCCCCAGACGGCGACCTCCCCGGAGTCGATCTCTGCGGCGGCCGAGGCTCCCGCGGCCGTCCCCGCTCCCGTGACGGCGTCGCCAGCCGCCTCGCCGGCTGCCGGTTCGCCTGCGCCGGCCGGCTCAACGGAGCCGTACCGCCCCTATGAGGCCACCGCGACGACGGCTGTGCCGCGCCACGAGTCCGGCGAGGCCATCACCGATGCCGACCTGGATGAGGAGGTGGCCCGTGACAAGCGGGGGGTCTCCCGGTTCTTCCAGGTGTTGGTGGCGATCTTCGTGCCGCTGATGATCACCGTGGCGGCCATCCGCCTGGTGGCCTCCCCGGTGTTCCTCTGGATCGCCTACAACCGGCCCGGATTCCCCGCGGACGCCGGCGGCTTCGACGTCACCGACCGGCTGCTCTACGGGTCCTACGGGATGGACTATCTGTTCAACGCCGCGAACTCCCGGTACCTGGCCGAGCTGGCGCCCGAGGGGGAGCCGCTGTTCACGGAGGCCGAGGTCAGCCACATGACCGATGTGAAGCTGGTCATGGTCTCTGCCATGGGCGGCGGACTCGTCCTGCTGCTCCTCACCCTGATCTTCGCCCTGCTGCTGCGTCGTTGGCGCCCCGGTGGAGTGGCGCGCGGCTTCTTCGCCGGCGCCTGGGCGACCCTGGGGCTGATCGCCGCGGCCGCCGCCGTCGCGGTCCTGAGCTGGCAGCAGTTCTTCGACACCTTCCACCGCATCTTCTTCGCCGACGGGACCTGGACCTTCAGCCCGGACTCCACGCTGATCCGCCTCTACCCGGAGCAGTTCTGGATGGACGCCGGCATCGCCGTGGTCGGTCTGGTGGCGCTCATCGCCCTCATCACGCTGATCATCACCTGGCCCACCAAGCGGCGTCGCGCCCGCCGCCAGGCCCGCCTGGAGGAGGTCTACGCGATCCGCCGCGAGAAGCTGGTGGCCGAGCTGACCAAGGACGCCGAGTACTCCAACGCGCCGAAGGCCGGACGCCGCGGCTGACCGGATCCCTGCACCACGCGAACGCCTCGGACCCCTCCGGAACAACCGGAGGGGTCCGAGGCGTTCTAGTACCCTGTTGGGGGCGTTCCGCGCGCCCGCACAGCACCTGTTCACGAGCGGACCGAAGTCGAAAGCGAGCACCGCATGCTGAGAACCGTCATGGGCGGCAAGATCCACCGTGCCACGGTCACCCAGGCTGATCTCCACTACGTGGGGTCGATCACGGTCGACGAGGACCTGCTCGACGCCGCCGGAATCCTCGAGGGTGAGCAGGTGCACGTCGTCGACATCACCAACGGCGCACGCCTGGAGACATACACGATCGCCGGGGAGCGGGGCTCCGGGGTGATCGGCATCAACGGCGCCGCCGCCCACCTGGTGAGCGCCGGCGACCTGGTCATCATCATCTCCTACCAGATGGGGACCGACGCCGAGATCGCCGAGCACACCCCCAAGGTGGTCCACGTCGACGGCGAGAACCGCATCGTCAAGCTGGGCGACGACGCCGCCGAGGCCGTCCCCGGGGCAGCGGACCAGGTCTCGGCGCGCGAGCCTCAGCAGGGGCCCGGTGGGTCCGCGCCCGCGGCGCAGGGCGCCTCGGAGCACGATCGGACGCGCGCCCTGATCAGGAGCTCGCCGAGGAGCAGCTGGCCGAGCTGAAGTCCCAGGGCAAGCGGACCCGTGTGGACCTGAAGACCGTGGTGCGTCGGCACTCCGGCCGGGACGCCGCCAAGGCGGACCAGCTCAAGGACGCCCTGGAGCTGATCACCACCGAGCTGCAGCGATCCTCCGGGTCGCAGGACGCCGCCTTCGACGCGCTCCACCAGCTGCTGGACCAGACCCGCCGGCAGCAGGACACGGTCCTGGACCAGGTGCGCCGAGACCGCATGCAGCAGGAGCTCTCCTCCCTTCCCGGAGTCACGGTCTCATGGGACGACCATGACGGTGCGCGGGAAGGCGCCCGCTGACCATGGGAGAGGCCGCGCGGTACGACGTCGTCCAGATCTCCGACTTCCGGCTGCCCGGCGGAACCACCAGCAGCATCGCCGAGGAGGTGCGCGCCCAGTCGGAGGCCGGGCTGTCCACGGCCCTGATGCATGCCGCCGGATCGGTCACCGGATACCCGATTCCGTGGAGCACCCACATCCGCCGCATCCTGGACCTGCCGGGAGTGCATGTGGCCACTCCGCGGGACAGGCTCCACGCCACGGTGCTCGTCATCCGGCACCCCACGGTCATCTGGTCCACGCCCTCGACCTTCGACCATGTCACCGCGGACCATGTCGTCATCGTGGTGAACCACGCCGCCATCGACGGCGCCGGCACCCGGCACTACGACGTCGAGGCCACCGACCGGCGGGTGCGCAGCCTGTTCGGCCTGGACCCGATCTGGGCGCCCATCGGGCCGGTCGTGCGCGGCACCGTGCTGCAGCAGACCACCGAGGTTCCGCTGCGGGACGAGGACTGGGTCAACATCTTCCAGATGCCGGAGGGCGCGGCCGAGCGTGAGACGTTCATCGGCAAGAAGCCGGTCATCGGACGGCATTCCCGCCCCCAGCCGGGCAAGTGGCCGGACACCAAGGAGGACATCCTCGCCGCGTACCCCAACTCGCCGGGCTACGACGTGCAGATCCTCGGCGGGGCGAAGATCGCTCGGCGTAAGATCGGGTGGATCCCGGATCGTTGGACGGTGATCCCGTTCGGCGGGGAAGAGCCCTTCGACTTCCTGCGCCGCATCGACTTCTGGGTCTACATGCACCACCCGGACCTCCGGGAGGCGTTCGGCCGGGCGGCCATGGAGGCCCTGGCCGCGGGCTGCGTGGCGATCCTGCCGCCCTACATGAAGGCGCTGTTCGGCGACGCCGCCCTCTACGCCGAGCCCCACGAGGTGCTCGCCCTGGTCGATGAGCACTGGAGCTCGCCCGAGGCGTTCCTGGCCCAGTCCCGCCGGGCCCAGGAGTTCGCCCGCAGCTTCAGCCCGCAGATGCACCTTCGACGTCTGCAGGAGCTGGGAGTGGCCGTCCCTGAGACGGGTGCGACCCGTCAGGACGAGCCGGCGGTCGCGGGCACCGATGCTCAGGCCGGAGCGTCGGCCGGCCCCCAGCCGACGTTCGTGCTGAACCTGGACCCGCAGGATCTGGGCCTCGCTCGGGAGCTCACCCGAGGCCTGAGCGCCACCGGGTCACCGGTGGTCATGGGTCTGGTGGCCGACGGCGCGGAGAAGGACCCGCTCGGCCCCGACGAGATCCGCCTTCCCGGACCTCCGGCGTTCCACCTCGTCGAGGAGACCGGCGCCGGGACATGGCGCCGCTACATCACCCAGCGGCTGCGCCGCCTGCTGGCCGACGTCGGCGCTCGACGCGTCGTCACCGTGGGGACCACGATCCCTGAGCCTGTCATGGAGGCCTTCGACGGGCAGGCCGTCGAGCATCACTGGGTGCGCCCGGACGACGGGAGCCCGCTGGACGTGCAGCTCGCCGTCCGGATGAACGCCGTGAGCGCCATCGCGGCCGACGCCGCCCCGGAGACCCTGGCCGTCACCATCCTCAAGGAGAGCACGCTGTGAGCACCATCATCACCACCGCGGACCAGGACCCCGGCCCCTGGACGGAGACCCTCGAGCAGAGAGCCCGGGCACGCTACGGGGAGTCTCCCCTCGAGGTGCAGGGGACGATGCCGTTCGCCCCGCGTGAGGCGCCCAAGCCGCGGGCCTTCCAGAAGATCCCCGTGGTGATGCTGGTGCTCACCGGCAGGAACAGGCACCTGCACGACGGCGTCGCCCAGGCCGTGGAGATCATCCGCGAGGCCACCTACGGGTTCCGTGCGGTGGTGTTCACCGACGACGCCGCCTCGCCTGCGCTCCGGCAGGTCGACTGGGCCCTGGAGCACTGCCTCCCGGAGGACTCGCTGCACCGCATGCGCCCTGAGCGGAACTGGCTGAGCGTGGCCGCGGACCATCTCGCCTGGGCCCAGCGCGAGTACGGCGCCTCCGTCGTGGTCGCCCCTGAGGACGTCGAGGGCGGGCTCGGTGCGGTGCGACGCATCGCCACCGCCTTCCGCGCCCCCACCAAGATCCTCGAGACGGCGCTGGCACGGGCCCAGGAGGCCTTCACCGAGCGGCCGGCCACCTGGCAGGGCCTGCGAGGTCACTGGGCAGAGGTCCCTGTCGGGGCCTCCGCCCCGACCGTCGACTGGGCCGGGACCCCGATGCGCTGCGAGATCCACCGGGCGGACCAGAGCACCCCGGAGCATCGGGGCGTGCTGCTGCACCTCGGCGGGCAGCAGCCCTCGGAGGTGCTGCTCACTGCGCTCGATGCTGCTCGTGAGAGCGGGTGGAGCACCCTGGTGATGGACGCGTCCGCGGACGCCGCCTCGGCCGCCGCGGTGGGGCGGGCGGCAGGGGAGGGGCTCGGCGGG
>NZ_MDSS02000078.1 GCF_001758425.2 Nesterenkonia sp. PF2B19 | reverse complement strand
CGTCTCCGAGCCCGCGGCGAACAGGCTGCGGCTGGTCACCACGGCGGTCGCCGCGTCCACCAGGGCGGCGGTCCGGGCGCGCACCTGCAGGAACTGGGGCACCTCGGAGCGCGACAGCCCGGCCATGAGCGCAGGCTCCAGCCCGGCGGAGTTCACATGCCCGCCCGAGGGCAGGCGCGCATCGGCCAGCAGCAGCGCGACGACGCCGGCGTCCGACGGCGCAGCTGCGGGTCCAGACGACGGCGCGGCGGTGAGGGGAGACAGGGACATCAGATCGCCCTCAGAACATCGAGTAGAGCTGAGCCATCGGGAGCTCCTGGGCGGGCGCCGGCTCCACGGGATCGCCGTCGATGGAGATCTCGAAGGTGTCCGGCTCCACGCGGATGTCCGGCAGAGCGGTGTTGTTCTTCAGGTCCGCCTTGCCGACCTCCCGGGTAGGGTGCACAGGCCGGACGGTCCGGCGCAGACCCAGCCGCTGTTCGACGCCGTCATCCACGGCTCCCGGGGCCACATAGGTCACGGCGTGGTCGGCGCCGGCCAGCTCACCGAACGTGGGGCGCTGCAGCACCGGCTGCGGCGTGGGGATGGACGCGTTGGGGTCCCCCAGGGCGCCCCAGACGATCGAGCCGGCCTTCACGACCACCGAGGGGCGGACCCCGAAGTACCGGGGGTCCCACACGACCAGGTCCGCCAGACGCCCGACGGCCACCGAGCCGACGTCGTGGGAGATCCCATGGGCGATGGCCGGGTTGACGGTGTACTTGGCGACGTACCGGCGGGCGCGCTCATTGTCCGCCGGCAGCCCGCCGCCCAGAGGACCCAGGCGGTGCTTCATGGCGTGGGCCACCTGCCAGGTGCGGGTGATGACCTCTCCGATGCGGCCCATGGCCTGGGCGTCCGAGGAGGTGATGGACAGCGCACCCATGTCATGGAGGATGTCCTCCGCGGCGATCGTGGTCCCGCGGATGCGGGATTCGGCGAACGCCAGGTCCTCCGGGACCGACGGGTTCAGGTGGTGGCACACCATGAGCATGTCCAGGTGTTCCGCCACGGTGTTCACGGTGTGCGGCAGCGTCGGGTTGGTGGAGCCGGGGATGATGTGCGGCAGGCCGGCCAGGGTCAGGATGTCGGGGGCGTGCCCGCCGCCGGCGCCCTCGATGTGGAAGGCGTGGATGGAGCGTCCGTCGATCGCGCGGATCGTGGACTCCACGAAGCCGGCCTCGTTGAGGGAGTCCGAATGCAGGGCCACCTGCAGGCCCCAGCGGTCCGCGGCGCTCAGTGCGGCGTCGACGGCCGCCGGGGTGGAGCCCCAGTCCTCATGGACCTTGAAGCCCGCCGCCCCGCCGAGCGCCTGCTCGTCCAGGCCGTCCCGGGAGACCGTGTTGCCCTTGCCCAGCAGCAGCACGTTCACCGGCAGCGCGTCCAGGGCCCGGTGGATCTGCCGCAGATGCCACGGCCCCGGGGTGACGGTGGTGGCCTTGGAGCCCTCGGAGGGACCGGTGCCGCCGCCCACCACGGTGGTGATCCCGGTGGCCAGCGCCTCATGGATCTGCGAGGGCGAGATCAGATGCACATGCGAGTCGATCGCCCCGGCGGTGACGATCTTTCCCTCCCCGGAGATGACGTCGGTGGAGGGCCCGATGATGAGCTCGGGGGAGATGCCGTCGGAGATGTCCGGGTTCCCGGCGTGCCCGATGCCGACGATGCGTCCGTCCCGGATGCCGATGTCGGCCCGCACGACTCCCCACCAGTCGAGGATGATCGCGTTGGTGATGACGGTGTCCAGGGCGCCGTCGGCCCGGCTGACCACGCTCTGCGCCATGGACTCGCGGATGGACTTCCCGCCGCCGAAGACCGCCTCCTCGCCGCCGACAGTGTGGTCCTGCTCCACTTCGATCCACAGGTCGGTGTCGGCCAGGCGGATCTGGTCGCCCACCGTGGGCCCGAACATGGCGGCGTAGGCGGCTCGGTCGATGCTGACCATCAGGCGTCTCCTTCCGGACGGATCTGCAGGCCGGCCACATGCCGCCGGCCCTTGAGTGCGACGGCGGCGAGCTCCCGGGAGGCACCGGGTTCGAAACGCTGCGAGGCCCCGGCCGGCACATCGAGGCGATGGCCTGCGGCCGCCTCACGGTCGAACTCGAGGGCAGGGTTCGCGTCGGGAAGGTGCAGGTGGGAGCCGATCTGGATGGGGCGGTCTCCGGTGTTGGTGAAGACCAGCGTGATGCGCTCCTGGGCGCCGCGGTCTGCGTTGAGCTCGAGGGTGCCCGGCCGCACCCGGATCGCTCCGGGGCCGGACGATGATGCTCCTGCCATGGGGTGGGCCTTCCTCAGTCGATCGGGTGGTGGAGGGTGACGAGCTTCCGGCCGTCGGGGAAGGTCGTCTCCACCTGGATGTCGGTCAGGGCCTCGGGGACGCCGTCCATGACCTCGCCGCGGGTGAGCACGTGGCGGCCGGCCTCCATGAGGTCGGCGACGGTCCGTCCCTCGCGGGCGCCTTCGATCACCCAGGAGGACAGCAGCGCGACCGACTCGGGCAGGTTCAGCCGGACCCCGCGGTCGCGGCGGTCTCGAGCCACCATGGCCGCGGTGGCCAGCAGGAGCTTCTCCTGATCTGCGGGAGTGAAGTGCACCGTGGTCCCTCTCGTCGTCCCGTGCATACCGTGCGTCCCTGGCATCGTCGGGAGTCAGACCCCGGAGGATGCCGGTGTCAGAAGTCTGCCATGAAGATGTTTCAGGGGTGAGGGAAAAATCTCCTCCACCATCCCTGTCTGAAGATGGTGAGAACCCAGTGAAGCCCATTGTTCGCCGTCATATCAGGGGATGTGCGGAGAGGGGAGCAGGCGATGCGTCAGGAATCTTTTACAGAAGAGAAATATCCGAGCAACGTCAGAGTAATGCCACTCCCAGAGGCTGGTTCCACCGCGTCACGGCGCGGTCACCCACTCGCATCCGAATGAGGAGCTGACCATCCAGATGGGCGATCACCACCAGCATCGCAATCGATCCCTGAGAGCCACTGCCGCGCTGGGCGCGGTCGGCGTGCTGCTGCTCTCCGCCTGCGGCGCCCGGGCCGGGGAGGAGGCCGCCGCCGTCGAGTCCTGCGTGGACGTGGACGGTGAGGAGATCACGATCGGCTTCATCAACTCCCTGTCCGGGACGATGGCGATCAGCGAGACCACGGTCAACGACGTCCTGCATCTGGCCGCCGAGGAGATCAACGCCGACGGCGGCGTGCTGGGCAAACAGCTCGACATCGTGGAAGAGGACGGCGCATCCGAGCCGGCGACCTTCGCCGAGCGGGCCGAGCGGCTCGTCGCCCAGGAGTGTGTCGCCGCCGTCTTCGGCGGATGGACCTCCGCCTCCCGGCAGGCCATGCGCCCGGTCTTCGAGGGTCACGACGCGCTGCTGTTCTACCCCACCCAGTATGAGGGCCTCGAAGCGTCTGAGAACATCTTCTACACCGGGGCGACCACGAACCAGCAGATCATTCCGGCGCTGGACTACCTCCTGCAGGAGGAGGGCGTGGAGTCCCTGTACCTGGTCGGCTCCGACTATGTGTTCCCTCGGACCGCGAACATGATCATCCGGCAATGGGCCGAGGAGCACGACGTCGAGATCCTCGGGGAGGACTACACGCCGTTGGGGTCCACCGACTTCACCACCATCGCCAACCAGGTCGCCTCTTCAGACGCCGACGCCGTGTTCAACACGCTCAACGGCGACTCCAATGTGGCGTTCTTCCGCCAGTACAACTCCCTGGGCCTGGACGCCGAGACCATGCCGGTGCTCTCGGTGTCCATCGCCGAGGAGGAGATCGACGGCATCGGTGCTGCCAACGTCGAGGGTCAGCTGACTCCTGGAACTACTACCAGACGCTCCAGAGCCCGGAGAACGAGGCCTTCGTAGAGGCCTTCCAGGACGAGTACGGAGAGACCCGAGTGACCTCGGACGTCATGCAGTCCGCCTACACGAGCCTCCACCTCTGGGCGGCCATGGTCGAGGAGGCAGGATCCTTCGACGTCCCCGCGATCCGCGAAGCCGCCGACGGCATCTCCTTCGACGCGCCCGAGGGGACCGTGACGGTGGACGGGGAGACCCAGCACGTGACCAAGACCCCGAGGATCGGCCGGATCACCGAGGACGGGCTGATCGAGACGATCTGGGAGGGAGAGCTCACCGAGCCCGACCCGTTCCTGGAGACCTACTCCTGGGCCGACGAGGAGGAGGCTGAGGAGGCAGGGGACGAGGAACCTGAGGATCAGGGGTCTGAGGATCAGGGGTCCGGGGATGAGTGAGCTGCGAGACCCGCGCCGGGTTCCGCCCGGGCGCCCCCGACCCTGGGCGAGGGGGACCTCGTCGTGGACATGATCCTCTCCCAGCTCGTCGCCGGGGTCAGTGTGGGGTCCATCCTTCTGCTGGCCGCGGTGGGTCTGGCGCTGACCTTCGGGCAGATGGGCGTCATCAACATGGCTCACGGCGAGTTCATCATGGTGGGCGCCTACACGGCCTACGTGGTGCAGAGCGTCCTGGGGCACGCCGGGATCTCCCTGCTGGTGGCGATCCCGACGGCCTTCCTGGTGGGAGGTCTGCTGGGGGTCCTGCTGGAGCAGCTGCTGATCCGTCACATGTACCACCGTCCCCTGGACACGCTGCTGGCCACCTTCGGGGTGGGCATCATCCTGCAGCAGCTCGCCCGGGACGTCTTCGGCGCCCCCGCCGTCGACGTGCGCACCCCGTCCTGGCTGCAGGGCAGCGTGGAGATCCTCGGCACGGCCGTGCCGACGTCGCGGATCTTCATCCTGGGTCTGGTCGTCGCCGTCGTCGCCGGACTCTCGCTGCTCATGACCCACACCGCGCTGGGGCGCAGGATCCGCGCGGTGGTGCTGAACCGGAACCTGGCGGAGACCTCCGGGATCTCCACACGCAGCACCGACCGGCTGACGTTCTTCATCGGCTCCGGCCTGGCCGGCGTCGCGGGAGTGACGATCACCCTGATCGGGTCCACCAGCCCCACGCTGGGCACCAGCTACATCGTCGACGCCTTCCTGGTCGTCGTGGCCGGCGGCATCGGCAGGATCAAGGGAGCGGTCATCGCGGCCTTCAGCCTCGGGATCCTGCAGGCCTTCATCGAGGTCGGCACCACGGCCAGCATCGCCAAGTTCCTGGTCCTGGTGATCGTCGTCGCCTTCTTGCAGATCCGCCCCCAAGGGCTGTTCTCCGTGCGGACAAGGAGCCTCGCATGAGCATCACCGCCACCGGCGGCACATCCCGCCCCACCCCCGACGCCGCGCCCCGCACTCCACAGCGCGCCTCGGCATCGGCCCGCGGCACCGGCAGGACGCTGCCGACCGGAAAGGCGCTGCCGACCGGAAAGGCGCTGCTGGCCGGGCTGAGGCGTCTCACCGGCGGCCCCGAGGTCCCCGGACCGAGGCATGCCATGATCGGGCTCGGGCTGTTGGCCCTGGGACTGCTGGTGCTGGCCCCGATGCTGCTGACCGATTTCCGGCTCAACCAGCTCGGCCGGTTCATCTGCTACGCCATCGTGGCCGTCGGCATCGGGCTGGCCTGGGGCCGCGGCGGCATGCTGACCCTCGGCCAGGGTGTCTTCTTCGGACTGGGGGCCTATGCGATGGCCATGCACATGCAGCTGGCCGACGCCGAGCTCCAGGGCCTGGCGGCGCCACAGTTCATGCTGACCTTCGGCGCGGACGTGCCGTGGTGGTGGGAGCCGTTCCGCAGCGGGCTGTTCACCGTCGCCGCGATTCTGCTGCTGCCCGCGGTCGTCGCCGTCGTGCTGGGACTCTCGGTGTTCACCCGTCGGGTCAAGGGGGCCTACTTCGCGATCCTCAACCAGGCGATGGTCTTCGCCTTCGCCGTGCTGCTGGTGGGTCAGCAGGCCACCCTCAACGGGTCCAACGGGCTCTCCGGATTCCAGTCCTTCCTGGGCTTCTCCCTCTACGACCCGGCTAACCGGAGGGCGATCTACCTGCTGGCGGCCGCCGTGCTCATCCTCCTGGTGGCGATCGCCTGGTGGATGATGCGCAGCCGCTTCGGCGAGCTGCTGGTGGCCACCCGCGACGCCGAGGAACGGGTCCGGTTCCTGGGGTACAACCCGGCGCTGATCAAGACGGCGGCCTTCGCGACGGCGGCCGTGATGGCCAGCATCGGCGGGGCGCTGTTCGTCCCGCTGGTGGGGATCATCTCCCCGGCGGAGATCGGCGTGGTGCCGTCCATCGCGTTCGTCATCGGTGTGGCCATCGGCGGGCGGGCCACGCTGTTCGGCCCGGTGATCGGCGCTCTGGCCGTCGCGTGGGCGGAGTCCTCACTCGCCGAGACCTTCCCGTCCGGGTGGTCGTACCTCCAGGGGCTGCTGCTGGTGCTGGTCATCGCGATCCTGCCCGGCGGGGTCGCCTCGATCCTCACCCGGTTCCGACCCCGCGACGGCGGACCTGGCAGCGACCACCCCCACGACTCCGGCCAGCCCGATCTGCGGGATCTGCCGGATCAGCCGGATCAGCCCGGCCATTCAGATCGTGCAGACCATCCAACCCAGCCGGACCTGACGGTCCAGGAGGGAGACCGGCCATGACCGCGCTCAGCATCCGAGATCTCAGGGTCCGCTTCGGAGCCTTCACCGCCGTCGGAGGGGTCTCCTTCGACGCCGCGGACGACGAGGTGCACTTCCTCATCGGCCCCAACGGCGCCGGCAAGACCACCTGTGTGGACGCCATCACCGGGCTGGTGCGAGGCTCCGGATCGGTGACGATGGGTGGCACGGAGCTGCTCGGCCGGTCCGTGCAGGCGACCGCACGGCGGGGAGTGGGCCGCACCTTCCAGACCGCCAGCGTCTTCGAGCAGCTCACGGTGGTGCAGAACTTGGACATCGCGGCGGGGCTCCACCGTCGCTGGCCCGCTCTGCTGGGCATGCGCCGCAGCGTGGAGCCCCGTGTCGAGCAGGCCCTGCGGGACACCGGGCTGACCGAGCTGCAGGACGCCGCGGCAGGCACGCTCTCCCACGGGCAGAAGCAGTGGTTGGAGATCGGCATGCTGCTGGTCCAGGATGCCCAGGCCCTCATGCTCGACGAGCCGGTGGCCGGGATGAGCCATGACGAGCGGGTGGCCACCGGAGAGCTGCTGCACCGCGTCAAGCGGGGACGCGCCGTCGTCGTGGTGGAGCATGACATGGAGTTCATGCGCACCTTCGCCTCCCGGGTCACCGTGCTGCATCAGGGGCAGGTGCTCTCCCAGGGTTCGGTGACCGAGGTCCAGGAGGACCCCCGGGTCCAGGAGGTCTACCTCGGCACCGCCGCCCAGCCGGAGGAGGAGCTCGTCCATGCTTGAGCTCCAGCACGTCGACGCCGGCTATGACGCCACCCGGGTGCTCCACGACGTCAGCCTCCACGGAGCCCCGCAGGGGATCGCCGCGGTCCTGGGTCACAACGGTGCAGGGAAGACCACCATGCTGCGCACCGCGATCGGGCTGATCCGCCCCACCGGCGGCACGGTGCTGTTCGACGGCGAGGACGTCACCGCTCTGCCGCCCAGCGCCCGGGTGGCCCGCGGCATGGCGTATGTGCCGCAGGGCCAGCAGTCCTTCGAGCAGCTCACCACACGGGAGAACCTGCAGGTGGTCGCCGACCGGCGCCGCGGCGCGCGACGCGCCGCACTGGTGGACCAGGCCCTGGGACGGTTCCCTGCCCTGACGGAGGTCATCGACCGCAAGGCGGGGCTGCTCTCGGGCGGCCAGCGCCAGCAGCTGGCCATCGCGCGTGCGCTCATCACGGAGCCGAAGCTGCTCATCCTGGACGAGCCCACCGAGGGCATCCAGCCCTCCGTGGTGGCCGAGATCGAGCACACCATCCTCAGCCTCTCCGCCGACGAGGGACTCAGCGTGCTGCTGGCCGTCCAGCACATCGACTTCGCGCTGCATGCCGCTCAGCGGTACACCGTCCTGGCGGCCGGACGGGTCACCAGCGCCGGAGCGGGCGGAGCCGGAGCCCAGGACGCGGTCCGCCAGGCGATGGCCATCTGAGCGCCCCTGACGAGACGGCTCAGACGATGACGGCGGCAGAGCGGGCACGGCGCGCGGCGGAGGACAGCCTGGAGGACTACGCCTTCCGCTACGTCCCCCGCAGCTTCCGCCGCTGGAGCACCCTGGCCGTGGGCGGCACCGCGCTGGGATCCATCGCCTTCCTGGCCGACTTCTCCATCGGGGCCAGCATCGGGATGGAGCATGGGACGCTCAACGCCGTGCTGGGGATCCTGCTGGCTTCGGTGATCATCTTCCTGGTGGGCCTGCCGATCAGCGTGTATGCGGCCCGCTACAACCTGGACATCGACCTGCTGACCCGCGGCTGCGGCTTCGGCTACCGCGGCTCGGTCATCACCACGCTGATCTTCGCCGGGTTCACCTGTCTCTTCTTCGCCCTGGAGGGGGCGATCATG
This sequence comes from Nesterenkonia sp. PF2B19, assembly GCF_001758425.2. GTDB lineage: Bacteria > Actinomycetota > Actinomycetes > Actinomycetales > Micrococcaceae > Nesterenkonia > Nesterenkonia aethiopica. The sequence continues at coordinate 6,311 of NZ_MDSS02000078.1, read as the reverse complement.
GCCCAGGCGCTGCACGTCGGGCTGGGCGTCGCGCTGCCGGTGGGGTATCTGCTCTCCACCCTGGTGGTGATCCCCATCGTCATCTTCGGCATGCGGGCCCTGGAACGACTCCAGCGGTGGACCACCCCGCTGTGGCTCGTGCTGGCGCTGGTTCCGCTGGTCTGGGTGGTGCTCACCGATCCCGACGTCGTGGAGTCCTTCCTGGCCTTCGACGGCGCGGGGGAGGGCATGGTCGAGCTGGGAGCCGTCGTCGCCTGCGCCGCCGTGTGCTTCGCGCTGGCTCCGCAGCTGGCCGAACAGCTCGACTACCTGCGGTTCATGCCGCCGCGCACGCGGGCGAACCGCGGGCGCTGGTGGGCCTCGGTGCTGCTGGCTGGGCCCGGCTGGGTGGCGTTCAGCGGCGCGAAGCAGATGATCGGCGTCTTCCTGGCGGTCTATGTGCTTGCGCGCGTGGATCCCACCCTCGGCGGCCGTGCCGCGGAGCCGGTGGTGCAGATCCTGGGCCTCTACGAGCGGCTCATGCCGGACTGGCTGGCCGTCGTGCTGGCGATGACGCTGGTGGTGGTGGCTCAGGTGAAGATCAACGTGACCAACGGCTACTCGGGCTCGCTGGCCTGCCTGAACGCCTGCACGCGCCTCACCAGACGGTATCCGGGCCGGACACCGTTCGTGCTGGTCAACCTCTCGGCGGCCTACGGTCTGATGGTCATGGACGTCTTCGCGCTGATGTCCTTCGTGCTGAGCCTGTACGCCAACGTGGTGATGGCCTGGCTCGTCACCGTGGCGGTGGACATCGCCGTGAACAAGCGTCTTCTGGGCATCTCCCCGGTGGTGCCGGAGCATCGTCGGGGCATGCTGCATGACTGGAACCCCGTGGGTCTGGTCTCGGTGGGCGCGGCCTCGCTGCTGTCGCTGCTGACGTTCTTCGGCGTCTTCGGAGAGGCTCTGCGGCCCTTCGCCGTGGGCGTGGCGATCCTGGTGGCCGCCGTCGTGACGCCCACCGTCGCGGCCCTGACCCGGGGACAGTGGTATCTGCGGCGCCGCTGGGACGGCATCGACCTGCCGCTGATCGACGACCAGGGCAGCCCGTCGGCGGCGCGGTTGCGCTGCCACGTCACCGGATACACCTTCGAACGCCCCGATATGCTGGCCTCAGCGGAACCCGGGCCCTTCGGGGAGACCCAGCACATCTCCTCGCTGGCGCTGATCCTCGCCGATGCCGACCGCTATGTGCTGCCGGCCGACGGCGGGTCCGCCACGGCGGCGCCGCGTGGGAGACGCGGGGGACGCCGCAGATGGTGGACAGGCAGGCCCGGGGTGGGGCGGTGATGAGATGAGAGCGGGCAGGATGGGCGCACAGCCGCAGACGGCGGAGGCCATCGTGGCCTGCGCCGCCGAGACGATGCCGCTGGCTCCGTTCGACGACGTGCCCTACAGCCGGCTGGCCGAGGCCGTCGGCGTCTCCGAACGCACCGTCTACCGGCATTTCCCCACGCAGGGGCATCTGCTGACCGCCGTCGCTCGGGCGTTGGAGGACGGGACCTTCCCGGTGCCGACCTTCCTCACCTGGGAGGAGTTCCTCCGCGCGGCGGAGCGCCGATTCTCAGCCTTCGACGCCGCACCGGGGCATGCCCTGGTGGTGGCGCGCGCCGAGGTGGTCTCCCCGGTGGGACCGGTCCATCCCAGCTTCTTCTCCGAGGCAGTGGCGACCATGGTCACCGGCGAGCTGCCCCGGCTCGGACGTCGGGACGTCGCCCGGCTCACCGGAGGCTCGTGCACTTCTCCTCGGCCCAGTTCTGGGCCCGTTGCCGCGCCGGCTTCGCCATGGACGCCGCGGCCGTCACCGCGGCGTTCCGCCAGTCCGCGGAGCGGCTCACCGGCAGGTTCGACGCTGCCCGGGACACGGCGGCGGACACGGCGGTGGACACGGCGGAGGTCGCCCTCGGGCGGGGCGCGGGCGCAGGAGAGGGAAGCCGAACTCAGGAGGCGCACCGGTGACCGCTGGGCAGGATCCTGCGGAGAGTCTGGGCCTGAGCCGCACGCAGGCGAGGATCCTCTCGGCCTTCGCCGAGCTGGTGGAGGAGCTAGGCTCCGACGACGTCTCCTTCCGGCTGGTGGCCCGGCGCGCCGGGATGGGGGAGCGCACGGTGTTCCGGCACTACGGGACCCGGGGCGAGCTGCAGCTGGCGGCCGCCTCTTGGTTGGAGCATGCGGTCTTCACCCGCCGGTCGGCCGAGTCGATCTTCGACCTGCCGCTGATCGTGCGGGAGTCCATGGAGGCCTACGCGCGCCGCCCTGAGCTCGCCCATCTGGCGGCGGAGGCCGCCACACGGGGCGACGCCGGCCTGGGCACGGCCCCGGACGCCGCTCGGCTCGACGAGCTGATCCGCCAGGAGACACCGTGGGTCGGCGCGCAGGAGCGTGCAGGGCTCGTCGCCGCCCTGTGCCATCTGGACTCCGCGTCCTCCTGGGTGGCGTTGGACCGTCAGGTGGGGCCGGAGGTCCGGGACGTCGCCGACGCCGCAGCTGGCCGCCGAGCCTCTGCTGGACGCACTGCGGGCACCGGCGGGCGACCGATGAGCGGCTGCCCCGGCCCGCACCCGGCCCGCCGCGGTCGAGCACGCACACGACGTCCTGCACGACGTCCTGCACGACGGCGGCAGCGGCGGCTGGTCGAGGAGGCGCTGGGTCGGCTGCGCCAGGCCGGTGAGCGGCTCACCGCCGCCCGGCGGGCGGTGCTGGAGGTGCTGGCGGGGCGTCACGAGCATCTCAGCGCCGACGAGCTGGCCAGCCTGCTGGCGGCCCGAGGAGTCCACCGCACCACCGTGTACCGGACCTTGGAGGTCTTCTCCGCCCTGGGGCTGGTCTCGGTCCGGCAGCTGCCGGGAGGTGCGGCGGCCTACCATCTGGCCTCGGCCTCGCATCTGCATGGTCACTGCGACCGCTGCGACGCCGTGACGGCGCTGCCCCGCCAGGAGCTCGAGGAGCTCGCGGCCGTGCTGGAGGGGAGAGTCGGCTTCCGCCTGGACCTTCAGCGCTCCACGCTGCTCGGTCGCTGCTCTGGTTGTCGCGGCACCTCTCCCGCTCCATGATCTCCGGCAGCTCCTCCACGATGACGTCGCTGAACCCCGCCCGCGCGATGCGCTCTCGGCGATGACGGAGATGTCCTCGGCCTCAGCCAGCGGCGGCGCGCTCCACGGGCCGGGGCGGTGCCGGTGCCGACGTCGAGGACGCGCGCCGGGGTCGAAGGGAGTGCGGGACACCAGACGCGACCCCAGGCTCCGGTCTCCTGGGGGTTGCTCAGCCGGCTCTGCTGCTGCGCCTCATCGTCGGGGCCCACCGGGTCCAGTGGTCGTCCAGGGCGTCCTGGACGCTCATGGGCGGTGCTCCTTCGGGGTGCTGGGCGGTCTCGCCTCGCGGCGGAACAGCAGCTGGGCGGTGCCGTCGGAGGCCGCCACCGGGTCGGCTCCGACGCCGTAGACCTCGTCCAGCAGGTCGGGGGCGAGCACGTCGTCCGGCCGCCCGGAGGCGCGCACGCCGCCGTCGTGGAGCAGCAGGAGCCGGTCGCAGTAGCGGGCGGCGAGGTTGAGATCGTGGAGCACCACCACCGTGGTGATGCGCAGTCCGCGCAGCAGCTGCAGCACCTGGTGCTGGAACCCGATGTCGAGGTGGTTGGTGGGCTCGTCCAGCAGCAGGCAGGTGGCCTCCTGCGCCAGTGCGCGGGCTATCATCACCCGCTGCCGCTCGCCGCCGGAGAGGCTGCTGACCTCCTGCAGGGCCAGGTGGTGCACTCCCACCTCTCTCAGGGCACGCTCGGCGATCTCCTCATCGTGGCGGCTTTGGCGCTGGAGCATACCCAGGTGTGGGGTGCGTCCCAGCAGCACCGTCTCGGCCACGCTGAGCGCCAGCTCTCCCGAGGGCTCCTGGGCCACCAGAGCGACCTCCCGGGCGGTCTGTCGGGCGGTGAGTCGGTGGAGGGGGCGCCCGTGCAGCAGCACCTGCCCGCGGGCCGGGGGCAGCGCCCCGCTGAGCGTCCGCAGCAGCGTGGTCTTTCCGCCGCCGTTGGGGCCGATGAGCCCCACCACCTCCCCGGCGGCGACCGTGAGGGCGACGTCGCGGAGGATCACGCGCCTGCCGCGCCCGGCGCCGACGGCGCAGTCGAGGCCGAAGGTGTGCAGGACCGGAGGCGGGTCAGCGGTCGGCATGCAGTTCCTCGGTGATCCGTTCCAGGCCCTCCACCGTCAGCGGCGACGCCGGTTCGGTGAAGTTGAACCGCTGCACGATGATCGACCCGTCCTCCACGGCTCGCACCGTCTCCGCGCCGGGCAGGGAGGTCACAGCCTCGGCGACGCCGTCGGGCTCTCCTTGGTGCAGCAGGATCAGAACCTCCGGGTCCCGGTCCACCAGCTCCTCGGTCTGGACCTCGAAGACCCGCTCGGAGACGTCGGCGAACACGTTCTCCAGCCCGGCCGCCTCGAGCTGCGGCTGGGCCATGGATCCGGTGCCGTAGGCGTAGACGGGCCCGCCGCCGACCGATGGGTACAGCACGGCGGCGGTGCGCGACTCCTGCCGGACGGCGTCGCTGGTCTCGACGGCGGCGACCCGGTCCTGCAGCTCGTCGATCAGCGTGGTGGCCTCCTCCGGGGCGCGGAACACGGTGCCCAGCCGGTCGATCTCCGCCCAGAGGGTCTCGAAGTCTGCGTCCGTGCCGTGGTTCGGGCAGTGCAGCTCCTGCTCCAGCACCGCGATGCCGGCGTCGCGGAGCCCGTCCCGGGTGACGCCGTCGGGCAGCCCCAGGGCGAGGTCCGGCTCCTGGGCGACGACCTCCTCCTGGGAGAGCATGAGATGCCCGGAGGCGTCCAGATCCTCTGAGAGCGAGGGGATGTCCTGGATCTGCCGTGCCAGCTCCGCAGAGTAGTACCCCGCGGGGAAGTCCCCGGCCCGGGCGACGACGCGGTCCATCACTCCCAGGCCGTCCAGGATGGTCACCGGGGCGGTCTCCAGAAGGATGACCCGCTCGGGAGCGGCCTCGAAGGCCACCTCGCGGCCGCAGTCGGTCACGGTCACCGCGTCGCCGACGCTCTGGCTCCGCGGCGGTGCCCTCGTCCGCGCATCCGCTGAGGGCCAGCACCGCCAGCGCCGACAGCACCGACAGCGCCGCGAGGGCGGCCGGCGCTGCTGGGGCAGCGGAGTGGGGCTGGCGGGGTCCGGGAGTCATGGGAGTCCTTCCGAGGGGTGGATCCGGTCAGGAGGTCCGGGCGTGCATGCGGCGGATCAGCAGGAGCAGGAAGGGCGCGCCCACCAGGGCGGTGACGATCCCGATGGGCAGCTCCCGGGGCTGCATGAGGACGCGGGACAGGGCATCGGCCCAGATCAGCAGCACTGCGCCGAGGAGGGCGACCACGGGGAGCAGCCGCGCGTGGACGGCGCCGACCAGGCGGCGGCCCAGATGCGGCACAACCAGCCCGACGAAGCCGATCGCCCCGGCGGCGGCCACCATCGCCCCGGTGCCCAGGGAGACGACCGTGAGGACCTGGACGCGGGCCTGCGTCGGGCGGACTCCCAGAGCCCGAGCGGTCTCGTCGCCGTGGGCGAGGGCGTCGAGCCGCCGGGACCAGAGCATCAGCACCATCGCACTGGCGCCCACCAGGGCGAGCACCAGCAGCAGGAACGGGTCCCAGCGCGCCAGGGAGAGGGAGCCCAGCAGCCAGAACATGACCGTCCGGGAGCCCTCGGCATCGTCTGAGGCGAAGATCAGGAAGCTGGTGGTGGCCGAGAGGGCATAGCCGACGGCCACACCCGCGAGCAGCAGGCGCAGCGAGGTCACCTGACCCTGGGACCGGGCGACGACGAGGACCAGCAGGGAGGCGGCCATGGCTCCGAGGAAGGCGCTCAGCGGCAGCGCCTGCTGCCCGGCGCCGGCGCCGAAACCGAAGAGGATGGCTCCGGCGGCCCCGGTGGACGCGCCTCCGGAGATGCCGAGGATGTAGGGATCAGCCAGGACGTTGCGGACCATGGCCTGCAGGGCGGCTCCGCACAGCGCCAGACCGGCCCCGACAGCGGCACCGAGCAGCACACGCGGCACGCGCATCGTCCACACGATCGCCTCCTGGGCGTCCGTCCACGTGGGCGTCACGGGCAGGCCGAGCTGGTGGGCGATCACCCCGGCGACCGTGGCCGGGGCGATCGGTGCGGGACCGATGCCCACGCAGACCAGGACGGAGACCAGCAGCGCTGCCGAGAGGCCGATGGTCCACCCGGCCGCGCGCGCGGGGCCCGGGACGGTGAGGCCGTGACGGCGTGGGCCGTGG
>NZ_MDSS02000077.1 GCF_001758425.2 Nesterenkonia sp. PF2B19 | reverse complement strand
CGACCCGCCGACTGCAGTGCGAGATCGAAGAAGCCAGGGCTGCAGCGATGCCAGAGGCCGAATGGATCAAGCTCGACCAGAAGCGCCGAGCCAGCTGAAGCTACGCGGGGATATCTACATGAGGCACGAGGGATCATTTCCCGGGGACTTGACAATGAGGCACCACGGTCGGGCCCTGCCGACAAGCGGACGGCCTCGCATCTGCGGAGGGCGCACCCTACACCACTTATCCACTGCTGTGCATAAACCTGTGCAGAACCTCGGCGTTCTCCACACGTCGTCCACAGTCGTGGAGAGGCCCCACCATACGGATCCAAGACCTTCGGCAGGGACGTCACAGCATTTTCTGGCGCCGGGCTCTTGTGCACTGAATGAACGTTAAGTTAGCGTCGTTCCAGCAGGGCTGAACGTACGTTCAGTCGATGATCCGCCCGGCGCACCGCGTTCGTTCCTCAGCATGCGTCGCCCCGCTCCCGAGGAGGTCCTCATGGTCACCCCGAGCACGGACTCAGAGCGCGACGGGCTCGACCCCCGGACCGCCGCCGCCAGTCACAACGTCACCGGCACCGGCAACACCTCCCCGCCCGCACAGGACACAGAAGCTGCGGAGTCTTCCGGCGCCGATCGCATCCTGGACGCGGCCATCGAGCTGTTCGGCGAGCATGGCTTCTCCGGGACCAGCCTGAAGGCGATCGCCCAGCGGGCCGACGTCTCCGCGCCCCTGGTCATCCACCACTTCGGTTCCAAGGCCGGTCTGCGCAAGGCGTGCGACGAACGGGTCGCGGAGCTCTTCTACCAGTTCAAGAGCGAATCGATCGCCCGGTCTCGGCCCGCCCTTCCGCGGAACTACGTGATGGAGGCCATCCAGGCCTCGGGCCCGATCATCCACTACCTGCTGCAGGCCTTCCTGGCCGGCGGCGACGAGATCGACGCCCTCATGGACCGTCTGGTGGAGGACTCACTGGAGTACACCGCGGAAGCCGAACGGATCGGCCTGATCCACCCCAGTGCGAATCCAAGGAACCGAGCCGTGGTGATGCTCCTGCAGTCTTTCGGCGCCTGATGTTGCACAAGCAGATGAAGCGCCTGCTGGGCGCCAGTCCGCTGGAGGACTCTCCCGAGGATCTGGCTCCCTACATGTCCGCGGTCCTGGAGCTCTACACCCGCCCGGTGCTCAACGCCGAGGTGTACGGGGAGCTCGCCCGGCAGCTCCGCGAGACCCAACCCGAGCCGACCGCCGACGACACCCCAGTCGACGACACCCCCGTCGACCACACTCCCTCCGACATCGACCACCAGCCCTGACCCGGCCGGCTCCCCACCACAGGACGCCGTCGTCGCCAGGTCCGGGAGTCACACTCCGCCCGCCACCCGCGGGCCCCACGAAAGGACCAGGCGTGATGAGTGAGAACCCTCCGGTCATCCGCACCGAGAAGCTCGTCAAGCGCTTCGGCGCCGTGCGCGCCCTCGACGAGCTCGATCTGACCATCGCCACCGGCGAGGTCCATGGCTTCCTCGGCCCCAACGGGGCCGGGAAGTCCACCACCATGCGCGTGCTGCTCGGTCTGCTGCGCGCCGACTCCGGCACCGTCGAGATGTTCGGGCGGGACCCGTGGCGCCACGCCGTCGCCCTTCACCGACGGCTGGCCTATGTGCCCGGCGACGTCGAGCTGTGGCCCAACCTGACCGGTGGTGAAGTGATCGACATGTTCCTCCGGCTGCGAGGTCCGTACTCCACCGCCCGCCGGGACGAGCTCATCGAGCGCTTCGCGTTGGACCCCCGGAAGAAGACCCGTACCTACTCGAAGGGCAACCGTCAGAAGGTCGCACTCATCTCCGCCCTGGCCTCCGATGTCGACCTGCTGCTGCTCGACGAGCCGACGGCCGGTCTCGACCCTCTGATGGAGGTCGTCTTCCAGCAGACCATCAAGGAGGCCACACAGAACGGTCGGTCCGTCCTGCTCTCCAGCCATATCCTGGCTCAGGTGGAGGCCCTCTCGGACCGAATCTCGATCATCCGCGCCGGCCAGGTGGTCGAATCCGGCACGCTCTCTGAGCTGCGACACATGACCCGCACCACCATCGAGGTGGAGACGGCCCGGCCCGCCGGGGAGATCGCCGGGATGTCAGGAGTCCATGACTTCCGCACCGAAGGGGAGCGGATCATCTTCGAGGTCGACGGCGAACGCGTCGAAGACCTCATGCACCAGCTCGCACCGCTCGGGGTCCGGTCGCTGGTGGCCCATCCGCCGACGCTCGAGCAGCTGCTGATGCGTCACTACGGCGAGGACCTCGGCCACCGCAGTGTGGCCGAGGGCGCGCAGAAGGGGTGACACGCCATGCCTGAGACCACGAGCGGCACCCTGCCGCACACCTCCGTCTCCCCAGCTCCGACCGATGTCGCACCGTTGGTCCGCACCGGGTCGCTGCTGCGCTTCATGCTGCGCCGGGATCGCATTCGGCTCAGCATCTGGGTGCTGGGCATCGGCCTGATGGCCCTGTACTTCTCCAACGCCATCCAGGTCATCGCCGACGGCGTCGAGGAGCTCGCGCAGATGGCGGTGCTCTTCAGCGACCCCGTCGGCCGCATGATGACCGGTCCCGCCTTCGGCATGGACGAGCCGTCCTTCGAGCGGTTCTACGCCGCCGGGTACGTGCTCTTCCTGTACATCCTCTTCGCCCTGATGAGCGTCTTCCTGCTGGTCCGCCACACCCGGACGGAGGAGCAGACGGGTCGGGCCGAACTGGTGCGGGCCAATGTGGTGGGTCGGCATGCGACGCTGACCGCCGCCCTGCTGCTCACCGGCGGGGCCAACGCCGCCGCGGCCGTCCTCGTCTGGGTGGCCTCCGGTCCAGTCGCCGGCTATGACGCGGCGGGAACTGCCCTGGTCGCCGCAGGGGGCTTCTCCGTGGGCCTCTTCTTCATGGGAGCCGCCGCGGTGGCCGCCCAGCTGAGCCAGTCCTCACGGGGAGCCTCAGCCATGGCCGGGGGACTCCTGGGCCTGGCCTATCTGATCCGCATGGGCGGTGACATGGTGGAGCAGGGCGGCAGCGCGCTGTCCTGGTTCTCCCCGCTGGCGTGGTCCCAGCAGACAGCCCCCTACGTGGAGGACCGCTGGTGGCCGCTGCTGCTGCCGCTGGTCGCGGCGGCCGGGATGGTCGCCCTGGGCTTCTGGCTCAGCACCCGGCGTGACGTGGGCGCCAGCCTGGTGCCCCCTCGGCTCGGACGGGCCACCGCCCGGCCGTCGTTGGGCACCCCGGTCGGCATGGCCCTGCGGGTTCTGCGCGGGATGCTCCGTGGCTGGGCCATCGCCCTGGTCCTGGCCGCCCTGATGTTCGGCAGCTATGCCGAATCGATGGTCGACGCCGCAGACGGGCTCCCTGAAGAGGTCGCGATGATCATGACGGGGGACGACCTCATGTTGGGCTACCTGGCCTACATGTCGCTGTTCCTGGCCATCTTCGTGGCCGCCGCAGGAGTGAGCGGCCTGCAGGTCCTGCGCAGCGAGGAGGTCCACGGCCGCGCCGAGTTCGCCCTCTCGCTGCCCATGAGCCGCACCACGTGGCTGGGGGCGCATCTGGCGGTCCTCCTCGGCGGGCTGATGGCCCTGACCCTGCTGGTGGGTCTGGGGACTGCTGTGGGGGCGGGCGCCTCGCTCGGCGACCTGGAGCACACAGGGAGCCTGCTGCTGGCCGGGCTGCATCAGTTCCCCGCGGTGCTGGCCGTGGTGGGCATCGTCGTCGCCCTGTTCGGCTGGGTGCCGCGGATCGCGGGCACCGTGGGCTGGGTGATCATCGCCTTCTCCGGCATCGCCACGAACTTCGGTCCGATGCTGGACCTGCCGGACGCGGTGCTGAACCTGAACGTGTTCGGTCACTTGGCTCAGCACCCGGTGGAGGACATCACCCTGGCCCCGGTCCTCTGGCTCAGCACCCTCGGCGTGGCCGGCCTGGTGCTCGGCCTGCTCGGGTGGCGTCGACGCGAGGTCAACCGAGTATGAGCCGCTGACCGTTCTCCACATTTCCACAGCCCATTCCACAGGACCGGGGGCTGCTCGTCCCCTGCGCGGAGGAGCGGCCCCCGGAGGCTGTGCGGGGACATGTCTCCCCGCATCATCCGTCACCCATCACGTGGCCCCACCGCCCGCATGATCACGGGGATCTCCCCACCCTTCCGACTGACGGCTCAGCGTCCAGGGCAGTAGACTCGACGCACCGCCGGGCCGGGTCCTGCACGGTCCGTGCCAGCGGCGGTGTGCACATCGACTGCACATTCTCTGCACACCACGGAGGCAGAAATCCACAGGTGCGCGCGATACAGTCGACAAGCACAGGGACGGCGGCCACGCCGCGGCCCACAGCATTCATCGTCGTCGCAGGAGGGGAGCAGCGTGTCTGCCGACTCGGAAGTCAACGTGCCGGTCAAATGGCAGCAGGTGCTCACGGAACTCCGCGAGAACCACGGCATCACCGGACTCAAGCTGACCGACGTCGGCCGGGCCGTCCCCCAGGGTGACCAGCTGATCGGGGACACCCTGCTGCTGGCCGTTCCGCACGAGCGGGTGCGCGAGCTCATGCAGTCCACGCTCCAGCAGCAGCTCTCCGAAGCGCTGCGTGCCGTGTTCGGCAGGGACATCCTGTGCGCCTACGTCATCGACCCCGGCCTGGCCGCACGTCAGAAGGCCGAGTCCTCCGAGGCGCCCTCCGGGGAGCGGCCGGGCCCCGGCGTCCCCCTCTCGGGACGCGGCGAGTCAGCAGTCTCGGCCGCCTCGGCCTCGTCCACGGCCGTCGACGACGTCTACCCCGCGCCCGGCGAGTCCTTCGCCGATCCGCGGACCCAGCTGCGGCAGGATCCTCCCGCTCCGACGCGAGGACATGCTCCCCAGATGCCCGTGCCGCCGTCGGGCCTGGCCGGCAACGGGACCATCCCGCCGACGCCGTCGGACCCGCGACCCAGCGAGAGCTTCGAGACTTCCCGGCTGAACCCGCGCTACACCTTCGACACCTTCGTGATCGGGTCCTCCAACCGCTTCGCCCACGCCGCGGCCAACGCGGTGGCCGAGGCGCCGGCGAAGGCCTACAACCCGCTGTTCATCTATGGCGACTCCGGTCTGGGCAAGACTCACCTGCTGCACGCGATCGGTCACTACGCCCAGCGGCTCTACAGCGGGATCCGAGTCCGATACGTGAACTCGGAGGAGTTCACCAATGACTTCATCAACTCGATCCGCGACGACGAAGGCGCCAGCTTCAAGCATCTCTACCGCAATGTGGACGTGCTGCTGCTCGACGACATCCAGTTCCTGGCGGACAAGGAACGGACGGTGGAGGAGTTCTTCCACACGTTCAACACGCTCTACAACAACAACAAGCAGGTCGTGATCACCTCGGATCTGCCGCCCAAGCAGCTCTCCGGGTTCGAGGAGCGGCTGCGCTCCCGTTTCGAGTGGGGGCTGATCACCGACATCCAGCCGCCCGATCTGGAGACCCGCATCGCGATCCTGCGGAAGAAGGCCACGGCCGAGAACTTCTCCTGCCCGGACGACGTCCTGGAGTACATCGCCTCGAAGATCTCCACGAACATCCGCGAGCTGGAGGGCGCACTGATCCGCGTGACCGCCTACGCCTCGCTGAACAAGCAGCCGGTTGACCTCCCCCTGGCGGAGCAGGTGATGCGGGATCTGATCTCGGACGACCATGTCCAGGAGATCACGGCGGAGCAGATCATCAACGCCACTGCCGAGTACTACAGCTTCACCGTGGACGACCTGATGTCGAAGTCGCGGAACCGGACCCTGGTCACGGCCCGACAGATCGCCATGTACCTGCTCCGTGAGCTCACGGAGATGTCCCTGCCCAAGATCGGCCAGGCGCTGGGCGGCCGCGACCACACCACCGTCATCTATGCGGAGCGGAAGATCCGCGAGCTGATGGCCGAGCGGAGGGCCGTGTTCAACCAGGTCACCGAGCTGACGAACAAGATCAAGCAGCAGCGCTGACGCTGCCGCCCTTCCCCGGACCCTCCAGGGCGCATGTCGCGCAGGTCTCCATCGACCTGCTGTCAAGTCCATGGTCCACTGCTGTGGAGAATGTCGTCGTGCACAGCTCACATGGATGTAGTTCCGCAGGATGAGCGCGATCCGCGGCTGCGGCGAATCTCGTCATCCACAGTTTTTCTCACATATCCACAGGTATCGGTGGAGTTTGTCCACTGCCGTTCCCACACCTGTGGATAACCCAGTGGAGAGAGCAGTGAAGAACTGACGCCACCCTGGGGATGAATCGCCCTGTCCTGCGGAGATCGCGAATCCGACCGCTGCGAGAATCCACCGCACGCCCACAGCACAAGCGGAGAGACTTCACTTAACTGTGCACACCGAGATCCCGGCGCATTCGCCGATCGAGGCAGTTATCCACAGAATCCACACCAGTTGTTAACACTGCTCCACTCCACCAGAGAGAAAAGAGAGAACATCACAGGGCGGGTCGGCCCACGGTGACGACGACAGCGCCGCCGGCGACACGCGGTGCACAAGATATGGGGCCGAAGCGGCCTTGACTCGGCACATATCGTGGTGGATGCGGTGGCATCAAGCCCGGGCCAGCAGGTAAGCTCGACACTCGACACAGCAGCCGTGATGCTTGACAACTGCTCCACAGACGCTCAATGCGTCGATCCAGCGGTCCGAGCTCCCGACGGCTGGTCCCGACCGGCAGCACCGAAAGGCGGAGATCAGTGAAGTTCACTGCGGAGCGCGACGTCCTCACCGAGGCGGTCTCCTGGACGGCTCGTTCCCTCTCCCCCAGGCCTCCGGCCCCTGTGCTCTCGGGTCTGCTGATCACAGCTGAGGACCAGACCGTGACGATCTCGAGCTTCGATCACGAGATCTCCGCTCAGCTGCACATCGAGGCCGAGGTCGAGCAGCAGGGCACCGTTCTGGTCTCCGGACGTCTGCTCAATGACATCGTCAAGGCTCTCCCGGACGCTCCGGTCACCGTGGAGCTCCAGGACTCGAAGGCTGTGGTGACCTGTCGGTCCTCCCGATTCACCCTCGCGACCATGCCTGTCGACGAGTACCCGGAGCTCCCTGGTCTCCCGGAGCTCTCCGGAACCGTCGACGGCGCGGCATTCGCCCGTGCCGTCTCCCAGGTCAGCACTGCGGCCTCGAAAGACGACACGCTGCCGATCCTCACCGGGGTCAAGGTCGAGTTCGAAGGTGACAGGATGACGTTCCTGGCCACGGACCGGTACCGGCTGGCCATGCGGGAGATCACCTGGGCCCCCACCCAGCCGGACATCTCCACCTCCGCGCTCATCAAGGGCAAGACCCTCAACGATGTCGCGAAGTCGCTGGCAGGCTCAGGCGAACTGTCGATCTCGTTGAGCCAGGACACCGACCTGGTCGGCTTCAGCTCGGGAGGCCGACGCTCCACGAGCGTCCTGGTGGACGGTGACTACCCGAAGATCCGCCAGCTGTTCCCCGAGGAGACTCCGATCCATGCCGTGGTCCGGACTGCGGAGCTGATCGAGGCGGCCCGGCGCGTGTCCCTGGTCGCCGAGCGGAACTCCCACGTGCGGCTGCAGTTCACCGAGGAGGGTCAGGTCGTCCTGGACGCTGGTGCCGACGACGCGGCAGCCGCCTCCGAGGTCATCTCTGCGGAGCTGACCGGGGAACCGATCACCGTGGGGTTCAACCCCAGCTACCTCAACGAGGGTCTCAACGTCATCGACACCGAGTACCTGCGCTTCTCCTTCGTCTCTGCGCCGAAACCTGCCATGATCACGGGTCAGGAGACTCCGGACGGCGAAAACTCCACCGACTTCCGCTATCTGTTGATGCCGGTCCGGCTGATCAACCAGTAGCCCACGAGCGCCGATGCGGCTCTCCACCCTGAACCTGAAGGACTACCGCAGCTACGCCGACGTCGAGCTGACGCTCCACCCGGGCCCGAACGTCCTGCTGGGGTACAACGGCGTGGGCAAGACGAACATCGCCGAGGCGATCGGGTATCTCTCCACCCTGGGCTCCCATCGCGTCTCCCAGGATGTCCCGCTGGTGCGCCACGGCTGCACACAGGCGGTCATCCGGGCGCAGGCGCATCGGGGCTCCCAGGAAGCAATGCTTGAGGTCGAGATCAATCCCGGCCGCAGCAACCGAGCGCGGATCAATCGCGGTGCGCCGGTCAGGGCCACCGAGGTCCTCGGCATCCTGCGCACGGTGCTCTTCGCCCCGGAGGATCTGGAGCTGATCAAGGGAGCCCCCGCAGTGCGTCGTCGGTTCTTCGATGACCTCGCGGTGCAGCTGCGTCCTGCGCTCGGCCGGGTGCGGCTGGACTATGAGAAAGTCCTGCGGCAGCGCAACGCGCTGCTGAAGTCGATCCGCCATGAAGGGTTCACCCCCACCCACGAGTCCACTCTCGCGGTGTGGGACCATCAGCTCGCTGACGCGGGATCTCGGCTGATGCGTGCCCGGTTGGAGGTCCTGGCGGCTCTGCGACCCCATGTGGCGGAGGCCTACCGCCAGCTCTCGGGCAGTGTGCGGACGGCACGGCTGCGCTATGAGTCGTCGCTGGTCGCACCGGAGGCGGGCTCCGAGATCTCGCCGCTCGAGACGGCTGACCGGGCGCAGCTCGCGGATCTGTTGCGCGACGGTCTCGAAGGTGCCCGCAAGGAGGAGCGGGACCGAGCGCAGACGCTGGTGGGACCGCACCGGGATGACATCGCCTTCACCCTGGACGACGTCCCCGTGAAGGGATTCGCCTCGCACGGAGAGACCTGGTCGTTCGCCTTGTCTCTGCGCCTGGCGGCCTACCGGACGATGGTCGACGACGACCCTGCCGACGGGGCACGCCCGCTGCTGATCCTCGACGACGTCTTCGCAGAGCTCGACGCTCGCCGACGTCGTCGCCTCGCAGAACTGGTGGGGGAGGCGGAGCAGCTCATCGTCACCGCCGCCGTCGACGACGACGTCCCCGAGAGCCTGCTCCAGCACGGCCTGCGGGTCGAGTCGGTGGACCAGATCAGCCAGGTCAGCGAACTGAACACCCCCGCTGTTCCGAGCGGTTCGGACGCCCCGGATGCCTCGGACACCCCGGAGCATCCTGACCGGGAGCTCGACGGATGAGCGGCTCAGAGGCCGATCCCGGCGACTCCCCCGAGCTGGAGCCCAGCCCGGACGGGGTCCCGGCCCATGAGATCGAGGACGCGGCATCCCTCATCCTGGCCCGCATGCGCCGGGCGGCTGAGGCGCGCGGTGAGCATCGGATGCGGGGCATGCCGCGAGGCAGCTCGTTGGCGGGCAATCCGCGGGCCCCAGGTGCTCAGATGTCCGGACGCAGTGCCGGAACAGGCCCCGGCGCCAGCCGCCGTGACCCGAGCCTGCTGGGGTCGGTGGTGGACGGACTCATCAGCACCCGGGGATGGTCCTCCCCGGTAGCCGTGGGCTCGGTCATCGCCCGATGGGACCAGCTGGTGGGGCCGCAGGTCGCTGCGCACTGCCGGCCGGAGAGGTTCGAGGACGGGGTGGTCGACGTCGCCTGCGACTCCACCGCCTGGGCCACGAACCTGAAGCTCATGCAGCCGCAGCTGATGGACATGTTCACCCGGGAGCTGGGCCGCGGAATCGTCACGGGTCTGCGCATCCGGGGCCCGCAGGCGCCGAGCTGGAAGAAGGGTCGCTGGTCGGTCCGTGGGCCCGGTCCGCGGGACACCTACGGGTGATCGGATGCTGCGAGCTCGCAGACGCGCTCCTGCCGCGTCGAGGGCCTAAGGGTGGAATGGGGCCTCATCGACGGCCCCGCCAGAGCGTCCCAGTGGGCCTCTGCGGCCTTCTGGGCAAAGATTCTGCGGTGTCCACCGCAGGGAAATCGGGATTTCGGGCCACGAAGCGGTAGAATGAGGGCCTGACCCGAGTACGAGAGGTTCTCGGGTCAGTCCATGTCATGACCCGGCCGCTCCGCGCGGTCGCACCCCTGGTGATAAAGGAGACGGCAGAGCCCGTGACCTCGGAAGACAACTCCCTCCCGTCCGACGCCGAGCAGCCAGAGCAGCCGGCCCCTGCACCGCCCGGCGGATCCGCAGGATCGCCGTCCAGCCCGGCCGAGTACGGGGCCTCGGACATCACCGTCCTGGAGGGCCTCGAGGCCGTACGGAAACGTCCCGGGATGTACATCGGCTCCACCGGTGAACGTGGCCTGCACCACCTGGTCTACGAGGTGGTGGACAACTCGGTGGACGAGGCCCTGGCCGGCTACTGCACCCACATCGAGGTCACGCTCCAGGACGACGGCGGAGTGCGCGTCACCGATGACGGCCGCGGCATCCCGGTGGACATGCACCCCACCGAGGGACGTCCCACGGTAGAGGTCGTCATGACGGTTCTGCATGCCGGAGGAAAGTTCGGCGGGGGCGGCTATGCGGTCTCCGGGGGGTTGCACGGCGTGGGCATCTCGGTGGTCAACGCGTTGTCGACCCGTGTGGACACCACCGTGCGGCGGCAGGGCCACGAGTGGTCGATCTCCTTCGCCGACGGCGGCAAACCGTCCAAGGAGCTCTCCCAGGGCGCCCCCACGGAGGAGACCGGCACCACGCAGGTCTTCTACCCGGACCCGGAGATCTTCGAAAGCACTGAGTTCGACTTCGAGACGCTGCGCGCGCGCTTCCAGCAGATGGCGTTCCTGAACAAGGGACTGCGCATCACGCTTTCCGACGAGCGTCATATCGCGGCGAATCAGGTCGTCGTCGATGAGATCGTCGAGGGGGAAGGCTCATCGTCCGAGGGTGCCGAGGCCACTCCGGCGGAGCCCGGGGAGGGCGCCGAGGCGGTGGCCGAGACCCAGGCGGGCCGCGTCGTCGTCTACCAGTACGACCATGGCCTGCTGGACTATGTGAACCACCTGAACTCGGCGAAGAAGGCGGAGAACGTCCACGAGGACGTCATCGCCTTCGAGGCCGACGACGACGCCCGCGGCATCACCGCGGAGCTGGCGATGCAGTGGACCATGACGTACTCGGAGTCGGTCCACACCTATGCGAACACGATCAACACCCACGAGGGGGGCACCCACGAAGAGGGCTTCCGCGCGGCGATGACGAGCTTGATCAACCGCTATGCGCGGGAGAAGCAGATCCTGCGCGAGAAGGATGACAACCTCACCGGCGAGGACATCCGCGAGGGTCTGACGGCGGTGATCTCCGTGAAGCTCTCGGAGCCGCAGTTCGAAGGGCAGACCAAGACCAAGCTCGGCAACACGGAGGCACGCGCGTTCGTCCACAAGGTGGTCAACGAGCACCTGGGGGACTGGCTGGAGCGGAATCCCGGCCCGGCCCGGGACATCGTGCGCAAGGCGCAGTCCGCGGCACAGGCGCGCATGGCCGCTCGTAAGGCCCGGGAGAACGCCCGCCGGAAGTCTCCGTTGGAGACCCTCGGCATGCCGGGCAAGCTGTCCGACTGCTCGTCGAAGGATCCCTCGCGCTGCGAGATCTACCTGGTGGAGGGCGACTCCGCGGGTGGGTCGGCCAAGCGGGGCCGGGACCCGGAGACGCAGGCGATCCTGCCGCTGCGCGGCAAGATCCTCAACGTGGAGCGGGCCCGCCTGGACAAGGCTCTGGGCAACCAGGAGATCCAGTCGATGATCACCGCCTTCGGCACCGGCATCGGCGAGGACTTCGACATCGCGAAGCTGCGGTACCACAAGATCGTGCTGATGGCCGACGCCGACGTCGACGGCCAGCACATCACCACCCTCATGCTGACCCTGCTGTTCCGCTACATGCGGCCTCTGATCGAGCACGGCCATGTGTTCCTGGCGCAGCCGCCGCTGTACCGGCTGAAGTGGTCCAATGCTCCGCATGACTATGTGTTCACCGACGCGGAGCGTGATCACGCCCTGCAGGAGGGCTTGGCCGCGGGGCGCAAGCTGCCCAAGGAGCTGGGCATCCAGCGGTACAAGGGTCTGGGCGAGATGGACTACGGGGAGCTGTGGGACACCACGATGGACCCGCAGAACCGCACGCTGCTGCAGGTGTCCATGGAGGACGCCGCCGCCGCTGACGAGATCTTCTCGATCCTCATGGGAGAGGACGTGGAGTCCCGCCGCGGCTTCATCCAGCAGAACGCCAAGGACGTCCGCTTCCTCGACATCTGATCGTCTGATCGTCACCTTCCCAAGGGAGAGCACCACACGTGAGCGACACCACCGAGAACCCTGAGCAGCCGCAGCCCGAGGAGGGCGTCGAGGGGGCCGTGCTGACCGACCGGATCCGCCCCGTGGATCTGCAGACGGAGATGAAGCGGTCGTACCTGGACTACGCGATGGCCGTGATCGTCGGCCGCGCGCTGCCGGACGTCCGCGACGGCCTGAAGCCGGTGCACCGTCGGGTCCTCTACGCGATGTACGACGGCGGCTACCGACCGGAGCGCTCCTTCAACAAGTGCGCCCGTGTGGTCGGCGACGTGATGGGCAACTACCACCCGCACGGCGACTCGGCCATCTACGACGCCCTGGCGCGCCTGATCCAGGACTGGGTGATGCGTTACCCGCTGGCCTCCGGTCAGGGGAACTTCGGCAACCCGGGCAATGACGGCCCCGCCGCTCCGCGATACACCGAGACCAAGATGGCCCAGCTGGCCATGGAGATGGTCCGGGACATCAACGAGAACACCGTCGACTTCCAGGACAACTACGACGGCAAGCAGCAGGAACCGGTGGTCCTGCCCTCGCGCTTCCCGAACCTGCTGGTCAACGGATCGTCTGGCATTGCCGTCGGCATGGCCACCAACATCCCTCCGCACAACCTGCGGGAGGTCGCCGACGGCGTCAAGTGGTACCTGCAGAACCCCCAGGCGTCCCGAGAGGAGCTGTTGGAGGCTCTCCTGCAGCGGATCAAGGGCCCGGACTTCCCCACCGGGGCACAGATCCTGGGCACGCGAGGCATCGAGGACACGTATCGGACCGGCCGCGGCTCGATTACGATGCGTGCGGTGGTCAACGTCGAGGAGATCCAAGGCCGGACGTGCCTGGTGGTCACCGAGCTGCCCTACCATGCCAACCCGGACAACCTCGCGATCAAGATCGCCCAGCTGGTCAAGGACGGCAAGGTCAGCGGCATCGCCGACCTGCGGGACGAGTCCTCCGGCCGCACCGGTCAGCGACTGGTGATCGTGCTCAAGCGTGACGCCGTCGCGAAGGTGGTGCTGAACAACCTCTACAAGCATACCCAGCTGCAGGAGAACTTCTCGGCGAACATGCTCGCCCTGGTGGACGGCGTGCCCCGCACCCTGAGCCTGGACGCCTTCGTGCACCACTGGGTGACCCACCAGATCGACGTCATCGTGCGCCGCACCCAGTTCCGTCTGGCCAAGGCCGAACGGGAGGCGCACATCAAGGTGGGTCTGCTCAAGGCGCTGGACGACCTGGACCGCGTCATCTCGACGATCCGCGAGTCCTCCACCGTCGAGGTGGCCCGCCAGAACCTGAAGGCTCTGCTGGACATCGATGATGAGCAGGCTCAGGCGATCCTGGACATGCAGCTGCGCAAGCTGGCCGCCCTGGAACGTCAGCGGCTCCAGGAGGAGTACGACGAACTGATGCGCCAGATCGCCGAGTTCCAGGCGATCCTGGCCTCGGAGGTGCGTCAGCGCGAGATCATCGGCGAAGAGCTGGACGGCATCGTCGAGAAGCACGGCGATGATCGACGCACCCACATCGTGCGTGGCTATGACGGCGACATGTCGATGGAGGACCTGATCCCGGAGGAGGACGTGGTCGTCTCCATCACGCGCGACGGTTACGTCAAGCGCACCCGCATCGACAATTACCGCGCACAGAACCGGGGCGGCAAGGGAGTGCGCGGTGCACAGCTCCGAGCAGACGACGTCGTCGAGCATTTCTTCGTCACCACCACGCACCACTGGATCCTGTTCTTCACGAATCTGGGGCGGGTCTATCGGACCAAGTGCTACGACCTCATGGAGGCCGGGCGGGATTCGAAGGGTCAGCATGTGGCCAACATCGTCGCCTTCCAGCCGGATGAGACGATCGCCGGGGTCCTGCCGCTGAAGTCCTACGAGGACGCGCCCTATCTGGTGCTCGCCACCCGCAACGGCCTGGTGAAGAAGACCCCGCTGACGGATTACGACTCTCCGCGGCAGGCGGGTGTCATCGCGATCAACCTGCGCGACGACGACGAACTGGTCTCTGCGAAGCTCGTCTCGGCCGAGGACGATCTCATGCTCGTCTCCCGGCGTGGCCAGTCGCTGCGCTTCACCGCCGCGGATGACGCGCTGCGCCCGATGGGCCGTGCCACCTCGGGTGTGACGGGCATGAAATTCCGGGAGGACGACGAGCTCCTCACCGCGGACGTCGTCACCGAGGACTCCTATGTCTTCGTCGTCACGGAGGCCGGCTACGCGAAGCGTTCACATGTGGACGAGTACCGGGTGCAGGGTCGCGGCGGTCTGGGGATCAAGGTCGGCAAGCTCGTAGAGGACCGTGGGGATCTCGTGGGAGCCATGGTCGTGGAGGACGACGATGAGGTCCTCGTGGTCATGGAGTCCGGGAACGTGGTCCGCTCCGCTGTGGAGGGTGTCCCGTCGAAGGGTCGGGACACCATGGGTGTGATCTTCGCCAAGCCCCGGGGCAAGGACCGGATCATCAAGGTGGCTCGCAGTTCGGGTGCCGCACTGGCGGCCACGGGCGAGGACCAGGCCGCCGAGGAGGAGGGTCCCAGCTCCGCTGAGTCTGGCACGACAGAGACGTCTGAAGCTGACGTCGAGGCGGTGCAGGCTTCCGCCCAGCAGGATGGAGTAGCGTTGGACTCTGACAGCGATGGAGGTCATCAGTGAGCGCGAACACCCCTGAGGGCCGGTCCGGCTCCTCCTCGGCAGGGCAGACCGGCCGCTTCCCGGCGCCGCGTCCCCGTGCCCAGAGCACCGCCGCCGAGGACAGCGGCACCATCACCGCCACCCGTACGGGCTCCGGCTCTGGCAGCGCGCCGGCGCGGCCCAAG
>NZ_MDSS02000076.1 GCF_001758425.2 Nesterenkonia sp. PF2B19 | reverse complement strand
CGGTGAGCCCGCCCAGCCGGCACGGCCGCCGCGGCTCGTCGCCGTCGACGCCCTGCGAGCCGTGGCGCTGCTGGGCATCCTGGCGGTCAACATCTGGTTCTTCGCGGAGCCCGGGCAGCTGACCACCGGCGAGTTCCACCGGGAGATCCAGGGCCCCGGCGACCAGCTGGCGGCCTTCACCGCCACACTGCTCTTCGAGGCGAAGTCCTATGTGGTCTTCTCCTTCCTCTTCGGGCTGTCCTTCGTGATGCAGTGGGCCTCGGCCCACCGGGCCGGGGTCTCCGAAGTGGGCCGCTCGGTGCGCCGTTTCGTCATGCTGGCCGTGCTCGGTGTCCTGCACGGCATCTTCCTCTTCGTCGGCGACATCCTGCTGGCCTACGCGCTGCTGGGCTTCGCGCTGCTGGGCATGCGGCGGGTGCGCACCCGCACCGCGCTGATCGTCGCCGGCGTGCTCTACGGGGCGGTCACCCTGTTCCTGTTCGGCATCGCGGCGCTGGTGCTGCTGGCCGAAGGGACCCCCGGCTTCGACGAGGCTATGACGCTGCCCGGTGACGCCGACGCCGCCGTCGCCGCCTACACCGGGACCATCGGCTCGTATCTGGGCTTCCAGCTGGAGGCCTACGCCACCATGGCTCCCATGATCATCTTCGGGCAGGGGCTGATGGCCTTCGCCGCGTTCCTCATCGGACTGGTGGTGGGGCGCTCGCAGCTGTTGGAGCGCATCGTCGGCCGGGACGTGCCGACCGGCCGCCTGGTGGCGATCATGCTGCCTGCACTGGTGGTGGGCCTGCTGATCTCCGGGGCTGCGGCCTGGATCGATTGGGGTGCCCCGGGGTCGGTGCCCACGGAAGAACCCGGCATGGGAGTGATGCTCCTGGCCCAGGCCCTCACCCTGGCCGGCGGGCCGGTCCAGTCCTTGGGCTACGTGATCCTCGCGCTGCTGGTCTTCCGCAGCCCGGCCTTCGGCTGGCTCACCGCCGCCCTGGCTCCCGCCGGACGCATGTCGCTGACCAACTACCTCGGCCAGTCGCTGGTGCTCGCCGTGGTGTTCTCCGCGCTGGGCCTCGGCCTGGCCGGTGAGCTCACCGCGCTGCAGATCGGCGTGATCGTGCTCGGGCTGTGGGCCGTCCAGCTGCTGCTCTCCCGGTTCTGGATGGCCGGCTTCCGCACCGGGCCGCTCGAGGCCCCGCTGCGGGCGATCACCTACGGCCGGGCTCCCCGCTGGCGGTGAGGCGGCGCGGCCCACGGAGGTCCCCTCAGCCGGAAGGATGACCCGCCCGCCGTCGTCGCGGACCGGAGACGCAGAAGATCACCCCACAGGCTGAAGCCTGCCAGCCCACCGGCCCGTAGCGTGAGGGACACCATCACCACCATCAGGGAGGGTCCCGATGATCACCGCCGAGGCGCTGACCAAGGTGTATCGGGCCGGACGGTCCGGACCTCACCGGGCCGTGGACGCCATCAGCTTCACCGCCGAGCCCGGACGGGTGACCGGGTTCCTGGGCCCCAACGGGGCGGGCAAGACCACCACCATGCGCCTGGCCATGGGGTTGGACCGGCCGACCTCGGGCAGCATCACCGTCAACGGCCTCCCCGTCGGACGGCATGCCGCCCCGCTGCGTCAGGTCGGCGCGGTGCTCGACGCCGGCGCCACCCACCCGGGTCGCACGGGTCGCCAGCATCTGCGAGTGCTGGCCAGCACGCACGGGATCGCCCGACGCCGTGTGGACGAGGTCATCGAGATGACTGGACTGGGCTCGGTGGCCGACCGTCGGGTGAAGGGCTACTCCCTGGGGATGAATCAGCGTCTCGGCATCGGTGCCGCGCTGCTGGGTGACCCTGCCACCCTGATCTTCGACGAGCCCGTCAACGGGCTCGACCCCGAAGGGGTGCGCTGGGTCCGGCAGCTAGCCCGGCAGCTCGCCGCCGAGGGCCGCACTGTGCTGCTGTCCTCCCACCTGATGTCGGAGATGTCGCAGACCGCCGACCACCTGATCGTGCTCGGCCGGGGCCGCATTCTGGCCGACATGCCCCTGGCGGACTTCATCGACGCCGCCGGCGGGACCAGGGTGCTGGTGCGCAGCGAAGACGCCACTGAGCTGATGACGGCGCTCTCGGCGGAGGATGTCACCGTCACCGCCCATGACGCCGAGACCTTCGAGGTCGTCGGGCTCGACGCGCGGACCATCGGCCGGCGCGCCCGCGAGATCAGCGCGGCGCTGCATGAGCTCACCCCGCTGCGCACCTCCCTGGAGGAGTCCTACCTCCGGCTGACCCACGACGCCGTGGAGCACCGCAGCGGCGGCCTCACCCCCTCCAAGCCGGCCGCCGCAAGCCCGGGCGCCACGAATGCGGCCGGCACAGTTCCGGCCCTCACAAGCCCGGCCCTCACCGGTCCCGCGACGGCGGACCGAACCGCCGAGCAGGACGGAGAGCACTGACATGACCCCGGAGACCTCCGCCGCCGCCCAGAACCCACGTCTCAACACCGCCAACGGCACGGCCCCGCGGCCCACCCGACGCCAGCACGACGTCGACCCCACCCTGAAGGGCCTCAGCCTCCTCCGGGTGCTGAGCTCCGAGCTGCAGAAGATCCTCACGATGCGGGCGGCCTGGTGGCTCGGCGTCGGGGCCCTGCTCCTGGTGCTGCTCTTCGCCTGGATCTCCGCCATCAGCCTCAGCAGCATGCTCCGCTGGCAGCAGGAGGACCCGCTCTCCGCCCCTCCCGAGCGGGTCATGCGCGACATGGCCCTCGAGACTCCGCTGACCGGTCTGGCCTTCGCCGCCATCCTAGTCGGCTGCATCGGCGTCATCGCGATCACCTCGGAGCACGCCACCGGTTCCCTGCGCTCCTCACTGGCCGCCGTGCCGCGGCGGACCCTGCTGTACACGGCCAAGGGTCTCGCCGTGGCGCTCGTGCTCGGTGTCCTCACCGCGGTGCTGATCCTCGGGATCCTGCTGATCGCGGTGCCCACCGCCGCCACCCACGGGCTGGCGCCGGATCTCACCGCCGGCGAGACCTGGCATCGGCTCATCACCCACTGGGTCGGCGTCGTGCTGGCCGGTCTCATCGGTTTCGGGCTCGGTGCGGTGCTGCGCAGCACGGCCGGAGGGATCGTCACCCTGGCGATCCTGCTGTTCGTGCTCCCGATGTCCCTGGAGATCCTCCTGGCGATGGCCGGGGACTCCGCGCTGATCGAGACCCTGCACCGGTGGCAGTTCGCGAACCTGATGACCAGCTTCACCGTGCCCGACCCGCAGCTCTCCGACCAGATGAGCACCCTGACCGCGGGCCTGGGGATGGTGGCCTGGACGGCGGCGGCGACGGTCGCCGGCGGCCTGCTGTTCCGGCGTCGTGATGCTTGAGGCACAGGCACCCTGTGCCGACTGCATGGACGCGTAGGCTCGAGACCATGAGCACGACGCCGCCCCGGAGACGCCCGCCGAGCAGCCCCCCGGGTGGCAGGACCTCGGCCTGGTCCGCCGCCGGGGGATGCGCGGCTGGTTCCGACGTCACCCCCGGACGATGAACGTCGTCGTCTCCGCGATCTACCTGCTGTTCTCGGCCTGGACCCTGCCCAGCGCGTTCATCGACATGGGCGCGCACGGCTGGTGGGTGGGTGTGGTCCAGGTGATCATCGCCGTCGTCCTGCTGTTCCGCCACCGGTGGCCGCTGGGGACCGCCGCGGTGGTGATGCTCGGCGAGGCGGCCGGGGTCTTCATCTACCCCTGGCAGGGCTCCCAGATGCTGGGCCTGTGCTTCGTCGTGTACTGCATCGGTCTGCACCGGGGTCTGACCTGGGGTCTCGGTGTCGGGCTGCCCGCCACCCTGGCGGCCTACCTCCCTCTGCTGCGGGTGGACGCCTGGCTGGACCGCTATGAGTTCAACTACTGGGAGGAGGTCTTCGGCGTCTACTCCTCCCCGCAGGAGTCTCTCGTGCCGCTGGTGATCATCATGGTGCTCTCCGCGGGGATCGCCGCGGGCATCGGAGCCGCGGTGCGTCGCGGACGCAGCCATGAGCGGGAGATCCTCGAGTGGGCCGGTCACACCCGTCAGCTGGCGCAGGTCGCCGAGCGCAACCGGATCGCCCGGGAGATGCATGACGTGGTGGCCCATTCGTTGTCGGTGATGATCTCCCTGGCCGACGGCGCCCGGGTGGTGGTCCGCCGGGACCCCGAGCGGGCCGCCGAGGTCCTCCACGAGGTGTCCAGCACCGGCCGCACCGCCCTGGCGGACATGCGCCGGGTCATCGGGGTCCTCAAGCAGGGCGACGGCGTGGATCAGGCGCTGCGTCCGGCGCAGGAGTCCCTGGAAGAGCTCTACGAGGCTTCCGGCAGGCGGGACTCCCCCTGACGGTCACCATGCAGGGTCCGCCGCTGCCCGACGATGCCGCCTTCGGACTCACGGTGCACCGGATCATCCAGGAGTCGCTGACCAACGTGCTGCGCTATGGTCGGCAGGTCAGCGCGGTGGAGGTCCGGATCGAGCACCAGCCGGGCCGCACCGCCGAGGAGGTCGAGGAGCTGCGCGCCCAGGGTCTGGACGAGCAGGAGCAGGCGGCGCTGGGGATGAGCAGCGCCGGGCAGGTGGTCCTCACCATCACCGACGACGGCCTCTCCCCGGAGGTGGGCCACCGGGCCCCCTCGGTGGGCTCGGGCCAGGGGGTGCGAGGGATGAACGAACGGGCGGCCTTCTACAACGGGTCCGTCTATGCCGGGCCCGGCCGGCATCGTGGATGGATGGTCCGCGCGGTGCTGGAGCCGCCGCCGAGCTCCTCGACGCCGTCATGGGCGTCCGGCGAGTCCGGCTGAGGAGACTGGACGGACGGGCCGTCGCCGTGGGGGAATGACCGTGATGAGGGGCGCCGCGGACGAGCGGCGCGGAGAATGAGGGGCACCGAGGATGAGGAGCAGGATGGATCAGCACGCTGACGCGCTCGAGCAGGCCACCGAGCGGACCGGGCCGGTGCGGGTGATGCTGGTGGACGACCAGCACCTGCTGCGCATGGGGTTCCGCCTCATCCTGGAGGGCGAGGAGGACCTGGAGGTGGTCGCGGAGGCCGCCGACGGCGTCGAGGCCTTGGAGCTGATGCGCACCCTGCCGGAGGAGCAGCTCCCGCAGGTGGTCCTGATGGATGTGCGCATGCCGCGCATGGACGGCATCGAGGCCACCGGACGGATCGTCTCCGACCACCCCTGCGCCCGAGTGATCATCCTGACCACCTTCGACCTGGATGAGTACGCCTTCTCCGGGCTGCAGGCCGGCGCCAGCGCCTTCCTGCTCAAGGACGTCGCCCCGGAGGACCTGGTGGGCGCCGTGCGGGTGGTGGCCGAAGGCGACGCCGTCGTCGCGCCCCGCATCACCCAGCGGCTGCTGGAGACCTACGTGCGCCGGCCTGCTGGGTCCGACGACGGCTCACCGGCCGCGTCCCAGCAGGGGCCGGCTTCCCCGCCCGTCGCCTCGTCGAGCGCGGCTCCCCAGCAGTCCGGCACCCAGCAGTCCGCCACTCAGCAGTCCGGGGGTGGGCAGTCCGGCGGTGAGCGACCCACCGGCGAGCAGATCGCCGCGGCCCTCGACGACGGCGTGGTGCGCGAGCCGCTCACCCAGCGCGAGACCGAGGTGCTCTTCGCCGTCGCGGAAGGGCTGTCCAACGCGGAGATCGCCGGTCGGTTCTTCCTCTCCGAGGCCACGGTGAAGACCCACGTGCGCCGCATCCTCACCAAGCTGCAGCTGCGCGACCGGGTCCAGGCCGTGGTCTACGCGTACCAGACCGGCCTGGTGGGCTGAGTCCGGCTCAGGGCAGCGAGGAGGTGACGAGCCGGCCGGCCTGCACCACCGCTCGCAGGTGACGGTCCGGGTCGGCGAGCACGCCCGGGTCCTGCAGGGGGTCCCCGTCGACCACCAGCAGGTCGGCGGCCGCACCGGGAGCCAGGACGCCCAGGCGCCCTTCGGCGTTCAGCAGGCGGGCCGCCGTCTCGGTGGCGGAGAGCAGCACGTCCCGAGCCGGCATCACCTCCCCACGGATGCGGAACTCCGCGCACTGATGCGGATGCATCGCCCCCAGCAGGTCCGTGCCGAAGACGACGTCCACACCGCCGCGCCACGCCCTCTCCAAGGCACGCAGACCCGCCTCGAGGACGACGTCGACCTTCTCCTGGCTCGCCGGGGGAAGCCCTGCCGCGGCGCCTTCGGCCTTCAGCCGGTCGTAGGTCACCAGCGTGGGCACCAGGAAGGCGGAATGGGCTCGGAAGAGCTCCACGGAGTCGTCGTCGATGAGGTTGCCGTGTTCGATGCTGCGCACGCCCAGCCGCAGCCCGCGGTTCACGGCGCGCGCGGTGTAGGCGTGCCCGGCCACATAGCGGTTCGCGGCCTCGGCCTCCTCCACCACGGCCGTGATCTCGGAGTCGCTGAACTGCAGGGAGTCCACTCGGTCGGTGGGGGAGGCCACGCCTCCGGAGAGCATGATCTTCACGTGGTGGGCTCCGGTGCGGAGCTGGTGGCGGGCCGCACGGCGGACCTCCGACTCGCCGTCGCAGACCAGCCCGATGTCGCAGCAGGTGTCGTCCGAGGCGAAACGGCTGGGAGCGCGTCCGTCGCCGTGTCCCCCGGTGGGTGACAGCGCCCGGCCGCCGAACACCACCCGGGGACCTTCCCAGAGCCCTTCAGCCACGGCACGGCTGACGCCGTGGTCGGCCCCGCCGACGTCGCGGACCGTGGTGAAGCCGCGCCGCAGCATGGAGCGCATGATCTGCGACCCTCGGGCGCCCACGTAGAACGGCGACTCCTCCGCCTGGCGGAACAGGTCGGCGGTGCCGGCCAGCACGTGCACGTGGGCGTCGATGAGGCCGGGGATGACGATGCGGCCCCCGGCGGAGACCTCCCGAGCGTCGGAGGGCAGGTCCGGGGCGGAGCCGATGTCCTGGATGAGTCCCTCGGCCAGCACCAGCGTCTGGTTCTCCGTGAGGGACCCGGCCGCGACGTCGGCCACGGTGGCGTCACGGATGACCAGCGGGGTCGATCCGGGAGCGGCGGCGGGAAGATCGGTCATCGGTCAGGGCTCCTTGCGGGTGGACGGGTCGGTGGTGCCGGAGTCCGGGGCGTCGGGGCCGGAGCCGCCGGGTTCGGCGTCGGCCAGCTCATCCGGCAGGGCCTCCGCGCGCGGCGTGGTCACGAGGCTGACCACCACCAGGGCGACGACGGCGGCCGGCAGCGAGACGATGACGGCGTTGAGCTCGCTGTCGGCCAGCTGCTCCCAGCCGATGGTGACCAGCACCCCGAGACCCATGGAGGTCAGCACCGCGGGTGTGGTGGCCCGCCGCCAGAAGAAGGCCGCCATCAGTGGGGGCACCAGAGCCACGCCGTAGACGGTGTAGGAGTACATCTGCAGCTCCAGCACGGTGGGGAAGAACGTCCCCAGCACATAGGCCAGCACGGCGATCACCAAGATGGTGAGCCGGTGGGTCACGATCCGACGCCGGTCCGAGAGCTCGCCGCGGGAGAAGCGGGCGAAGCCGTCGTAGACGATGTTGCTGCCCACGGAGAGCAGGAAGCTGGATCCGGTGGTGATGATGAACGCCAGCGCGCTGGCGAGGATGAGCCCGCCCAGCACGGTCGGCATGAGCCCCGCCGAGGCGAGCCCGAGGACCGCGTCGCCCGGGTCGCCGTCGGGCAGCAGCGTGATCGCCGCGGTGGCCAGGACGATCACGGGGAAGTAGATCAGGAAGGAGGCGAAGAACATGCCCGCCATGGCGTGCCGGGCCGCGGCCGGATCCTTGGAGGCACCCAGCCGCTGATACATGTTCTGATCGGCGATGATGAGCAGGAAGGTCGGCAGGAAGTAGCCCAGCAGCGCCAGGGCACTCAGCCCGCCGGAGAACGTGGTGGCGTCCTCGGGCAGGTTCTCCCACCAGCCGGTGAAGCCGTCGGTGTGCCCCAGCACCAGGGGCACGGCGATGAGCAGCCCGGTGACGATGATCGCCGCGGAGAAGAAGTCGGACCAGGCCACGGACTTCAGCCCGCCGCCGAGCGCCAGGAAGGTGATGATCAAGGTGGCGATGATCGCGCCCTGGCCGGGCGTCAGCCCGGTCACCAGAGCGATGATGCTGCCGCCGCCGGTGAACTGATAGGCCACGATCCCGATGTAGGCGAGGATGGTGATCGCCGCGGCGAGCATCCGCACCGAGATCCCGAAGCGCATCTCCAGGATCTGCGGCACCGTGTAGGACCCGGCGACCCTGATCCGGCGGGCCAGCACGTAGAGCACCAGGATGCCCAGCGGGGTGCCCGCGAAGAAGATCAGGGAGGCCAGCGGGCCGTAGCTGTAGACGAAGCTGGCGCCGCCGATGATGGTTCCGGAGCCGACCCAGGTGGCCACCAGCGTCCCCACCATGACCACCGTCGGCAGCTGGCGTCCCGCGAAGATGAAGTCATCCCCGGTGGAGATCTTCTTGGATCGGCTGAACCAGATGCCGGTGGCGATGAGGCCCAGCAGGTACAGGATCAGGATGCTCACGTGGACCAGGTTCACGGCCCCTCCTCAGCAGTGGTCGTCGTCACTGCCGACTGTAGGCGAGCATTCCTGGCGAAGGGCACAGCACACGCCCCGATGGTCGGACAGGTTTCCCGACCGAACAGTAGGATGAGGTCATGCCTGAGACCTCCTCCACCCCGCAGACCACCGCCCTCACCGGCGACGCGCTCCTCGACGACCTCGCCGGCTACGTGACCGCCTCGCCGTCGTCGTATCACGCCGCCGTGACGGCGGCCCGGCGCCTGGTGCAGGCGGGATTCACCCAGCTCGGCGAGCACCAGGACTGGCCCGCCGCCCCCGGCCGGTACGTGGTGGTCCGCGACGGCGCGGTGCTGGCCTGGGTGGTCCCGGAGGGGGCGGACGCCACCACGCCGCTGCGCATCCTCGGTGCGCACACCGACTCCCCGGGGTTCAAGCTGAAGCCGAAGTCCACCGTGGTCAGCCACGGCTGGGTGCAGGCCGGCATGGAGGTCTACGGGGGCCCGCTGCTGAACTCCTGGCTGGACCGGGAGCTGCGCCTGGCGGGGCGGCTCGTCACCCGCGACGGCGCCACCCATCTGGCCGCCACGGGCCCGGTGGCGCGCATCCCGCAGCTGGCCATCCACCTGGATCGGAAGGTCAATGACGGGCTCACGCTCGGCAGGCAGGAGCACACCGCTCCGATCCTGGGCCTGGCCGGCTCGTCGGAGGCTGCCGCGGCGGCGGACGTGCTGGCCGTGGTGGCCGAGGCCGCTGGCGTCGCGGCGGATGAGGTCGACGGCGTCGACGTCGTCGTCGCCGACGCCCAGGCACCGGCGCGTTTCGGCGCCGGGCGCGACGGGGCCGGGGAGTTCTTCGCCTCCGGCCGGCTGGACAACCTCTCCTCCGTCCACGCGGGGCTCGTCGCGCTGGAGCAGGTGGCGTCCTCCGCCGACGGCGGCGCGGTGATCCCGATGCTCGCGGCCTTCGACCATGAGGAGCTGGGATCCGCCTCCCGCTCCGGCGCCGCGGGTCCGCTCCTGGAGGAGGTCCTGGACCGCGTCTACGAAGGGCTGGGCGCGAGCGCGGGCCAGCGGGCCCGAGCCTTCGCCGCCTCTTGGCACCTGTCCTCGGACGCCGGCCATGCGGTGCACCCGAACTATGCGGAGCGTCACGACCCGGCCAACCGCCCGCTGCCCAATGCCGGTCCGTTGCTGAAGATCAACGCCAACCAGCGCTACACCACCGACGCCCCGGGGGCGGCCATGTGGGCGCAGGTGTGCCGGGCCGCGGACATCCCCAGCCAGGAGTTCGTCTCCCACAACGACGTCCCCTGCGGCTCGACGATCGGCCCCATCACCGCCACGCGGCTGGGGATCCGCACCGTCGACGTCGGGATCCCGCTGCTGTCCATGCACTCGGCCCGGGAGATGTGCGGGGTCGACGACGTCGCTCATCTGCGTGACGCGGCGGCGGCCTTCTTCACGGCCGAGCTGACGGTGTGAACGCGGCCGTTCCTCCTGTCGGAGGGGTCGGTTAGTGTCGGAGACGCAAAGCCGGTAGCATAGGGCAGGTTGTCTGACGCTGGTTCAGTGTGCCCGCCTGCGGGTCGACACCGGGACTCCCGGTCGTCGGAACTGGGCCGCGCAGATACGCACGATGCAATGAACCTCCTGTTACGGAAAGCCCGTGACCGCAAGACCGAAGGAGGTGGGTTCACACATGCGTCACTACGAACTGATGGTGCTCGTCGACCCCGAGGTTGATGAGCGCACTGTGGAGCCGACTCTCGGCAAGTACATGGAGATCGTCAAGAAGGACGGCGGCTCCGTGGAGGAGATCGACGTCTGGGGACGTCGTCGCCTGGCCTACGAGATCAAGAAGAAGAACGAGGCGATCTACGCCGTCGTGAACTTCCACTCCACGCCCGACTCGGCTGCCGAGCTCGACCGACTGCTGCGCCTGAACGAGACGATCATGCGCACCAAGATCATCCGCCCCGAGGACCAGCGCATCGCCTGATCCTCCGGTGGACGGGCCGTCAGGCCCGAACCCTGTCAGGCATGAACCCAGGAGGAGCTGTACATGGCCGGCGAGACCATCATCACTGTTGTCGGGAACCTGACCGCTGACCCGGAGCTGCGCTTCACCCCCTCGGGTGCGGCCGTGTCGAACTTCGTGATCGCGTCCACGCCCCGGTTCTTCGACCGTCAGGCGAACGAGTGGAAGGACGGAGAGACTCTCTTCGTCCGCTGCTCGCTGTGGCGTGAGGCGGCCGAGAATGCGGCCGAGTCGCTGACCAAAGGCACCCGGGTGATCGCCCAGGGTCGCCTGAAGGCACGCTCCTTCGAGACCAAGGAGGGCGAGCGTCGCACCTCCTGGGAGCTCGACGTCGACGAGATCGGTCCGTCGCTGCGCTTCGCCACGGCGAGCGTGCAGCGTCAGGGCCGCGGTGGCGGCGGCGGAGGATTCAATGGCGGCGGCGGTGGCGGCTTCGGCGGCGGTGCTGCGGCAGGTGCCGGCTTCGGCGGAGGGGGAGACTCCTTCGGCGGTGGCGGCGGCGGCCAGCAGAGCTCCGGCGGCTGGGGCGGCGACTCCGGCGGCGGCTCCTCCGACCCGTGGGGCGGACAGCCCTCCGGCGGCGGCTGGGACACTCCTGACACCAACGAGCCTCCCTTCTGAGGAAGGCCCACCACATAATCCTGTTCACCATCCCGCAGGAAGCACCTGCGGGCTCCGATCTAGAGAAGGAGCACCACGATGGCAAAGGCTGAACTCAAGAAGCCCAAGCCCAAGGCGAACCCGCTGAAGGCTGCTGACATCAAGGTCATCGACTACAAGGACACCGCCCTGCTGCGGAAGTTCATCTCCGACCGAGGCAAGATCCGTGCTCGCCGCGTGACCGGCGTGTCCGTCCAGGAGCAGCGCAAGATCGCCCAGGCGATCAAGAATGCTCGTGAGATGGCTCTGCTGCCGTACTCCGGCGCGGGTCGCGGCTGATCCAGGCTGTCTGGGAAGGAAAGGAACACACCAATGGCAAAGCTCATCCTGACGCAGGAAGTGTCCGGTCTGGGTGCCGCGGGCGACATCGTCGAGGTCAAGGACGGCTACGCGCGCAACTACCTGCTGCCGCGTGGCTACGCGCTGACGTGGACCAAGGGCGGCGAGAAGGACGTGGAGCGTATCCGCGCCGCTCGCAAGGCTCGCGAGATCGCCACCGTCGAGGAGGCGCAGGCGATCGCTGAGAAGCTGCAGTCGCAGCCGGTGAAGATCGGCGTGAAGACCGGGGAGTCCGGTCGCCTGTTCGGCACCGTGGGTGCCGCGCAGATCGCCGAGGCCGTCGAGGCCGCCGGTCTGGGCTCCATCGACAAGCGCACCGTCGAGATCCCCGAGCGGATCAAGGCCGTGGGCAGCTACTCCGCCACGGTGAAGCTGCACGCTGACGTCACCGCCGCGCTCGACCTGCAGGTCGTCGCCGCCAAGTGACCCGCGCAGTCCGTATCGTGCCTCGCTGAGGCTCGAGCCACGGACACCGCATCACCACAGGGCCCCGGGAGAACATCCTCCCGGGGCCCTGTCGTGTGTCCGGGCCCTGTCGTGTGTCCGGGCGGGGTCACGCGAGCCTGGGGGCGCGCCGATCACAGGGTGTTCGGATCGAGGGGTGTACGGATCGAGGGGTCATTCTCCGGCACATCTCGCAGCGCTTGCGCGCGTCACCCAGGGTGACATGCACGGGAAAGTGACTCCTGGATGGGGAGCACGCGGGATGTGGGCCGGCTGGACGCGCAGAGCAACCGGGGATGCGAGGAGTGGGGGCGGGGCGCCTGGTGTGATGACGCGCTCACGGGGGCGAGCTGATCGGATCGCCGGGTCCGGCAGAATCACGACGACGGCGAGGTCGACCTCCGGTGCCGCCCGGCCGCCTGTGGCGGGCCGTGGGGCAGGTCCGGTCGCCTCCGCGCCGTGATTCCCTTCCCTGCGCCGGTCTCCCGGCGATCCGATGCAGTTCTCGCCCGATCCCTGGACGGTGCGACACGGATCCGGCGGACGTCGCCGTCGTCGTCGCCCGCGTGCGGTCCGCGCAGAGCCGTCATGCGGCAGGCCGCCCGTGGGCGGCCTCCGTCGTCCACTCGCATGATGACATTGCTGCCGTCATCACCGGACCCGCTCGACAGAGGAGTCCATGCTGGTCGGTCGGGCTGTGGTGAACCCGAGCCGGCCGCGAAGCTGTTCCTGGCCCGATGCTCGAATCCGATCAGGTCGGCCGATCAGCAGGTGGGCGGATGCGCGCCGACGGAGCCAGCCAATACCCGCCCTGCGAGTGGGGGACGCCTCACACCATATGGCGACTTCTCGTCAGTAGCAATACCCCGATCGGACAAGCCTGTGGATAAAGTGTGGAGTGTGCGGCGTGTCTTGTGAACAACCTGGGGGGAACTCTGTGGATACTTTTCCACAGTGGGTGCCAATTGCGCTTTGACCTGCGGTGATGTAGCGACACACCTGTGAATTCAACTTTTTTGAGAGCGGTCTTACCGCCGCTTCCAGGGCTTGTGGTGCGGCCGCATCAGGGTGTATGGGGCTCTCTGCGTGGGGTTTTCCACAAGGATTCCACAGCATGGCGGGCCTTCGCGGGACGGCGGGTGAGATACCTGCACGTCAGGGGCATCTGGTGTTCAGGCCCTCCTGGCCTGTCGCCTGGGGGAGGTGTCCTGGAATAGCGTGGGAGGCGGAGGCGTTGCCGCCCGTGAATAGATTCAACTTTGAAATAACGGCGGACGGGCTCCTTCCACCCGTGGCCTTCCAGACCCCCTAGGAGCGGACATGCAGTTCGGCGTCTTCAGCATCGGCGATGTCACCCCCGACCCCACCACCGGACGCGCGCCCACCGAGCATGAGCGGATCAAGGCCACGGTCGCCATCGCGCGGAAGGCCGAGGAGGTCGGGCTCGACGTGTTCGCCATCGGCCAGCACCACAATCCGCCCTTCGTGGCCCCGGCGAACCCGCCGATCTTCATGGCGCACGTCGCCGCGCAGACCGAACGCATCCTGCTCTCCACGGCCACCACGCTGATCACCACCACGGACCCGGTGCGGATCGCCGAGGACTACGCGTACGTCCAGCATCTGGCCGACGGGAGAATCGACCTCACGTTGGGCCGGGGCAACACCGGCCCCGTCTACCCCTGGTTCGGCAAGGACATCCGCGCCGGCATCCCGCTGGCTGTGGAGAACTACGCGCTGCTGCACCGCCTCTGGCGGGAGGCCGCCGTCGACTGGCAGGGCCGCTACCGCACCCCGTTGGAGGGCTTCACGGCCACGCCTCGCCCGCTCGACGACGTCGCACCCTTCGTGTGGCACGGCTCCATCCGGAGCCCGGAGATCGCTGAGCAGGCCGCCTACTACGGCGACGGCTTCTTCCACAACAACATCTTCTGGAACAAGGAGCACACCGGGCGGATGGTGGACCTCTACCGGGAGCGGTACGAGCACTACGGCCACGGATCTGCCGAGCAGGCCATCGTGGGCCTGGGCGGCCAGGTGTTCATGCGCCGGAACTCCCAGGATGCCGTCCGGGAGTTCCGGCCCTACTTCGACAACGCGCCGGTCTACGGCGGCGGACCCTCGCTGGAGGAGTTCACCGAGATGACCCCGTTGACCGTGGGCACCCCGGAGCAGGTCATCGAGAAGACCCTGAGCTTCCGAGAGTATGCAGGCGACTACCAGCGTCAGCTGTTCCTCATCGACCACGCGGGACTGCCGCTGGAGACCGTGCTGGAGCAGGTCGAGATGCTCGGTGAGGAGGTCGTGCCCGTGCTGCGTCGCGAGGTGGCGGCCCGGACTCCCCAGGGCACGCCCGAGCCGCCCACGCATGCCTCGCTGGTCCGGCGTCGGGAGGAGGGGCGAGACCCCATCCCCGGAGGGAAGAAGGACGACGTCGAGGCCTCGGGACGCTGACGCAGCAGCACGCCGGGCGACCACCCCGGTGACCGCGCTGCCGGCTCGGCTCGTCCCGGCACGATGTCCGATCCCCATGATGGATCGTGGGGCTCAGAGACGTGGGGCTCAGAGACATGAGGCTCAGAGATCTGGACGGGGAGGGAACGGCTGGAGAGGAGACGGGCTGGCCTCAGGCGGCCTCGCGCAGTCGGGTCTCGAGCGCGTCCAGCCAGGCCGGCATGCTCGCCCGGGCCTGGGGAGTGTCCGGGTATCGGCATCGCAGGTGCAGGCCGGTCTCGTTGATCACGAACCAGATCATCACCCCGTCGGTGCTGATCACTGCGCTCACATGCTGGGGACGCAGAGCCTCGTCGACGGCGATCGGCAGTCTGCGGTGGTCCAGCCAGGACATGGCGAACATCCCCGGCTCGGCCGGCATGCCGCCGTAGGGCCGCATGATCGGGGCCAGCGGCTGGCTGCCCAGCCTGATGGCCTCCTTCACGGCCCGGTGGCTCGCCTCCAGAGAGGGGTCGTCGTTCTCCAGCACGGCATTGGTGATGAACCAGCCCACGGAGTCGAACCAGCGCCGCTCATCCCGGGAGTGCACCGGGAACACGGTGCGCAGCGGCTGGTCGCCCAGCTCGGCGAACAGCGCGGTCATCACCGAGACCGCCACGGAGATCAGCCGCACCCCGTGGGTGACGGCGTGGGCCTCCAGGCGGGCCAGCTGGTCGGGGTCCAGGACGTCGCGGACCTCCACCACCTCGGGCTGGGGGAGGGACAGGTCGCCCAGCGGCAGGGGGAAGCGGGGCATGACGCCTCCCCCGGCGTCGAGGATCTCCCGCCACCGTTCCACCAGCGGCTCCGGTGGCGCGGGCCGAGCCTCCAGGGCTGCGGTGTGGGCGGCGAAGGCTCCGCCGTCGGCAGCGTCTCCCCGGGTGGCCGGCCCGCCTGCAGGTCCGCCAGGCAGGCGGTGACGTCCCGGATGATGACCAGCAGCGACCAGGCGTCCACATGGGAGTGGTCGGCGCCGATGATCACCTGAGGCGCTGAGCCGTCGGTGGGCTCGACCAGGCACAGCCGGTGCGACGGTGCGGCGAACGGGTCGCAGACGGCGTCGAAATGGGCGCGCAGGGCCTGGCGCACCTCCTCGGCGCTGAGCACGCCGTCGTCAGGGGCCGTCGGGCCGGCCGGGGCGACGCGGCGCCCCGGCAGCGCAGCTGAT
>NZ_MDSS02000075.1 GCF_001758425.2 Nesterenkonia sp. PF2B19 | reverse complement strand
GGGTCTGCTGAAGGTTCGGTTGACTTCCTGACTGCTCGAGCGAGCAGAGAGGATAGTCACTATGCCGAAGATCTACTCCGAGGAGTTCCGCGCTACCGCGCTGGAGCTCCTCGATTCCGGGATGACCCAGCAGCAGGTCTGCGAAGATCTGGGACTGTCGAAGTCGACCCTGCAGCTATGGGTGAAGAACCGCAGGATGATCCAGCACGGTTTCGAGCCGTCCGAGACGGTCGAAGATCGCGCTGAGCAGACCAGGATGCTCCAGCGCATCCGCGAGCTCGAGCAGGAGAACAAAGTTCTGCGTGAAGCCGCGGCCTATCTCTCGCAGGCGAACCTGACAATCGGCCGCACCCGCCCAAAATGATGTACCCGCTGGTCCGCGACCTTGCCGCCGCCGGTGTCCCGGTGACGGTGACCTGTCGGGTACTGGGCTTCTCCAAACAGGCCTTCTACAAGTGGAACGCCGCCCCGGTCGCGGCACGGGATCTGGAAGAGGCGCATCTGCTCAATACCGCCTATGACATCCACGCCGACGACCCGGAGTTCGGCCACCGGTTCATCGCCGACGAGCTCACCGCCGCCGGCTATCTGGTCTCGGAACGACGAGTCTGGCGGCTGTGTTCGCAGCAGAGGCTATTCTCCACCACGCAGCGCACCAGGCGCGGCACGGCGAAGAAGCCTGGTCCTGCGGTCACCGATGATCTGGTCAACCGCGAGTTCATCGCCGAGGCGCCGAATCGGCTGTGGCTGACCGATATCACCGAGCACCGCACCGCTGAGGGCACGCTGTATCTCTGCGCGGTCAAGGATGTTTTCTCCAACCGGATCGTCGGCTATGCGCTTGATCGGAGGATGAAGTCCGCGCTGGCGGTGGCCGCGATCGAGGATGCCGTTGCTCGCCGCGGCCGTAACGCGGTCGTCGGCTGTGTGGTCCATTCGGATCGAGGCAGTCAGTTCAGGTCACGGAGATATCAGCGCACGCTGGCGGCCCATCGGCTGGCGGGGTCGATGGGCCGAGTCGGTGCTGCCGGGGACAACGCGGCGATGGAGAGCTTCTTCTCCACGTTGCAGAAGAACGTGCTGAACACGCGGTCCTGGGATTCTCGGGATCAGCTGCGCAGGCGGATCATCCACTGGATCGAGCGGACCTATCATCGACGCCGTCGTCAGCGCCGGCTGGGGAAGCTGACTCCGGTCGAGTACGAGACGTCTACACTCAAGACGTCGCGTTGGCGGCGTGAAGCATGGAGTCAACCGAACCTTCAGCAGACCCGAGTTCGACCGGTTGCAGGCCACCACCAAGCAGCAGCAGGAGGCCTACACCCGAGAACGGGAGGACCTGATCGCGGAGCGACCAAGCTACTCCAAGCTCACTACGCCGGAGCTGTGCCGCTGGAGCTGCTGAAGACTGAGCAGGAGAGGATCGCTAAGCGCCTGGCGTTCCTGGAAGCACAGGTCGAGGCCGGCACTCTGGAGTACGAGCAGGCCCAAGCCCATCTGGAGGACTGCCTGGCCCTGGCTGGTGACTGCCACGCGATCTACACCAGCATCGATGACTCGCTGCGCCGCACAGCGAACCAGGCGTTTTTCGACAAGCTCTACATCACAGAGGCCGACGCGGTGGACGGTGAGGCCGGTGAACCCTTCGACATCTTGTTCAACCCCGAGGTCCAGTCCACCGCGCTGCGCCGCAAGCAGAGTGGTCGAGACCAGAGTGGAGATCAAACCGCGAACGTCGCAGGTTTGAACAAGGACCAACTGGTGCACCTCGCTGGGTGGTTCTCAAACCCCCGCAAGCCACTGGTGACGCTGATTCGCCGAGTTCTGCGGGGATCGCGGCGCTCAGTGTCACGTCCTGAGCGTCAGCCGATCGAGGATGTACGCGGCCCGGTCGCGAAGAATTCGCTCCGTCCTCAAACCCGTTGGAGTGTCCCGAATCGGGCTGCGCTTGCCGAGGAGTACGCCAAGGGTGCGCCTGTCGATGAGCTGGTGCGGCGGTTCGGAGTGCATCGCGCCACGGTCCACCGGCTCGCCGCTGAGGCAGGTGTAGCGGTCCGCCGTCGCGGTCTTGATGAGCCCGGGCGACGAGAAGCCGCACGGCTGTACGAGCAAGGCATGACGCTGGAAGAGGTCGCGGCCGAGTTGGGGGTTGGGGATGAGACGGTGCGTACTGCGGTCGTGGACGGTGGCGGAACAATCCGCTCCCGCGGTCGTCGGTCATCTGTCTAGTCGATCTCAAAGAACTGCTCAGCTGTGTCCCTATCGATGTCCCACTCCAGCGCCATCAGTCGCGCTACCGACACAGCTACCGTCAACTCCGTCTGATGACCTTGTGTCATCATCTGCAACAACTGACTAGCGATGTCCCCATTGGCACTTTCGCCGGCCTCTTCGTCAAGCAATGCGTCGTTCAGGGAGTCAAGGAGCTGTGCGATCTGCTCCGTGATCGCATCTCTCGGCGACCGCTCAAGTATCTGCCGTGACTGGATGAAGTCGTGCTTCGCGCTTTCCACGACCTGATCGACAATGCCGTGCGAACGATGAGCCTCTGGCAGCGCCAGTACTCCAGAGGCTACTTGGAGCGATGCGACCGCTGCATCGAATGCGTCTGTCAGTGGGGTCTCGTGCGCCTCAGCGAGAGAACTTGTCCACTGGCCGAGGTTTCCCGCGGGGAGGAGCGATGAGATCAAACTCATGGTGAGCGCCGCGACTGGCTTTCCATTACGGATTGGAACGATTATGAACTTCTCTCCGGGCAGTCCCGCATCCTGGAGTGCAGTGCTGGTCTCTTCCAGCGCGTAGCTCCAGTCGATGAGTGACGA
The DNA here is from genome assembly GCF_001758425.2 of Nesterenkonia sp. PF2B19. Classification (GTDB taxonomy): domain Bacteria; phylum Actinomycetota; class Actinomycetes; order Actinomycetales; family Micrococcaceae; genus Nesterenkonia; species Nesterenkonia aethiopica. Next base: position 12,835 of record NZ_MDSS02000075.1, on the reverse strand, counting down.
GACATCTATGGCCACGAGGCGCTCGGATACGAGCTGGTACTGGTCATCCTTGGGCATGAGTACCCGAAGCTGCTGACCGAGATCCTTGCCAACCTGCTCCAGTTGAGTCTTCCGCGCTTGCAACTGCCGTCTCGTAAGTCGCCTGGCAGCCTCGGCCGCTCTGCGGAGTGCTCCCTGATGTCCTCCGGCGCGGGCTGCTCGTATGAGCCCGACGTTCACTGACGAGTCTGCCGCCAACGCTGCAACAACAGCGAGGATGTTGTGCAGGTTGTCTTCAATGGACCTGAGACTCTCGGGGAAGGTGTCGTAGCCCAGCAAATGCCACGGCTCTTCTTGGGCACGGCGCAGCGATTTCGCGATCACCTGATCGCTCAGATGTGCGGCGATGGCTGCCGGATTATCCAGAGTTGTCAGCCGAGGGAAAATGTTGCCGGTGAGGTCCGTGACCAGACCGGAGAGCGGATCTGTGATCATCGATCCAGATTCTTTGTCGCCATCGATGTTGAGTAGTCGTTCACGGCTGTTCAAGCGTGGCCTGATCTGTTTCGCTTGATCGTCCAGCGAGTTGATCTGATCCGCGAGTTGATTGGTGTCGATATGCCGAACGTCTGCGGCAGCGAAAGCGTTACCGAGGATGATAGTGAGTTGCGCCGTGGTATCCAGCAGCGGCAGCGCGGCAGCGAGACGTTCTGTGTCGGTGGCGCCAAGGATGGCGTTGGTCACCCGCATGCGTTCCTGGTTCCATGCCACCTCCAACTCGGAGTGGTCATATTCTCGCCGAAGGTGTGTGGAACCTAGTTGGTGCTCGCCGATCTGATAGTCGTGGCCGCCTGGGAGTACTAGCTTGACGTCAACGTGTGTAGTTCTCGGAAAGCAGCGCAGGAGCAGCCTTCCGAGCGCGATCACTCGGTCGTGGGGGTCTCCGTGGACTGCATCAGAGACATGGAGAGAGCGAGCGTAAGCGACGGGCCCGTCAGCAGAATCGATAATCCGAAGCTCACTGATCCATGGATCATGGTCTCTGATCTTGGCCATTAAGGCAGCTTCGCCGCCAGAAGAGTCTACGAATGTCTGCGCGAGACTTGGGTCGATTGAGTTGGCAGTGACCACGAGGTCTGCCACTTGTTCCACGGTTGCGCGCTGCACAGCTTCCAGGAGTGGGCCCGGGGTCGAGAATCTCGATTGACATTCGCTCGCTATCTCGGTCTCACCTCGTCCCAACTCAAATAGAAGGTCGGTCGCGACACGGAGGTCGCCCGTTGTAGCGAGTGCTTCAGCGAAACGCTGAGCACCCGCCGCGGAGATCACGGTTGATCCTCGCGAAGCCTCCGGTGCAGCCGTCATGTCCGAGACTGCACCATTGACCTCGTCCGGGAAGAAGTCAGGAACGGCGGTGCCTGTGATGGCAAACAGTTGAGCAATGGGCTCGTGTGCTGGGGGGACGCCGCGCTGCTGAGCAATGCTGTTCCAGTTGAGTGCTCGCTCGTAGTAGTCGAACAGACGTAGCCCTCGAAGATACGCCGTCAGTTCGACGGCACCGTTTCGTTCGTCCAGTGCTGCGTCGTGGAATAACTGATCCAACTGTGGTTCGTCTCGTAGGGCGTTTGGTATGAACCGCTTGATCTGTTCAGGTTCGAGGGCAGGGAGCAGTCGATTGATCGTGTGTTCGAGAGTGGGTGGAGGCCGGTCATGGATCGCATTTGAGATCGCGATCGATCGCAGTTTATGCACGCCCGAGATTGTTCCGTTGCGCTCCATCAGGAGGTGTTCCTCCGCTAAACGCGCGATAGGTTCTCGGAGTTCAAGCTGCGATACTCCGCATGCCTCCGCGGCTCTGTCGACAGGAATGCTGGCGGACCATTGGTCAGCTGTCGCAATCAGGCTCAGGAGGTTCAGTTCGACGTTCCGTTGCTCCGCGACTCGGCGACGGATCTGTTCTGTGACAACCGAACTGAGTCGTTGACCGCGCGTGAGCATGTGGGTGAACTCAAGAGTGAGGCCACCGGCCTGTTCGTATGCCTCTCTCCAGTAGGGAGAGTCGGTGGCATCTCGATCGCGGAGGCCATTGAAAATCGCTTCGGCAGCATCTTCCTCCAGGGTTACGCCGATGGTGGTGCATCCCGATAGGTCACCAAGCGATATGAGGTCCTCGTGTCGGGAGGTGGAGATGCTGAAGAGCCCTGGCGTCGCCGCCACCTCTTCACGCAGGACTGACCAACCGTCGAACAGGCCTGTGCCGGCCGCGTCGATGAGGAGGCCGATGGGGTTCGCGTCAGAGACTCGATGAGAGCGGCACAGCCGGAGTATTTCGGGTACGTCAGCGGGAGAAAGTCGATTTACGCGGAACCACAAGACGCCAGGGAGCGCCTGCGGGACTGACCAGAGTAGGGCGCTTTTCCCGACGCCGGATGGCCCAGTCAGGATGACCGACGATGTCTCTTGTATCCCGGTTACCGCCTCGCCGATCAAGTCTGCTCGCGGTACGACCAGACCGGCCGCGACATGTCCTGGTTGGGTCGCAACTCCTTCGTAGAAGCGCTCATCGTGCATTGGCTCAGCGTGCGACAAAGGTGAGCACAGGCCCAGGGTGACTGCTGCTTCGAGCGCATCGAGGTCAACTTGCTCGATGAAGTGCTGGCAGCGCCGGGTTAACTCGCTTCGGTCGAGAGACTGTCTGTGCGTGTACTCGGTCGGTGCGTTGAGCGTGGCGATCTCTGCCGCCACAACGCGGAGTTCGCGTGCAAGGTAGTTGAGTGCTGCTGGCTGCAACCTCTCGAAGGTTGCTCCAAGTAGTGTCCTGCTGTCTTCCTCGACTGCCAACCACGAGGCTCCGTAGGCGGTCGTCCCTTCGAGTAGCTCCTGTACCTCACCTTCTTTGAGTCCTCGCTTGAGCGCCGTGGCGCTGATACTTAGTCGTAGTGGCGAATCCTGGCTGAGCGAGTTGCTGAGTGACGTGTCGAACCGTGAGATTCCAGTCTCACCCTCGATGCCGCGCTCGAAGACGACGGTAAGGCTTTCCGATTCACGGCCGCGTTCTCGGTGTCGGAGCCATGCATCCACGATGTGACTACTGGCCGTTCCCACGGGGAAGAGACCAAGATGCTCTCCTCGTGACTTGATCTGAACATGCCGAGATGTCTCGGATTCGATGGTGACGTCCTCGAATCCTTCGGGAACGAGACGCTGGGCTTGAAGATCGCCCGCAATCAGTCGCGCGGCAAGCCAGGCTGCCACAGTGTGTTGGAAGTCGAACCCCCTGCTGGCCCAAGCACCACTTCTCGTTCCGCTCCACTCATCGATGAGGCGGTCCGACGTATCCGGTTCGTCGGGCGGGCCGGAGGGTTTCGAGGGCACAGTGGGCTTCTGGCGGGGTCGCTGCCGCCTCTTCCCTCGCTTCGGCTTCCTACGTGCCACGAGCCAATTGTCTCAGGCCACGCAGACTTCGGACGGAAGCGATGACGCACCAGGTGCGTCGGCCCGCGGTCGAGCGATCGATCCATCGCGGCGAACCCACCCTTCAGGTGACTCACGCTTGCTCGGGTGCGCCCTCCTTGATGGTCAACTCTGCGTCACGGGCGGCGGCTCGGCGCTGGCGTCGACGTGCACCGGCCTCGCGCAGGCGGGCTCGGATGAGCCAAGCGATGCTGGCGGGTCCGAGCCAGAGCATCTTGAACCCGTTCCAGATCGTCAGCAGGACGAGCAGGTGCAGCCAGCCTGGCGCTCCTTGATCGATGAGGCCGATCAGCCAGAAGGCGGCGGCGAAGTACGGGATGGCCAGCAGCATCACTGCCGGTCCCCACTTCATGCCGCGTCTGGTCCGTATGACGTCAGCGAGAATGTTGGTGGGCATGTAGCGGCGCAGGAAGTTCCGGATGTGGATGCTGACCACTATCAGGAGGCGGAACATGTTTGGCTCCTCTCAATCGCACGTTTCACCTGAGGAGGCAGTGCGTTGAGAAGGGCCCGAAGTCGGGCCGACCGCTTGCGGCCGAGTGGTGAGGAAAACCTGCCTCACTCCTACGGTACGCCCGAGTTCTGACATCTTGAAGGGGTCACAGGCGCGGGCCGATCGGCTCATGTGCGATCGGGCGCCGTCCCGGTTCAGCCTGCTGGGCCTTGGTGATGGCCTGTGCGCGGAGGAGAGCGGCGTCGGCGCGGGCATGGTCGATCTTCTGCGCCGCGCTCTCTGGTTCGGGGCCGAGGGGGCGGCTGCTGGTGATCTGATAGCGGTCGCGGTAGGCCGCCACCACTCTGGCATTGCGCCGCCACGCCCTCGCTTCTTTCTCGCCCTCGGGTACCGGGCCGAGCGCAGAAGTCCAGGGCTCTTGGTCGGTGAGGGCGCTATCCAGGACGGTGGTGGTGCGATGCTCGATGAGCTGGCGACGTTCATCGAGAGCATGGCGCATGTCCTCGGTCATCGGACCGTCGGCGGACGGGATCAGTCCGGCGATTAGCCGTGGCGTCTTGCGGGTACGGCCAGAACCGGCAGAGCGTGCAGTGGTACGGGCGACGCGGTGGTGAAGGACGGAGGCGATGTCATCGGCGTCCTCGAACCCGCGCGCGGCGACCAGCCGCGGCAACAGGCGATCGAGGTCGTGATTGTTGGCCTCAGCCCGGCGGAGTTCGGCGGCCAACGCCCCGAACGCGTCGGACTCGATCGCGGCGTTGGCCTGCTCGACGGAGAGACCGGAGGACCGGATCAGGCGGGCCCAGCGGTCGCGTTGGGCAGCGGCGGCAATCGTCTCGTACTCGGCGGCGAGCTGAGCTATCGAACCCCAGTGCTCCTGCTCGGCGGTGATGGTCTCGTGCGCGGACGGCTCCGCACCGACGTGCTGGAGCACCCCGAACAGGACTGAACGGCCGGTGGCGTCGGGATTGTCGCCAGGATGTGGGTGGACGTGGTCATCGGCCCGGTCGAGGATCACATAGGCGCGGTTAGCGTGCTTGCCGCGGGTCATCGCGACATAGAAGTTTTCCCGCGTGCTCGTTGGCTCGACCAGGACGTGTGAGGTGTCAACTGTGACGCCCTGCGCCCTGTGAGCCGTGACCGCATAACCCAGGTCCACGTGATCGGCCACGTAGGCGGCGGGGAGGACGATGGAGCCGCCGAACCGGCGACCGGTCTTCCGGACGGTGACCGAGCCGTCGTCCCGGACGTCGGTAATGCTCCAGGCGTCACCGTTACGCACCCAGTCCTTACCATTGCGTAGACGACGGTTGTTGCTGCGGGTGATGATCGTGTCTCCGACCCCGGCGGTGGTGCCGTCGTTCAGCTCGACCTCCCGACCGGGCTTCAATGTGCCGTCGAGGATCAAATCGGCACGGGCGCGCTGGTTGAGGGTGGTCACGTCGTCGCGGGTCTCGGCGACCAGCACCGACACCAAGCCTCGGTCCCGGTCGCGCGCCAGGCGGTGTAAGCAGCGTCGGTCATCGCCTCAGCATCGCCCTCGCGGATGCGGTCGTGGTCAAGGTAGGTGTCGATCACCTGCGTGCGCCCATGCCGCAGGGCGAGGGATGCGGACTTCTCCCACTCGTTGGTGAACCGGTGCACGTCGACCAGCTCGGGCGCGTCGTCGCGGTCGCCGACGAGGAGTCCGAAGGCACCGCCGGCATCCACGGACTGGAGCTGGCCGTAGTCGCCGACCAGCAGCACCTTCGCTCCGGCTCGTTCGGCCAAGTGCGTGATGCGGTCCAGAGAGAGGGTGCCTGCGAGGGAGGCTTCGTCGATGATGACGAGCTGACCAGCCCGGAAGTCTTCGCCGTGGATGAGGTGGTTCTGCCACCACTTCGCGGTGTTCTCCGTCGCGATGCCGAGGTCGTCGGCGAGAACCTGCGCCGCGACCGCTGAGGGCGCCAGCCCGACCACGGAGCCCTCACCGTGCTCCTTCTCCCACGCCCGCCGCAACGCCGACATTGCCGTCGTCTTCCCGGCGCCGGCCGGACCGACCAGCACATCGAGAACGCGGCCGGAGACGGCGATCTTCATCAGCGCGTCGGCCTGGTCCTCACCGAGCATCCGCCCGTCTTGATCAGGCTTCGTGGTGACCTTCTCGACCGTCGCCACCGGGACGGTCGGTCCGGTCAGGGTGCGGGAGCGGCCGAGCAGCCGGTCCTCAGCGGCAAGCAGCAGCTCAGATGAGAACACCGTCGAGTGCTTCGGGCGGAGCACGCTCGTGCCGTCCACCCGCCGGAACGCCGCCGGGCTGGTGGCGAGGTCGGGCGGTGTCAGCCGCAGCGATGCTTGTTCGGCGGCGTCGGCGATCATCCCCACGACGGCTTCGCGGTCTTGCATGGTGGCGAAGCGCCAGCCCATCGTCTGCCGGGACGCCTCGGCCATCAGGTTCCACCGCCGCCACGTCGAGCGCTTCTCACCCACCACCTCGACCACGGTCTGCCCGAGTTCGGTGATCGCGTCCAAGGGGACGTCATCGGCTCGTAGCAGCAACGGCTTGTCGTTGTCGGTGACAGTGCGTGCCCAGATGGTCGCATCCCCGCCGAGTACGCCAGAAGCACGTGTGCGCCAGTCGGCAGTCAGGTCGGCCAACGACCGGACCTCCTTCTCCGGACGCGTGGACAGAGTGGCTTGCGCGCGCAGCTTCACGATCGTCGCCGGGGACGGTCGCCGCCCGTGCTTGCTCACGTAGTCGGCGATCAGGTGATCGGTCTCGGTGTCGATGTGCCGGGCACGAGTGGAGAACTCGGCCACCAGCTCCTCCGGCACGGTGCTGATCGCCCACGCCGGATTCCGGTCCCGGCCCATGTCACGCGCCTCCCATTCGACGCCGAAGGTGCGGGTCATGTGGTCGGCGAACACGGCCTCGTGCAGCTCCGACAGCGTGACCACGGCGGCGTGCATCGGCCGCCCATCCAGGCTCCGCCACTTGCCGTCGAACGCGGTCTGGACCTTATTGCTGATGACGACGTGGGTGTGCAGGTGGGGGTCGCCGGCGCGGGAGTCGAAGTGGTCGAACGCCGTCGCGACCAGCCCGGTCACATCGACCTGTGCAACGGCGCCGTCGCCGGCGGTTGCGCCTGTGCGGGTGGCTGCAACCTCGCGCTCCATGAATGCAACCACCTCCGCAACCGCGAGATGATGCGCCTCCCCGATGAGCGCCTGCGTGCCTGCGTCGGCGACCGCCCACAACGCCGATGCGGACTTCGGGATCGAGAAGGTGAAGTCGAGCCCCGCAACCGCCCGCCGTCTGCCGCGTTCGGTCTCCTCGGCCTCGATCTGCGCGACCGCCTCGCCCTTCGCGCCCGGACTCAAGCCCCGGTCAAGGTCGGCGATGCGGGCCTCGATCCGCTCCGGCACGGACTTGTAGGCGGGGAAAGCGAGCCCGAGGGGGTCGCCGGTGATCGGGTCACGTCCCATCCCCATCACGAGTTGGAGCTGGGCCTCCGACACCCGATCACCCACCGCGAGCTGACCTCTCCCGAGAGCGGTAATAGCGGAGCCGAGCCACTGGCCCGGCGGTGTCCCCGCCTCCACGTAATACCTCGTCAGCGGGGTCGAGAGCGACCTGTCACCGTCACTGGCAGCGACGGTGCGCAGGAGGTACTTGTATCCGTCGCCAGCGCTCATCACGCGCATCGAGACCGTCACCGCGCCACCGCCTTTCGGTAGGCAGGTGAGCGAGCGACGACGACGCGCAGGCGTCATCACCTTGGGGTGACGTGGGGTGCACGGCCGCGCTACTCCTGGAACGAGACTAGCGGGGTGTTGATCCGAGATCGGGGGCGATGCGGATTGCCGCCAGAATCTGTACGGCAATCTGATCGGTCTGCTCCACGGTGAGTTCAGGAACGTCGCCGAAGTCGGTGCCTCCTCCGCTCAGAGTGCCGGCGATGTGAAAGTGGAGGTGTGGAATGGCCTGGTGCGCTGCTGTGCCGTTGTTCTGCCAAACCGCGATTCCTGGGCGCTCGAACGCAGCGTCGATCGCTGCGGCGGCCCACGCGAGGGTGTCCATCATCGCATGACGCTCGTCGGACTCGGATTCCAACAGAGTCGGGTAATGCCGCACCGGCAACACGAGCAGGTGCCCGATGCCGCGTTGTTCTCTTGTGACGAGCACAGCGATCAGATCGTCACGATAGAGGACCGTGAATGGCCGCACCCCACTGAGGTAGTCGCAGAATGCGCAGGGCTCTTGCTCGGGGATGTCGAGGCTGCTCTCGCTGTCATTCATCCGGCGACCAAGGATCGCAGGAACGCTTGGAACTCGGCACGGTCGATCTTGCCGATCTCGTTCGGATGCACGACGATGCGCAACTCCTTCGAGAACCGTCCGCGCCGGGCGCGAAGGAGGAAGGAGAATGCGATGAGCCTGACGGCGACCTCGGCCGTCAGCTCAGGGATACGGGACTGCCCCTGGCCGAGCAGCGGCACGCAGATCGGCTCTCCGTTGCCGTTGCGATCTACCGCATCCCACACGCTGTCGAGGCTGTCCAGGATGCCTCGGATCGTGCCCTGGGCGCGGTTGTGTTCGTCCATGCAGGTGTACGCGACGCAGTAGTAGCGAGTCGTGCCCTCTCCGTTGAGCACAGCGACGGTCCCGACTGGATAGACGTCTTCCTTGCCGGGCTTCGTGATAGTGCCCACTGGTCCGATACCTGTCAGCGCGGATGCGAGTTCGGCATCAAGTCGCGTCTGTGATCCACCGTAGATCCTGTGAAGCAGGTTGCCTTGAACGCTGCCGTTTTCAATGATGCCCGGCTCTGTGTCGAACGTAGTCGTCATCCCGACTAGAGCTGATGCCTTCTGCTCGAAAAGGTCGCCCTCGACCAAGCGGATGCTAATGCTCTCCGAGGGGAAACTTTGCTCGGGGTCTTTTTGTCGCAGGGAAAACAGCGCCCACCCCACGGCAAGTGCTCCCGCGACGGCTAGAAGCCACCATTGACCGTTCAGAAGATCGGGTGCGAAGAGCGCGAGGGATCCGGCCACAACAGCCAACGCACCCAGGGCTTCCAAGAAGCGCCGGGCAAATCTTCCCGCGTACCGTCGTAGTGACCGCTTGTGGCGCACTACTTGTTCAGCCCCAGGCTCTCATACACGGACTCGTTGTAATTGTGTGGGCCGGTCTTGTCTGAGCTATTGAAGTCAGGAACGTAGTGGTCCAGTGCGTACTTGATGATCGTCGGCCCGAACGACACGGACATCGTGAAGTAGTCCTTGTCAGCGAAGGGGGCAGGAATGTTGGTGCCGCTCTTGCCGCGACGGGCTCCGTCGAGATTGGCGACGACAACAGGAAGGCCAAGGGAGATGATCGCTCCGACCTCGTAGGCGAGGAACGAGGAGCCGTCGCCTCCCTTGCGTCGGGCGGCAGGACTGCCAAGCAGCACGACCTGCTTCGTGTTGTTCAGACGCTCCCGCAGTCGCCGCTTGATCGTCTCAGGCGTGCTAGTGTCACGCGCCTCGTAGATGTCGTGTGCGTTAGTGAAGTCGAATTCGATGTTCTTGTTCGCTCGCCAGGCCGTCATGAGTCGGTAGTTGTGGATGTCTTCGCTGGCGAAGGCGACATAGGTCTTGTTGCGGTAGCTCATCGTCGGGCTCCTGGATCGTGTCGTCGCTGAGGATCGACGGAAACCCGGACCCTAGACCCGATTCTACCGTCGAACGGCGACGACCTCGTTGCTTCTGGGCGCCTCTCCCAGAGACGCCCAGCGCGCACGGGCGGCCCCCTCGCTTCGTCGTCGCGGACACCCCCGAGGGCACGCTGTCAGCCGCTCTGACCTCGACCTGCAAGAGGCGTGACAGCTCCGTGGAGGGCTGAGTGAAGGCCGGGTTGCCCTCCCTGCTCCGGTCCATAGCGCTCGTGCCTCGGCGCACCGTCAGCTAGGTGAGCTGGTCTGCTGAGCAGCTTCGTGCACCTGGCAGGTGATCGGCCCGGCAGCGGGCTCCGTGAGGGGTCTGGGCCGGGACCAGGCAAGCGGTACCCGCAATGTCGCCGGACGCCTCGCGAACCACTCGCCGATGAAGACCACCGGACCCACGCCGCTTAACGGACACAACCGCTACTACCGCTCGACCGTAGACTGATCAGTATGGGCGGCTCATCAGGCAGCAAGTGGTCGGCAGCGCTAGCTGGACGCTGGCGACGACTCGGCGCTACGTTCGTTTTCGTTGTGTGTGCAACCTTCTTGGCTGCGGCATGCTCATCTGCTGAGAGTCCCAGGGTCAATGGTGATACTGCCGCCTGGCTCGCCGAGTATGACCTCGATGGTTTGGATAGTCGCGAGGTCGTTGAACGGCTGGACTCGTTGCTCGTCGACGAGCGACCAGAAGGTCTGATGGCGTCAGTCCAGTCGGAGGTGCTTGTCGTGTCCGACGATGGTGGACGTCAGACGGCTCTTGAGATGCCTGAGGATGAGTTCTATCTCTCTGTCGCGCCCTACGTTGATCAGACGCACGAGTGCCACTACCACGCTCTCACGAGTTGTCTGGGTGAGCTTGGCAACGAGGAGGTGCGGATCACCGTCACCGACTCGGCTGGCGACGCCGTGATTTTGGATGAACTGGTCCGGACGTTCGACAACGGCTTCGCTGGCATCTGGCTGCCCCGTGACATTGACGCGACGCTGACCGTAGAGCGCGGAAATCAGGCAGGGAGCGTTCCGATCTCTACTGGTGCCGATGACCCTACGTGCTTGACCACCCTCCAGCTCGTTTGACGTAGTCAGACGGGGCGGACGCAAGCGCATTGGCTTGCAACGAGTGTGGCCTGTGCTGTGGCTGTCCGTTTGCCAATGTCGTGCGTTGGTACGGGTGCTTGCGTCGCCGAGCGCGGCCACAGGACCCACGCCGTGACTGTGCCGATGACGGCCAAGGCGGCGAGGATGGACCATGCCCACGCGAATCCAGCAGCTGTGCCGATCCATCCAGCGATCGGGTAGGTGACCAGCCACGCGACGTGTGACAGTGAGAACTGCGCGGCGAATGCCGCGGGCAGTTCTGAGGGCTGGGCCGAGCCGCGAATGACCCTCCCCGTGGGTGTCACGATGAGCGCCATTCCGGCCCCGATCACCAACCAGATGGGTGCCGTGACCGCCCAGGAGGCAACATCGGCAGTCGCCATGAACACGGCCGCAAGTACGCTGAACACGAGGAGTATGGCGCCGTACATCATGACCACGCGGTCAGTCGTTCGGTCGAGCACTTTCGGCAGCGCCAACGCGACGAGCAACGTCCCACCGCCCGATATGGCGAGCATCCACGCGACCTCCGCCTGGGTGCCGCCGAGCTGATCGCGAACGTGGTTGACAGTGTTCACCACGACGATGGAGCCGCCAGCGGCGACCACCAGGTTCAGTGCCATGACGCCGCGCAGAGGTGCCGTCGAGGCGAACTTGCGTATCCCGGAGGAAACTCGATCCCACGCTCCGGCCTGGTCACTCTTGCGTGCGTTCGGGACGCGGGTTGAGAGCACCAGCACAGCTGAGACGAGGAACCCAACCGAGGTGCCGATGAACAGCCAGTTGAAGGTGATGAACGTCAGTGCAACCGCCGCAAGCACGGGACTGAGCAACGTCTCCATCGTGTAGGCGACCTGAGAGGCCGACAGCGCTCTGGTGTAGTCCGACTCGTCAGTGACGATGTCGGGGATCGCAGCTTGGAAGGTCGGGGTGAACGCCGCTGATGAGGCTTGGAGAACACCGATCAGGACGTAGATGTGCCACACCTCGGTCACGAAGGGCAGTGCCAGCACAACCAGTGCACGCGCGACGTCGAGGGCGACCAAGAACATCCTCCTGGGGAGGCGGTCGGCGTAGGCCGCAGCAAGTGGCGCGATGACGACGTACATCACCATCTTGATCGTCAATGCCGTGCCCAGGACAGCTCCGGCGTTCTCGCCGGCCAGTTCGTAGGCAAGCAGTCCCAGGGCGACGGTCGCCAAGCCAGTACCGAACAGCGCGATGACTTGCGCGCTGAAAAGTAGACGGTAGTCACGGATCGCGAATAGCCGCATGGTGGAGTGCCTGCCTTTCTGTGTGCCTGCCTGGGTCGTGCCTCGACGCTTGTCTAGAGACTTGCTACGTCATGTGAGCGTTGACTCGTGCAGGTGCGATACGTACTGGTGGACCAGGGGGACCGCGTCGATCCCTGTGAGCGCGACGAGGGTGTCGCCGAGGTGGTGGGCCACGAGTAGGGGTTCGGTGGAGACGACTCTTGTGCTCGTGCCGAGTGCGGGATGGCCTGCACCGGTGAGGGTGTGTCCGTGAACGCGCGCGGAGAACGTGGCAACTGGGAGGTAGGCGCCAGGGTCGTCACCGTGGCCGACGTCGTGTAGTAGGGCATGCGCGGCGTGGACACCCTGAGCGGCAGAGTCGTCCCAGTGGTCGATGCGGTAAGAAGAGTGGCGGGGATAGTGGTGGATGGCGAGACCGCCGGCAGCGTAAATGCGCTGTTCAGGGGCGGCTAGCGTGCGCAGTCGGGTGTCCACGGGTATGCCGTCGGGGCCGCTCCACGGTGACGGTGCTGCGGGGATGGTGCCGTGAGCGACAATCGCCAGGTCGCCGTCGATCTGGGTGCCATCGTCGAGGCCTACGGTGATTCGGTCTGAGTGAGTGCGGATCACTCTCGGGCTCCGCCCCAAGTGCGCGACATGGCGCGGCTTGTGGAGCTGGAGCAGTCGCGAGGCGGTGTGCTCTCCGAGGACACTGGCCCCGGGCAGCATCGTGCGGGCGACGAGGACAGTTTCGTGGCCGGCGTCGGTGAGCAGGGACGCGGTCTCAGTCGCAACTAGGGCATGTCTGACAATTATGTAGCGCCCGTCCTGCGAGACTGAGTAGATGTCGAGGTTCCAGGTGCTCTCCGATGCCCAGTGGTCGATGATTGAGG
>NZ_MDSS02000074.1 GCF_001758425.2 Nesterenkonia sp. PF2B19 | reverse complement strand
TCACCCGGGCGGCGTCCCGAACGGCTCGGTGCCGCACGACTCGCCGGGGCGCACCAGCGCCGGGGATTCGCCCTGCTGCTCCCGGTCCAGGTCCCACATGCGGGCCGGGGTGCGGCCGATCAGCTGCCATCCGCCGGGCGAGACCCGCGGGTAGACCGCGGAGAACTCTCCCGCGAGCGCCACCGATCCGGCGGGCACGGCCGTGCGGGGCGTGTCCCGGCGCGGCACCTCCAGGGCACTGGTGGGATCCACCGGCACGCAGTAGGTGAAGCCGGGGGCGAATCCGCCGAAGGCGCCGGTGAACTCGGTGCCGGTGTGCCAGGCGATGAGCGCGTCCACGCTCATGCCCACCCGGCCGGCCACCTCGGCGAGGTCCTCGCCGTCGTAGACGACCTCGAGCTCCACCACCTGGGAGCCTCGGCGGAGAAGGCGGCGACGGTGAGGCCGCCCAGCGCGTCCCGGGCCTCGCGCGTGGCCCCGGGCGCGTCGAAGCGCAGCAGCAGAGTGCGGGCGGCGGCGACGGCCTCTCGTTGCCCGGGCAGCGGGTGACGGCTCAGATGCTGATGGTGGGCCAGGACGTCGTCGAGGCCGTCGAACTCCAGCAGCAGGGCTCGCGGCCCGGCGTCGCGGACGCCGAGGATCGGCGCCGTCATGCCACGAAGCTGCGGATCTCGACGCCGCCGTCCTCCAGCGCGGCTCGGACCGCCTGGGCCATCTCCACGGCGCCGGTGGTATCGCCGTGGACGCAGATCGACTCGGCCTCGGCGGGGATGCGGGTGCCGTCGCGGGCGATGATCTCCCGGTCCTGGGCCAGGCGCAGCATGTTCTCCACCACCTGGCTGGTGTCATGCAGGACGGCGTCGGGCTCGCGGCGCGAGACGAGGGTGCCGTCGGGGTTGTAGTTCCGGTCCGCGAAGGCCTCGGCGACGCCGCGCAGTCCCGCGTCGGCGGCGTGCTGCAGGGCCACCGATCCCGGCAGCAGGAGCACAGGAAGCTCCGGGTCATAGGAGGCGATGGTGTCGATCACGGCCCGCGAGTGGGTCTCGTGGCCGATCATCGCATGGTAGAGGGCTCCGTGGGGCTTCACGTAGCGGATGCGGGCACCGGCGGCGCCGGCCATGGCCTGCAGGGCACCGAGCTGGTAGCGCACGTCGGCGGCGAGCTCGTCGTAGGAGCATTCCAGGTGCCTGCGCCCGAAGCCGGCGAGGTCGCGGTAGCCGATGTGGGCGCCGACGGCGACGTCGTTCTCGGCGGCGATGCGGGCGGTGGCCTGGATGGTCAGGGGATCTCCGGCGTGGAAGCCGCAGGCGATGTTGGCGCTGGAGACGGTCTGCAGGATGGCGCCGTCGTCGCCGATGCGCCAGTTGCCGAAGGACTCTCCGACGTCGGAGTTCAGGTCGATGCGCGGTGCGCCGGTGGTGACTGCCATGGGTGCTCCTCCCCTGCCCGTCTGCTGCGGGCTGCTGATGTCCTGCTGGTGTGCCGCTGGTGAGCACTCGGGCCGATCCGTCGGGAATGTCGCCGAGATCACGTGCGTGATCTCCAGCATGCCGCAGAACTGCGGATTGTTCAACAATCCTGCGATACTGACAGGAAGCTGGGCGTCACCCGGAGGGGCGCTCCCCTTCCGAGCGCCCCGGACAGGCCCGACGACGAGGATCACTTTGTTGCGTCATGGAATAATGCATTCCGTATCGCATGACCGCCGGACGCCACGGGCCCACACAGCGGCCCCACCCGACGTCCCGAGACGATCACGAGGAGACACCACGGAGCGCAGGACACCCCAGCAGCCTGATCCCGCCGAGGAGCCCCAGGCCGACGACCGCCAGATCGACCACCGCCAGATCGACGACACTCAGCCGGACGCGAACCAGCCGGACGCGAACCAGCCGGATGCGAGCGCAAAGGGCGACGACGCCGCCGTCTCCGGCACTCAGACCGACGACGCGCCGCCGCCGAGCATGGAGCGGCCGCGGCTGTTCACCAAGGACTTCCTGCTGGCGATCGTCATCAACGTCATCTTCGCGCTGGTGTTCTACATGCTGGTCACCGGCATGGCCGTCTTCGCGGTGGAGGAGTTCCGCAGCGGTCAGACCGCCGCCGGGTTCGCAGCCTCCGCGTTCGTCATCGGCGCACTGGTCTCCCGGTTCGCGGCGGGCAAGTATGTGGAGTTCCTGGGCCGCCGGCGCACCATGATCGCCTGCCTGGCCATCTATGTGCTCGCCGGGCTCGCCTATCTGTGGGTGGACAGCTATGAGGTGCTCATCGCCCTGCGCGTGGTCCACGGCGTCGCCTTCGGCTTCGGGCAGACGGCCCTCAACGCCGCGGTGTTCTCCCTGATCCCCGCCTCACGCCGAGGCGAGGGCGCCGGCTACTACATGCTGGCGGTGGCTCTCCCGCCGGCGATCGGCCCCATGCTGACCCTGCAGCTGACCCAGCACCTGGGGTTCTGGGCCATGTTCGTCAGCACCTCCGTGGTCTCGGTGATCGGCCTGATCGCCGCGCTGCTGATCCGCATGCCGGAGGCCGAGCACGTGCCCGACCGCTGGCGGGACCGGCTGCGCCTGCGCCCGGCGGACATCATCGAGCCCCGCGCCTTCGCGCTGGCCGCGATCGCCATGCTGCTGGGCTTCGGCTTCGCTTCCATCATGACCTTCCTCAACGGCTTCGCCCGTAGCGAGGGCATGGTCACCGCCGCGTCCCTGTTCTTCGTCATCTACGCGGCCGCCGTGCTGGTCACCCGACTCTTCGCCGGCAGGATCCAGGACCGGTACGGGGACAACGTGGTGGTCTACCCGACCATCGTGCTCTACGCGGTCGCCCTGGGTCTGCTGGCCTGGTCGCCGAACCAGACGGTGATCATGGTCGCGGGGGTGCTCGCCGGCCTCGGCTTCGGCGCCCTGCTGCCGGCCTTCCAGGCCACGATCGCCTCCATGCTGCCCACCACACGCACCAGCATCGGCATCTCCACGTTCTTCATCCTGCTCGACACCGGCTTCGGGCTCTCCCCGCTCGTGCTGGGCCCGCTGGTGGAGTTCGGCAGCTACCGGATCATGTTCGCCGCCTGCGCAGTCCTGGTGGCCTCCACCCTGATCCTCTACTGGCTGCTGCACGGCCGGTTCAGCGTCAAGCAGGGTGTGAGCCGCAGGCCGCGCCGCCCCTGAGCCGCCCGCCTCACCGCAGCGAGCTGGTCCGCAGAAGCCTCAGCCGCGGTCCTGATGCCGGGCGAGGAACTCGTAGACCTCCGTGGTGTCCACCCCGGGGAACGCCCCCTGAGGCATGGCGGCCAGCAGATGCGTGTTGGCACGGGCGGCCGGCCAGGCCTTCCCCTCCCACACGTCGGCGAGCTCCTGCGGGGGCCGCCGGCAGCACGTGGGATCCTCAGGACACCGGGAGGTGCACCGTTCCGCGGTGTCCCGGCCGCGGAACCACTTCACGTGCTCGAAGGGCACTCCGATGCTCAATGAGTACATGCCTGAGGAATGGCCCTCTGTGCGGGCGGTGCACCAGAAGGTGCCGACGGAGGTGTCGGTGTACTGGTTGAACGACCGGAACTTGTCCTCGACGTCGAAGACCATCCGGGAGGTCCAGTACCGACAGACCGTCTGCCCTTCGATGGCCCCGGAATGGTCGGCGGGGAAGTTCACGCCGTCGTTCTCATAGGCCTTGTGGATGATGCCCGACTCGTGGACCTTCTGGAAGTGGCACGTGATGCCCAGGTGTTCGGTGGCCAGGTTGGTGAACCGGTGGGCGGCGGACTCGTAGGAGACCGCGAAGGCGTCCCGAAGGTCCTCGATCGCCAGCTCCTTGCGGGACTTGGCCCCCTGCAGGAACTCCACGGTGGTCCGTTCCGGCATCAGCAGCGAGGCGGCGAAGTAGTTGGTGTAGACCCGCTGGCGCAGGAAGTCCGAGTAGTCCTCCGGCTCGGTGTGCCCCAGCACGTGGTGCCCCAGCGCCTGGAGCAGCACGGAGCGCGCGTCCCAGTCGCGGGAGCGCCCCTGGGTCATGTAGATGATCCGGTTGCGCTGGTCGGTCACCGAGCGGGTGGAGTTGGGCAGGTTGGGCACGAACCGCAGGGAGAACCCGAGATGTTCGGCGATGTCGGCGGCCACGTGGTGGGACAGCGGCCCGGAGCCGTGCCCGACGGCGTCGAGCAGCTCCTGCGCGGCGGCCTCGATCTCCGGGTAGTAGTTGTTCTTCGCCCGCATCTCCTCGCGCAGCTCGGTGTTGGCCCGCCGGGCCTCCTCCGGCGTGGCGGCCTGCTCCTCCAGCCGGCGCCGCAGCTCCCGCTGCAGCCCCACCAAGGATTCGAGCACGTCCATCGGCAGGCGGCTGCTGATGCGCACCGTGGGCAGGTTCAGCGACGCGTAGAGGGGGCCGCGCTGGGCCTTCTCCAGTTCGATCTCCAGCGCCGCCCGCCGGGAGGGAGGCTCCGCGCCGAAGAGGTCGTCGAGCCCGACGCCGAACACTCGCGCCACCTGGTTGAGCTGGGAGATCTTCGGCTCCCGCTTGCCGTTCTCCAGCAGGGAGAGCTGGCTGGGCGCGGTGCCCAGCTGAGAGGCGAGGTCGTCCAGCGTCATGCCGGCCTGCTTGCGCAGGTGGCGCACGCGGCGGCCCAGGGCGATGAGGTCCAGCTCCGAGCCTCCGTCGGGGGGCGGAGGCGTCGGGCGTCAAGTCGGCGCGCAGGTGCGTCCGGCCGGTGGGGCGGGCCGCCCCGGTGCCGGCCGGCGACGTCGTCGTCCGCGCTGGGCGCGCCTGCTCTGGCACGGGCCGCATGCCGCTCATTCTACAGATCCAGCGTGCACATCTGTGAGGACCGGGTTAGGGTGTGATGCGGCTCCCAGGCCCTGTGGCCCTGGTGCGAGCCCGACCACTGATCCTGACGGAACCTCCCACAGACTGGAGCAGCTCATGGACGAGCCTTCAACTCTTCTGACCGTCGGCGGGCTCGGCATCATCGCCGTGACCGTCGGCCTGCTGATGTGGAACAAGGTCTCCCCGGTGGTGGCCATGGTGGTGACCCCCATCGTCGGGGCGCTGCTGGTCGGCTTCGGGGTGGGCGACATCGTGGAGTTCTTCGACTCCGGCGTCGACCAGGTGATGAGCGTCGTGGTGATGTTCATCTTCGCGATCCTGTTCTTCGGCATCCTCTCCGACGCCGGACTCTTCGACCCGATCGTCCGGTCGCTGATCCTGCTCACCCGCGGCCGGGTGGTCCTGGTGGCGGTCGGCACCGCGCTGATCGGCATCGTGGCGCATATCGACGGCGCCGGCGCGACCACCTTCCTGCTCACCGTCCCGGCCCTGCTGCCGCTCTATCAGGCGCTGCACATGAGCCGGTACCTGCTGCTGCTCCTGCTGGCCCTCTCGGCGGGCATCATCAACATGATCCCGTGGGGCGGCCCGCTGGGCCGCGCGGCCTCCGTGACGGGCATCGACCCGGTGGAGCTCTACCGTCCCCTGATCCCGGTGCAGGTGGTCGCGGTGGTGCTGGTGCTGGGGATCGCCTGGCTGCTGGGGATGCGCGAGGTCCGGCGCATCCGACGCCGCGTGGTGGCGGGCGACGCCGATGCCCCCGAAGCCGTGGACGTGCGGCAGATCGCCGACGAGTTCACCGAACGCCAGCACTACGCGCGTGCCGAGATCGTGGAGCGGATGAACTCCCATCCGGTGATCTTCTGGGCCAACGCGGTGCTGGCGCTGGGCGTCATCGGCCTGATGCTCGCCGACATCCTGCCCCCGCCGCTGGCGTTCATGCTGGGCGTGGCCATCGCGCTGCCGCTGAACTTCAAGGGCTCGAACCTGCAGATGGAGCGCATCCGGGCGCATGCGCCGAATGCGCTGATGATGGGTGCGGTGATCCTGGGCGCCTCGGTGTTCCTCGGCGTGCTCAACGAGTCCGAGATGCTGGAGTCGGTGGCGCTGTCCACCCTGGCGGTGATTCCGGATGCCGCCGGGGCGAACCTGCACATCATCATGGGTGTGCTGGGCGTGCCCATGGATCTGCTGACCTCCACCGACGCCTACTACTTCTCGGTGCTGCCGTTGGTGGACGCCACGTCGGCGCAGTTCGGGATCGGTTCCATGGAGGTCGCCCACGCGATGATGGCCGGCAATGTGATCGGCACCTTCGTCAGCCCGTTCTCTCCCGCCCTGTGGCTGGCGCTGGGCCTGTCCGGAGCGAATCTGGGTCAGCACCTGCGGTACTCCTTCTTCATCATCTGGGGCTTCTCCCTCCTGGTGATGCTCGCCGCCCTGACCCTGGGGCTCTTCAGCTTCCACTGAGCGCTGAGTCCCGCTGCGTGTTGAGCCCCGCTGCGTGTTGAGCCCGGACTGCGGGACTCGCCCAGGCCACGGCGCCGCCGGGGCCGACGACGCTGACCAGGCGTCATCGGCTCCGGCGGCGCCCTCTTCACATCTGGCACCGCGGACCGCCTCCTGCCTGGACATCAGTGCGGCAGGAGGCGGTCCGTCGTGCCGGCCAGGGCGTCCGCGCCCGAGTCAGAGCGCGGATCCCGGCTTCGGGCTCGCCGACGCGTGGGGCAGGTCCCTACGCTGCCGCCTCGGCGAGCCGCCGGCGCCCATCAGAGGAGCCGGCCGTCCGGGCGGACCGCGTCTCGGCGGCGGCCCGCTTATTCAGGTGGATGGCACGGATCGTGCCTTCCGAGAGCTCCAGCAGCTGCTCGGTGCGGCTGAAGATCTCCTGCCACAGCGTGACCTCCTCCTCCCGGTCGAAGGGCGGCAGCTCCACGTAGGGAGCGCGCCCCTCGGCCAGCAGGCGCCGCGCGTTGTGGTGGACGTGGATGCCGAAGTCCACGAGCCCGGCGGAGAGGGCCTCACCCCGGTGGAACATGCGCCCCTCACGACGGCCCAGGCAGCGGGGCCGGACGATGGAGCTCGGCGGCTCAGCCAGCTGTTTGGTGATCAGCGCGCGCCAGGAGGCCTCGATGACGGGGTCGGCACCTGAGCCGTCCTCCCGCACGCCCAGGGCTGCGGCCCGTGCACCGAACTCCTCGTGGAGCGCGGCCAGGAAGCTGAGGGCCTCGGCGGTGAGGACCTCCTTCTGTCGCGGCACCCGGGGTGCCGACAGGGCGATGCCGTTGATCGTGATCGAGAGTTCGGGGGTGTTCATGGCTTTCTCCTCGGGAGTCTCAGCGGCAGGAGCGGCGACGGCCTCCTCATCGAGGCCGTCGCCCAGCTCCGGCTCGGTTCAGTGGAACTGTCCTTCTTCGGTGGAGCCCTTCAGCGCGACGGTGGAGGACTCGGGGTTGAGCGTGGTGGAGATGGCGTCGAAGTAGCCGGTGCCGACCTCCCGCTGGTGGCGGGTGGCGGTGTAGCCCTGGTCCTCGGCGGCGAACTCCTTCTCCTGCAGCTCCACGTAGGCCTTCATCTGCTCCGACTTGTAGCCCTTGGCCAGCTCGAACATCGAGTAGTTCAGGGCGTGGAACCCGGCCAGGGTGATGAACTGGAAGGTGAAGCCCATCGCGCCCAGCTCGCGCTGGAACTTGGCGATCGTGTCGTCGTCGAGGTGCTTCCTCCAGTTGAAGGACGGGGAGCAGTTGTAGGCCAGCATCTGGTCCGGGTGCTCGGACTTCACCGCCTCGGCGAACTGCTTGGCGTACTCCAGGTCCGGGGTGCCGGTCTCCATCCAGATCAGATCGGAGTAGGGCGCGTAGGCCTTGGCCCGGGCGATGCAGGGCTCGATGCCGTTGCGGACCTTGTAGAAGCCCTCTGCGGTGCGCTCCCCAGTGAGGAACTCGGCGTCGCGCTCGTCCACATCGGAGGTGATCAGGGTGGCCGCCTCTGCGTCGGTGCGAGCGATGATCACCGAGGGGGTGTTCGCGACGTCGGCCGCCAGGCGGGCCGCCTGCAGGGTGCGGATGTGCTGCCCGGTGGGGATCAGCACCTTGCCGCCCAGGTGGCCGCACTTCTTCTCGGAGGCCAGCTGGTCCTCCCAGTGGACGCCGGAGGCGCCGGCGCCGATCATCGACCGCATCAGCTCGTAGGCATTGAGGGGACCGCCGAAGCCGGCCTCGGCGTCGGCGATGATCGGCACCAGCCAGTCCTCCACCGTGCGGATTCCCTCGAGGTACTCGATCTGGTCGGCGCGCTGCAGGGCGTTGTTGATGCGGCGCACCACGTTCGGCACCGAGTTGGCCGGGTAGAGCGACTGGTCGGGATAGGTGTTGCCGGAGAGGTTGGCGTCACCGGCGACCTGCCATCCGGAGAGGTAGATGGCCCGCAGCCCGGCCTTGACCTGCTGGACGGCCATGTTGCCGGTCAGCGCACCCAGGGAGTTGGTGTAGGTCCCCTCGGCGTGCTCGGCGGTCAGCTGCTCCCAGAGCTTCTGCGAGCCCCGCTTGGCCAGCGTGTGCTCCTCCTGCACCGAGCCCTGCAGCTTGGCCACCTCGTCGGCGCCGTAGTCGCGCCGCACGTTCTTCCACCGCGGGTTGGTGTCCCAGTCCTGCTGGATGCGCTCCACGCGCTCCTCGAAGTCTCCGCGGATGTCAGTGCTTGCGTTGACGGTGGCAGTCACAGTGTTCTCCTTCGAATCGGTGACCAATGGATCGTCGACCAGTGGTTGGTACTTCTCCAGTTTTCGGCCCTCTTGAACCCCCTGACCACAGAAATATAAGAAAAGATCTTCACTTCTTCGCGCTGCGACAAGAAGCGCGGGAACTCATGGTGGATCACCCACGATGGCGGTCCTGATCAGGGAAAAAGCGCTTAAGTCTCGCGAAGATCGACGAGAGGGCCCCTCGCTGGGCGCCGTCACCGCTCCGCCGTAGTCTTGTGACACAGACGACATCCGACTCGGAGAGGACACATCGATGGATCTGACCCAGGCCAGCGCGATCGTCACCGGCGGGGCCTCCGGCTCGGGCGAGAGACGGCCCAGATGCTGCACGACGCCGGAGCCGGTGTCGTCGTCGTGGACCTTCCCGACGGCGGCGAGGCGAGCCCCGACGGCGTCACGCGTGCCGAGGCGGTGGCACGTCTCGGAGACCGCGCCCGATTCTGCCCCGGCGACGTCACCGACCCCGAGACCGCTGTGCGGGCAGTCGCCCAGGCCCAGGAGCTGGGGCCGCTGCGGGTGCTGGTCAGCTGTGCGGGCATCGCGACTCCGGGCCGACTGGTGGGCCGCGGCGGGACGCTGCCGATGGAGGACTTCATGAAGGTGCTGTCCATCAACGCGGGCGGCACGGTCAACATGATGGCGCAGGCCGCCGCGGCGATGCGCGAGAACGAACTCGACGGCGAGGACCGCGGCGTGCTCATCAACACCGCTTCCGTGGCCGCCTATGAGGGACAGATCGGCCAGGTCGCCTACGCGGCCTCCAAGGGCGCCGTGGCCTCGATGACGCTGCCGGTCGCCCGCGAACTGGCCTCCTCCCAGATCCGCACTGTGACCATCGCCCCTGGCCTGTTCGAGACGCCGATGATGGCGGGGCTGCCTGAGGATGCCCGCGAGTCGCTGGCCTCGAAGACGCCCCATCCCGCACGGCTGGGCCGGCCTGCCGACTACGCCCTGCTGGTGCGCCAGATCATCGAGAATCCCATGCTCAACGGTGAGGTGATCAGGCTCGACGGCGCAGTGCGGCTGGAGCCTCGGTGACGGGAGCCGGATCGCCGTTCCGTCTCATCTGCTGACGCGCGTGCTTGGCGGACTGCGCGGGCCACGACTCTGGTGTTGAATGGGCCCCGCACCACCCGGGACGACGACCTCCGCCGAGACGACACGCCCACGTCAGGCGGCACACCAGCAGCGACACATCCAGCGGATGGAGACCACCGATCGATGAGCACAGCGCGTCCGGACGAGCCCGTGCCGCCTGACGCGACCGAGTCTGCAGATTCCCCTGCCTCCTCCGCTTCCGCTGCCTCCCCCGCTTCCCCGGGATCCGCCGCCTCACCCATGCCCGGCGCCGAGGTCGAGGCCGCCCGAGCATCCTCGGCGCGCGGATTCCTCGCGGAGTACCGCTGGGGCCTCGGCGTCATCGGCGGGCTGGGCCTGCTGCTGCTCCTGCTCGTCCTCGGGCTGATCCTGACCGCGAACCCCCACGGGGGAACCCCGACCGACGAGGGCGATGGCCGCGGCACCGCCGGTGAGGACCGGGCGACCGGCCCGCTCGGCGGCGAGGCACGCCCGGAGAAGAGCGGCCATGAGGATCTCCTTCCCGCCGGCGGCGAGGCCTTCTCCGATGGTGAGGGCCTCGTCGTCGGAGAGGACATCCTGCCCGGCACCTACCGCCAGGACCCCGGATCGGGCCCGGAGGACGCGGTCTGCTTCTATGTCATCTACGCCGACGTCGGCGAATCCACCGTGCGGCGCACCGGGGCCGACGACCGCGGGATCGCGGTCCTGGAGGAGGGGGAGATCCTCGACTCGGTGGACTGCGGCGACTGGCTCCCGCTGGAGGACACCTTCCCGGAGCGGCCTGCCGACGAGTTCGGCACCGGCATGCACGTCGTCGGCGAGCATGTGGAGCCCGGAACCTATGAGCTGGAGTGGGATGAGGACACGATGCTGTGCTGGTGGGACGTCTTCCGGGACCTGCGCGGGGACGGTCACACCCTGGACTCAGGTTTCGTCCCCCGCGATGATCCCGAGTTCGGCGAGCCGCTGCGGATCACCCTCGTCGACCACGAACAGCTCGTGGTCAACTCGGAGGCCTGCGGCACCTGGACGAAGGTGAGCTGACACGCGGCGAGCTGGGCCTCAGGGCCTCTGCCCTCCTCACTGAGCCCTCAGTTCTACTACACTGCGTAGAAGAATCCATCTCCACCGACCCCAAGGAGCGCCATGCCCCGCATCACCGTCGGCCTGGGCGGGATCCTGATCCTGCTCGGCATCATCGCCTACATCGCCACCTCATTCGCCAGCTGGACCGCCTTGATCCCCGCGATCCTCGGCGTCGTGCTGCTGATCAGCGGTCTCATCGGCTTCAAGAACGCGAAGATCGGCATCCACATCGCCCTGGTGGTGGCGCTGCTCGGCGTCATCGGCACCTCGATGAACGTGATGCAGCTGGGCGAGCTGTTCGCCGGCGAGGCCGAGCGCCCCGCCGCCGTCATCGTCAGCACCATCACCTTCGTGCTGCTGATCGTCTACATCATCGCCGGTGTGCGTTCGTTCATCCGCGCACGCCGCTGGAAGGACGCCGAGGCCTGAGCCTCCCCGCACCGTCGCCGTGCGGACAGCCGATGGGCCGCCCCGAACGCCTCGGGGCGGCCCATCGTCGTCTCATGCCGTCGATCACCGTCTGATCCGGTCGATCCCAGGTCACCCTCCGGAGCCGGTGCAGTCCAACTGACCGGGCTCCATCTCGATCTCCTCGACGTCCAGGAGGCCGGCGAACTCCGAACCGAGGACCACATCCACCGTGAAGTCGTCACGGCCATCGACGTCCACCAGAGCCCCGGGGATGTGACGCTGCACGGTATAGGCCTGGCGCAGCCCTCGCTCACCGGCGCGGATGATCACATCGAAGCCGGTGTCGGCGAAATAGTCGTTGTCCACGGATTCCACTCGGAAGTCCCGGTCTGCCAGCTCGTCGGCGACGTCACCGGCGAGCCCTGGCTCGTTGGTGGAGTTGAGCACCTCCACCGGCACCCGTTCGGGAACCACGGGCGACAAGGTGCGGCTGGGGCAGTCCTCCCCGGCCGGAATGGCGCCCCCACCGACGATCGCGACGTCGATGGTGCCGTCGATCATGAGCCAGCTGCCAGCGGTGACGGCACCCAGGACGCCGATGGTGCCGGTCGCCACGACGATCTTCTGCCGCCGGGTCGCCGACGTCGGGGAGCTGCTCATGCCTCCATCCTATTTCCGCCGAGCGGCCGAAGGCCTCAGGGCAGCGCTGGCTCGCAGTCCAGATCCTCGGCGAAGAGCCCGACGCCGTCCTCCTCCGCCTGAGCCCAGGCCTCTTCCACGGGGCCGAGGAAGCGGTCGTTGGGAGGATAGTGGACCGGAACCCCGAAGCCGTCCCGG
This sequence comes from Nesterenkonia sp. PF2B19, assembly GCF_001758425.2. GTDB lineage: Bacteria > Actinomycetota > Actinomycetes > Actinomycetales > Micrococcaceae > Nesterenkonia > Nesterenkonia aethiopica. The sequence goes on along the minus strand of NZ_MDSS02000074.1, from coordinate 4,705 downwards.
GCCATCTGGACGTTCAGCAGCACGTCGTCGGCCCATACTCCGGCGAGCAGGCGGTCATACCGGTCGGTGCGCTCCTGGTCGAACTCCAGGATGACGGGATCCCCCGGGGCGACCAGTGACTCCATATGCGCCGAGGACTCCGGACCCAGACATTCGACCGGCTGGTGAGGGTGCACCGACTCCGGGGTGTCGATGTTCAGGAGCCGAACCCGCTCCTCCTCTCCGTCCAGCTCCACGACGAGCGTATCGCCGTCGACCACGCGCACGAGGGTGGCGTCTTCACCGTCCTCCGACGGCGACGGGGCGGCACCTTCTCCCGGGCTCTGGATCCAGCTGATCAGCGCGCCGAGGAGGACCACCAGCACGAGCCCGAGCAACCACCACAGCAGTCCCTGACTGCCGCTGCGACGGCGTCTGCGCGACCTGCCGCCTCCGGCGCTCCTGGAAGCAGTGTGCAGCGACCGGCGCATCGATTTCCGCACATTCCGGCGCATCTCGTTCTTCAGGTACTGGTCAGGCATGCATATCAGCCTAGGCGGAACCGAGGTCAGAACTTCTCGGGACGCAGCACCTCGACATCGATGACCCACACGGTCATCGCGTAATCCCGGTAGTAGTGCTCCCGCAGATACGCAGAGACCGCCTGAGCGGTGCCCGCGTCACAGACGACCTCCACGCGGATGTTCGCGCTGGCCTCCCAGCCTGCATCGCGCACTCCTCGGCGGCCCTTTCCCCGGGCGTCGGTGATCGTATGCCCACGAGTGCCGAGCTGCTCCAGATCACGCAGGATCTTTCCCTCCAGGGCCGCCTCGGTGACGATGGTCAGCAGTTTGCGCGCGTGCGGTTCCATGAGCCTGCTCCTAGCCATGCACCCAGGTGGCCATGGCGTGGTAGATGGGTATGCCGATCAGGACGTTGAACGGAAAAGTGATGCCCAGGGCGGCGGCCAAGGACAGCGTCGGATTCGCCTCCGGCACGGAGATGCGCATGGCGGCCGGGACCGCGATGTAGGACGCGCTGGCAGCCAGCGTCGCCAGCACCACCGTGCCCCCGAGGGAGAGGCCCAGCAGCATGGCTGTTCCCGTGCCCACCACTGCGGAGAACAGCGGCATACCGATGGCGAATGCGCCCAGAAACACCCCATGTCTCCGGAGCCCTCCTACCTGGCCTGCTGTGATGAGCCCCATCTCCAGGAGGAACAATGCCAGAACCCCCTTGAAGAGGTCCATGAACAGAGGCTCGAGCGGAACGACGCCCTCAGGCCCGGCGGCCCAGCCGATGAGCAGACCCCCTAGCAGGAGCACGATGCCCTTGCCCAGGAACACCTCGTGCATCACCGAGCCCCAGCGTGTGGACCGGCTGACACCCCTGGCGAGCACGATCCCGACGAGGATCGCCGGCACCTCCAGAAGGACCAGCAGCAACGGCATATGTTCTTCGAAAGGCACACCGCGACTGCCGAGATAGGCAACGGCCACAGCGTAGGTGCCGACGCTCACTGAGCCATAGTGCGCGGCGATCGACGCAGCATCCACGCGAGCCAGCCGTCCCAGGAGGCGGAGCACAGGGAACGCGGCGAGGGCGAGGAGGAACCCCATGGCCACCACTCCGACCATCTGCGGCAGCAGCTCACCCAGGGGCTGCTTCGCCAGCTCCACGCCCCCTTTGAGCCCGATGGCCAGCAGCAGCACGATGGTCACCAGCTCATAGACGGCGGCAGGCAGCCGCAGCTCGGAACGCAGCAGTCCGGCCGCGATGCCGAGGACGAAGAAGAGGATGACCGGGTCGAGCATGCGGCGGGTCCTTCCGGGAGGGTCCTGCACGACGGGGCCACCAGGCGGCGACCGCATTGCTGACACACAATACACGACTTTTGTTTCGTGCTTGTTCTGTCACCCTGGATCTATACTGACCCCGTGCCGGATTCAGAGTGGACCTTCCTCACCAACCACGCCCATGTCATCCTCTGCGTCGCCAGAGAGCCCGGCATGCTCGTCCGGGAGATCGCCCGGAAGGTCGGGATCACCGAGCGCGCCGCCCAGCGGATCCTGGCGGATCTGATCGCCGACGGATACGTCGACAAGGAGCGCGAAGGTCGCCGCAATCGATATCGAATCCATCGCGACCGGCCCCTTCGACACCCCCTCGAGCGCCACCACAGCATCGGAGAGCTCCTCGCCACGCTCGGCGACCCTCCTGCATGACACGGTCGATGCACCGCCCCACGAGGCGCGTGGACACGCCTCACACCCTGCGGCACACCCCACGTCGGCGCCGCGTGTTCATTATGTTCATATAGCGTCATCCATGACGTCGGCCCTTCTCTCGCATGCCCGGCCGTGTTAGCGTCGTGGCAGAGAAGAACACCGAAGGATCACGAGAACCGGTCACACAGGCTCTGGCTTGGCCGGTCGGCAACCCTTTCCCGCGTGACGGGGTGCCCCAGATGACGATCCGGCCGCGAAGCTCGTATTCACTGAGATGGATTTATCTTCAGCGGCAAGCACGGCGCAGGGGAAGCCTCCCTGTGGCGCCTCATGAACGATGATGAACGCCCCACACGGAGGACCCTCCATGACACCATCTGTGCCGTCCGCCGGCACTCTGCCTCAGCACGCCCTGGATTCTGACGACCACACGCCGCACACCTCCTACCTGGTGCAGCGCACCCGACGCCGGTCGCTGATCTCTTTCGAGGTCTTCCCGCCGCGTCCCGCCACCGCCGGCCGCGACCCCTGGCGCAGCATCGAGCTGCTGGCCGAGGCCGGTCCGGACTACTTCTCCGTCACCCATGGCCACAACCAGCCCGAGGGGGCCAATCTGGAGGTCATCCGGCACCTGCTCCGGAGCACTCCCTCCCCCGTGATGGCGCACCTCATCAGCGCCGGAAGATCTCCTGCCCAGGTGCGCCGGGCAGTGGAGCAGCTGCTGGACCTCGGCGTCCGGGACGTCCTGGCCCTGCGTGGGGACCCACCGGGCGGTGCCCGGGAGTGGATCCACCAGCCCGCAGGCCTGAACCGCGCCGCCGAGGTGGTGCGTCTGGTCCGGGAGGTGGAGCAGGAGCGCCTCGACCCACCCGAGGGGCCCGGCGCCCGCCCGGTGTCCATCTCAGTGGCCGCCTATCCGCCCTCCGGCACGGACCGGGACCACGAGGCGGACCTGTGCGCACTGTGGGAGAAGCAGGAGGCCGGCGCCGACTACGCCATCACCCAGGTCTTCTACGACCCCGAGGACTACGCCCGCCTGGTGGACGACGCCCGATCCCAGGGCATCCACCTGCCGGTGGTCGCCGGACTGGCCCCGCTGACCAGCCCCAAGCGGCTGCGACGCCTGGAGGAGATCTCGGGAGTTCCGGTGCCGCAGCACCTGCTCGACTACCTCGACGTCGCCGACCCGGCCGAGCGACGACGCCGCGGGGTGGCCGCCACTCTGAACCTGATCGACGCGGTCCTCGAGCTCGGATGTCCCGGCCTGCACCTGTTCACCTTCAACCAGCACCCGGCCGCCCTGGCGATCCTCGATCACCTGAGGATCCGAGACGCCGCACGTCAGCAGCGGGTCCTGCCCGAGCTGCCCTGACGCCGGAGCACACTGCTCCCTGCCTGACAGGGACCCGTCATTCCTGCGGACCGCGTCGCGGTCGGCTGTCCTGGTGCGCCCTGCGGCCTCGCCCGGAACGAACCGCCCGGGCCCCTGCGATCCGTCCATCACCTGCATCTGACCCCATACACATCTGACACACCAGACACATCTGACACACCTGACAGAGGAGACATCATGACCACCACACCTGCCCGCCCCGAGGACCAGCCGCCCGCTCAGGTTCCCGCCCTGCCGGCGACCGTGCTCGGCTACCCGCGCATCGGACCCAATCGGGAGATCAAGAAGGCGCTGGAGGCACACTGGCGCGGCGGCGACGTCGCTGCGCTGCGCGAGGCGATCCGCGCTCACCGCGCCCGCACCCTGGGCCGTCTGGCAGGCCTGGGCCTGAAGTCGGACTCGGCGATCCCGGCCGACGGCGCCGTGATCGATCAGGTCCTGGACGCCTCCGTGCTGCTCGGCCTGGTGCCGCGGCGCTTCCGTGAGGCGGGCTTCTCCGCCACCTCCCCGGACACCGGCGAGGGCCTGGCCCTGGTCTCTGCGTTGGCCCGCGGCACCTCCACGGTGGAGCCGCTGGAGCTGACCAAGTGGTTCGACACCAACTATCACTACTACGTGCCGGAGATCGAGCCCGACGTCGCCTTCTCCGCTCAGACGGACGCCGTCGTCGAGCGCTTCCGCGCCTTCCGCGACCTGGCCGCCGAGACGGCCGGCGCGGCCCTCCCCCGCCCCACCCTGCTGGGCCCGGTGAGCTTCCTGCTGCTGGCCAAGGCCGTCAGCTCCGCCGAGAGCCCCACCGGCGGCACCGACGGCGCCCTCGCCCAGGAGTCCCGGTTCGACCGGCTCGATGAGCTGGTGGCCGCCTACTCCGCCCTGCTCGGCGCCCTCCATGACGCCGGTGCCGCCTGGGTGCAGCTGGAGGAGCCCGCACTGGCCTCCGACGGATGGGACGTCCCGCGGGAGCAGATCGTCACCGGCCTGCGCACCGCCTACACCGCGTTCGCCGGGCTCACAGCGCGTCCGGCGCTGTTCGTCCCGGTGACGCTACGGCACCGCCGGCGACGACGCGCTGGCCGCCCTCGGCGCAGCCGGCGCGAGGCGGTCG
>NZ_MDSS02000073.1 GCF_001758425.2 Nesterenkonia sp. PF2B19 | reverse complement strand
CTCGGCGCCTGCGGCCGCGACGACGTCCTCGGCCCCGGCCAGCGCGGTCGCCCGGAAGTCCAGCCACGCCAGATAGGTGGCCTGCGGCGGAGTCCACCGCACCTGCGGCGCATGCTCGGCCAGCAGCTCACCCAGCAGCGTCCGGTTGGCGCGCAGGCCGTCCAGCAACGCGTCCAGCCACGGCTCGCCGTGGGCGAAGGCGGCAGTGTGCGCGAGCGCGCCCACATGGCTGGGTCCGTGCGCGACGATGTCCGGCAGACGCCACAGATCCGCGACGGCGTCGGGCCCGGCGATCATCACCGCCGCCTTCAGCCCGGCCAGGTTCCAGCCCTTCGAGGCGGACATCAGACTGATGCCCCGCGGATCCACGGACAGGTACGGCGTGAAGCGGACCGGGGCACCGTCGGAGTCTGCACCGTCGACGCCGGGATCGCCGGGGTCAGGTGTCGAGCCGAGGACCAGCGGGGCGTGGATCTCATCGGCGACCACCCGAAGTCCGTGCCGGTCGGCGAGCTCCGCCAGCTGCTCCAGCTCGGCGCGGGTGTGCACCACGCCGGTCGGGTTGTGCGGATTCGCCAGCAGGAATACCGGGGAGGTCGAGGTGCGGGCGGCCTCCGCGAAGGTCTCCTCCAGCGCGGCCGGGTCGAGCCGTCCTGCCGGGTCCAGTGGGGTCTGCACCACACGCCGGCCTGCCTCGGCGGGGTACTGGTAGAACGGCGGGTACACCGGGGAGGCGACGACGACGGCGTCGCCGGGTGTGCTGATCAGCTTCAGCGCCTCGGTGATCCCGCGCATCACATCCGGGACCGTGCTGGTGTGCGCGACATCCAGGCTCCACCCCCAGCGGCGCTCGGCGAATCCGGCCAGCGACTCCGCATAGCCGCGGCCGGCGGGGTATCCGGTGTCGCCGCGATCGATGACGCCGCGCAGCGCGTCGGCGATCGGTTCGGCCAGGGGGACGTCCATCTCCGCCACCCAGAGCGGCAGAACACCGTCGCCGAAGGCTCGCCATTTGGCGCTGCGCCGGGTGCGCAGGTCCGCCAGCGAGAGCCGCTCCAGCGGGTTGGGCGGGGATGACGGACGAGCGGGGGACTCGACGTGCGGGGTGCTCTGAGCCATAGGGCCGAGCCTACGTCGAGGCTCGGGGGTGAGGGGAGGGGCGACGAGTCCCGTGGGCGGTGCGGCCGGGGCCGGCTCCGGTAGCCTCGTGCGCATGGATGACGCGCCCCGCCCCCGCCCGGATGCCACGCCCACCGCAGCAGGCGAGCCGTCAGGGGGCCAGGCGGCCGGTGCTCGCGAATCAGGCGCTCGCGCATCTGCCGCCCGGGCCGCCGATGCGAACGATCCCGATGCCCGCGAGGTCGGCGTCGGGCCCTGGGAGGGGCCCTGGCCCGAGGGGGAGCACTGGGACCCGGAGCTGCTGCGTCACGGCGACCGGCGCAATGTGGTGGACCGGTACCGCTACTGGCGCCATGAGGCGATCGTCGCCGATCTGGACACCCGCCGGCACGGGTTCCACGTGGCCATCGAGAACTGGCAGCACGACTTCAACATCGGCACGGTGGTGCGCACGGCCAACGCCTTCCTGGCCGCCGAGGTGCACATCATCGGCCGACGCCGGTGGAACCGCCGGGGCGCGATGGTCACCGACCGGTACCAGCACGTCCGTCACCACGCCACCGTGGAGGAGTTCGTCGCCTGGGCGAAGGAGGAGGGGCTGCCGGTGCTGGGCGTGGACCTCTTCCCCGAGTCCGTGCCGCTGGAGACCTACACCCTGCCGCGGGAGTGTGTGATGGTCTTCGGGCAGGAGGGCCCGGGTCTCAGTGAGCAGATGCGGGCCGCCGCCGAGGCGACCCTGTCCATCGCGCAGTTCGGCTCCACCCGGTCCATCAACGCCGGCACTGCCGCCGGCATCGCGATGCACGCCTGGATCCGCCAGCACGCCCAGCTGGAGTAGATCGGCGCTAGGATGGGCGGCACCGACGCCCTCCGACGAAAGGGGCCTCCGTGTCCGATTCCCTGCACGAGCTCCTCGTCCGTCACGTCGACGCCGGGACGATGCCCGGCGCCGTCGGCACCTACGGCGACGAGTATGAGCCGTTCAGCGTCGGCCTCGATGCTCCGGGCGGGGCTCCTCTGGGAGTCGACACGATCTTCCGCATCCAGTCGATGACGAAGGCCGTCACCGCCGTGGCGACGCTGCGACTGGTGCAGGACGGGGAGATCGCCCTCGACGATCCGATCGCCGCCTGGCTGCCGGAGCTGGCCGAGCCGCGCGTGCTCGCCCATCCTGATGCTCCGCTGGAGGATGCGCAGCCTGCCCGTGCGCCGATCACGGTGCGTCATCTGCTCACGAATCAGTCCGGCTGCGGGATCATGACCGCCGATTCCCCACTGAAGCAGGCGATGGTCGACGCGGAGGTGGAGGCAGGTGCCGAACCTGTCGCACTGGGCGCTCAGGACTGGCTCGACGCGCTCGCGTCCCTGCCGCTGGCGTTCGAACCCGGCGAGGGGTGGCGTTATCACCACTCCTTCGGGCTGCTCGGCATTCTGCTCGGACGTCTCGGCCGCGGCAGCACTGACGAGGTGCTCGCCGAGACCGTGTTCACCCCCGCAGGCATGACGGACACCGGCTTCACGGTGCCCACTGACCAGGTGCACCGTCTGCCGGCCGTGTTCCAGCGCGGCGCTGAGGGCTTCGAGCGGTGTGAGCCGGCGGCAGCTGGTTTCTATGCCGCACCAGCGCCTTTCGATGTGAGCCACTCCGAGCTGGTGTCGACCCTGGCGGACTACCATGCGTTCCTCAGCGCGCTGCGTGACGGCCGGGTGATCAGCCCTGACCTGCGGGACGAGCTGTGCCGGGATCAGGTGGATGAGGGCGCGAAGGCCTCGGACAGCTTCTTCCCGGGATTCTGGGAGGGCACCGGGTGGGGCTACGGGGTGTCCGTGGTGACGGAGGGGCCGCATCGAGGGCGGTTCGGCTGGTCCGGCGGGCTCGGCACTGACTTCTTCGTCGACCCCGATGGCAGGATCTGCCTGGTCATGATGCAGGTGGCCATGGACGAGCGCGTGTTCGCTCTGCTCGGAGAGCTGCGGGGCATTGAAGGGGCGTAACGTCTGAGTCGGCGGGGAGCAGCTTCTGGTGGGCCTGGACTGTCCTACGCGCCGTCAGGGAGGTCGCAGGGAGTGACCCCGGTGGACCTCAGCCCAGCGAACGGGCCCAACGGCTGAGGAACTCGGCGCCGGCGTCGTCATGGATGGCGCCGGTGTCCGAGGTCAGCACCGGGTGGGCGGTCTCCGGGATGCCGTCGGCGGGGCGGACGTCCACATGGCTGACCTGGTGGCCGCGCTCGTGCAGCCAGGAGGCCATCGCGTAGTCGGTGCGGGAGTCGCCCATGGTGTACCAGGCCTGCGGGGTGATGCCGCGCTCGCGGAGCAGCTCCAGGGCCCGGGCGGCGCCGAGGTCCTTGCCGAGACGCTCGTGCTCGATGTCGGTGGAGATGATGGTCGGGTCGATGCGGACGTCACGGACCTGGTGCTTCTCCAGCAGGGCGGGGACGGCGGCGTCGAACTCCGGCTGGACCGCCAGGTAGTCCTCGTTGGCGACGTCGGTGCGCTGCTCCAGGGAGATCATGGCCCGCTTGGTCTCGTCGAAGAACATGTGCCCGCTGAACCGCTCGGCCACCAGGGCGCGGACGTCGTCGGCCAGTGCGCCGGGCAGGCGCAGCTCGTCGTCGAGGTGGATCTCGCCGAGACCCTCCGGGGTGACCTCGGCCCAGACCGCGCCCTTCTCGCTGATGGTGAAGACCGGGGCGCCCTCGCGCAGGCCCGCCTCGCGCAGCGGCGGGACCACCTCACGGGCGATGAAGTCGTCGGAGCGCCCGGTGTTGAAGATGACCGGGATGCCCCGGTTGGCCATGGCGGCCAGATCGCGGCCGATGGAGGTGATCGCCACCGTCCGCGAGACCGGCGAGGCGATGGGGCCGTCCACGTCCAGCAGCAGCCCGAAGGCAGGCTCGGCGACGACGGCGGGGGAGGGCGCGGTGGAGACGGTCATCCCACCAGTATCAGGGATTCAGGCCGGCTCAGCAGTGGCGGTGCTCACGCCCCGGGTGCAGGAACGCGGGTCGACATCGTGTGACGGTGCCCCTATGCGCTGGTGACCAGCGATGACGGCGGGGACAGGCGGTTCCCGGCGTCATCTGCCGTCCAGGAATTTCTGTGAGCGGCTCCGCGGTTATATCCTGGTGTGGTCGCGCGCGGCGATCTGCGGAGATGATCTGCAGAAGAGCCGGTGCGGCGACACTGCATACGGGGCTATAGCTCAGCTGGTAGAGCGCGTCGTTCGCATCGACGAGGTCAGGGGTTCGACTCCCCTTAGCTCCACAACTGAAGACGTCCGAACCCTGCCCCGCGGCGACGCCGGGCAGGGTTCGTTCGTTGCGGGCGCGTCTTCCTCGAACTCTTCGGCATCGATCCCTAAACTCCGGGCTGTCCTTCCCCCCCCCCCGGGGGGGGTGCCTACCCTCCCACTCTGACGCGGAACGATCGTCAACCGTGTTCTCGGTGAATATGGCCGCAGGCCTGTGAATCCAGCGGCGTGTCTATGTCAGGGTGGGTGAACTGGCGGTGCGGTCATTCAGAAGTGTCCCCACGTACTGCATGCTGTCGGGGCCGTCTGACTGACCCTGACACGAACTGGAACGGGAGGCGGAGAGCAAGTGGAGGTTGATCACTCGTCGAAGGGTCAGTGTGTTGTCATCATCGGGGGCACCGGGATGCTCAGGCCAGCCGTACGGACTCTCATGGAGCGGGGAATCTCCGTCGTCGTGGTGGCCCGCCGCCCCTCCGCGGCGTCGCACCGCAGGTCAACGGAGGGGCCTATATTCCCGTCGAGGGAGAGTGGAGCGCACCTGAGTCGTTGGCTGAAGCGGTTCGTGATGCGCTTGACGACCGAGGAATATCGCGCTCGACAGTCTGCGGCGCGATCATCTGGGTGCACTCGCCGCACCGCCAGAGCGTCCTGGACGAGCTCACACGTGTCTTGAATCCCGACGCCCGGGTCCTGCAGCTTTGGGGAAGCGCAGCTCAGGATCCCCGGGAGGTCATGGACAACGAGGACCGTCCAGACAGGCCCTGGAGAACGCGCCATCTGTTCCTCGGCTACCACCGAGACAGCGGTGGATCGCGATGGCTCACAGTTGGTGAGATCTCGCGCGCGACCGTGCTCGCCTGGGACAGCGGGAGCGAGTACGCCAGCGCCGGTCAACTCGACCCCTGGGAACTCCGTCCCTGAGCGAACCGTCCTGGGTTTCGTTCCTTCGGGCTACGAGGATTCAAGGGGATGGGCCGCGGATCCCCAGAAGCTGTCGACGCTCTCCAGTGTCTTCACATCTCAGGCGCTGCGGCGACAGTCTCAGTGGTCGCAAGCTCGATATAGTCGAGGGTCGCGGTGGCAATCTGCATCCGGGTATTCCGCATCCTACGTTGAGCAGTTCGATCTGCAGGGCGCCCCAGAGTGACTCGATCACGTCATTGTCATGCCCATCACCCCTGGTCCCGGGTCTGTTGAAGGGTCTGCTGCTGACCGATGATGACGCCATGATCCGTTCGACGCTGGCCCTGCTGCTGCGCCTGGAGCCCGACATCGACGTCGCTGACCGGCTCTCACTCCGCCTCATCACCCGGAGCGTGGTCGTGACTCGACGCGCGCGTCCCGGTGTGCTGCGGGCCGGACGGCGCGGCGAGACGATGGGGCAGATCGCGCAGGCGGTGATGGGCCGGTGCGCGCCCCTACACCGCCCGGGCCGCCGCGCACTGGCAGGCTGCCAGCATCCCCTCCGAGGCCTCGGCCTCCGTGGGGCGGGAGGGATCGTGGCCACCCTGGGCCGGGGGCGCGAGGGCCTCCTCCGGCACGGAGGCTGGGAGCTCCACACGGCGAGGCCACAGCACCCAGGCGCTGACCAGCCCGGCGAGGGCCAGCAGGGCCAGAGTCGCCCAGGCGGGGGTGAGCCCGACGGCGGTGCCGAGCCATCCGGCGATCGGGTAGGTGACCAGCCAGGCGGCGTGGGACAGGGAGAACTGTGCGGCGAACACCGCCGGCAGCTGGTGGTCCTCCACGCTGCCGCGGATCACCCGTCCGGTGGGCGTGACGATCAGTGCCATGCCCGCCCCGATGAGCGCCCAGAGCGGAGCGGTGACGCCCCAGGCGGTGATGCCGGTGGCGCTCATCGTCACGGCGGCGAGCACGCCCACCAGCAGGGTCACGGCGCCGGTCATCATCACGGACCGTTCACGCACGGAATCCAGCACGCGAGGCAGCATCAGTGCGGCCACCAGGGTGCCGAGGCCTGAGGCGGCCAGCATCCAGGCGACGTCCGCCTGGGTTCCCCCGAGCTGGTCCCGCACGTAGTTGACCGTGTTGACCACGACGATCGCGCCGGCCGCGGCGACGACGAGGTTCAGGGCGAGGACCCCGCGCAGCCCAGTGGTGCGCAGCATGAGCCCACTGCCGGAGGCGACTCGTGCCCAGACGCCGGTGTGGCCGCTGGGCCGGGCGTCGGGGATGCGCGTGGAGAGCACCAGGGCGGCCGAGACCAGGAAGCCCGCGGAGGTGCCGACGAACAGCCAGTTGAAGGACATGAAGGTCAGGGCGACGGCCGCCAGGACCGGGCTGAGCAGGCTCTCCATGGTGTAGGCGACCTGCGACGCAGACAGGGCCCGGGTGTAGTCGGCCTTCTGCGGCACGATGTCGGGGATGGTGGCCTGGAACGTCGGCGTGAAGGCCGCCGAGGCGGCCTGGAGGAGGCCGACCAGGAGGTAGATCTGCCAGATCTCCGTGACGAACGGGAGGGCCAGGACGACGCCGGCCCGCACCGCGTCGAGCAGGGTGAGGAACATCCGCCGGGGCAGACGGTCGGCGTAGGCCCCCACCACCGGGGCGACGAGCACGTACATGACCATCTTGATGGTCAGCGCGGTCCCGAGGACCGCCCCGGCCTGGGCTCCGGCCAGGTCATAGGCGAGCAGGCCGAGTGCGACCGTGGCCAGGCCGGTGCCGAAGAGCGCGATGACCTGGGCGCTGAAGAGGTGCCGGTAGTCGCGGATCGCGAACAGACTCATGGGGTCCTCCTAGAGTGTCTCACCGATGACCAACGATATACCCCTAGGGGGTATTCCCGGGGTGTGAATGTGCTCCTCGGGAGCACCCGCACCCCCGGCGCCCAGCGACCTCGGGAGTCGGGGAGCGTCGGGGGCGCAGGGCGCCGCCACTGGCCGACGTCGGCCCGGTCACGGTTGAAGCCGGGGCAGGTTGAAGCCGGGGCGGGCTGAGACCGTCGGTGGATCACGCGGGGTGCGCGTATTGCTCCGGGTCCGCGTCGAAGAGCGGGCCGCAGGCTGCGCAGCAGAACCAATACCGCGTGCCCCGGTGGTCGCGGTACAGGCCGGCCTCCTCCGCCTGGGCCTTGACGACCGGGGTGCCGGCCATCACCGGGCATTCGGCCATGTCGTCGGCCGGGGCCTTCGTGGTGGCCTCAGGGCGGGGCGTGTGGCCGCAGCAGCTCCCACCGCCGGAGGAGGTGTCGGTCAGGGGCAGGCTCTCTCGTGCAGTCATCGTGTGTCCTCTCGGCTGGTCTCGATGATGGATGGTCAGGTGTTCGCCGACTCGTTCGCCGATCCGCGTGCCGGCGCCGCGGTACGGACCGCCGGGGCGGCGCCGTCGTCGGCCGTGGCCCTGAATCCGCGCAGCCTGAGGCTGTTGGCGACCACCGACACGCTGGAGAAGGCCATCGCCGCCCCCGCGAGCATCGGGTTGAGCAGCCCGAACGCTGCGATGGGGATCGCCGTGGTGTTGTACCCGAAGGCCCAGAACAGGTTCTGCTTGATCGTGCGCAGGGTCCGTCGGGCGAGACGGATCGCGTCGGCCGCCGCCCGCAGATCGCCGCGGACCAGGGTGATGTCAGCGGCCTCGATGGCGACGTCGGTGCCGGTGCCCATGGCCAGGCCGAGGTCGGCCTGGGCCAGGGCGGGGGCGTCGTTGACGCCGTCGCCGACCATGGCCACCACCTTGCCCTGATCCTGCAGCCGGGTGACGACGTCGACCTTGTCCTGCGGCAGCACCTCGGCGAAGACCTCCGTGATGCCGACCTCGGAGGCGACCTGCTCGGCCACGGCCTGGTTGTCGCCGGTCAGCAGGACCGGGGTCAGTCCCAGCTCTCTGAACTGGGCGATGGCCTCCGCGGAGGTGGGTTTGATCGTGTCGGAGACCACCAGCACGCCGCGGACCTGGCCGTCCCAGCCCACTGTGATCGCGGTCCGGCCCTCGGCCTCCGCCGCGCGTTTGGCGGACCGGAGATCTTCGTCCAGGTGCATCGACCAGTCCGCCAGCAGCGCCTCGCGTCCGGCGACGACGGCATGACCGTCGATCACCCCCTGGACCCCGAGTCCTTCGATGTTCTCGAAGGACTCCGGGGTGGGCAGCTCGCCCACCTCCGCGGTCGCGCCGGCGGCGACGGCCTGCGCGATGGGGTGCTCCGAGTGGTCCTCCAGGCCGCCGGTGATCCGCAGCAGCTCGGAGCGGTCCACGCCGGCGGCAGGGATGACGTCTGCCAGGGTCATCTTCCCGGTGGTGACGGTGCCGGTCTTGTCCAGCACGATGGTGTCGACCCTGCGCGTGGACTCCAGGATCTCCGGGCCCTTGATGAGCACGCCCATCTGGGCTCCGCGCCCGGTGCCGACCAGCAGTGCGGTCGGCGTCGCCAGCCCGAGGCGCACGGGCAGGCGATGATCAGCACCGCCACGGTGGCGGTGAAGGCCGCGCTGACCGGGAATCCGGCCCCCAGCCAGGCTCCGAGCGTGGCGACGGCGATGGCGATCGCCACGGGCACAAACACGGCGGAGACGCGATCGGCCAGCCGCTGGATCTTGGCCTTCCCGGACTGCGCGTCCTCAACCATCTTCGCCATCTGTGCCAGTTGGGTGTCGGCGCCCACGCGCGTCGCCCGCACCACCAGCCGCCCGCCGGCGTTCACCGTGGCGCCGGTGACGGCGTCGCCCGCGGAGACCTCCACCGGCACCGATTCGCCGGTGAGCATGGAAGCGTCGACGGCGGAGGTCCCCGAGACGATCGTGCCGTCAGTGGCGATCTTCTCGCCGGGGCGGACGACGAACTCGTCGCCGACCGACAGCTCGTCGACGGGGACCCGCACCTCCTGGCCCTGCCGGAGGATCGAGACCTCCTTGGCCCCCAGCTCCAGCAGGGCCCGCAGGGCGGCGCCGGCCTGGCGCTTGGAGCGCTTCTCGAAGTAGCGCCCCAACAGGATGAAGGTGATCACCCCGGCGCCGACCTCCAGATAGATGTGGCCGAGCCCGTCGGCCCGGGAGATCGTGAGCTCGAAGGGGTGGACGACGCCGGGCTGACCGGCGGTGCCGAAGAACAGCGCGATGACCGACCACACCAACGCGGCGGAGGTGCCCACTGAGATCAGCGTGTCCATCGTGGCCGTGCCGTGCCTGAGGTTGGCCCAGGCGGCCCGGTGGAAGGGCCAGCCCGCCCACACCACGACCGGTGCGGCCAGGACCAGGGACGCGAATCCCCAGTAGTCGAACTGCAGCGCCGGAATCATGGCCATGGCGATGACCGGCACGGAGAGGGCGGCCGCCCCGATCAGTCGCTGCCTGAGCACCCGGATCTCGGTGTCCTCGCTCGATTCGCGCTCCTCCCCGGCGGCCTGGGCGGCGTCCGTGGCGGCGGGTGGGAGTTCGGCGGTGTAGCCGGTCTTCTCCACCTCGGCGATCAGCAGCTGGGGGTCGTAGTCGTGGGGAGCGGTGACGCTGGCCTTCTCCGTCGCGTAGTTCACGCTCGCTGTGACGCCGTCGAGCCGGTTGAGCTTCTTCTCGATCCGGTTCGCGCAGGAGGCGCAGGTCATGCCGCCGATCCTCAGCTCGACGCCGGCGAGGCTGTCGGGGGTGCTGGTGCGCTCAGTGGTCATGATCTGCTCCGTCCTCGTCCTCGTGCGTGTCGTCCTCGTGCGTGCCGTGGTCGGGTCGGTCGCCCGCGTCGCCCGCGTCGCCCGCGTCGCCCGCGTCGCCCGCGTCGAGCACCAAGGGAGCCGTGTGGACCTGCCCGTCGACCTGGAAGTCCAGGTACAGCAGGTAGCGGCCCTCGGTGGGGGCCGTGGCCTCGAAGGCGATCTCAGGCCCCGAGGTCTCCCCGGGCTGCGGGGCGGCCCCGTGCGGATGGACGTGCAGATAGGCCAGGTCTCCGTCGCGCAGGGCCACCAGGTGCCCGAAGGCGCCCAGGTAGGGCTCCAGGGTGGTGACGGGCTCGCCGTCGCGAGAGACAGTCATGGTCAGCGGGGAGGCTTCCCCTGCGACGAGGTCACCCTCGACGGCGACGTCGAAGCCGTCCGTCGTGGCGGCGGTGATCGGCTGCTCAGCCGGTGTCGGAGTGTAGTCGCCCCCGGCGTGCACGGTGGTGGAGAGGGTGAGCCCTTCCCCGGTCTCGGCGGGGAGGAAGTCGGCGATGATGCGGTAGGACCCTGCGGCCTCCCACTCCCAGGGGATCGACCACGTGCCGGTCTCGTCGCGCTCAGGGTGCACGTGGGCGAAGTGCTGGCCGTCGGCACGCACGACGATCAGGTGCAGCTCCTTCTCGTGCTCGAGCGCGAAGTCGGTGACCGGTCGGCCGTCGGGGCCGGTGACCGCGAAGGTCAGCTCGCCGTGGACTCCGGGGGAGGCAGGCGCGCTGACGTCGGTGAGTCGGTAGCCGTCCTGGGCCAGCCCGAGTCCCAGCGCCGCCGGGTCTGGGTGGTGGCCGTGGTGCGTTGTGCCGGTCATGTCCTCGTCTCCGTCCTCGTTCTGGTGGTGGCCGTCTGGGCTCTGGTCGGTCCAGGTCTGCACGGTGGCGTCGGGGACGACGGCGTTCGCCGTGAATCCGGCCACGGCGAACACGGTCACCAGGATCAGCCCGTACAGCCCCAGTCGTGCGGGTGCCTTCATCGGTGGCTCCTTCTCTCCCGGACGGTCGATGGATATACCCCAATGGGGTACCTGGGAGACAAAAGTATACCCCTAGGGGGTACCTGTCAAGGGGTGGGGTGAAGCGGTGCGCCGCCCGGGGGCTTCCGCTGTACAGGTGGCGGGATATACGGTGAGATCTGTCCCGGTGAGAGCTGCCCCGGTGGCATCATCTAGGGGTGTCATCCGGAGGCGTCATCACTCACGCCGCACCACCCGCACCCGCACCCGTCCCTGATCAGCTCTCCCAGAGGAGCCGCCATGACGTCGTCGTCCGTTCCGTCCGGGGACATCCCCTGGGAGCAGGGAGTGTGGAGCAACCCGCCCGCGGCGGTGGAGAACCAGGGCTCAGACCTTCTGGTCACCGCGGTGGAGACCTCTGACGCCTGGCGGCACACCAGCTACGGCTTCGTCCACGACACCGAACACGCCCTGCTGGCACCTTTCCGGCCCGGCACCGCCATGGAGGTGGAGTACACGGCTGACTTCTCCGCCCAGTTCGACCAGGCGGGCCTGTTCATCCGCGCCGCGCAGGATCACTGGACCAAGGCCGCCACGGAGTTCTCGGACGGGCACCTCAGCGCCGGCGCCGTCGTCACCGATGGCGCCTCGGACTGGTCGCTCTCCCCGGCGGACGACTGGCTGGGCCAGCGGGTGCTGGTCCGCGCCAGCTGGAGCGATGACGCGATCACCGTGCGCGCGGGGCTCCTCGGCGGCGAGCTGCGCCTGCTGCGGGTCTTCCCGTTCCCCGCCCGCGACGACGTCGCCGCCGGCCCGCTGGTCTGTGCCCCGACACGGGCCGGGCTGACCGTGACCTTCCACGCGTGGCGGACCACTGAAGCCGACGTCGCCCTGCACCCGTGAGCCGGGCGCTAGGATGGGGCGATCGCCCGGGCGGCTGATCAGCGGCGCTCCTGCCGGTGCATCATCACGGTGACGACCCCATCGACGATGAACAGCCCGATCATGGCGAGTGCTGCCGGGGTTCTGCAGTGGCGGGCATACTCTGAGGCGATGACCAGGTGGAGGCCTTCACGGGCCATCAGGGCTGGCCAGCGCCGTCGCGGCCAGATGCGGGAGGATGTGAGGATCGCGGACCCGAGGCCGACGTCGGCGACACCGATGAGACGGGCTCGCGCCGGTGGCGTCCCGTCGAGGCCCAGGAGGCTCCCCACTTTCTTCGGCGCCAAGGTCAGTCCCAGGCCGAGAGCCAGAGAGGTGCTTCCGATGAGATCCGCCAGCAGGTCGACGACTCGCTGATCGGGGGAGAGGGCTGCGCCAGACTGGGCGAAGATCGCCGCGGGCGCCTCCGTCTCAGTGAGGGACACCGGGCCGCCCTCCCTTCCGGCCGAGGTGCTCCCATCCCAGCCCTGTGAAGCACGGTCCCGAGGTCGCTTCGGAGAATTTGATGTCGTTGTGGCCGTTGTTCCACTCGAGCACGTGGACTGAGCCGTCCTGAGAAACGGTCAGGTCCCACCCGATCACCGGGGCCACCGGGAATCGTCGATGCAGCCGTTCCACGGCCTCGCGGCAGGCGGCGTAGTTCGGCACCTCACGTCCGGCGAACACGGCGCCGGAGTCGGGATGCCGGTCGATCTCGAGCCAGTCCACCGTGTAGCCGATCGGGCTGAAGGCTCCCGTGGCGGTGTCGAGCAGTACGCGGATGTTCGAATCCGAGGCGACGTGGTCCTCCGTCTCCCGCCCGAAGCGCAGGTACGCATCCCTGAGTGACGTCTGCCCGTCAGGTTCGACGACCGTCGTCATCCGCAGCGTCCCGACTGAGCCGGACGCGATCTCAGCGAATGCCTCGTGCTGGTGGATGAAGGGCTGAACCACGCCGTCGGGAAGGTCCCCCGCGGTCCGGGTGAAGCTCTCTCGATCCAGGATCTGCACGCCTCGACCGCGCGCGCTCCCGTCAGCTTTGAACACCACTCGGTCGCCTCCGGCGAAGACCAGGTCGGTGAACTCCTCCAGGGATGCGCTCTCGTCGAGCGATGCGCTGAACAGCCGCCCCTTGACCACGTATCCGCTGTCGGGGATCTCCTTCTCGTGCCCGAAGATGCGAGCCGTCATCGCCCGCATGTCCGAGAGTGCGCCATGCCGACCCTCGATCGCGGGAAGCACCACGGACATGTAGTAGTCGTCGGGAATCCACCCCTCGCGGAACTCACCGCCGATCGCGCAATAGACGTACAGCCAGGCCGCATGGCTCCTGGAACCGAGCACATCCCCTGCGTAGTCGTCGGCCTGCGCTCTGACATGCCGCGGCACCGGGCCTGTCGCGGATTCGATCGATCGCAGCACCTTCGCCGCGTTCCGGCGGTTCAGTCGGGCCCGGACCTTCATCCTCAGGGCATCGTCAGCTTGCTCTATCGTGTCCAGGTTCATGCCGACTCCCTTGAGAGGTGATGTGGTGCCGGGCCGTCAGCAGCCCGGCTCGACCATGGTCGAAGTCTCGAATGCGTCTCTGGGAAAGTCCCGCATCAGCGGTGTCACAGCCCGGGTCCGCGGCGCCCGCACCAGACGACGACGGCGCTGACGGCGATCATGGCCGCCGCGATGCCGGCCAGGTAGAGGATCACGCCCGGGTAGCCGGCCAGCGGCGCCAGGTCCGGGTTGCCCGGATCCATGAAGGGGTAGGGGTACCAGAAGGGTGCGCCGGTGGCCGGATCGGTGACCAGCGGGCCTCGGACCATTGTGTAGATCGCCCACAGCAGCGGGAACGCCACCATCACCCACAGGGCACGCCACGGCAGAGCGCGTCGGCGCGGCCCCAGCAGCAGGTCGGCGAAGACGAACAGCGGCACCACCAGGTGCAGCACCTCGTTCGACCACGGCGGGGGCTCACTGCCGGGAGGCAGCGGCAGATGGCGCAGCAGAGTGTTGTAGACCGCCCCGGTGATCAGCACGCAGCTGGTCACACAGGCCAGCCCTAGGGACAGTGCCGGCGGGTCCACCAGTGATCCCCGCCGACGGATGAGCGGACGCAGCCCGGCCCAGGCCAGGAACACTGCTGCCGCCGAATTGGAGAGGATCGTGAAGTAGCTGAAGAAGTTCCCCACCGTGGCGCCCAGAGCCCGGTCATGGGTGAGGGCGCCGTCCAGGGCGGCGACGAACTGCGCGACCACGGCCGCAGTGGCGAGCACCGCGACGAGCACGCGCATGGCGGACCAGAGGATCATGCTGGTCGGCAGGCGGCGCAACGGGATCCTCGACGCCGTCGGCGCGCGCGGGTCTCCGCGCTGAGTCATCGTCTCGGCCTCGGCCACCCGGTGAAGTCCTTCCCCTCGCCATGCCCCGCCGACGCCGTCAGGCTAACCGCCGGACGTCCGACGCACGGGTGGTCATCCGACCATATATAGCGCATCAGTGGCTCGGGGGCCAGGTCTGAGGGCTCGCCGTTGGGCCGTCAGTGGAGGTCGGGCTCCGCGGCAGTCCGCTGCGACGGCTCAGATGATCCGCAGCTCCCGCAGCTTGGCGGCGACGTCGTCGTTGCTGGGCTCCACGTGGTGGGAGCCGTCCGGGTAGACCACTACGGGGATGTTGGTGCGCCCGGAGATCTCCCGGGCGACGTCGGCGGCGGCCACATCCTGCTCCAAGTCGATGTACTGGAAGTCGACGCCGAGGCCGTCCAGCTGCGCCTTGGTGCGGCGGCAATCACCGCACCACTGGGCGCCGAACATGCGGATCGTGGCGGGGGTCGTCTCGGTCATGGCGGGTCCTCTCGGGCGATGCGGTCGGCGGGATGCTGTGCCGACGTCCACTGCTGCAGTGATGTCCACAGGGGGAACCATCGGGCGTGCAGCAGGATTCCCGGGGCGGACATCGGGTCGAGCACGGTCGCTGTCCCTGTTCCAGGGATGCGACGCCGGACTGAATCGCTTCAGTGGACGGCCTCGTGCCTGCAACGGGGACACAGATCGGAGAGCGTGAGAGGAACCCCGAGAAAAACTTCGCCCGGATCTGTCGATCCCGGCACACCCCGTGCGTCAAGATGTTGTCGGACCATCCGGTGCGACGTCCTTCGGCTCTCGTCGCGTCCCTCCCCGGGCCGCGGTCCACGGCCGACAGATATGAGGAGTCACTATGAAATACGCACTGCTGCTGATGGGTCGCACGGATGACGCCGGCTGCGGCGAGCACGGAGGCGCGGACCCTGAGGAGTTCTTCGCCTTCGACAAGGAGATCACCGAGGCCGGCGTCGTCGTCACCTCCTTCGCCCTGGAGGACCCCGAGCACGGGGTGCGGGTCGCCAGTGACGACGACGGCGCCCGGGTCGTCACCTCCGGCCCCTTCGCCGAGGTTCAGGAGTTCGTCGGCGGCACCTACATCATCGAGGTGGCCGACATCGACGAGGCCATCGAGTGGGCCCGCCGCAGCCCCGGCTCCGCCCCGGGCGGGCATGTGGAGGTCCGCCCTGTGGCCCCCTACTGAGCCGCCGGCCGTGACAGCCCCGCACATCGGCGGAGCGGATGCCGCGCACCGGGCGATCGCCGGCCTCGGCCGGGACGCCCGGGCGCGCATTCTCTCCGCCCTGGCGCGTCGGTTCGGAGACCTCGACCTCGCCGAGGACATGCTCCAGGACGCCATCGTCCAAGCGCTGCACAGCTGGTCCGAGACGGGCGTGCCCGCCGTTCCGGAGGCTTGGCTGACCACCGCGGCGCGCCGCAAGGGCATCGACTCCCTGCGCCGGGGCAGGGTGCGGGCCGCCGCGCTGGCCGCGGCTGAGGGTGGAGCAGGACCGCGGCCCCGTCCCTGAGGCGCTGGAGGACCCCGCCCAGCAGGACCACGACGACGAGCATGCCGAGATCCCGGATGAGCGCCTCGGGCTGTTCTTCGCCTGCGCCCACCCCCTGCTCGCCCCTGAGGACCGCATCGCGCTGACCTTGCGGTTCCTCGGCGGTCTGAGCACTGCGGAGGTGGCGCAGGCGCTTCTGGTGCCCACTGCGACCATGCAGCAGCGGATCGTGCGGGCCAAGCGACGCATCCGCACCCTCGGCATCGCCTTCACCCCGCCTCGACGGCAGGACCTCGGGGCGCGTCTTGCGGGCGTGCAGCGCGTCATCTACCTCCTCTACACCGAAGGCTTCGCCGCCACCGGGGGAGAGGCGCACATCCGGGAGGACCTCACGGGCGAGGCGATCCGCCTGGCCCGGGTGCTCCACGGACTCATCCCGGGTTCCGCCGAAACCACCGGCCTGCTGGCCCTGCTGCTGCTCACCCAGGCCCGGCGTCCCGCCCGGTTGGCCGACGACGGGTGCCCGGTGCCGCTGGCCGCCCAGGACCGGGCCCTGTGGGACGAGGCGCTCATCCGCGAGGGTGTGGCCCTCACCGAACAGGCGGCCGCCTCTCCTGGCGCAGGGCCGTACGCCATCCAGGCGGCCATCGCTGCGGTGCATGCCGAGGCGCCCGCCGCAGAGTCCACCGACTGGGCACAGATCGCGGTGCTCTACGACATGCTGCGGACCCACGACGACGGCCCGGTGGTCCTGCTCGGTCGGGCCGTCGCGCGAGGCAAGGCTCGGGGCCTGGAGACGGGCCTGCGAGAGCTGGATGCGCTCGCCGAGGATCCGGTCCTTTCGCGGTTCCGGCCGTTCCACACCGCCCGGGGGCTCACGTTGGAGCAGCTGGGGGATCACGGCGCCGCCGCAGCAGCGTACCGGCGCGCCCTCGAGCTGCCGGGGAACCAGGCCGAGGAGGGCTTCCTGGCCGCCGCCCTGGCCGGCGTGGAGGGCGGGGCCTGAGGCTCAGATCAGCTGAGGCAGAGCCGTGGCGACCATGTAGACGCCCAGCCCGCCGAGCACCGCCCCGCTGACGGCCTGGATGCCGTGGGTGACCGCCGGCCGGGCCAGCCAGCGACGGGCGGCGTCGGCCAGCACCACGACGGCGATCAGGTAGAGGAAGATGCACAGCGCCACCGTCCCGCCCAGGGCGAAGGTCACCTGCGGCACGCTCATCTCGGCCGAGGTGAACTGCGGGAACAGGGCGATGAAGAACAGTCCGGTCTTTGGATTCGTCAGGCACGTGGTCACCCCGGCCAGCAGCGCGGTCCGGTTCCGGATCCTGGGCGGCGCGGCGACGGCCACCGCCCCCGACGGGCCGACGGCGGCGTCGTCGTCGGTCCTGG
>NZ_MDSS02000072.1 GCF_001758425.2 Nesterenkonia sp. PF2B19 | reverse complement strand
CAGCAGACCATCCTCATCCAGGAACGCATCATCAGCCATCAGCTCATCGAAGAGCCGCTGCGCCTCGGTCTCCTCCAGCTGTGCGAGCTGCTCCACCAGGCCTCGCGTGCCGGGAAGATAGTCATCCAGGGAACCCTGCGAGCCCTCCTCCTCAGCGTCCGGGGCCTCAGCCTCATCCTCGGCGGCCGGGTCGGCGGCCGGCTCGGAGTCGGGCTCGGCTTCAGGCTTCTCTGCCGGCTTGTCGGCGACGTTCGCCTGCTCCGGGGCGGGCTCCTCCGCCGGACCAGGGTCGGGTTCGCCCGCCGGCTCGGCCTCGGGCAGACGGGCCTGCAGCGCCGCGTGGTCCAGCACGCCGTCGTCGTCGAGGACATCAGGGTCGGCCAGGAGCTGCTGGAAGAGAGCCTCCGGGCTCAGTCCTTCCTGGGCGGCCAGCTGTTCCACCAGCCCGCGGGTCCCGGGCAGGTAGTCGTCCAGGCTGTGGGAGGACGTCTCGGCATCCCCACCAGACTCTGCCGCCTCCTCGGATGCGGGGGCCTCGGCAGGCGCCTCGGCGTCGGCGCCACCCACGCTCTGGGCGGAGCCGGCCCCGAAGAAGAGGTACTCGCCGTAGGCCCAGCCGGTCTGGCCCGCCACGGTGAGCTCGTACCAGCCGTCCTCGGGTCCGGAGAGGACCTGCATCGGGAAGCCGGGGTCCAGCACGCGGAGGACCTCGTGGCTCATGCCGGGCCCGCCACGCAGGTTCAGCCAAGTCGTGGCCTCGGCCGCGGCCGGCTTCAGGTACCTCGGCCCCACGTAGAGCGTCTCACCGTCGTGGTCGATCGCGGCCCAGCCCTGCTCCTCGCCGGTGACCTGCACGAGCTCATCGGGCTCGAGCACGAAGGCCACCTCGGCATCCATGGAGGGACCCGTGCGGGCGTTGAGGAAGGTCGTCGGCTGGTGGAGGCCCGGCTCTGGCGCCGAGGCGACCTCGCCGTCGCCGGTTGTCGGGGCGTTCGACGCCGGCACGGCAGCCGTCGTCACAGGGGCCGGGGTCGCAGCGTCGGCGGAGACGTCGACACCGTCGAGCAGCTCGGCCAGGCTCATGGTCGAGGCCAGCGAGCCATGACCAGGGGCCCCCGGCACGGTCGGCGGGGCGGGCGACGTCGCGGCATGGGCGACGCCTGTCTGCAGCGGCAGGGTCAGGCCGACGGCGAGCGAGCCGGCGACGGCCGTCGAGATCTTCTTCGGCACAGCGGATTCCTCACTAGACGTTCACAGGGAACGGTCCCCTCAAGACGATGCGCACACAGCGTGGTCAGCCGATCTCGGGTCTTGTCCGGTGATGGGAGCACCGGACCCGAGCGGGCCTCTCAGCGCCGTGCGGGGATGCTGGTCACAGTCGTCCGTCAGGCTGGCAGGCGACCTGGCCGTCAATGCGGGTTCGGTCCGTTCACGATGGGAAGCGTCCGGGACCGGTCCTGCGCCAGGTCGGCACCACTGTAACCTCAGCCGAACAGGCGAGAGCAAGGAGTTCTTGTGCAAGCTTCGACCTCAGGTTCAACCCTGGCGGCGCGCCTGTGAGGTTTCTTCCGGGGGTGAGCGAGGCCCCGAAACCGCAGTCCTCCGAGGTCAGCTCGGTGAGGCACGCCGCCGTTCCGAGCGGCCGGTCTGCGGAGTCGCGATCCGGCTCGACGCTGTTCCCGGCACCGGGAGGGATGCGCCGGGAGCGAGGATGGAGGGCAGTGCGGGAGTCGAATGCCACTACCGCAGGACAATCGTCGAAGTCGCCGCACTGCCCTCGGCTCCCTACTATTCCACTCCGGCCCTGCTCGACGGGAGCCTGACCGGGGACTGAAGCGACATCGTAATCAGAACGTGACACACCGTGGACGACCCTGACACGCCCCGCCGGCAGGTTCCCGACGGCGCCCCTGAGCCCACCCGCCCACCCAGCACAGGCCCCCGGACAGAAAATCCCAGGAGACTCCCAGGAAGTGTCCATTGACCTTTCAAGGTCGCTCCTTAGTGTGGAGGCACCTCTTCAAGGTGCGAGTGATTCAGCAGACCCCGTGTCAGGCAGCAGCGTCCCCCCTCTGCGCTTCTGACACGGGGTCTGCGTCTGTCTACTCCCGGGCGAACACACCAGGCCACGCACCACCTGCCCTGCCGCAGGGCCAGCTGCACCCCAGGGCCACCCCGTAGACTGGTCCTATGGCTGACAATGCCCCGACAGCACCGGTCCGTGTGGACGCCTGGCTGTGGTCGGTGCGGATCTTCAAGACGCGCTCGGCGGCCACCACCGCCTGCCGCGCCGGACACGTGAAGATCGACGGCGACCCGGTGAAGGCCTCCGTGAAGGTCACACCCGGCACGGTGGTGCGAGTGCGCCGCCCCGGACACGAGCTGGTCCTGGAGGTCGTGCACACCCCCGCCAAGCGCGTGGGTGCCCCCGTGGCCCAGAAGGCCTACCGAGACCACTCGGAGGAGCGGATCCGGCCCCGCGACGTCGGACTGCCCGTCCGCGAACGGGGCACCGGGCGTCCCACCAAACGTGAGCGCCGCCAGCTGGAGCGCCTGCGCGGCCACTGACGGCCCCTCCTCCTACGTCGGCTCGCTGCGCACCGGCCCGCATGGCGATCACCGATGCCCCACCCTGAGACAATGGCCCCGCACAACACCTCACACATCCCCGCACGACACCCCAGCCCGCCGGCTGCCCGCCGCGCCCCCGATCCCGTGGAAAGGCCCCCTGATGCCCCAGTCCCCCGACGCCGACGTCGTCCGCACCCCTCTCGACCTGGGTCCTATGGACTCCCTGGAGGAGGGCGAGGTCATGCGTGTCGACGCCGAAGATTCAGGATATGAGGCAGACATCGCGGTGGTGCACGCCGAGGACGGAGGCTTCTATGCCCTGGACGACGAGTGCAGCCACGAGTCGGTATCACTCTCCGACGGATTCGTGGAGGACTGCACGCTGGAGTGTCCCATGCACGCCTCCGCATTCTGCCTGCGCACCGGTACCCCCGAGACCCCTCCGGCGATGACCCCGGTCCGGACCCACTTGGTGACCATCGAGGGCGGCCACATCATGCTTCACCCCGGCACTCCTCGCCCGGAAGCCGCAGAGGGCTGAGTCCCTGGTGTGCGGGAGATCACCGCGCCCGACAGCGTCCCCGCTTCACGCCCCTGACCTGGTGCGATGCACTGTGACGCAGCCTGTGCCAGCGAAGTTCACCCACCGGTCACCTACTCCCAGGAAACTCCCAGGGATTATCGGGGGAACCATCAAGGTGGCTTCCTAGAGTAGGAATCACCTCATCAAGGTGCGAGTGATTCGAGAACCCCGAGCTGACCGCTCATATGCGTCCCCCCTCACGCTGGTCAGCTCGGGGTTCTCTCTTGCTCGCAGGGCTTCAGCATCGCCGCGCTGCCCCACTCCACACGGCACACCGCCGTCGACCTCAGGGCGTGGCGCGACGGATCAGCCAATAGTCCACCAAGGCCAGCGCCACCACCGGCGTCACCAGCCATCCGGCGATGCGCCAGGGAGTCTGCTCGGTCATCCACTGCCACACGGTCGGCCAGGCGTCGGCCTGCCAGAGCAGCATCGCCGCGACGGCCAGCACCGCCACGAGACCGATGATGACCGTCCATGTCACGGTCACGGAGAACCGCTTATAGAGCATCGCCGCGCCGAAGCCGGCCAGCATCACGAGCATGCTCGCCGTGGTCGCCATCGCCCCCAGGGCGATGAACCCGTCCGTCAGCAGATACGGCAGCGCGAACACGTAGACATGGGCGCCGAACCCGTCCGTGGCCTCCTCCAGGGCGGCCCCGCCGGCTGCGGCGACCCCATAGCCCAGGGAGACGGCGAGGAACGCCAGGAGCGCCCCGATCAGGTACACGCGGCGGCTGTAGCTCAGCGCCAGGGCGAACGGGAACGTATGAGTGCCCGAATAGGCCGCCATGAACACCAGGCACCACAGCACGGCCTGCGCGGCGCCGGTATAGATGGGCTCCTCGACCGGCACCCGGTCGTCCACCAGTGCGGAGATCCACAGTCCGATGCCCACGGCCAGGCCCCAGGAGGCCGCCAGCACGATGGCCGGCACCCAGATCAGCTGCGGCACCACGAACTGCAGCCGGAAGGCCGGGAGGATTCGGGCGTAGCTGGAGTGCCCGGACTTCTGATGCTCGCGCGCGTCAGCGTCGCGTCGACCGGCCTGCTGCGCCGTCGTCGTCGTCGGGGCCATGCTGCGCTCCTTCGCTCCGTCCATGGTCTCTGGTTCGGTGGTCTGCTGCATCGTCGACCTCATCGGGCCTCCTCCTTCTGCTCGCGGGCCGTCAGTCGGACCACCAGCTGCTGCAGGGACACCGGCACGATGTCGATGTCCAGCTCCTCCACCCGGCGACGTTCTCCGTCATCGAGCGCTCCCAGGACGGTGGCCCGGGTCATGCGGCCCATCGTCTCCTCGTGGAGGACCTCTCGTCCGGCGGCGATCTCCGCGACGGCGTCGGCGCGCCCCACCAGCGTCACCGCCCGGTCCCGAAGCTGCTCGACGGGCTCGTCGAGGATGATGCGGCCGCGGTCGATGAGCACCACGTTCTCGATGAGATGGGCGATCTCGTCGATCAGATGCGAGGACAGCACGATCGTGCGGGGATGCTGAGCGTAGTCCTCGAGCAGGCGGTCATAGAAGAGCTGGCGCGCCACGGCGTCAAGCCCCATATAGGGCTCGTCGAAGAACGTGACCTCCGCCCTGCTGGCGATCCCGATGATGACCCCCACGGCGGAACGCTGCCCGCGGGACATCTTCTTGATCCGGGTCTTCTCCGGCACCCGAAATTCCTCGGCCAGTCGGTCGCAGAGCTCCTGGTCCCAGTTCGGGAACGCCATCGCGGCCGCCCGGAAGGCGTGGTGGGCCTTGGCGTCGTCGAAGTACTGCTGCTCCTCCCGGACGAAGCAGATGTTCGGCAGCACCTGCTCGTTCTCCTGCGGCCGGTGGCCGAGCACGCGGATCTCGCCCTCGCTGGGCCAGTCCTGCGCGGTGATGACGGACATCAGCGAGGTCTTGCCGGCCCCGTTGCGGCCCAGCAGCCCGTGGATCATGTCCTTCTCGAAGCTGACGGACACCTGATCCAGTGCCGTCGTGCTCCGATAGCGCCGCGTGACTCCGCGGACGTCGATGGCGGTGCCCATGGGGCGCCTCCTCTCCTGTGCTGACCGTCAGCGAGATCCGCGGCTGCGGATCATCTCCAGGACGGTCTCGGTGGTCAGCCCGATCGCCCGGGCCTCGATGAGCAGGGGTTCGAGGTAGTTCTCAGCAAACTGCTGCCGGCGCTCAGCCGGAGGACCTCGCGGGCCCCCTCGGCGACGAACATGCCCAGACCCCGTCGCTTGACGAGGATCCCGCGGTCCACCAGGAGATTGATCCCCTTGGCGGCGGTGGCGGGGTTGATGCGGTGGAACGTCGCGAGCTCATTGGTCGACGGCGCGCGCTCCCCTTCGAGGAGCGTGCCGTCCAGCACAGACGCCTCGATCTGCTCGGCGATCTGCACGAAGAGTGCGCGACCTTCTTCCACTGCCTCACCTTCCTTCAGGAGCCCGCCCAGCATCATCGAGTCCACTACCTCTGTGGTTCATTACTCCACTAATTAACCATGGAGGTTCGCGCGCCGTCAAGGGCACGAGGACGCCGCACCCCGCCCGGGCGAGTTGGTCGGAAGTTCCCACAACTGGAGTCGATCGAGTCGAGTATCGACAACTGCCGACCAACTCGCGGGCGGGGGCAGGGCGGCAGGGGCCGGACGAGGAGAGGGGCGAGGGCTCGCGGGCGGGTACGTGACCTGCGTCCTGGGCAGGGGCAGGGAGACTGCATAGGATGAGGCCATGAACGGTGACTCTGTGGAATGCTGGCTGACCGATATGGACGGCGTGCTCGTCCGTGAGCACGAGGCCCTCCCGGGGGCGGCCGAGCTGCTGGAGCAGTGGCGCCGCCAGGACCTCCCCTACCTGGTGCTGACCAACAACTCGATCTTCACCGCCCGGGACCTCAGCGCCCGGCTCCGGCATTCGGGACTGGTCGTCCCGGAGGACCGGATCTGGACCTCCGCCCTGGCCACGGCCACGTTCCTGGCCAACCAGATCTCGCCGGAGTCGAACGCCCAAGGAAGCTGCTACGTGGTCGGCGAGGCGGGACTGACCACCGCCCTGCACGAGGCCGGCTTCATCATGACCGAGACCAGCCCGGACTATGTGGTCGTCGGCGAGACCCGCAACTACAGCTTCGAGGCGATCACCAAGGCCGTGCGACTCATCAACGACGGCGCCCGGTTCATCGTCACCAACCCTGACGCCACCGGCCCCAGCTCCGAAGGGGTGCTCCCGGCCACGGGCGCGATCGCGTCACTGATCACCAAGGCCACCGGGCGCGATCCGTATGTGGTGGGCAAGCCCAATCCGATGATGTTCCGCTCCGCCCTGAACCACCTGGGCGCCCACTCCATGCAGACGGCCATGATCGGTGACCGTATGGACACCGACATCGTCGCCGGCATGGAGGCCGGCATGCACACGATCCTGGTGCTCTCCGGCCTCTCCAGCCGGGCCGACATCGCCGACTTCCCCTTCCGGCCGAACCGGATCATCGACGGCGTGTTCGAACTGCTCGAGGAGCCGCTCACCGGGGACGACGACGTCGACCCCCGCGGCTCCGCCTGAGCCGCCCCCTCCCCCGAGATCGAGTGGCCGAGAATCCCGGCATCTGACCCCGCGACACGGCGTGTCAACGGGTAGATGAGGGGATTCTCGGCCACTCGATGCGTGGGGGCGGGACGTCAGCGCCCGGCGTCGGCGGTCTCCGGCACCCGCGAGGAGTCCTGCTCCGCAGCGTCGGCGGAACCGCCGGCGCCGCTCCACTCGTCCACCTCCAGGACCTGACGCTCCAGCGCAGAGCCCTCGACGTCGACATCGGGCAGGATCCGATCCAGCCACCTCGGCAGCCACCAGGCGGCGGGGCCGGCCAGGTGCAGCAGGGCCGGCACCAGCACCAGCCGGACCACGAAGGCGTCCAGCAGCACACCGAGCGCCAGGGCGAGGCCGATCGAGGTGACCATAGGCTCGTCGGTGAAGATGAACCCGGCGAACACCGAGCCCATGATGAGCGCGGCGGCGGTGACCACGGAGCGGCCGGCATGGAGCCCCTTGCGCACCGCCAGCCGGGCGGAGTCCCCGTGGGCGTAGGCCTCTCGCATCCCTGAGCCGGTGAACAGCTGATAGTCCATGGCCAGCCCGAACAGGATCCCGACCATGATGATCGGCAGGAAGGTCAGGATCGGCCCGGGCTCGGTGATGCCGAACAGGTCCCCCAGCCAACCCCATTGGAAGACGGCGACGACGCCGCCCAGCCCGGCCGCGAAGGACCCGACGAAGCCCAGCGTGGCCACCACCGGCAGCAGGATGGACCGGAAGACCATGATCATCAGCAGCAGGGAGAGTCCGACGACGACCACCAGGTACAGGGGCAGGGCGTCGGCGATGACCTCGGAGATGTCGATGTTCGCCGCCGTCATGCCGGCCACGGAGAGTTCGACGCCGTCGACGGCCTCACCGGTCAGGGCTTCGGGGCCACGCAGGTCGTGGACCAGCTGCTCCACGGACTCGGAGGCCGGCCCCTCGTCGGGGATGAGCTGGAGGACGGCGACGTCGTGGTCCTCGTTCAGCGCGGCGGGCACCACGGCGGCGACGTCGTCACGGGCGTCGAGCTCCTGGGCGACGCTGACCTGCAGGTCCTGGGCCTCCGATTCGCTGAGCCCCTCGGGGAGGTCCGCCACCAGCAGCAGCGGTCCGTTCTGCCCTGCGCCGAAGGCCTCCTCAGTGGCCTGGTAAGCCTGGTATGACGTGGAGTCCGCCGGGTCCGAGCTGGCGTCGGGCAGACCCAGGCGCAGCGAGAAGGTGGGGATGGCCAGCACGCAGAGCCCGATGATCGCCAGTGCGGCGAGCCCCAGGGCACGCGGAGTCTTCATCGGCTCGGTGATGCGACGGCCCTTCCGCAGGCCGATGTAGCGGCGTTCCCGGCGGGCGAGGATGCGGCGCCCGGCCAGCGACAGGGTCGCCGGGGTCATGGTCACGGCCATCAGGACGGCGATGAACACGCAGGCGGCGGCGATGGAGCCCATCAGCCCGAGGAATCCGATGCCGGTGACATTGAGCGCCAGCAGGGCGATGATCACCGTGGCCCCGGCGAAGACGACGGCGTTGCCCGCAGTGCCGTTGGCCAGCGCGATGGAGTCGCGCAGCTCCATGCCGTCCTTCATCTGGGTGCGGTGACGGTGCAGGATGAACAGGGCGTAGTCGATGCCGACGGCGAGGCCGAGCATGAGCCCGAGGATGGGGGTCACGCTCATCATGTCCACGAAGCCGGACAGGGACATGGCTCCGGCCACTCCGATCCCCACCCCGACCAGGGCGTTGAGCAGTGGCAGCCCGGCACCGATGAGGGTGCCGAGCATGACCAGCAGCACGGCGGCGGCGATCATCAGTCCGATCGCCTCGGCGGTGCTGAACAGGTGAGGCATCTCGAAGTTCAGCTCGCTGGAGGGCAGGATCTCGACACCGTCGATGTGCGCTTCGGCGAGCGTGTCCGAGACCAGGGTGAGGCTGTCGGTGCCGACGGCCTGCAGCTCCTCCGGGAAGGTGACGGTCAGGATGGCGACGTCGTCGTCGGATGAGACGGTCTGCACCGCCTCAGTCAGCTCGAGCATCTGCTCGCCGCGCTCCAGCTCGGCCTCCCCGTCGGCGAGCTCGGCCTCTCCGGAGGCGATCTCCTCGCGGGCGTCGTCCAGCTCGGCGCGGGTGTCGTCGAGCTGGGTCTGCTGGGCGTCCAGCTGGGCCTGCTGGGCGTCGAGCTCCTCCTGGGCGGCCTCGTAGTAGCCGCCGGCCTGGGCCTCGGCGACGGCGGCGTCCAGCTGCTCCTGGGCATCGTCGAGCTGATCCTGACCGGCGTCGAGCTGCTCCTCTCCCGACTCCAGCTCCTCCGTGCCGGAGTCGAGCTCCTCACGACCGGCGTCGAGCTCCTCCCGGGCGTCCCGGAGCTCCGCCTCACCGTCGGCGCGCTCAGCGGCGGCCACGAAGGGATCGGTGACGCCGTCCACCGGCTCGAGCGCCTCGAGCTCCTCGCTGAGTGCGGCGACCTCCTCGATCTGCTCGTCGGTGAACGGCGCGCCGTCCTCGGTCTGGAGCACGGCGATCGCGCTGCCGCCGCCGACGTCGGGGATCTCCTCGGCGAGCCGGTCGGCCACCCTGGTGGTCTCGAGGTCGGGGAGGGTGATCTGGTCGGTCAGCTGGCCGCCGAAGGACAGGAAGGAGGTCACGGCGATCGCCAGCACCGCGAACCAGGCGGCGATGACCGTCTTGGCGCGTCGGGCGGCGAAGAGACCGAGCCGGTGGAGGAGTCTTGCCATGGGTGGGTTCCGTCTCCGTGGAGGGGTGGGCAGGAGGGGACGACGTGGGTGACACGCGTCAGCACCTCCAGAATAAACGGAACGAGTCGTCTCATAAATGCCCAGAGGGCACAGAGAGGCCATCCGTGAGGAGAATCACAGCATGAGGGCGCAGACGACGGCTCCCGCCGATCCGCCGGGGTGCGGCTCAGTGGGCCCAAGCCCCGTCGAGGACGATGTCGACCAGCGAATGGGCCCACGAGTCCTGCGGGCGGCCGCTGGTGATGAGGCGCAGCACCAGCGGGCTCGCCAGTGCCGCGGCTGCCGCACTGGCTCCAGATCAGCCCGCAGCGCCCCGCGTCGCGCTCGGCCCGCAGGCGGTCCGCCACCGGGGACTCCTCCCAGATCTGCGACGCGGCCAGGAGGCTGTCCGTCTCCGCCCCTCCGGTGACCAGGGCTGAGATGAGGCTGCGCGCCATCGAGCGGTGTCCCTCGGTGAAGGTCTCGTCCAGGGTCTCGCTCACCCAGGCCAGCAGGTCGGCGCGCAGATCTCCGGTCTCGGGGACCGGAGAGAAGTCCAGACGCAGGTGCCCGGTCAGCACGGCTTCCAGCACGACGCCGGCTTTGTTGGTCCACCACCGATAGATGGTCTGCTTGCCCACGCCGGCCTCGGCGGCGATGCGCTCCACGGTGACATCGTCGTATTCGTACTCCCCGCAGGTCAGCAGCCGGGCCGTGGCGGTGAGCACCGCCTGGTGGGACGCGGCGCTGCGGGGCCGGCCGCGGCGAGTCTCGGCGGAAACGGGGTCCTCTGTCACGCCCGTCATCGTATCGGGTGGCCAGTAGACTGGTGACCATGCCCGCCGACCCCTCGCGCCGCCGTTCCGGCCAGCCGCCCGAGCGGACCGTCCAGACCAGCCGCCTGTCCTGGTTCACCGTGATCGCGGGCTTCTGCATCGCGGCCACCGGCGCCTATTTCCTGTGGATCGGACACAGCGCCACGTGGCTGTCCGTGGTGCAGATCGCCGTCGGCATCTGGATGCTCTACGACGGCGGCCACCACCTGCTGCGGCGTCGTCGGCTCCTCGGCAGGGACGACTGACACGCTCCCATGGTCCAGTCCCACCCCGCCGAGGTCGTCGTCCCGCCGGCGGTGCACCGGCACCGGCTTCCCGCTCCTCCGCTCGGACAGCAGCCGCCCGAGGATGCGGCGATCCTGCTCTTCGCCCTCCTCGCCGCCGCCCGGCCCGATGCGCCGGCGGCCCTGCTCGACTCCAGCGACCACGCCCGCACCGCCGCGCCGGCGCGCAGCCGACGCAGCATCCTCGCGTTCTCCTGCGGCGAGCACGCCCTGGAGGTGCGGCATCGCGACGGCGTCACCGTGGAGCACCGGCCCGGTTCCGCCCTGGCGCCCTGGCGACGGCACGACGGCGGATTCTTCCGGTGGCTGCGCCAGGCCTGGCCGCACACGGGCGCGGCGACACACCCCGAGGACCGCGCAGAGGACCACCCTGACGACCCCCCGGAGCCGTTCCAGCTCGGCTGGGTCGGCTGGTTGGGCTACGAACTGCGCCGAGAGGTCGGCTCCCCGGACCTGCAGCAGCAGGCTCCCCGCGCGGCGCGGCCCGCCGCCGACGACGCCCACCTCTTCCGCGCCACGCATGCAGTGGTGCTGGATCACGCCGCGGGCCAGGTGGAGGTGCAGTCCCTGGGCGAGGACCCGGCCTGGCTGCGCGAAGCGGCGCTGGCCTGGGACGAGGTGTTGGCCGCCGGGCCCGACTCCCCCGCATCGCAGCCGACGGCGCCGGAGGCTGAGCCCCCACAGATCCAGGAGCTGCGCGTCCGGGACGGCCGCGAGGACTACCTGGCGATGATCGCGCGGGCGCAGCGGGAGATCTACGAGGGCAACACCTACGAGGTGTGTCTGACCACGGCGGTGACCGCACGTGCCCCTGCGGATCAGCTGGACGCACTCTCCCTGTTCTGGCGGCTGCGGGCCGCCAACCGGGCGCCGTTCACCCAGCTGCTGCGGCTCTGCGGTGCGGGCGGTGCGGGCGGTGCGGGCGGTGGTGGATGTCCTGTCCACCTCTCCGGAGCGCTACCTGAGCATCGACGTCGCCGGCACGGTGCGCTCGGAGCCCATCAAGGGCACCCGAGCCCGCAGCGCGGATCCCCAAGCCGACGAGCGGCTGCGCCAGGAGCTGGCCGCGCATCCGAAGGACCGGGCGGAGAACGTCATGATCACCGACCTGGTGCGCAACGATCTCTCCATCCACGCGGTGCCGGGGACGCTGCGCACGGAGCGCCTCTGTGCCGTGGAGTCCTATCCGACCGTCCATCAGATGGTCTCCACCGTCAGCGCGCGCATCAGCCCGGAGGTGCCGCGTGCCGACGTCGTCGCCGCGGCCTTCCCACCCGGGTCCATGACCGGCGCCCCGAAGATCTCCACCATGGACATCCTGCAGCGCCTGGAGACCGGGCCGCGGGGCCCGTACTCCGGTGTAGCGGGCTACTTCAGCACCACCGGGGCCGCGGACCTCTCGGTGCTGATCCGCACGCTGGTCATCGCCCCGGGGCGCCCGGAGGAGGATGAGGCGCTCCTGCACCTGGGGCTGGGAGGCGCGATCGTCGCGGACTCCGACCCGGCCGACGAGTGGGACGAGGTCGTCACGAAGTCTGCCGGAGTGCTGGGCGCCCTCGGAGTCGAGTTCCCCTCGCGGTGAGGGGCACGCGCGCCGCTCCCGCCCCCCGCAGATTCCTGCGCCCCGTGAAGATGGCAGGGGCTCAGGAATCTGGACGGGGCGAGCCCAACCGGCGGCGGGCTCAGCGGCCGAGCCGGGCGTCGATCTTGGCGGCCTGAGCCGTCAGGACGTCCTCGAAGGTGGCGGCGTCCACGTTGACCGCGCTGACCATCAGCAGGTTGCGGCCCATGTCGCGCGTGGCGGAGTACCCCTCCATCTCGACGACGTCGGAGCCGTTCTCCACGCCCATCTCCATGGTGAGCCCGCGGAATCCTGCAGCGGCGAACGCGGAGAAGTCGATGGTGTCGGCCCCATCCTCCAGACGACGGCCCTCGCAGGCCTCGAGCACATCACCCCAGAGGGGCTCGGTGTCCACGGCCTCCGCGTAGCTGAGCATCCACAGGTAGAGGCGCTCCTCCCCGGTCTCCGTCGCGCGGGAGGCCAGCCGGATCAGTCCGTCCTGGGGGTCCTCCCCCACCAGGCGCTCGTTGATCCCGTCCATCTGCCGGGTGCACTCCTCATCGCCGAAGCCGGTGACGTAGGTGTCCCCGGTGACGCCGATGTGCTGGTGGAAGTACTCGGCCCCGGACTCTTCCACGTAGGTGTCGGGCTCGAAGGGAAGCTCGTCCTCCTCCAGCAGCAGCTCGCGGAACTCTTCCTCGCTGAGGGCATCCAGCCGGGCCGCAGCCTCGTCGTCGACGTCGCTCTCGCTCATCCCCGCGGAGGCGTCCTCGGCCGTATCCTCACCGTCGTCGTGCTCGGCATCCTCGGCAGAGGAGACGGCGGCATAGGTGTCCCGTGCTTCGGAACCCTCCCCGTCCGAGCCGCAGCCGGTGAGCCCGAGCACGGCCGCCAGGAGAGCCGAGGGCATGGCGATGCGCCGTGCACCGGCCGCCGACGTCGTCGGTGGCGTGCGATCTCGGATCATCGCCCCTCCATTGGTGGCCTCACCTGGATGAATGTCTGGTGTGCGAGCGCCTTCCAGCTTAGAGCATCTGCTCAGCTGAGCACGGACAGCCTCTGAGGGTACCTCATGTGTCGAGGCGCCCGTGAGGACACGTCACTGCAGGGCCGCGGTGAGGCGGAAGACATTGTCCAAGTAGCGCACGTGCCAGGGCCGCTGCCTCCAGTCCTCGAGGTGCAGCTCGCTGGAGATCGCCATGTAGGAGGCGAAGACCTCCTCCACCTCACGGACCTTCTGCTCGTCGACCACCATGAGGGTCACCTCCAGGTTCAGCGAGAAGGACCGCATGTCCATGTTGGAGGAGCCGATGACCATCACGTCGTCGTCGATGATCATGAACTTGGCGTGCAGCACATCCGGGTCCGGGTAGCGGAAGATCCGCACCCCGGCGTTGAGCAGCGCCTCATAGTAGGACTGCTGGGCGTGCTGAACGGTGAACTGGTCGGCCCTCTTGGAGACCAGCAGAATGACCTCGACGTCGCGGTGGGCGGCGTTGGTGACCGCGTAGAGCAGGGAGTCGTCCGGCACCAGATACGGGGTGCAGATCACCAGCCGTTCGGTGGCCTGGTAGATGAGATCGTTGAACAGCCGCAGGTTGTTCTCGTCGGGGAACCCCGGGCCGGAGGGCACCACCTGGGCCAGAGAACCCCCGACGGCGGCCTCGTCGGCCTCTGGGTCCACCAGCAGGTGCTCACCGAGGTTCTCTCCGGTCTCGGCATACCAGTCGGAGGCGAAGACGATGTCCAGACCCGTCACGGCGGGGCCGGCCATCACCGCGTTGAGCTCCACCCACTCCCGACCCATCCGTGCCGCGGACGGGCGCTGGTAATGGGGCTCGATGAGGTTGGTGGAGCCGGTGAGGGCGTGCTTGCCGTCGACGACGACGATCTTGCGGTGGTTCCGCAGGTCCAGTCGGGAGAACCGGCGGCGCAGCGGGCGGATGGGCAGCACGCGGTGCCACTCGATGCTGGACCGCTTCAGTCGGCGCTTCAGCCGCCGATATCCCTTCACCCGCAGGGTGCCCAGATGGTCATAGAGGAAGCGGACCTGCACGCCGCGGGCGGAGGCGCGTTCGAGGGCGTCCAGGACGGGGCCGGCGTACTCGGGATCGTCACCGACGATGTAGAACAGCACGTGCACATAGTCCTCGGCCTCGTCGATGGCCTGGACCATCCAGTCGAAGGAGGCCTTGTAGTCCGAGATCAGCTCGATCCGGTTGCCCTCCTGCAGCGGGAAGGCGCCGAGCTTCCTGTTCAGGGCCGCCGTGGCGCCGAGCTGCTCGTCCTTGTCCCGCAGCTGGTCGGAGAGGTCCATATGACTGGTGGCCTCCAGCAGGGCCGCGTTGATGCTGCGCTGGCGCTCCTGTCGGCGCGCCGAGAGCTTGTTGCGGCCGATCATCAGGAACAGGGGCAGGGCCACGACGGGGATGAAGAAGATCGCCAGCAGCCACGCCATGGCGGTGTTGGGGCGCCTGTTGTCCGGGATGATGCCGAGCACGGCCAGGCGCACACCGACCTCGAAGATGAGGATGATGAGCACGATCCATTGCGGCAGCCCCTCGATCCCCAGGCCGCTCAGTGGCCACAGCATCGCTCGTCCCGCCCTGTCTGTTGCGTCCCTCCGCCCTGATCAGGCGCCGTCCAGCTCACCATCCTACGGTGTCAGATGTTCTCCTCCACCCGCCAGACCCCTATGCTGAGGGGCATGGCTGAGCACTTCCACGAGGACTCCGTCGCCGCCGTCGCCGTGCGGATCGACGTCGAGCACCCTGAAGGTCTGGTCTTCGACCCGCACCAGCCCCAGCTGCGGGTCACGGACCTGGGCGCCGTGCGCGGCGACGGCGTCTTCGAGACCATGTATGCGGAGGCCGGGCGGATCCGCAAGCTCGAGGCGCATCTGGAGCGTCTGGGCCGGTCGGCCGACATCCTGGACATCGGCATCCCGCCGGCGGCCAGCTGGCGGGCCGCCGTCGAGCTGGGCCTCGAGGAGTACCGCACCCGCGGCGCCCTGCCCGAGGAGCTGACCATCAAGCTGGTGGCCACCCGTGGCGTGGAGGGCGAACCCGCCTCTGACGATCCCGCCTTCGCCGGCACCTACTGGGCGCTGCTGACCCCGGTGACCGACGCGATGCGCGCCACCCGCGGGAAGCCGGTGGCGGTGACGCTGCTGGACCGCGGCTACGACTCGACGGCGGCGGAGCGCGCACCCTGGCTGCTGCTGGGAGCCAAGTCCCTCAGCTACGCGGTGAACATGGCCTCCCTGCGCTGGGCGAAGGACCACGGCTTCGACGACGTCATCTACACCACCTCCGACGGCCAGGTCCTGGAAGGCCCGACCTCCACGGTGCTGATCGTCACCCGCGGCGCGGACGGAGCCCGCCGCCTCATCACCCCGGTGCTGGAGACCGGGATCCTCCCCGGCACCACCCAGGGCGCGATCTTCGCCGCCGCCGAGAAGGCCGGTTGGGATCTCGGCTATGGGCCGCTGACGCCGCAGGACCTGCTCGACGCCGACCACGTCTTCCTGGCCTCCTCCGTCCGGCTGGTCTCGCCGATCGCCCGGCTCGACGACGCCGAGCTGGCCGTCGACGACGAGCTGACCGCGGAGCTGATCGACCTGCTGGCCGAGGACCTGCCGGTCAGCCACCCGCTGGACTGAACGCCGCAGCCGGTACGGCTGCGCTCCGTTCGGGCACGGCCAGCCCCAGGTGGTCTCGCAGCGTAGTGCCGATGTAGTCGGTGCGGAACCGTCCGCGACGCTGAAGCTCCGGGACCACATGGTCCACGAAGTCCTCGAGGCTCCCCGGCAGGGCCGGCGGCATGAGGTTGAAGCCGTCGGCGGCGCCCGAG
The DNA here is from genome assembly GCF_001758425.2 of Nesterenkonia sp. PF2B19. Classification (GTDB taxonomy): domain Bacteria; phylum Actinomycetota; class Actinomycetes; order Actinomycetales; family Micrococcaceae; genus Nesterenkonia; species Nesterenkonia aethiopica. The sequence goes on along the minus strand of NZ_MDSS02000072.1, from coordinate 1,862 downwards.
TCCACCCAGTGTTCGATCTCATCGGCGATCGACTCCGGCGTGCCCACCATGGTGCAGTGCCCTCCCCCGGCGGCCAGCCGGCCCAGCAGCTGCCGGACAGTGGGCCGCTCGGTGGCGATGATCCGCAGGATCGTCGCGTAGCGACCCTGCGGCCCGGTGAACTCCTCCAACGGGGGCAGCTCCGGCACGGGCGCGTCGAGCTCCCAGTCCGAGGTGTCCTGGCCGACGAACACGCTGAGCTGGCGCAGCGAGGCCTCGGTGGGCAGCAGCGCATCCAATGCGGCCTGCTGGGCGCGGGCCTCCGCCATGGTGGAGCCCACATAGGTGACCAGTCCGGGCATGATCGCCGTGCCCTGGGGGTCGCGGCCTGCGGCGGCGAGCCGGCGTCGGATGTCAGTGCTGTACTCACGCGCGGCCTCGGCGTCATAGGCGACCGCGTAGATCGCCTCCGCATGGCGGGAGGCCAGGTCTCGGCCCTGGTCCGAAGCCCCAGCCTGGAAGAGCACCGGCCGACCCTGCGGCGGGCGAGGCACGTTCAGCGGGCCGGCCACCTGAAAGTGCTCACCCTGATGATCGATGGGCGTGATGAGGCCGCCGTCGGCGTATCGCCCGTCTCGATCGTGGAGCAGGGACTCCTGCGGCCAGGAGTCCCAGAGCCGAGTGACGGCGTCGATGAACTCCTCAGCCCGTCCGTAGCGTTCGGCATGAGCGGGCATGGACGGATAGGAGTGGTTCTGCGCCTCGGCGTCGAACATGGAGGTCACCACGTTCCAGCCGATGCGCCCGCCGCTGATGTGGTCCAGGCTGGCCAGCAGCCGGGCGGCGTGGAACGGGGTCCAGAAGGTCGAAGACACGGTGCTGACCAGCCCGATCCGCTCGGTGTGCTGACTCATCGCCGACAGCAGCGTCAGCGGCTCCAGGAACCACGTGGGCCCGTCCTCGACGGCGCCGATGCCCAGCGAGTGGCCGTCGGCGAAGAACACGGCGTCCAGCTTTCCGCGCTCGGCGAGGCGTGCCAGCTCGATGTAGTGCTCGACGTCGCCGAGCCGCTCCACCGCAGAGTCCGGTGCGCGCCAGGCGGCCTTGTGGTGCCCGACGCCGAAGAGGAACAGGTTCAGCTTGACCTCCGGTGCGACCGCTCCCATGCTCAGCCCTTCACCAGCCCGCCGTCGACGATCAGATTCTGCCCCGTCACCCCGCGCGACCACGGGGAGGCGAAGAACAGGGCGGCGTCAGCCAGCTGCTCCGGGATGGTGACCTTGCGCAGCGGGGTGCCCGCGGCGATGGCGTCGAAGACCTCCTCCGGAGTGGCGGCGGAGGCGTCGGTGGTGCGCAGCAGCCCACCGGAGACCATGTTGACGGTGATGCCGTCCGGGCCGAGGTCGTCGGCGAAGGTGCGGGTCAGCGAGAGCAGCGCAGCCTTGGCCGCGGTGTAGTCGTGGTACGGCACCACCGGGTGCTGGAAGAGGTTGGTGCCGATGGTGATGACCCTGCCCTGGCCGACCTCGCGCATCCCGGCGAGGGCCGCCTGGATGAGGTTCAGCGGGCCGGTCACCGAACCGGCGAACTGCGCCTCGAACTCCTCGGCGGTGATCTCGTGGGCCTTGGAGCGGGCATCGCCGGTGAAGGCGAAGTCCACCAGGGCGTTGTTCACCACCGTGGTCACCGGTCGTCCGAAGTGCTCGCGCGCGGTGCTGATCAGGCTGCGGACCTGCTCCGCGTCGCGGACGTCGGCCTGCACCGCGAGCGCCTGCTCGGGGTGGGCGGCGGCGATCTCGTCGGCGGCGGACTGCGAGGAGTGGTAGTTGACCACCACGCGGGCGCTTCGCGCAGGAACGCGGCGGTCAGGGCCGCGCCCAGGC
>NZ_MDSS02000071.1 GCF_001758425.2 Nesterenkonia sp. PF2B19 | reverse complement strand
CTGGCCGCCGGGGCCGCCGTCGGCAGCGCCGCCGCCGCGCACCTGGCTGCGGGCCATCAGGGGCCGCACGCGCTGGTCGTGATCCTGGCCTTGGCCGTGAGCCTGCCCCTGTGCACCGCCTTGGCGGGCATGCGGCTCGGTCTGACCCGCCTGACCCTCTCCGTGCTGGTGTCCCAAGCGGTGCTCCACGGTCTCTTCTCCGCCCTGCCGGCCTCCGCCGCCGGGCGGTTCGCCGGGGGGAGCCCGCGCCTCGGCCATGGCGGCCACGAGTCGCCCGCGCTGGCCAGTGCGACGACGGCCGCCTCCGTGCCAGCAGCGGACCAGTCGCTGGTGGCGATGCCCCCTGGGGGAGCCCTGGACGGGGGCATGCTGGCGGCCCATCTGGGTGCGGCCGTGCTGACCATCGCCCTCCTGCACCGTGGTGAGACCCTGCTGCGAGCCGTCGCCGATCTGGTGGCGCTGGGTCCCGTCCACTTGCTCATGACTCCCCGGGAGGCGCACTTCGGCGTGCGCCCGGCCCTTCCCGCCGTCCCCCGGACGGTGCGGGTCATGGAAGACCTCTGGAGCGGCCGGGGGCCGCGCACCCTGCGGGGACCGCCGGCGGCGTCCTCGACGTCGTCGACGACGTCGAGGTCAGGGCCGCAGCGCCCGATGGCCGCCGCGTCAGACCCTCCGACCTGGAGGGACCACCTCGGCTCCGAGGCGGTGAGCACGCAGACGCGGCCGGACTGCCCACAGGACGTCCCCGGACCCTCACGCCGGCTCCGGACGCCACGTCCACCCCGCACAGACGCAGAGAAGGACACCATGACCACTTCCACCACCGTTGACATCCCGGCCGGGGGCTCTCGAGCAGGCCGCGCGCCGCGGCTGCTGGCCCCCGCCGCCGTCGCGGCACTGGGGCTCGCCGCGATGACAGCCACCCCGGCCTGGGCCCATGACGAGCTGATCTCCTCCACCCCGGAGGCGGACGAGGTGCTCACCGAGAGCCCCGAAGAGATCGTCCTGGAGTTCACCGGAGACGGCCTCACCGAGGGCGAGAACATCACCAACGAGATCCGCGTGACCGACGACGACGGTGAGAGCTGGGAAACCGAGACCGTCATCGACGGCCCGTCGATGAGCACCGAGCTCGACGGCGAGCTGGCCGACGGCGAGTACGAGGTCCTCTACCGGGTCGTCTACTCCGACGGGCATGACGAGGAAGGCAGCTTCAGCTTCGAAGTCGACCTGCCGGAGGGCGCCGCAGAGACTGACGCAGCGGAGACTGACGCCGCAGAGGCTGACGCCGCTGAGGACGAGGCAGGCGACGGCACGACCGACGACGATGCCGCCGAAGCAGATGCCGCGGAGACTGATGCCGCAGAGGCCGACGCCGGCGAGACTGGCTCGGTGGACGCCGACGCCGCCTCGCAGGAGGACCCGGCCACCGCCGAGGGACAGTTCCCCGCCTGGGCCGCGGTGCTCTTCGCGCTGGGCGGCGTGCTCATCGTGATCCTGGCCGTGGTGCTCATGCGCCGCAAGATGACCCAGGTGGAGGAGTGGAAGCAGGCGCCGCGCCAGCCCCGCGACACCACCGGCTCCACGGGGACCGCGGACGACCAGTCCGGCGACGACAGGCCCGACGAGCGCGACGACCGTCCGCGCGACGACGCGTGAGAGTGAGGGATCCCCGATGACGCCTGCCGCAGGCGGCCGAGACGCCGCCCGTCCTCCCGCGGACGCCCCCATGCTCGCCGTCGCGCTGCCTGCGGTGGGCGCCGTCCTCTGCCTCGGCCTGGTGGCCGTGGCGCTCGCCGGACTGCTCTCCGGTGTGGGCCGCCGTCGCAGATCGCCGACCCCGGCGCGGTGACCGGTGGGGCCTGCCTGTGGCGCGATTCGTCCACCATTTGGCCATGGCCACGGCGGTCGCCGCCGTGATACTCGCCGTCGTCGCGGTGCCCTCAAGGCTCGGCCCCCGCAGCCGGCAGCGTCGTGCGGAGCGCGCGGAGAAGGTTCGTGCGGAGCGCGCGGAGAAGGTTCGTGCGGAGCACGCCGGCGCCTCGGCCCCGTCCGTCTCGGGTGAGCACCCGCTCTACACCCGCACGCTGCAGATCGCGGGAGCCGCCTCCGTGGTGTGGACGGTGGCTGCCGTCGCGGTGCTGGTGCTCTCCTATTCGGCGCTGGCCGGCCAGCCGCTCTCTGCTGACGAGACCTTCTCCGCGGGCTTCCTGGGCTACGTGCAGTCGATCTCCACGGGTCAGGCATGGATGGCGATGGTGGTCATCGCCGCCGTCTTCGCCACTCTGGTCTTCGCGGTGCGTTCCCCGGCCGGGCTGTTCTTCGTGGCGGTGCTGGGCCTGGGTGGGATCGTCCCGATGGCCCTGGTGGGGCACTCCGGCTCCGGTGACGACCATTCGGCGGCGGTGAACTCCCTGGGCCTGCACCTGCTGGGCGTAGTGGTCTGGGTCGGTGGGCTCGTGGTCCTGGCGCTGCTCTCCCCGGAGATCCGCCGGCAGGCGACGGCACTGACGGCCCGGGAGCAGGGCGGGCCGGAGATCGTCGGGACTCTGCTGCGCCGCTACTCGGTGCTGGCGGGGCTGGCGATCGGCACCGTCGCGTTCTCCGGGGTGGTCAATGCGGCTCTGCGCATCGAGACGCTGGAGCAGCTGCTGACCACGCCGTACGGGCTCATGATCGTGCTGAAGGTCGGGGCGATCCTGGGTCTGGGGGCGGTCGGGTGGATGAACCGCAGCTGGATCATTCCGCGGCTGGCCGGGCCCCATGAGGGGGCCGGTGCGCCGTCCTCGTCCGCATCGGCGTCCACGGATCCCGCCCGCACCCGGGCGGTCACCGGGCTGCTGTGGCAGCTGGTCCTGGTGGAGATCGCGGTGATGTCCGCGGTCATCGGGGTCAGCGCCATTCTGGGCCGCACCTCCCCGCCGGTCTCGGAGGACCTGCCTCCGGACGCCACCCCGGCGCGGATCCTCACCGGCTATGACCTTCCGCCGGAGCCGACGCTGGGCCTGTGGTTCAGCCAGTGGCGCTTCGACTGGCTGTGGGTGGCGATCATCGTGTTCCTGGCCGCCTGGTACCTGCACTCCATGATGAGGCTTCGGCGCCGGGGCGACGGCTGGCCGGTGATGCGGGCGGCCAGCTTCCTCTTCGGCCTGACGGTGCTGCTGTGGGTGACCTCCGGCGGTCCGGCGATCTACGGGATGGTGCTGTTCTCCGGGCACATGATCCAGCACATGACGCTGACCATGGTGGCGCCGATGTTCTTGGTGCTGGGCTCGCCGGTCACCCTGGCCATGCGGGCGCTCACTTCCCGCACCGACGGCACCCGCGGGGCCCGGGAGTGGATCCTGTGGCTGGTGCACTCGCGGTTCTCCCGGGTGGTGACCCACCCGGTGGTGGCCGCGGCGAACTTCGCCGGCTCCCTGGTGCTGTTCTACTACACCCCGCTGTTCGGCTACGCCCTGGAGTACCACGTGGGGCATGAGCTCATGAACGTCCACTTCCTGCTCACCGGGTACATCTTCGCCCTGGTGATGGTGGGCCACGACCCGCTGCCGAAACGGCCCGCGCACGCCATCCGGCTGGTCATGCTGCTGGCCACGATGGCGTTCCACGCGTTCATCGCCGTGGGGCTCTCCGGCTCCGAGTCCCTCATCCAGGCCAGCTGGTTCGGCAACATCGGCCACGACTGGGGCTTCTCCGCCATCGAGGACCAGCAGCGCGGGGGAGAGCTGATGTGGGGACTCGGGGAGATCCCCACGATGCTGCTGGCCGTCATCGCCGCGGTGCAGTGGTCGCGGGCGGACCGTCGGGAGATGGTCCGCGAGGACCGTGAGGCCGACCGCACCGGCGACGCCGACCTCCAGGAGTACAACGAGATGTTCGCCCGCATGGCAGAGAGGGACTCCCACCGATGATCCGCACCCGCACCCACCTGCTGCCGGCGCTGCTGCTGAGCACCGCCCTGGCGGTGACCTCCTGCGGATCCGACGGCGACGCCGCCGAGGGCGAGCAGAGCCCCCGTGCGGGTTCCGACCGGCTGGTCGCCGCAGCGGAGGCCGGCATGGAGCGGGCCTCCACGTTCGGCTTCGACTCCGCCGGGTTCTACACGGAGGCCGCCGTGGAGGAGTTCCGCGAGCAGATGGAGGGCTCCCTGGCCGAGGGGGAGGCCGACGTCGAGGTTGACCCGGCCACCTGCGCGGAGCCTCTGGCCGCGGTGGACTGGGCTCCGCTGCTGCTCGGCTCGGACGCGCGCGGGTGGACTTCGGCTCGGAGACCTTCACCGGGACCGGCTCCATCGAGATCGCCGAGATCGCCGACGACGGCGAGGCCGCCGCCCGGGTCCAGCAGCATATGGACCATGTCCGCTCCCTGGTGGAGTCCTGCCCGCAGGTGCGGCTGACGCAGATGGACGCCGACTATGTGCTGGAGTTCTCCGAGATCGAGCTGGAGGCCCTCCGCCCCGCAGAGGGTGACGGCGACGGGACGGTGGGCTACGCCCGCACCCGCAGCCTGGCGGATGCGGAGGAGGATGGAATGATCGGGGCCCAGATCCTGTTCACCCGTGCAGGCGATGACGTGGTGATGGTGTCGTTCATCGGCGAGCCCGCCGCGGCGCAGGAGGAGTTCACCGCCATGGCGGAGGCCGTCACCGCCGCGACCACGGAGGCGCTCGCCGACTGAGCGCCCGGAGATGATCTCGGGTGCGAGGCAGGCCTCACCCCAGGGACGCCCCGCCATGGCGGGGCTGAGCAGAAGGAGCACACGCATGACGCAGACGATCCGCCGCACCGACCGGGTGCGGGCCTCCGAGCTGGTCGGCCGCGGCTGGCTGAACACCGGTGGCCAGGAGATCACCCTGGAGGATCTGCGCGGCAAGATCGTGATCCTGGACTTCTGGACGTTCTGCTGCATCAACTGCCTGCATGTGCTCGATGAGATGCGCCCGCTGGAAGAGCAGTTCTCCGACGTGCTGGTCACCGTGGGCGTGCATTCTCCGAAGTTCGAGCATGAGGCCGACCCCGACGCGCTGGCCGCCGCTGTGGAGCGCTATGAGATCGCCCACCCGGTGCTGGACGACCCGAACCTGGTGACCTGGCAGGCGTACTCGGCCCGCGCCTGGCCGACGTTGGTCGTCGTCGACCCGGAGGGCTACATCGCCGCGAACCTGGCCGGTGAGGGCCATGTGGCGGGCCTGTCCTCCCTGGTGGAGGAGCTGGTGGCCGAGCACGAGGCCAAGGGCACGCTGCACCGCGGCGACGGGCCCTACGTGCCGCCGGAGCCGGTGTCCCGCACCTTGCGCTTCCCGGGCAAGGCGGTGCCGGTGACTCGTCCGCTGGGCGGCGACGCCACCACGGTGGGGCATTTCCTGGTGGCCGACACCGGCCATCACCGGATCGTGGAGCTGGAGTCCGACCTGCAGACCGTGGTCCGCAGCTGGGGCGGCGGCGTCGCCGATGACGACGGCGTGCTCGCCTCCCCGGAGAAGGGCCACCGGGACGGCGACGCTGAGACGGCGCGCTTCACCGAGCCGCAGGGCCTGGCCCTGCTGCCGGCCGAGGTGGCCCAGCAGGTGGGCTACGACGTCGTCGTGGCGGACACCGTGAACCACCGGCTGCGCGGCATCGATGTGGCCACGGGTCAGGTGACCACGCTGGCCGGCAACGGAGTGCAGCGGCTCATCGACTCCGAGCGGGTCACCCAGGCCGAGGGGCCCGTGGTGGGCAGCCTGGGCACCGCCCCGCTGGAGGTCTCGCTGTCCTCCCCGTGGGATGTGCTGTGGTCCCCGGTGACCGGCTCGGTGATCGTCGCGATGGCCGGGACGCATCAGATCTTCTCCTTCGACCCGGTCACCGGGGAGCTGAAGGTGCTGGCCGGCACCGGGCTGGAGGGGCTGACCGACGGCCCCGCCGAGGACTCCTGGTTCGCGCAGACCTCCGGGCTCGCCGCCGACGCCGCCGGGGACGTGTGGATCGCCGACTCCGAGACCTCCTCGCTGCGAGTGCTGCGGGTCAGCCAGGACCCGGAGGCCCCCGCAGTGGAGACCATCGTGGGGGAGGGGCTGTTCGACTTCGGGTTCCGGGACGGCGACCCGGCCGAGGCGCGACTGCAGCACCCTCTGGGAGTGACCGTGCTGCCGGATTCCTCCGTGCTGGTGGCAGACACCTACAACGGGGCGATCCGCCGCTACCGTGGGGAGCACCGGGCCGCCGACGGCACCACCGTGGCCGCCGCCGTCTCCACCGTGGCCCGCGGGCTCAAGGAGCCCTCCGACGTGCTGCTGGACTCCGACGGCACGACCCTGCTGGTGGTGGAGACCAACGCCCACGAGTTGGTGCGTGTGGCCATCCCCGACGAGTTCCTCACCGTGGACGAGGGAGCCTGGGAGACCCAGCGGCCCACCACCGACGTCGCGCCGGGGGAGTTCAGCCTGAGCATCGGCTTCGAGGCCCCCACCGGGCAGAAGCTCGACGACCGGTGGGGCGATCCCACCCAGTTGAAGATCTCCTCCTCCCCGGAGGAGCTCATCCTGGAGGGTGCCGGCAGTGCCGAGGGGCTGCGCCGGACCCTGCGGCTGAACCCGTCCGTCGCCGAGGGAGTCCTGCACATCACGGCTCGCGCGGCCGCCTGCGACGGCGCCCCCGGCGAGGAGATCCCGATGCACGCCGCCTGCCACCTGTACCAGCAGGACTGGGGCATCCCGGTGACCGTCGGGTCCGAAGGTGCTTCCGCCCTGGAGCTGGACCTGCGCGGCATCAAGTGAGCTGAGGGGACCTGCTCCCCATCGGCCGAGTCTCCGTGTCCTCCCACGTCAGCCATGTCACACTGAATCCTGCACATTCGTCGAGGGGGCCGGATCAGCACAGGTCCGCCCTGCAGGAGTGAGATGACCATGGCTGGATCGTCACCGTCCCGCACCGACGCAGGGGAGCCGACGGCGTCGCGCCGTTCCCTGTGGCGGTGGTACCTGGACGTCCCCCTGATCTGGAAGCTCGGGGTGGCGCTGGTGCTCGGCGTCGTCGCGGGCCTGGTGGTGGGGCCACCCATCGCAGTGGTGCAGCCGCTCGGTGACATCTTCCTGCGGCTGCTGACCATGCTGGTGATGCCGCTGATCCTGCTGACCCTGATGGCCGGAGTGGCCTCGGTGTCCCCGAAGACGCTGGGTCGCATCGGCGGCAAGGCCTTCCTCTACTACCTGGTGACCACCGCGTTCGCGATGACCATCGGCATCGGCGTCGCCCTGCTCGTCTCCCCGGGAGCCGGGCTGAGCCTCCCCGGGGACGCCGAGGTGGACGAGCAGACCGCCCCGCCGCTGGCGGAGGTGCTCACCGGCATCGTCCCGGACAACATCTTCTCCGCCCTGGCCGAGGGGGAGGTGCTGGCCGTGATGTTCTTCGCCCTGGCCGCGGGCGTCGCCCTGGCCTTCATGCAGGACAGCACTGACGATCGGCTCGCCGGGCTGGCCATGCACCTGCGGCGCTTCGTCGACGGCGGTGTGGAGCTGGTCTTCCTGATCATCCGCGGGGTCCTGCAGTACTCGCCCATCGGCGTGTTCGCGCTGATCGCCGTGGTGGTGGGGGAGACCGGGGCCGATGCGCTGCTGCCGCTGGCCTTCCTGACCGGGGTCGTCTACGGCGGGATCGTCCTGCAGATCGTGATCTACGCGCTGATCCTGCTGCTCTTCCGTGCCCCGGTGGGCCGGTTCTTCCGCGAGGCCAAGGAGCCCATGCTCACCGGTTTCGTCACCCGCTCCTCGTCCGGCACCCTGCCGGTGACCACCCAGGCGGCCGAACGGCTGGGCGTGCGTCGCGGGGTGTACTCCTTCACCCTGCCCCTGGGTGCGACCATCAACATGGACGGCACCGCCATCTACGTCGGGGCGGCCACAGTGTTCATCGCCAACGTGACCGGGACGCAGCTGACCCTGACCCAGCTGGCCACCGTGGCCGCCGTCGGAGTGCTGGCCTCCATCGGCACCGCCGGTGTGCCGGGCGCCGGGCTCATCATGCTCACCATGGCCGTCACCGCCGCGGGGCTGCCCATGGCGCCGGTGGCGCTGGTGGCGGGCATCGACGCGATCCTGGACATGGCCCGCACCCTGTGCAACGTCACCGGGGACCTCACGGGTACGCGCATCATCGCCAAGACCGAGCCCGGGATGCTGGTGGACCCGGATGCCCCGCCGGAGGACGAGGACGAGGCCGAGCACGCGGGCGAGGGCCCCGCCGGTTCATCCGCCTGAGCCCAGGGCCTCCCGGAGGGGGACCCGCTGCCCGGTGCGCAGCAGCGACCGGCTGTAGATCCGGGCGGCGAGGAGCATGAACACCACGGCGCTGGTGAGCAGGATCGCCAGGGCGAGGATCGGCTCGAACCACATCGCCTCGTTGAAGAACATCCGCAGCGGCATGGCCACCGGGGCGCTGAACGGCACGTAGGACGCGATGGTCATGACCAGCGGGGTGTCGTGGAAGAACACGACCACGAAGTACGGGATCATGCTCAGCATCATCGTCGGCGTGACCACCGCTCCCGAATCCTCCTGCCGGGAGACCAGCGCCGCGCCGGCGGCGAACATGGCGGCGATCAGCACGAAGCCGGGCACGAAGAACAGCACGAACCACAGCATCGGCACGGTGAGCATGTCCAGCACGTCCTGCTGACCGGAGAGCATCAGGCCGCCGCGGCCGCCGAGGCGATCACCACCGCCTGCGCGATGGCCAGCACCGAGTTGCCCAGCACCTTGCCCGCCAGGAGCGATTGGGCCGTGATCGAGGAGAGCAGGATCTCCACGATCCGTGACTGCTTCTCCTGGATGGTGTTCTGCACGATCATCATGCCGGAGGTGATGGACAGCATCATGAACACCAGGCCGAAGAGCATCGCCACCACCATGCGGAGGGTCCCGTCGTTCTCGCCCTCCAGGGTGACCAGGCTCGGCGCGGCGGAGAGCATCTGGGCGACCTCCGTGGGCTCCGAGTCCAGCCCGATCACCTGCAGACCCACCGGAGAGTCGGCGTCGGCGGTGATGATCGCGTCGATGTCGCCGCCGCGCAGCAGCTCCTCGGCGGCCGCCATGTCGACCGCCTCCACCCGGTCCAGTCCCTCGGAGGGGATCAGCTGGGCCGCCTGACCGGCGTCCACGACGGCGACCTCGGGCTCGTCCTCCCCTCCGCCGAAGAGGCCCATGGCCACGATGCCGCCGGCGACGAACAGGATCGTGATGATCTGGCTGACCAGGAACGCCTTGCTGCGCACCTGGGAGATGATCTCGCGTTCGGCCACCAGCAGGGAGGCCTGGCCGATGCTCAGGGGTGCCGGGGAAGGTGCCCGGGAGGCGAGGGCGGGGGTGCTCATCGGACGTTCTCCTTCTCCAGCTGGGGGGTGGCCTGTGCCGTGGTCTGCGCTGTGGTCTGTGCCGCCGGCCGCTCGTCGGCCCGGCCGGCGACGTCCTTGAAGATCTCGCTCAGGCTGGGCAGCACGGGGGCGAAATGCAGGACCGCCCCCCGCTGGACGGCGCGGTGCAGCACCTGCTGGGCGGTGTCGGGGTCGGCGCGGAACAGCGCACGCCCTGCGGCGGATTCGTCCACCTCGACGCCGGTGACGTCCCGGACCCAGCCGGCGTCGGCCTCGGAGATCAGCTCGTAGCGCTGCGTTCCGTGCCGCTCGCGCAGCTCCTCCCGGCCGCCGGCGGCCAGAATCCTGCCGGCACCGATGATCACCAGGTCGTCGCAGAGCCGCTCCACCACATCCAGCTGGTGGGAGGAGAACAGCACGACGGCGCCGGCCTCCGCCTGTTCGGTGAGCACGGAGAGGACGACGTCGACCGCCATCGGGTCGAGCCCGGAGAACGGCTCGTCGAGGATCAGGACGTCCGGGTCGTGGATCAGGGCGGCGGCGATCTGCACCCGCTGCTGATTCCCCAGGGAGAGGGACTCCAGGGGATCGCCGGCACGCTCGGCCAGGTCCAGGCGGGCCAGCAGGGCCTCAGCCCGCCGTCGGGCCTCGCGACGGTCGAAGCCGTGCAGGCGCGCCAGGTAGCTGATCTGGTCAGCGACCCGCATCTTGGGGTAGAGCCCGCGCTCCTCCGGCATGTAGCCGAACCGGCCCCGAGACGTCGGGGCGACAGGGGAGCCGTCGAGCCGGACGTCGCCGGAGTCGGCGTCCAGGACGCCGAGGACGATGCGCATGGTCGTGGTCTTCCCGGCGCCGTTGCCGCCGACGAAACCGGTGAGCTTCCCGCGCCGGGCGGAGAAGGAGACGTCGTGGAGCACCTGGCGTCCGGAGTAGGACCTGCAGACGGAGTCGAGTTCGAGCATGCTCCGAGCCTAGGCCGGGGCACCGACAGGCGGATCCCCCGTGCGGGGGAACCTGGCGGGGGATGAGCGCCTGCTCATCCTGTTTCTCCTCGGTGAGCTTCCTGGCGCAGGGGCCCGCCAGGGTTCGTGGCTCAAAGCGGTGAATGTGCTGGCGAATGTGCCGGTGAAGAATGTGGACCTCACCCTCCAGCGACGGTCATCGTCACAGGCGACGGGTCTTCATCGGGGCGCCCTGCCGTGCGCGCCATTCGTGCGGCGACATGTCATGACATCGCCGGAAGGCGCGATAGAAGGTGCGCTCGTCGCTGAACCCCGCCGCATGGGCGATGGCCGCGATGGTGGCGTCGCTTCGGACCAGCAGGCGTTCGGCGCGCCGGATGCGGGGACGGCGCAGGTGAGCCGCCGGCGTCGTGGAGCCATGGTCGGCGAAGAGCTTCTCCAGGGATCGTCGGGAGATCCCCAGGCGGCGCGCCACGCCTTCGATGGTGAGTCGTGGATCGGCGCTGTCGCGCTCCATGATCGCCTGCGCCGAGGCGACGAGGGATTCTCCCGAGAGAGCACCCTCGGCTGCGGCGTCGTCGAGGGTACGGATGCCGTCGGCCAGCAGCTCGAGGACGATGTGGGCATACATCTCGTCCTGTACGGCATCAAGCGACTCCTCGGCTGTGAGCAGCTCCTGGACGACATGCCGCAGCACGGCGGTGGACCGCCCAGCCACGGGAATCGCCGTCGATCGTCGGGCTGCAGCTGGCGCGATGCGCACCAGAGACCGGGGAGCTTGGATGACGTACTCGCTCATCGGACGGTCGAAGCGGAGCTCGTAGGGCCGGTCAGATTCATACAGGGCCGCCTGGGACGGGCTCAGGTGGGCCTGTCGGCCACTCTGGGTCACGGTGCCGGCGCCAGCGATCTGGAGCGACAGCAGCACGTCTTCCCTCGGTTCGGCGGCGATCAGTCGGCCTGAGCGGACGATCCGCGAGGCCCCGGAGGAGACGTGGGCGAGGCGTACGGGGCCCAGATGACGGGTGGTGATGTGCGCAGTGAAGTCATCATCTGCGGAGGTCGTCAGAGTCCTCGGGCAGGCAAGGAGAGGGACGAAGCTCCTGCTGCAGATCTCGCTCCAGTGGCCGAAGCTGTCGGCGACATGGTGCTCCATAGTCTGAGGATAGAGACGAGAGGTCAGCAGGACAAGAGCGGACGCGGCGGACCCACGGACCGGCGGTGGGGCGCAGATCGTCGGAAGGTCCTGCGCAGATCGTCTCTCTCTGCAGTCCCATGGACGTCCATGATGGTGATCACCAGCACATTCCGAGAGGATCTGGAGACACTCATGGACATCAACTACACGCGCACCGTGCGGGCTGCCGTGGTTCAGCAGGAGCCGGTCTGGCTTGACCTCGAAGGGGCCGTCGAGAAGACAGTCGAGTTGATCAGAGAAGCCGCTGACCACGGTGCTGAGATCATCGCCTTCCCGGAGACCTGGATCCCCAACTATCCCTGGTGGATCTGGCTCGACTCGGTGGCCTGGCAGTCCCAGTTCACCGTGCCCTACGCTGCGAACTCGCTCACCGTCGATGGTCGGGAGATGCGGGCGATCCAGGACGCCGCCCGCCGGTCCGGCATCGTCGTCGGCCTCGGGTACAGCGAGCGAGACGCCGGATCGCTGTACATGGGACAGGCTGTGATCGAGGCGGACGGCACCCTGGTCTCCGCCCGGCGCAAGCTCAAGCCCACACATGTGGAGCGCACGGTCTTCGGCGAGGGCGACGGTTCCGACCTGGTCGTCAGTGAGACGAGTCTCGGGAGGGTCGGCTCCCTGTGCTGTTGGGAACATCTCCAGCCGTTGAGCAAGTATGCGCTGTACTCCCAGCACGAGCAGATCCACATCGCCTCCTGGCCCAGCTTCTCGATCTTCCCCGGGGCCGTGTACGCACTGGGCCCAGAGGTCAATACGGCAGCCTCGCAGCAGTACGCCGTCGAGGGACAGACGTTCGTGCTCGCCGCATCCGCAGTCGTCGGTGAAGCGGGACTCCGGATCTTCGCCGACACGGAGGAGAAGCGCGGACTCATTCACCCCGGCGGCGGATACGCGCGGATCTTCGCTCCCGACGGGCGGATGCTCGCCGAACCGCTTGCGCCGGATGAGGAAGGCATCCTGTACGCAGATCTTGATCTCTCGGCGATCCTGGCCGCGAAGAACCCTGCCGATCCGGTGGGTCACTATTCGCGACCGGACGTCCTGCAGCTGCGATTCAACGATCAGCAGCAGCCCCGCGTGACGCGGGGCGGCCATCGAGAGGATCCGCGGATCGTGCCTCCGGAGAGCGGCCTCCACGAGGTCGAGCAGGAGACGGCGTCCGAGGCGGGTGCGGTCGAATGACGCCGTGCCGTCCACGGGGTCGGTGAGCTGGGGAGACGCGCAGCGGCTCAGGGCGGTGCGGGTCGTCACCGGCACCGCCCTGAGGCGTCGTTCGTCATCTGTGCCCGACCATGGACGCAGGGAGGCTGTCAGTCCATGGCGGTCGGGACCTCAGGCGGGGTCTGCGTCCGGGGTGACGATCCGGTGCTGATAGGCGTAGGCGACCGCCTCCACCCGGTTGCGCAGGTGCAGCTTCGCCAGCACCCGGGACATATGCGTCTTGACCGTCTCCGCACCGATGAACAGCTGGCCGCCGATCTCCGCGTTGGAGAGGCCGCGGGCCGCCAGGCTCAGCACCTCCACCTCGCGTTCGCTCAGGGGGTCCGGCGCCGCTCCGGTGCGAGACTTCCGGCCGCCCAGGTCGTCGGCGCCGTCGCCGTCGGGGACGGAGCTGGGGACGGAGCTGAGGTCTCCGGAGCTGACCGCGCGGCGGATCAGGGACCGGGTGACCTCCGGCGCCAGCAGCGCCTCGCCGGCGGCGACCGTGCGGATGCCCTCGGCGAGCTGCTCCGGGGAGGCGGTCTTCAGCAGGAATCCGCTGGCACCGGCCTGCAGGGCCCGCAGCAGGTAGTCCTCACGGTTGAAGGTGGTCAGCATGATGACCTCCGCGGTGCCTGTCCCACGGACCTGCGCGGTGGCCTCGATGCCGTCCACACCGGGCATCTCGATGTCCATGCAGATCACGTCCGGTCGGAGGCGGTCTGCCATCTCCACAGCCTCCTGCCCCGAGGAGGCGGTGCCGACCACCGCCAAGTCCGGCTGGGCGTCGAGGATCGTGGCGATCCCCTGGAGCAGCAGTGGCTGGTCGTCGGCCAGCAGCACCCGGACGAGGTCGCCGGGAGCCGCGGGGTCCGGGGCCTGCTGGGGGAACGCCTCGGAGGGAGACATGTCGTGTGGGGGCGTCACAGTGCCTCCTCAACGGCGGCGGTCGTGGCGGGAGCCGCCGCGATGTCCAGGGGAAGCTCCACCCGCACCATGAAACCGCCCTCAGGGGAGGGGCCGGTCTCCAGCCGGCCCCCGGCGGCCGGCGGCGCTCTCGCGCATCCCTGGGAGGCCGTGCCCACCCAGGGCCTTCGGCCCGGCTGGTGCGACGAGGAGCGGGGGCCTCGGCCGTCGTCGGTGACCTCCAGCTCCACGGAGCTGCTGCGCCAGCGCAGCCGCAGGCTCGCCCGGGCCTCAGGGCCGGCGTGCTTGCGCACATTCGTCAGGGCCTCCTGCGCCACCCGGTACAGGGTCAGAGAGGCCAGGGGTTCGAGGGTCCGGGGTTCGCCGTGCACCTGGTGGTCCACCGCGACGCCGGCGCTGCGCAGCTGCTCCACCAGGTCAGGGATGTGCTCCGCCCGCAAGGTGCTGGAGACGGCGTCGGGGTTGTCCGTGCGCAGCACGCCCAGCAGATGGTGCAGCTCAGCCACGGAGCGTCGTGCCGCGTCCTCCACACGGCGGATGCACCGCTCGGCCTCCGCGGGATCCGTGGGCAGCACGGTCCGGGCGGCGGCGGCCTGCACCCCCATGAGGGAGACATGGTGGGCCACCGAATCATGCAGCTCGCGGGCCAGCCGGAGGCGCTCCAGCGCGACGGCCTGCTCAGCGACGACGGCACGCTCCGCGCTCAGCTGCTCGGCGCGCTCCTCCGCCCGGGCACGGTCCCGGGCAGACTCCCACGCCCGGTGGCCGAACCAGATGGCCCCGGCGAAGAACAGGAGGTTGGTGAGCAGCTGGTACAGGATCATCGCCAAGGCCGGGGTCAGAGCTCCCGGGGCGAGCGGCTCGTCGGAGTCGAACATCGGCTCCACGGAGATGCGGATGAACGAGACCAGCAGCCAGACAGCCATCCCGGCCACCACCGCCCAACGGGCGGTCCGAGCCGAGCGGTCCCGGTTGTTCCACGCGCCCAGCGTGTAGAGGACCAGGAAGATGGAGATGTTGCTGATGAGCAGCTCCGGCACACGCAGCTCACCGGCGAGGATCATGGCTCCGGCCACCACGACGGCGACGAGGGCCGGGCGGCGTCGGCGCCACGCGACCGGCAGGTGCAGCAGCGCCAGGCACAGCACAGAGACCACGGGGCCGGCGGGCTCCTCGAAGAAGCCCAGTCCGCGGCCCAGCGTCAGCGACAGCACCGCCCCGCAGAACAGGGCCAGGGCGATCAGCGTGTCATGGCGGAGCTCGTCGGGGGTAGGGTCGCGTCGGCGCCAGTCGGGCGAGTCGGCGGACACCGGGCGGGCTTCGGGCTCGGGTGTCGGCATCGGTGTCCTTCTGCGGTCGACGACGGCGGGCGGGCGTCCACGAGACGTCACTGATGGGGAGAGTAGTCCGATCCGAGCGGGCGCGCCATCATCGCGCGTTCTGCCCACGGCACGGAATCAGTAGACTCTGAGGAGCATCTCAGGACTGGGAAAGGTGGATGACCCCATGACCACGTTGGTCGTCACGGCGAGCAAGCACGGCTCCACGGCGGAGATCGGTGAGCGGATCGCCACCACGCTGAGCGCCCGAGGCGTCTCCACCCATGTCAAGGACGTCTCCGAAGCGGGGCCGTGGCTGTACGAGGCGGACCACGTCGTCGTCGGGCTGCCTGTGTACCGGCAGGCGCTCTACGGGCCGGGGAAGCTCTTCCTGGACAGCAATCGCACCGAGCTCAGCGGCAAGCCGCTGTTCCTCTACGCCGTAGGCGGCGGTCCGCGACTCGAGGAGCCCCTCTACGCCACCCTGCGGCAGTACCCGCACCGGGAGATCGCCTATTTCCGGGGAGCGGTGGACGCGGAGAAGATCAGCTTCCTGGAGAAGCTGCAGCTGACCGTCGCGAAGGCGCCGAAGGACGCGGACTTCCGCGACTGGCCCGCCATCGAGGACTGGGCCAGCTCGCTGCTGGCCTACGGGATCAGCTGAGCGGTCCCGTTGCCTCCGCGCTTTGGGCCCTTCTGACGTGAGAAACGTCGTCATAAGGGCCCAAACCGCGGAGGCAACGCCATCAGGTGCGAGTACAGTGCAGGGCATGCGTGCCGCCGACTTCTACACCGGCTTGGTGGCCGAGATGTACGCCCCGCTGAAGGGCGAGAGCTTCGACGCCGCCCCCTATGCCGAGTTCATCCGATCTCAGGGCCAGCCGGCTCTGGAGCTGGGCTGCGGCGACGGCGAGCCGATGCTGGAGCTGCTGCAGCTGGGGCTCGATGTCGACGGCGTCGACTCCTCTCCGGACATGCTGGCCCGCTTCCGTGCGGCCGCGGAGGGCCAGGGGCGGCGCCGCGGCTCTACGCGCAGCGTATGGAGGAGCTCGATCTTCCGCGGCGGTACCGCTCCGTCTTCCTCGCCGGGCCCACCATCCTGCTGCTGCCGGACGATGCCGCCGTCGTCGAGACGCTGCGTCGAATCAGGGTTCATCTCGCCCCTGAGGGTGCCGCACTCGTCCCGCTCTGGATCCCCGAGCCCGCCGCGGAGCAGGAGATCGGCCAGGTGCGCCAGACCGTCAACGACGACGGCGCCGTCCTGCGGCTGACGCTCGTCACTCAGGAGCGCGACGACCCCGCCCGCACCCAGCGGACCCTGCTGCGCTATGAACGGCGCCGGGCCCATGACATCCAGGTGGACGAGCGCGAGTGGCTGCTGCACTGGCACACCCACGCGGGGTTCGTCGCCCTGGCGGAGCAGGCCGGGCTCCGGGCCTCCCTGCAGGACGGAGAACCCGACGACACACCCGGCGCCAGCTGGTCGGTGCTGCTCACCCATCCCTGACGCAGTGTTGACCCCGGAGCGATGGTCGGAATACGCCTACTGACGCGACGTTTAGCGACGATCGCTCCGGAGCCAACGGCGCAGGGGAAGGGTCAGACGATCGTGAACCCGCCGTCGATGCGCAGGTCCGCTCCGTTGACCATCGCGGCCTCTTGAGACGACAGGTAGACGACGGCGGCGGCGATCTCCTCGGGCTCGGCGAAGCGCCGGACTGGGATCTCCGCTCGGTGTGCCTCGCCATGCGGCCCGTCCCAGGCCTGCCGACCCAGCTCGGTCATCACCACGGTCGGTGAGATGGTGTTGGCGGTGACACCGTGAGGCCCCAGCTCGCGGGCCAGGGACCGGGTCAGCCCGAACAGTCCGGACTTCGAGGCGCCGTAGGCGGCGTGATGCTCGAGCGCCACATGGGCGGCCTGGGAGGCGATGTTCACGATCCGCCCGTAGGCGGCGGCCTTCATGTGCGTGCCCGCGGCCCGGCAGGCCAGGAACGTGCCGGTGAGGTTGACCTGCAGCACCTTCTCCCAGGTCCGTTCCGGCACCTCGTCCACCGGATCCAGGGCCACGATCCCCGCCGAGTTGACCAGGACGTCCAGCGAGCCGTGGGTCGCGACGACGTCGGCGAAGGCCTGTTCCACGGCCTCGGCGTCCGTGACGTCCAGACGGAGCGTGTCTACACCGCCTGCCTCGGGGTGGGCGGTGCGCAGCTCCTCGGCGGTGGCGGAGAGGTGCTCGGCGTCCAGATCGGCCAGCACCACCAGCGCTCCCTGCCGGGCGAAGCGTGGGCGATCGCCTCACCCAGGCCCGAGGCGCCGCCGGTGACGACGGCCACCCGCCCGGTGAGGTCGAACAGCGCGGCCCGGTCCGGTACGGGAGCTCCGCCGGTCGACCTCATCCGCAGCTCCCGGTCTGCTCGTACCTGCTGATCGCGGCGACCTTCTCCGCGGAGGCGCTGGAGGTGTCGAATTCGTAGTTCAGCCAGTCGGCGGCGAGCTTGCGGGCGAGCTCCTTGCCGACCACGCGCTGGCCCATGCACAGCACCTGGGCGTTGTTGGAGAGCACCGAGCGCTCCACGGAGAACGGGTCATGAGCCGTGACTGCCCGGATGCCGGGCACCTTGTTCGCGGAGATCGCCACGCCCAGGCCGGTGCCGCAGATCAGCAGCGCGCGGTCGGCCTTCCCGTCGGCCACCATCTGGGCGGCATCCACCGCGACATGCGGGTAGGGGGTGTGGCCGTCGGAGTCCACGCCGACGTCGACCACGGACTCCACGCGGTCGTCCGCCTCGAAGTCCGCCTTGAGGGCCTCCTTGTAGTCGTAGCCGGCGTCGTCGCAGCCGACCACCAGTCGCAGCTTCTTCGTCATGGATTCTTGCCTTTCGGATGGGATCAGAATGTGGGTCTGGGTCAGGGACAGGGGCTGGAGCGCGGGGACCGGCGCAGGGGTGGAGCTCAGCGCAGGTGTTCGGCGATGCGGCCCAGGATCATCGCCATGGACACGGCCCCGGCGTCGGGGGTGCCCAGGCTCTTCTCGGCGAGCGGATGCGCGCGGCCCACCGCCGGGCGGAGGTCCTGGGTGGCTTCGGCGGCTTTGGCGGCCTCCGCGCTGGCCGAGGACCAGGCCGTCGGCCAGCTGAGGCACCGCCGGCGACGGCAGCGGAGAGGGCGTCCACGAACGGCACGAGGGAATCCAGCAGCGTCTTGTCGCCCACCTGTGCCCGGCCGAGCTGCTGCATGGAGTCCTGGAAGGCCTGCACCGCGGCGACTGCGTCCTCGGCGGCGTAGGAGGCGGCGGCGTCGTCGAGGGTCCCGGCGGCGGCCTCCAGGGCCGCGCCCCACAGCACCCCGGAGG
>NZ_MDSS02000070.1 GCF_001758425.2 Nesterenkonia sp. PF2B19 | reverse complement strand
GGGGAGACTCCTGCCCCTGGAGACTCCGACCGCCTCGAAACCCCCGCAGACGGCGCGGATCCTCGGACTCTGGCTCAGCTGGAGGCTGATCTGTTCGCCTCCTGGCTGCTCTCCGGTCGGGTCGAGGGCGCCCCGGTAGAGGCGAAGATCGCGGTCATGATCCCTGAGACCACCCTGACCGGACACAGCGACGACCCCGGCATCAGCGCCGACCGGAACTGGGTGATCCCAGCCAGCGATGCCCGCCACCTCGCCGGTGTTCCCCGCACCTGCCACGACTGGTACCACGCCACCACCAGCCCACCCCAGCCCGGCCCGATCCAGCCCGGCGCAGGGGACGTCTCTCCGGACATCCTCGCCATCACCTACACCGGCCGCTACGCCCCGGCCCGGCTGCGGGATGCCATCATCTTCCGCGATGGGGTCTGCCAGGCCCCGGGGTGCACCATCCCGGCGCAGCGCTGCGATCTTGACCACCGGCTCCCCTACCCGGCAGGCCCCACCAGCGGGCCCAACCTGCAGGCCCTGTGCCGCAGACACCATCGGTTGAAGTCCCACGGCCTGCTGACCACCGAAGAGGACCAGGCCACACCACCGAAGACAGCGACACCGATGGGCCCGGGATCACCATCAGCGCCGCCGAATCCCCCAGCGCCACCTCGGCCCTGTCGGTCCCAGCACAGACCCCCACCCCTGACACGTCTGAACTGGACAGCACGGCGGGCCATGCCGCGCGCCCTGAACTCTCACCGTCGCGCCGCACCTGCCGGACCCATCGACCTGGTCCACACCAGTCATCGTGTCCACATCCGTGGCCACCCCTGACCACCACCGCATCCGCCACATTCACTGCTCTACATGCTGAGGACGGCCCCCACCCGGGTGCCGTCCTCAGCATGCCCACGCCACTCCATGGCCGCCACAGCTACGCTGTCTCCATGCGTGACTTCTCCAGTCGGCCTGACATCGACCATCTCGCGCTGCTCGCCGCCCTGCAGCGGGAGTTCCACGCGCATCTGCTCGTCGCCGACCCCGACGCGCCAGTGCCCTCTTGTGGCAGGTGGACCGTCCGGGACCTCACCGTGCATCTCAGTGACGTCCACCTCTGGGCGGCGGACATGGCTCAAGGCCTCGCCTCGGCCCCTGACGAGGAACGCCCCGCAGAACACCCGGAGGACCTCGCCGCGCACTATCGCTCCTGCGCCGCCCACCTCCACGAGACCCTCACTCAGCTGAGCCCCGATGCTCCCGCGCGGATCTTCGGAGGTGACGGAACGGCGTCGTTCTGGCGACGTCGCCAGGTGCACGAGACCCTGATCCACCTCCATGATCTCGCCGAGTCTCTCGATGCCGAGCCACCCGAGGCGGGGGCCGAGGTGTGGGCCGACGGAATCGACGAGATCATCACCGTCATGCACCCCCGCCAGGTGCGGCGGGGACGCGCGGAGCGCCGTCGTCGTCGGTCCGCGTGACCGCCACGGACGCCGCGACCAGTTGGGTCATGCCCGAGGACGCAGAAGACCCGGCCGCGGAGATCCGCGGCCGGGCCCAAGACGTCGCTCTGCTCCTCTGGGGGCGGCGCGACCTCGCGACCTCATCTCTCGAGGTGCGCGGTGACCGCGCCGCCGTGCAGCAGCTGCTGGATCAGCCGATCACTCCGTGACGTCGATGATGATCTTCCCGGAGCCGGCGCCGGCCTGATTGTGCGTCATCGCGTCGGCCGCCTGCTCCAGGGGGAAGTGCCGGTCGATCTCCACGCTCAGGGCGCCGTCGGCGACTTTAGCCAAGAGCTCGGCGAGCTTCTGCCCGTCGGGCCGCACCCACACCCAGCGACCGCCGTGCTCCTCCACTGAGGGGTCCGCGATCGACACGTGGCGACCGCCCTCGGCCAGCACGTCCAACGTCTGCTCGAGCACTCCCCCGGCGAAGTCGGCGACCGCCGTGACGCCTTGGGGCGCCAGGCCACGGACTCGCTCTGCGAGCCCCTCGCCGTAGGTCAGCGGCTCCACGCCCAGCGCGCGAAGCTTCTCGTGATTCCGCTCCGAGGCCGTGCCGAGAACCCTGGCGCCGGAAGCCGAGGCCAGCTGGGCCGCGAGATGACCCACTCCCCCGGAGGCGCCGTGGATGAGCAGAGTGTCGTCCCCGGAGAGACGCAGGGTCTCCAGGGAGCGCAGCGCGGTGAGACCCGCCAACGGCAGGCCTGCGGCCTCATCGAAGGACACGCCCTCGGGCACGCGCGCCACGGAAGTGGCCGGCAGAGCCACAAACTCGGCATAGGTGCCGCCGTGGACGACATCTTTGCGGGCGTAGGACGCCACTCGGTCTCCTGGAGAGAACTCGGGGACGTCGGGGCCCACCGCCTCCACCACCCCGGAGACGTCCCATCCCGGGATCACGGGGAACACGGCATCAAGCATGGCGTCGAGCCCACCGGCCATGAGCTTCCAGTCGACGGGATTGACCGCGGCGCGCTCCACCGCGATCAGCACCGCGCCGGGGCCCAGTTTCGGGGTCGGCTGCTCGGTGAGCTGCAGAGTGTCAGGTGAACCGTACTCGGAATAAGTCATCGCACGCATGGTGGCGAAAACCGTCCCAGCCGCGCACGCATTCCCGCTGTTCGCCCTCAGATGAGCTGCTGGACGCCGGCCGAGGCCCGGACGAACCCGCAGGTTTTGAACACAGCACGGTCCTGAGGGTCAGCGAAATCGGCGAAGAGCCGCCTGTGTCCCGCCTCTCGTGCCATCTCGGCGGCGCGCTGCACCAGAGTCTCCCCCAGCCGGTGGTGCTCGGGATCCAGGAGCAGCTCCAGGACGACGGCGTCCTGGTCCCGGTCGCCGATCATCCGTACGAAGCCCACCAGCTGCCCCGAGATCGTCGCGGTCACCCAGCTCTCCCGGCCGTCAGCGCTGCGCGGAGACCATCCCGAGGCGGTCCCGTCCGGGTGCACGCGGACGCGCAGGCCCTCAAGTGCCTCAGCATCGAGCTCTCCGTCCACCTGAACGTCGGGCTCGGAGTCCGAGTCTCCGTCCCGCCGCCGACGACGGCGCCCGGCCCTGCGCTCAGACCGGTTCCTGGCGAAGGCACCACCCAGAGAGGCGGCGATGGTGACGAACAGCCCCACGGCCAGCAGCGCGTAGAGCATGGTGAAGACATTCGCCAATGGGCTGCTCGGCACCAGGTCCCCATAGCCGACGGTGAGGCCGCTGACCACGGAGAAGTACAGGGCATCGAGGACGGGCCACCCCTCGCTGAGCGTGTAGAAGATCGTGGCGCTGAGCACGAGCATCAGCAGGCTCAGCAGGGCTCCGCGAAAGACAAGGTCCTGCCACGCCGTGCGGAGGGCTGAGAGGAAGCGGGTGAGCATCAGCGTCAGTCCGAGCATGACGGCATCCTACGCCGACACCCGCCACCCCGGACCGGCCAGGACGCGTATGCTCGGGCCATGGAACACCAGCAGCTGAACTCCGGAACCAGCATTCCACGCATCGGATACGGCACCGGCCGGTCGTCGGACCCGGCCAGGAACGTGGCCGCGGCCCTGCAGGCCGGCTACCGTCACATCGATACTGCCCAGATGTACGGCAACGAGGCCGGCGTCGGGGAAGGACTTCGCGCCTCGGGCGTCGCCCGAAATGACGTCTTCATCACCACCAAGCTCGACAACGGCAACCATGCGCCCGACGACGTCGACCGCAGCCTGGACGAGTCGCTGGCCCGTCTCGGCCTGGACGCCGTGGACCTGTTCCTCATCCACTGGCCGATGCCGATGCTGGAGATCGACTACGTGGACACGTGGCGAGCCATGATCGCCGTCGCCGAGTCCGGACGGGCGCGAGCGATCGGCGTCTCCAACTTCGAATCCCACCATCTGGAGCGGATCATCGAGGCCACCGGCGTGTTCCCAGCCGTGGATCAGATCGAGGCGCACCCGTACTTCGCCAACGATGAGCTGCGCCGCTGGTGCTGGAACCACGGGATCGCCGTCGAAGCGTGGAGCCCGCTCGGCAAGGGGGACGACCTGACGGACCCCGCCGTCATCGAGCTCGCCGACCGGCTGGGACGCACCCCTGCCCAGGTGATCCTGCGCTGGCACCTGCAGCGCGGCGACGTGATCATCCCCAAGACGGACCATCCCGAGCGGATGGCCAGCAACCTGGAGGTCCTGGACTGGGAGCTCGCAGCCGAGGACGCCGCCGTCCTCGACGCCCTGGACCGGGGTGAGGACGGCCGCCGGACCGCGCACCCGGACCACGTGCCGGCCGCGGGCTGAGCCGGATCAGTCCTCGTAGACGATCTCCACGCGGCGATTCGCGGCGTAGGTGGCGGGGTCCTCCTCCTCTTCGGCGACCGCCGGCTCGGTGTCGCCCTTGCCGGAGACCTCCAACGTCAGATCGGGCCTCTCCTCGCTTAGGACGTCGGCGACCGCTTCGGCCCGCCGCTCCGAGAGCTCCTGGTTGTCGAACTCCTCACCCGTGGGGACGGAGTCCGTGTGCCCGGTGACCTGCACCTCGGCGCTCTCTGGGATCTCGTCCACCAGCTCGGCCAGGTGGTCGCCGGCGCTGTCAGGCAGCTCCCAGCTGTTGATGCGGAAGAGGATGTCGGTGGACAGGGAGATCAGGTTCTCCTCGGCGTCCTCCACGGTGGGATCACCCAGATGTTCGATGAAGTCCTGCGCCTCGTACCGGTAGATGAAGGGGTCAGCGTCGTAGGCGTGCACGGCGTCGTCCATCTTCAGGTCCTCGGGGCGCTCCGGCGGGCCGTCGAGGGTCTCCGTCTGCTCGACCGGGGCCCCGACATGTCCGGGATGGACCGCCGCCGTCGTGCCCAGCAGGACGACCATGCCGACGGCGACCCCTGCGGGGATGCGCACATCATGGCTCCTCATCGCTGGATCTCCACGTCCTGGAACTCCTGAACCCCGGGGACGACCGCGACGTCGACCGTGTCGATATCATCCTCAGGAGCAGGGAAGTACGCCCAATGCGTGATGAGCTCCCCATGCTGAGCCTCGATGTCACCGACGGGGGACGCCCACGCACCGGTGGCGAATGACCCGCCGAGCCATCCGCCCCCTTGGGCGAACTGGTTCGTGGTCTGCCGCGGCACGTGATATGCCTTCAGATTCTCACGGTCGTTCACCACCGGCAGCAGAGTGGTGCTGCCCAGGCTGTGCAGGTTCTGGAAGAGATGCACCTCGGAGGGGTCCTCGTACTCCGGCATGAAGCTCACCGTCAGGAGCATGGCGTCGTCCACCACCTCGAGGGAGTGCAGTCCCATGGTGACCTCCCCCTCGGCGAAGCTGCCCTGGATGGGGTATGTGATGGTCTGCACCGCGTCGTCCATGGTGAGCGTGACGTCCTCGGCAGGCTCACGCGGCTCGTCGGGTGATTCCTCAGACGCGGGCTCGGGGCTCTCCTGCCCCGAATCGTCCTGCGGCCCACCTCCGAGCGTTCCGCATCCGGTCAGGGCCAGGACTCCAGTCAGGCCGATGATTGTGGTCAGCGATCGGGACACCATGACGACTCCTCGGGATTCACTGCAATTTGCATATGCAATACCGTATGTCGTGGTGCATTGCGGGTCAACCCCGGCAGGGGCTCAGGATCCGAGGGACTGCCGCAGGACTGAGGTGAAGACCTCCGGCTGAGCCGCATGGACCCAGTGACCGGCGTCCTTGATACGCAGCAGCTGCGCCTGAGGGAAGAGCTCGCGCATCACGGGACGGTGCTCCTCGGCGATGTAGTCCGAGTCGGCGCCGGCGACCCAGAGCACGGGTCCGGTGAACTGCGCGTCACCAGCGTCAGGGAAGCCGCCGATCACGTCGAGTTCAGAGCGCAGAAGCTCCAGGTTGGACAGCCACCGGAACGTCCCGCCCTCACGGACCAGGCTCTGCAGCAGGAAACCGCGGGTCATCGCCTCCGGAATCGGCTCCTGGAGCTGCTCCTCGGCCTCGCGGCGTGAGCTCAGGCGGGTCAGGTCGAGGGTGGCGAGGCTGTCGAGAAGATGTTCGAACTGACCCATGGATCCCCCGGAGGACACCGGAGAGATGTCCACCACCACGAGCCTGTCGATCAGCTCGGGATGACGCAGGGCCAGCACCATCGCCACCTTGCCGCCCATCGAATGCCCGACCAGATGGACGGGACCCTCGGCCGCGACACCGGAACTCAGCTCCGCGGCCACATGATCGGCCATATCTGCATAGTCGATTCGCTCGGTCCACCCGGACCGCCCATGATTCGGCAGGTCCACCAGCAGGCTCCGGTGCTCCGGAGTCAGACCCTTCGCGATCTGGGTGAAGTTCTTCCCCTGCCCGAAGAGCCCGTGCAGGAAGACCACCACAGGGCCGCCCTCTCCGATCAGGGTGGTGTGCAGGCTGAGATCCGTCGAGGTGCTCACAGCCTCCAGCCTACTGGCGGCGGACTCAGGTTCCCACCGGGACCTGCGAGACGGACCGGACGGTGTGCGACCAGGCAGTGAAGACGCCGAGCAGCCGGGTGCCCGCTGCAGCGAATGCGGCGTCGACGTCGGCATGCCAGGCATCCACCACCCCGCTGGGCAACGGCCGCGAGGAGGAGAAGGCCACCACTATGGAGGGCACACCGAGGGCGGCCAGGACCTCCAGCATCTCGCGACGCTCCTGCCCGTCGGCCTGCCAGTCGGTCTCGCTGATGAGAATGGGCGGCGGGTAGGCGACTCCGCGCTCGTCACAGGAGATCAGCAGCAAGGTGTCCTCAGCACGCAGCTTCTCGCTGAGCACCCGGTCGACGACGGCGCCGGCCACGCGCGGCGAGGTCAGCGGCACGGCAGTCCAGTCCTGGGGGAGATCCTCGAAGCTCATACCCCGATCCTGGCGGTCGGCGGCGGGCGGCCACCACCCCCTCCGGGAATCTGTGGAGAACCCATCCACACCTGCGCGAACCTCGGGCCACCAGGTCGAGGTTCAGGCATCCGATGCGGCAGACTCGTCCCCATGGACGATCTGCATGTCTTCCCCGGCCCCGGTGCGCCGCACGGTCTGCGCGTGCCGCAGGCAGAGCTGGACGAACAGTTCTCCCGCGCCTCCGGCCCTGGCGGGCAAGGTGTGAACACCACAGACTCCCGCGTGCAGCTGAGCCTGGATCTCGCCACGACGACGGCGCTGACCGAGGAGCAGCGTCAGCGAGCCCTCCACCGCCTCGCCTCCCGGCTCACCGGGACCATGCTGACCATCAGCGCCTCGGAGCACCGGTCGCAGCGGCGCAACCGGGCCACCGCGCGGCAGAGACTGGCCGCCCTGCTGCGCGATGCCGTGGTCCCTGAGACCGCGCGCCGGGCGACGCGCCCCACGCGGGCCTCAGGCCGTCGGCGGCTGGAGGCGAAACGGAGGCGCTCCGAGACCAAGCAGCACCGTCGTCGTCCTCACCCTGAATGACGCCACTCTTCGAGCGTCTCAGACTCCTTCGCGGCGCATCACGGTGACGGCGAAGTCGGCGTCGTCGTGCCAGGCCCGCAGGTCCCAGGTGGCGAAACGATGCTCGACCCACAGCCCGGCGTCGGCGGCATGCCGGTCGAAGTCCTGCAGGCTCAGGTGGCGGTCCACGTGGAAGCCGAGGATCAGGAAACCCTCCTCGGTCACGCAGTCTCGGACGCGCCGCAGCACCTGGACCTCCGTGCCGGGAGCGACGAACACCATGACGTTGCCCGCCAGCAGGGCGGCGTCGAAGGGCTCGGCCTCCCCCAGCATCTCCAGGGTCAGCTCGGAGAGGTCTGCCACGGCGTAGCGGGGGCCGGGGTGATCCTGCCGCGCGGCCGCGCCCGAGCTCGCCGTCCGCATCGACGCCGACCACCGTGTGGCCGCGGGCGTGCAGCTCGCCGGACAGCCGCCCGGTGCCGCAGCCGGCGTCGAGGATCCGGGCCTGCCGCGGAACCATGGCGTCCACCAGACGCGCCTCCCCGACGAGGTCCTTCCCCTCGGCCGCCATACGGCGGAAACGGTCGATGTACCACTGCGAGTGGTCGTCCCCGGTCTCGGTCACCCAGCGGGTCGGTTCAGCCATGGGCTCCACTGTACTGGCGGCGCGCACGATCATCGGGGGCAGCACTCGGACACGACGTAGAAGACCAGGCGACCGACACCGCTGCCGGCAGGAGCCTCCCGGGATCAGGCGACGGCGGCGCGGACGATCTCTGCGACGCGACGCTCCGTCACGTCGTCCAGCTCCTCGACGAACCACGCCGACGGGCGAAGCCGCCCCTCTCCTTCGCCTGCCGGAACGGGCCCGGCCTTCTCGCTCACCCCGAGCGAGATCAGTTCGTCATTGCGGATGAACACCAGGACCGGGGAGCTCGCTGAGCTCGCATAACCGGGCATGCCGTACCAGATGCGTGGTTTCAGATCCGGCGCGGCCTCAAGAATCAGGTCGTGCAGGCGACGCATGACAGACCGTCGGGGCTCGTCCATCGCTGAGATCCTGCTGAGGACCTTCTCCCGGTTCTTCGTATTCTTATCCGTCATGATCATGTCCTTTCGTCAGCCGCCTCGGGCAGGCGGCACCGTGGTCTTCCGCGCAGGTCGATGCGCGGCACCCCATCCGGACATGTCCTGATCTCTTCAGGCCTCTCCGCAATGATTCAGGCGATCCGTCGCCTGGAAGTGCAGTCGACGACTGAGTCCGCCGTCACCGGCAGAGTACCAATCAGCCGGGCCGCAGGCGAGGACCGGAGGGCGCACTCACCTCGTCTGGGCAACCTGCTGGGCCCTCTTGCGGGCATAGGCGCGTGCGGCGCGCACCCGATCGCCGCAGCGGGTGGAGCACCACTGCCTGCGCGCATGGGTACGCAGGAAGAACCACCGGCACGACGGCGCCTCACAGGCTGCCAGCGACGGCGCGTCCTCGCCGGCGAGCAGGGCGGCCGCATCCTCTGCGATGACGGCCATGACGTGCTCGACCACCTGGGTGGCCGGATGGTCCACGCCGCGGCTGAAGCGTTCCCGCGGGTCGAAACGGAGCAGCAGCGCACCGGGCGCGCTGGTCAGCGCCCGGTTGACGGCGTCGATCGACTCGGGACTGGGGATGCCGCCGGTGACGTGCGCGATGAACAGATCGCGGAGGTCCTCCCGCAGCTCGACCAACCGACGCCGACATGGTTCGTACAGCTCCGCCTCCGGGGCGATCATGCCTCGGTCCACCAACCATGCGGTCGCACCTTCGGGCGTGGACAGCGCATCCCTACTACGACCGGCGGCACCGCCTTCGAGGGTGTTGACCAGCGCGATGCTGGGGTGTTCGTGCGTGCCCGGCACGAGATGCTGCGCTGACTCCGACATGACTCTCATGGTACCGGTTCTTGTTTTCCGTGACATCCCTGCTAGCCTGAATCACGTCAAATGCTCTTATTTTCCATGAGAGCGGGTCGCCGGAGGATGTGGCTGCCCCGACGACCTTCCTCCCTGAGAGAACCCCTGATGAAACGGAGAACAGCATGACTGCACCCCGCCGAGCCCTCATCGTCATCGACGCCCAGCAGGAGTACTTCGAGGGCCTGCTGCCCATCCAGCACCCCGATCGCGACGCCACCGTCACTCGCATCCGAACAACGATCGACGCCGCCGCCGAAGCAGACGTCCCTGTGGTGGTCGTGCAGCACGAACTGCCGGAGGGAGCCCCTGTCTTCGCCTCGGGCTCCCCCACCGGGCAGAACCACCCGGACGTCGCCGCCGTCGAGGACCGCTCCTCGCTGCGGATCAGCAAGCAGTTCTCCAGCGTCTTCGCCGGGACAACCCTTGAGGACTGGCTGCGGGAGCAGGAGGTCGACACGATCACCCTGGTGGGCTATATGACGAACAACTGCGTGCTGGCCTCGGCCGCGGGCGCCGAGCCGCTGGGCATCGCCGTCGAGGTGCTCTCGGACGCCACCGGAGCCGTCGATCTCGCCAACGACGCCGGCAGCGCCTCGGCCCGCCAGGTCCACGAGACGCTGATGGCCCTGTTGCACTCGAACTGGGCGGCGGTTGCCGACACGGCACGCTGGGTCACGGCAGTGAAGGCCGGCGAGGCCCTGGAGGCGAGCGATCTGGTCACCTCTGCAGCCCAGGGCCGCGGGAGCGCCTGAGCGTAGATCACCGATAGACCTCAGGCCGCGCCCCAGAAGGCGTCCTCAGCTGCTCCGTCCTCGGAGAACAGGTGCACCGCGACGATCTCGGCGTTCTGGATGGTCAGCAGGTCCACCCCTGCCATGTCCATCGCGGTGCCGGGTCGCGTGGCGCTGAAGCGAACCGGCACGGCGATGAACCCTCCATTGACCATCGCGGACCCCGTGGGCGCCACCTGGAAGGTCCCTTCACTAGCCTCCATCATGCGCCCCAGGTGTGCACCGACGGCCTCGACGCCGATGTGCTGGCCGGAGAACCGATGCGCCCCCGGCTGGTGCCACACCACCTGCGCGCTGAACTGGGCCATCGCCGTCGGCATGTCGCCGCGCCCCAGGGCCTCGAAGTACGTGGCGGCGACTGCCGCCGGAGTGCTCTCACTCATGGTGCCATCCTTGTCATCGGGAGGTCGCAGGATCGCCTGATCCGCGCCATCCCTGACAGTAACCAGTGGTAACCTGTTACCTCAACGTAACCGCAGATGAGGGGCCCTGATGGAACAGCCACCATGGAACGTGATGGTCGCGACGTGCCCGTCGCGCACGTCTCTGGCGCGCATCGCGAACAAGTGGACGGCGATGATCGTCATCGCGCTCACCAGCGGCCGCCTGCGCTTCGGGGAGATCCGCCGAGCAGTGGACGGCATCAGCGGCAAGGTCCTGGCCGACACGCTGCGGGACCTCGAACGCGACGGCATCGTCTCTCGGACCGCCTATGACGAGATGCCGCCGCGTGTCGAGTATGACCTCACGCCCCTCGGCCGCTCACTGCGCGGGCCCCTCACGGCGCTCGGCCAGTGGGCGGAGGCCCATATCGAAGAGGTCGAGGCCTCCCGGGCGGCGTACGACGAGAAGACCATGCCCGAGGAGATCTCGACGCGCTGATCAGTTGGTCAACGCATCGTCGCACAGTAGGTTGTTGGTGATGATGACCAGTCAGGCCGTGACGGGCCGCTCCCGGACAGGCGACCTGGTCGTGCCCTGATCCGCGCCCCTCCTTGCGTGAGTGTTCTGCCCCACCCACTCACGACCCACCAGGAGAACCATGACAGCGCGTTTCAACCACACGATCATCGCCTCAACTGACCCCGCCGAGATGGCTGGGTTCTACCGCGATCTGCTCGAAGCAGACCAGGCCCCCTCGTGGGGCCCCTTCCACAACGTCCAGCTCACCGACGGCGTGCTCCTCCAGTTCGCCACACCGCCGATGGAGTTCCCTCCGCAGCACTACGCCTACCTGGTCGACGACGACCACTTCGATCGCGCCTATCAGAAGATCACAGACCAGCAGATCCCACACTGGGCGGACCCTCAGAGATCCCAGCCCGGGAAGATCAACCAGGGACACGGCGGCCGCGGCGTCTATCTGCTGGATCCTTCAGGGCACTTTCTGGAGCTCCTCACCCGCCCCTACCTCTGACGGAGAAGCGCACCCTCCAGTGATGCTTCGGACAAGGAGGACTAGAGGGCGATGATCTGCCACAGGTGCCCGTCGACGTCGGCGCAGACCGCGATGTATCCCCAGTCCTGACGCTGCGGAGGGGAGGTCACCTCCCCTCCTGCCGCGCGAGTGCGCTCGGCAAGACGGTCGACCTCCGCCACGGTGTCCACCGTGAGGCTCAACAGACATTCGCTCTGGCCTGTGGGGGCGGCCGGCCGGGGGTCGATCACCCAGCCGAATCCTCCCCTCGGGATCAGCATCAGCGTGACACCGGCAGCGACGCTGAACTGCAGAGGCTCGGGGACGCCGTCGTCGGCGAGCGGGCCGACCGGTTCGAAGCCGAAAGCGTCCCGGTAGAAGTCCATGGCACGCCGTCGATCGTCGATCGGCAGGCAGACGGTGAGGGGCTGATGCGGGGAGGTCATGACCTCCCTCCTTTCCGTGGTGGCAGGCGCGGCCGGCTCCTGGGTGGTGGGTCAGGCGTCGACGATGATGTTCTTGCCGTCCTCGACAGTGACGCTGAGCGAGTTCCCAAAGTCGCGGGGCGTCATCTCCGTGGCAAAGACCCCGCTGGCCGTGACGGTGCTCTGCTCGACCCGCATCGCCGTCGGTGGCGTGTTCGGAGTGAAGATCCTGGATCCGGCACCGACGACCACAGGGGCGATGAGGAACCGGTAGATGTCGATCAGGCCGGCCTCGTGCAGCGTTCTCGCCAGGTGGATGCTGCCGTGGACCTGCAGCTCGAGGTCATCCTCCACCGCTTTGAGCCTGGCGATGTCCTCGAGGAAGCCGTCGCCGAGGGGTGTGCTCGTGTCCGCCCAGGTCTCACCCAGGGGCGAGGATGTCACCACATACTTGTGCCCCGTGTTGATCTGAGCGGCCACTGAATCCTCCGGATCGGTGACATGCGGCCAGTGGGAGGCGAAGGTGTCGAAGGTGCGCCGCCCCAGCAGCAGGGCGCCGCAGCGCACGTACCACGCGTCGATCGCATGACCGCAACCCTCGTCGAAGAACGGCATGAACCATCCCCCGTGCGTGAATCCGCCGCGAGTGTCCTCCTCGGCGCTTCCGGGGCTCTGGCTGACGCCGTCGAATGTCGTGAAGAGATGGATGCTGAGTTTCATGGCTCAAGGCCCTTCTGACGCGGTCGGGGAAACAGTGAGGGCCAGCGGGACGTGGAACGCCTGGGCGAAGACCTCAAGGTCTGCGGCAGGACCCTCGATGGTGAGCTCCCCGGAGGTGACGGCGTCCTCCGGGGAGAGGCGGCCGGCCAACAGCAGCCTCAGCTGGGGCCCGGCGTGGATGACCACGTCAGGGTCGCAGACGGGGATGCCGGCCCCGACGTCGAGGTCTTCGCCTCCGGCGGACGCCCAGGCACTCGCGGCTCCTGCATGGATGAGGTAGGTCGTGGGAGCCGAGATGATGCCCGGCCGATAGGCCGCACGAAGTGCAGCCGCCAAAGACGAACTCGTGAGAATCTCGCCGGGCTCCGGGGCGCTCATGCGCTGGGCGCCCCATCGCCCGAGTCTGTCCAAAATGGGCGTGAGTTCGGCCCCGTACGCTGTGAGGGCGTAGAGCACTCCCCCTCCGGGCTGCTCGGCGGCGCGCCGCTCCAGGACCTCCATCTGTTCCAACTCGCGCAGCCGCGTGGTGAGCACACTCGTCGGCACTCCGGGGAGCCCCTCGTGGATGTCCTTGAATCGCCGCGGTCCGACGCTCAGATCACGCACGATGAGAAGCGCCCACCGCTCCCCCAGCGCGCGGGCCGCCCTCGCGAGGCCGCAGAACTGGCCGTAGTCCTTCGTCATGACTTCACAATACGAAGTCAACTCCGGAATGACAAGGGTTCGTCAGCGGGGCCGCAGGCCCGCCAGAACCATGGCCAGCACACCATCGGCGAACTCGTCATCCAGCGGGCCGGTTCGCAGCAGCCAGCGATGGAAGACCGGGCCGAAGAGGAGCTCCGCCGCCAGCTGCGGATTCACGGACTCACCGGCCTGACCAGCCTGCACCCCTGCCGTGATGCGCGCAGCGGTGGCGTCGAGCTGAGGACGGAGCAGACGGTACACCAACTCGTCAGCGACGACGAGGTCCGTCTGAATCTCTGCGGTGATCGCGCGCTGGAGGCGGTCGGTGGCGGGCTCGGTCAGCGCGGCTACGGTCCCCCGCAGCACGGCCCGGAGATCCGATTCGAGGTCACCGGTGTCCGGTAACGCCACGGACCCGCCGTCCTGCGAGTTGGCCTCCAGAATCGCATCAAAGACGACGGCGGCCTTTGACCTCCACCAGCGGTAGATCGTCTGCTTGCCGACGCCGGCGGCCGAGGCGATGCCTTCGATGCTCAGCCGGGCGTAGCGACGTCGCTGATCAGCTCGCGCGTCGCAGAGAGGATCGCTCGGCGGGCTCGATCACTGCGTCGGGACGCGTCAGGTTCCCGCGCTCCCGACGTGGAGGTCTCCGGCGTAGGCGTCATGCCGGTAGAGTACCTCATCGCGAGACGAGACGCACCGTCTTGACAGGATGAAGCGTCGCTCATGATACTGGCGAGACGAACCGTTTCGCTGAAGGGAACTTGCCATGCCTGAGACACCAGCTCGCGTCCGCACCTGGCTCATCACCGGCGCAGGCCGCGGACTGGGTCGCGCCTTCGCGCAGGCCGCCCTGGCACAGGGAGACCGCGTCATCGGAACCGTCCGCAGCCCCGGAGCGATGTCGCAGCTGGTCGATGCCCATCCGAACTCAGCCCGGGAGGTTCCGCTCGACGTCCGTGACGCCCAGGCCGTCACCGCCGTCGTCGATGACGCGGCCCAGGAGTTCGGCGGTCTCGACGTCGTCGTGAACAACGCCGGCGCGGGCTTCGTCGGCGCGATCGAGGAGGTCGAGGAGCAGCAGGCCCGCGACCTCGTGGACCTGAACCTGTTCGGCGCCATGTGGGTCTCGCGCGCCGCGACCCCCCACCTGCGGGCCGGCGGCGGTGGCGACATCGTGCAGATCTCCACGGTGGGCGCCGTCGGAGCCATGCCGACGTTCGGGGTGTACAACGCCAGCAAATGGGCTCTCGAAGGGTTCAGCGAGGCGCTGTCCGCCGAGGTCGCGCAGTTCGGCATCCGGGTGACGATCGCCCAGTTGGGCGGCTTCGCGACCGACTGGGCCGGGACGAGCATGACGTTCGCCGAACCGAAGCCCGAGTACGACGCGCTGCGCACCGACCTCTTCGGCACCCCCGCTGTCCCGTGGCCCGCCCCTGATGCCGACACGCAGCCGACGGACGCCGATCCTCGCCTCGCCGCCGACGCCTGATCGCGCACTTGGGCGACCCCGACCGCCCCCTGCGGGTCCTGATCGGCGACGACGCCCCGGAGCAGGCCACCCTGGCCTACGCCGCCCGCCGTGATTCCTACGGTTCACTCCGACGGTTCGACTGGCCGGAGGACTCGGCCTGACGAGCGCCCCTGCCCCGGCCTGCCGCTAGCATGAGCGCATGGAGAGTCGATGACGGGCTGGACCTTCGACGCAGAGCTCATCGAATGGCGCGGACCTGCACCATTCGTCTTTGCGCCCATGCCGGAAGAGGTCTCCGCCCAGATGAAGGAGGCCGCCCGGGGTCTCATGTACTGGGGACAGGTGCCGGTGAGCGCCACCATCGGCGCCACCGACTTCGACACGGCCGTCTGGCCGAAGGACGGCCGCTTCCTGGTGCCGGTGAAAGTGGCGGTGCAGCGGGCCGAGCGGATCGACGTCGGTGACCACGTCACCGTCACGGTGGAGGTGCGGGGTCAGCGACCGTGACGGTCCGGGTTCTCCCAGGGCCAGGCGACGACCAGCCAGTCCGCCACCGCCTGGGCGAGCGGCTCGTCCAGCTCGGCACGGTCCTGCCGCACCCAGGACTGCACCTCCACGTCATGCTCCGGGGAAGCGCAGGGATACAGGTACACGCAGCCGATGACGTCGTCGTCGGGATCGAGCACCGTGAAGGTGAAACCTCGACGCGCAACGAAGTCGGCCGCGTGCCGCGTGAGGTCGGCGAGGTTCTCTTCCGGGCTCATGCCCTGCTCCGGCGGCCAGGAGCCGTCCGGATACCCCGGAGTGGCCCTGATGTGCGCGATGCTCGATGTCCACGCCCGGAGGTCGGCCTCATTGTGCTGCGGACCCAGCGGCTCGAGCCGGAACTGCCGAGTGGCCAATGCGGTCGGCGGGTCGAAGTCTGCGGGGACGAATTCGTGAGGCGCCATGGGGAGAGCCTACGCGCCCCTTCGGGCACTGAGCTGCCGCAGCCCGCTCACGCCCTCAGCCTCAGCGCCACCGGCTCCACCGTGAGAGGCCAGACGCTGAAGAACCCCAGCAGCCAGGTGCCCGCGTCGTCGAAGATCTCCTGCAGATCAGTGGCCCAGGCGGCGACGACGGCGTCGGACAGGCGATGGCGGGAGGACGCCGCCACCAACGCAGACTCCAGTTGCAGGGAGGCCAGGGCTTCCAGCATCTCTCGACGCTCGGACGGTCCGACGTGCCAGTCGATCTCGCCGATCAGCACCGGGGTGGGGTAAGCGACGCCGCGGGCATCGCAGGGCAGCAGAAGCATCGTGCTCCGAGCACGGTCCTTCTCGCTGATCAGCAGATCCACCGCATCGGCGGCCAGCGGCTGGGAGGTCAGGGGCATCTCGGTCCAGTTCTCCGGGAGGTCTTCGAAGCTCATGCTTCGATCCTCCGTCGGGCGCCGCACCGGCCACCAGCCCCTCCGGGCATCTGTGGATAACTCACAGCTGAGGATGGTCTGCGCCCACCGCCCAGCGGCCGTCACCCCCTCGGAGCGTGCCCAGCAGAGACTGCCAAGACGGTGCGCGTACCATCGGGAGCATGGATCGCATCTTCGACACCATCCGCTCACTCGGCATCCGGCGAGGCCCTGACCGTCTCGTCGCAGGAATCGGCGGGGCCATCGCCGAGAAGCTCGGGGCGAATGTCTGGCTCGTGCGGGCTCTGCTGCTCGCATCGTTCCTGCTCCCGGTGCTGGGGGTCGGAGCCTATGTGATCGTCTGGCTCCTGACGCCGTGGCAGGATGGCCGCATTCCGCTCGAGCAGGCCCTGCGGCGCACCTGAGAGCGACGGGAGCCCTCAGTCCACCACTGCGGCCACGGCTTCGATCTCGACCAGCTGGTCGTCATAGCCGAGGACGGTGACCCCCATCAGTGTGCTCGGAACATCATGGTCTCCGAACGCATCACGCACCACCTCCCAGGCCGCCACGAGATCAGCCTGGGACGACGACGCCACCAGCACGCGCGTGCTGAGGACGTCATCGATCCGGGCTCCTGCCGCGGCCAGGGCGTCCTCCATCGTCGCCACACATGCCGCCGCCTGACCGGCATAGTCACCGACTGCGACCGTGGCGCCGTCGGCATCGAGCGGGCAGGCCCCTGCGAGGAAGACCAACCTGGCCTCCTTGCGTGCGGTGGCCGCGTAGGCGTACTCGGCCACGTCGGAGAGGGTGGCAGAACGGATGAGACTCACTGCACTGGACATATGACCAGCATCCCATATCAGACGACCTTGTAGCCTGGGGATGATGGCACGTCCAACCGACGATAGGCCCAGCAATGTCGAAACGACTCACTCTTGATCTGCACGACATCTTCAACAGGAGCCGCGACATCGACCGTGCGCTCGCCGAGATCATCGACGAAGCCGAACGCACGAAGGTGAAGACCGTGGAGATCATCCCCGGCAAGGGCAGCGGACAGCTGAAGAAGCGGGTGCTGCGGTTCCTGGACCGCAAGGACGTCAAAGCCAGATATCACCGGGTGGAGAAGGACAGCAAGAACTTCGGGCGCGTGTTCGTGCACTTCAAGCACTGACGGTTTCCTGCACCCTGGGACAGGGAACCGCAGATCGTCACGTCTACCGGCACGGACGGAGGGCCGCAACGTTGCCGTCGGAGTGCTCGTGGGACGGCGCATCGCGGGGCCCCTCCGACATCGCGACCATCCGCCGATATCCTCACTCCATGGCCGACACCGCAGATCTTGCCCGTAACTACCTCAGCCACCTCACGAATCGCGAATGGGACGCCTGGTCCGCGTTGCTCCATCCCGACGTCATCTACACAACGCCGCAGAGCCGCGAGCGCCGGCGCGGCCGGGAGGCGTTCCTGCGGTTCAACCAGGAATACCCGGGCGACTGGCAGCTCACGGAGAAGTGGGTGCTCGGGGACACTGACAGAGCGGTGATCTGGTTCGCCTGGACCGTCGGGGACGACTGCGGCGACGCGCAGTCCTTCCTGTCGTTCGACGACTCCGGCAGGATCACGGAGATCACTGAATTCTGGCCGGAACCATACGACGACCCAGACCGAGCCACGCCCGCAACCGAGCGCTTCTGACCGGACTCCCCCATTCGATGCAGCAGCCCCGCCGTCGGCATCAGATCGACCTGGTACCGCTGGACTGTGTCGAGAGGGCTGTCGGTTGGTGAGCATGGAGGCGTATCGGGACACGATCGACGTCAACGTCGATGTCCGCTCGGGCACTCGCCCAGGCAAGGATCCGGAC
Organism: Nesterenkonia sp. PF2B19; assembly: GCF_001758425.2. Taxonomy (GTDB): domain Bacteria; phylum Actinomycetota; class Actinomycetes; order Actinomycetales; family Micrococcaceae; genus Nesterenkonia; species Nesterenkonia aethiopica. The sequence goes on along the minus strand of NZ_MDSS02000070.1, from coordinate 319 downwards.
AGCCACAGCCCCGCTCCACGCCGGTCCCACCGGACCCTGTGGAGCAAGCCGTTGCCCCACGGGGACCCTTCACGCTCTCGACCAGCCGCCGCTCTGCGGACTGGCACCACCACTCGCACCGCGGGACACTCATCCCGACCAGCGTCCGGATCACTCAAGGTCTTCGGCGGCGCCCCGCAGGATCAGCCGAGCACTTCACCGCCGAGTAGGATGAGGCCTACTAGGGCATGTCTGACAATTATGTAGCGCCCGTCCTGCGAGACTGAGTAGATGTCGAGGTTCCAGGTGCTCTCCGATGCCCAGTGGTCGATGATTGAGG